>NZ_JARFYL010000001.1:0-641316 GCF_029194425.1 Kaistella sp. PBT33-4 | reverse complement strand
TTTGTAATATCAAAATACTCCACCAAAAATTCCGGCAGTAATAACTTTAAAATCTCGTAGCTGTTTAACATCCCACAAAATTAAAGCTTAATCATATTTCCCCCCAACTTTTGTGCTTGATCCCTCCTCCCCACTAAATTATAAATTGCAAAAACTCTCAGTAGGTGGTTCAGTAATCGTGTGAGGGATCTTTGAAATTTGGGGATACGGGGGTACTCCGAAAATACCGAAATGGAGGGGGGACTGTTCTGGATATGGGTTACCTGCCGATACATATAAACCAAAAGATACTTGATGCAACTTTTAGTCATCGGTCAAGCAGATAACTCCAGTTCACTATCGTCCCAATACTGCATTTATGATAGATCTTCAAAAAAGTTCGAAAGGCTATCTTAATAATCTGTGGAGGTTTTATAATTCCTAGATGTGAGGGGCACAGAGAAAGATTGCTATAGGTATTGGGGGTGTATCGTATATGGGTATCCTATCTATATATAATTCAATATCGGAGTTCTCGCACAACATCAACTAAAACAACGTCATAGTCATCATCTCAGGCTTCGAGTTCACCGCAATCAAAGAAGGCTAAAAAGCTGGAAAGGTTAAAGATTCAATTGGTTCATTTAAGAATTTGTCTGCCATTGGATAAATAGGCATTCTCAGCTTGGAATTGTGTATTACTGACATAAGTTGATTAGCCGAGGTGGTGAAGGTCCCTGTTGTTCCAGACATCAAAGAAGCCTGTTAAATAGAACTGATTTGCATCTTTCCAGTGCATTCTATGCTTGACTTTAATAGGAGTCTTTTTTCCTGGGTTACTGACGTGCATCCAATCATAAAAACCACTGACTGGAATCACACACCTGTTATGCTCATAATTCCTATAAAAGGTATGAGTTTTTTCCGCAGTAAGATTTATTCCCTGAGCAGGCTTATCTTTGGGAATTTCCTTCTTAAGTCCCCAAGTACCATGAGTGATCTTCCTGCCCTGGTGATCCAGGACAATGGGTAACGCAGGCCTTTCAAATGCATTTACTTCTTTAGCAAACTGATAGTTTCCCTCAACTATCTGGGCTTTTAATCTTTCTGAAACTTCTTCAATGGAAATCCCTTCGTTGTCCACACGGTTACACATATTGTATCTTTATTAGATCAAATATAGAAAATTGTTTAATTTAATAACCTCGAATCTGGTCACATTCAATTGTTAATACAATCTTCTGTCTTATAGTTATTTTAAGTTTAGTTATTTTAAGAACAGATATATAAAATACGCATTAATTGCAAATATTTACAAACGCTTTCAACTGGATATAATATTGTGATTCAGTAATATAAATACAAATAAAACTACACCTTGGTTTTAAACCTATTGCGTATATTTGAGAGTTGGCGGTAATTTGAAGAAACAATTAACAACGAAAAACATTCAAGAAAATGAAGCTATAAGTAACTGTAAGATAGAATAAGAATTGAAATATCCTTTAATACGCAAAGTAGAAAGGGCGATTGTTAATATTAAAAAATTAGAAAATGACACAGTTACAAATGATTGACAAAACAAAGTCAATAGCTCAAAATGATAAAAATATTTCTGCCGTATTTATGTACGGGTCATTTACCAAAAATGAAGGGGACAAATATTCAGATATTGAATTCTACATCTTCTTGAAGGATAAAGAAAATTTTTCCGCTGAAAATTGGGTAAGCCAAATTCATCCTTTGGCATTATATTTTACCAACGAGTATGGAAGTGAAGTTGCCATTTTTGAAAATATGATAAGGGGGGAGTTTCATTTTTTGACAAACGACCAAATGGAAGTTATCAAATCGTGGGACGGTTTGGTAGAGTTTAGCGACTTTGACAAGATGATTTTAGTAGATAAAGAAGATTTATTGACTAACACGCTCAAAGAAATAAAAACTAAAGTACCTGATCGAACAACAAATGAAAATATCCTGTGGTTGAGCCAATCATTGTTGAATGTTTTACTTACAACAAGCAACTTAATTAAACGACAGGAATTTGCTCACGCTTACCAAAGCTTATCAAATGTTCAAAAATATTTACTTTGGTTAATAAGAATTGAAACATACCAAACCAAACATTGGGAAAGTCCAACAAAAAGCTTGGAAAAAGACATAGACCCAGATTGGTATTCGTTATTTCAGGAGACAACATCAGAATTAGATCCGACAGATATTAAAACAGCTTTCAAGAAGACATTAACATTGACTGAAAAACTTTTTGATAATCTTGGAGTTGAAGCAAAATTAAAGGGGGTATTAAGGAGAATTGAATAAAAAAAACTACCGCCAACATTGTATAAGCGTAATGCGGGCTGAACTGCTAAATTTGAGCATTTTTGCTCCTAAGAAACTTTGTGGTGGGCGGACAGTGAATTGCTCCGAAATCCCGCACTACGCTTATACTTGACCGTTAGTGGCAAGCCTATTAAGACACATAACAAGACATAATGAGTAGACCAAAAGCAAAATTTGTTCAAGCAAAAAGAAAATTCAACTCGGTTCATTATTTCCCATTTGGAAATGAGCCTGGAGACTCATATGTTTTAACTTCAGACCCTTGGAGCTATCTGAAAGCATTCATTAAAAACGAACACGACAAAATAAAAAACCGAACAGAAAAAAACGGACCGATTAAGGATAGACTAAAAAAAGCATTATACTTTGTGACATTAGCTGAAAGCTTTTTGAAAAGTGCTGAAAATATTCAATTGCCAACCAGAGGAACTCTAACCTATTACTCAATTCTTAATATTACAAAGGCATTTCTTTTAATTCGTGGCTATGACCTTGAGACAAATACAGAATTTCACGGACTAAGTTTGAATTCAGCAGATACTGACCAACTAACAATATCAAAAAATGCAGCAAATGGTGGGATAAATATTTTTCACTCGTTTGCTAAAGAATTAGGCTATACAGTAAATCCAAGTGACAAAATAGCTTTAAAGGATATGGTAAGTAACTTACCTGAAATACACGAAATGACATTCAATCTTGGTCTATTAAACAAAACCAAACGAAAATTTCTCCCTGTAAAAATTGAATTCATATCAAACGAAAAAAAGTGGAGTAAACTGAGTTACAGACTTTGCTTCGAGAAAAAACATAAAAACAATTATCGTGTAGAAAAATTTGACTCAGGAGTTTTGAACAATCGACTTGAAAAAGCAGAAGATGTAAATGAGCAAGAAACATATATTTCTAAACAAATCAGAAATCTTACACACGAATCTGACCAAAGCTGGTGTTCGAACTATCAAGAATTATGCAAAGAGATTAAAGAAATAAATATTAGGACAATGCTTACTCGTATGGGATTTAAGTATTACTTGGACTTACAACCCGACAAATATGACTCTTTGATTTATAGTTATGCTTTAATGTTTTATATCGGTTCAGTTGCCCGTTACAGACCTTCGTTAAATGAAGAAATTTTAGAAGGTGATTACAAAGCCGTAATTTCAGAAACAATGAATTCGACACCGAAACAATTTTTATATTTAATGACAGGACTAATAACCAAGAAAGTATGTGCAGTTCCAATGGCAAGTTTAGATTAAGAAGGCCAGCCCCTAACACGGGTTTTGCGTCAGGCGGGGTGACGTGCAAACTTGGAGCTTTGTGCTTCTACTCAAGTTCAGTGCTGGTTGACAGTTTTGTGCTTCGATTGCCCCACCATCGCAAAGCCCCAAAACGTTAGCGGTCAGGCTAAAACACGACACCGAAATAGAAACGAATGGAATTCATAAAACGACTTTTCAAAGCAAATAAAAAACCAAGTGACAGTTGGACAATGTTTAGCACTTCAAAGAAAGAAGTGTCAGAACTGCTCGTTTCTATGGGTCAACTAACAATCGGAGACGACTTTTTAAAAATTGAAAATTATCCATTTGAACCCTCAATTGCTTATGGACAAACAATTTTTAAGACAGACCAAATTGACGACATAGACTTTCAATCATATCCACCGACATTTAGAGTTGGTAACGAACTAATTTTCTTAACGTCTGAAAAGAAAGTTGAACTTCAAGAGTTTGCGACAAAGAATAATATTAAGACAATTGAGCGTTCTTGGATTTGGGATTGGATACTTGAACCGTTTTTGGACACAGAGTTTACAACAGAAACAGACCAAAGACTAACAAAACTTTTAGAAAGTTACGGGCTGACAACAGACCAGGTGAAATCTATAAGAGCAGAAGCTGGAATTCAAATGCTTAAATACAATTTTGACACTATGCTATGGGAATGGGGTGGATTTGGCGCTTCGGACGTTCTGAAAGCAATGCGGGCAAAATATAAAAAGGACGAGTTTGAAGACTTTTACAGACGAGTTATGGAAATAGCATTATTAACCAAAAAGACAGACGAATGAAAGAAGCCCGAACCGCTAACAGCACCTACCAAAAGGCGGGGTTTCGTGTTCCAAAGACAGTTTTGTTGTTAATGAAACATTAGTTTTTCAAATCAAGTTTTGTGGTAAAAGTCCCGCCCTTCGGGTAGCTGCAAAACGTTAGCTGCAACCCTAAAAGACGACAAAAGGACAATATAAGTGAAGAAGAAAAAACACATTGGACAATTAGTTTCTGTAAAATTCACGGACAGAAAAACTCCCATTTATGGTTACGTTTTAGACTACAATGACGACTGGACTTTAATGAAATATAATCCTGTTGACTACATAATTGACGGCTACATTATTATCAGACATAAAAATACTGAGGGTTTTCGTAGGGACACAGATGAAAAATGGAGAGAGAAAGTAATTAACTTAAAAGGACTTCAACCAACGGAAAAAGACATTATTCCGCTTACAGACCTTGAAACTATTCTAAAATATTTAACCGACAATTTTGGTGTTTTTCAGGTTTATACAAAATCAGAGACCGCTTGTTATTTAGGACGACTAAAATCCATTGACAAAAAAGAACTCGTAATGGACGACTTAAACCCAAAAGGTAAATGGGAAGGACAAATGAAATTTAGAACTGGGGACATTAGAGTAATTGAGTTCGACACCGACTACATCAACTCACTTAAACTTGTCTCGACAACTAAAAAGACGAAGAAATAACGACCATACGACACGATATAGAAAGAAGGGCAGCTGGTAACATCGGTTTGGCAATTTAGCGGCTGAAGTGCTTCCATCGAACATTTGTACAAGGTTCAACAGCAGTAATTCTATTGAACTTTTGTGCTAAAACAGATTTACCCCACCGTTAGTCAGAATTTTATTCACAAACAAGAAAACCATACAATGAAAAAAATCTTAGTAATATTTTCCTTCTTACTAATTAATTTTATTTCTGCACATACCTGTGCAAACGAAACTGTTAAATGCCCGATTGATGGATATAAAGTTACTTTTTGTGTTACAATGAGTATGTCAACGCATGGTTCCTATAAAGACTTTCAAAAAGTTGGAGCAATTGGAACTTATTATGAAGAATTAATTAATACTTGCCCAAAATGTTCTTTCTCGGGTTATTTATCAGATTTTAAAGAGAAATATACAAGAGAGCAGAAGTATTTACTTAAAAATTATCTAAGCACAATCAAAAATTCCAAAAAAGATGAAGTTGAACAATGCATCATTGCAGCAGAAATAAAAGAGTTGCTTAAGAAACAGAACAAAGAAATAGGTTTTATTTATTTAACTGGTTCTTATTTTTTGAGAACTGACATGTCAAAAAGTGAACTGAGAATAAATCTTCAAGAAAAAGTTAGAAATAATCTTGTACAAGCCCTTGCGAATAGAGAGTACGAATTAAGCTCAATTGCAAGCATTGATTATCTAATCGCAGAAATGAACAGAAGGACAAATAAATTTCAAGATGCAATAAAATACTATGACTTAGCAATAAATAATAAAGATAAACAAGATTGGGTTGAAGAAGTGGCAAAGGAACAAAAAGAACTCGCTGAAAAACAGGATCCGAATAACGACCTATAGAAAGACTTCTGGTTTAACTAAGCATTAGCTGCTCCTGGAGTATTTTTCTCCGCAGGTCACAAAATGAGCTGGCTGAACGTAACCTTCGGGAGCTTTTCGAAAATTTATTGAGCTGCAAATTTCATGCAAAGCAATCTCTCCTGGATGACCTGGTGGCTGAGGACTGTAAGTCAAGTTCTATTTGTCCTTTGATAATTTTCAGAGTAAAGCGACCATTGCAGAAGCAGGCCACGCTGGGGTCTTCCACCTAAATAGTTCAACCTTACTGAAAATACACCAATTATAAACATTAATCGTCTACTGCCTTATAATCGTTAAGTTAACTCATTGGATAAGTACGGTACGATGGTGTAGATCAAAAACCCACAAACTATAGAATAGTGCTTCCACTATATCATTGCTCTTCCCTAGATCAAAAACTGGCAGTTTTTACTGGACAACTGGTGGAGACAAATCATTGTTATGCAATCAGTTATATTCCGATAACCGTATGATTAGGATCTATAGCATAAGAAAGGGATAGATGTAATTCATAAGGGGACTTTTCATTAGGTACTTTGCGGTTTCGGAGGAATGGCTTACCCCCTGATCGTACCTCTATTTCAAAACTGATCATTAAGAATACCTGAGCGGATTTTAAGTCTTTGCACCAAAGCCAGTATTTTGCTGATGTGTGCCCCTATTTAAGTATATTCGATTTTGTATAAGTATGATGTTTGTGATACATATCTACCCCATTTGGGGTGTATATGTATGCTTTTGTAATACATATATACAAGTTATCTGTAATTGCAAAAGAAGTAAACACAAAATCACTTAAATTAAAATTATAAAATAATACTTCCTTACATTTGTAAAAAATTTAAAATGAAAAAATTATACTTTTTGTTGTGTTTAATAACATTAAATTTTCAAGCTCAAAATCTCGGCAGTTTAGATACTTCTTTCGGAATAAATGGTATGACAGAATATTTATATTCAGCTCCAAGTAAAGGATATTATAATTATGGTATGCAAATTACACCTACAAATAAGATCATTTCCGCAGGTCGTTCAACATGGGGGTGCACCAATAATAGTAGCTATGAATATTTTTTCGTGAGATTTAATTTGGATGGAACTCCTGATTCTACTTTTGGAGTGAATGGTGCTCAAAGCTTATCAAATGCTCAACCTTATGATATTCAAAAATTACAAAATTCCAATAATTATTATTATAGAAGTGGAGCTATGCTAAAAAAAATTGATGAAAATGGTTTAATTGATCCTAATTTTTCATATGCAGTGCCCAATTCTAATTTTTTTATGTATGCAGAAACACCAACAGATGATATTATTGTTGTAAGACGAGGTCCTCAAAACCCTTATCCAGTAATTGATAAAATAAATTCCAATGGAACAATTAATACTTCTTTTGGAGTTAGTGGGACTATAAGTTTTCCGCAATTAAACAATTGCTTTATTGAGCAAATTATTATGGACAGTAGTGGAAACTATTATTTTGTTGGCAGAATTCAGAATATAAATTCCTCATCCAACTATCATGTGATTGTTATTAAAACTGACCAGAATGGTAATTTAATTACTACTTTTGCCAATAATGGCATTTATAACTCGACTTATTTACTTCCATCTTCTCAATCCGAGTATTATCCTATTAATGCACATACAACTAATGATAATGGGATAATAATTATAAGTAGAGCGTCACAATTACGGATGGAAAAATTGACTGATACAGGACAGCTATCAACAAGTTTTTCAAATGGTATTAAAGTCACTCCAAGTTTTTTTTCTAGTACTTTCATTTTCGATAATAAATTATACCTTTTTAATGGTTCATCATACAACGGTAGTGGATATTCTTTAACAAGATACAATTTGGACGGAAATTTAGACTCCTCATATAATAATCAAGGATCTATATCATTTCCTGCATATACTATTTTAGCAACTACATCGCAAGCTAATATTCAAGATGGAAAAATAGTAATTGCAGAAAATGTAGAAAACTCTTATTGTGCACAAATGAATTGGAAGCTAATAATGAAAAGATATTATTTCGATTCTGCAGCTTTATCTACTTCAGAAATGTCTCATAATGACATTATTACTTATCCGAATCCGGTTAATAATTATTTGTACTTACAACACCCAAAAGCAAAAAAAATCTTTTTAATTGAGATTTATAGCACAGATGGAAAACTGATAAGAAAGTTTTTGAACCCAAATAGATATGGTGATGCTTATAAAATTTATTTAGGAGATATACAAGCCGGAAACTATTTTTTAAAAGTTACTAATGAAAGTCAAACATTTAGAACTAAAATAATAAAAAAGTAGATATTCACTTTGCTTATTGAATAGAATTGCAACTACAGATAACAGTGTATTTATGTTATGCAATATTCACCTTTTGTATTCAATCAAGATGGAGCAATTTACATTCCTGCCGAAAGTGTTTATGCAGTTTTTGAAGTAAAACAGGAACTTGACAAAGCTAATTTCTTGTATGCTGCTGAAAAAATAAAAAGTGTCAGGTTACTTAATAGGACATCTGCACCAATTGTTCACGCTGGCGGACACATACAAGAACCAAAACCTCCTTTTAGAATTATGGGTGGAGTTTTAACTTTAGCATCGGGTTGGGCAGACACTTTTGGAGAGGGGTTTCAGAATTGTGTAAGTTCATTAGATGAATATTCTCAAATTGACATCGGGTGTGTTCTAGAAAAAGCTTCTTATTCGTTGACTTATCAAGAAGCATCATATTCATTGGAGACAAGTCAGAACGAAGAAACCTTAATTTATTTTTTCTTAAAACTGCTTATCAACCTACAAAAATTGGGAACAGTTCCTGCAATGGACATTGAAGCATATGCAAGAGCAATAAAAAGTATTTAATGGACAATAAGGAAGCACTAGGCAGTAACATCGGTTTGGCAAAAGTGGCGGTTCAGTGGTTAATTAACCATTCTACCTCGCATCAACTTTTGTGGTGTATTGACAGTTTTGTACTCCGAAATCCCGCACGAACACCAGTCGCCCAATCGTTGTGAAGCATTAAATGATACAGGAAATAAAAATATGTGATAAATGTGAAAGTGAGTATTACGCTGGTACATCAGAAATGAAGGAATTCTGTCCTGACTGCTCTCGTTATTTATATAACTATAAAAACTGCTCTCATTATTTTTCGAATGGACGCTGTCTCAAGTGTTATTGGAATGGAATGAGTTCTGAGTATGTTAAAAGCCTCAAATCTATTATGTGGAAACCAATTACTTTCTCGGAATTGAATGAATTAATTGAGTTTGCCATTTCAAAAATGTCACCTGATGAAATTAAACTGTGGAAGGAGGTTTCAATTAACCCTGAAAAATGGCAAGAAGTTGAACTTGGGGAAGAAGGCAAAGGGTTTTGGGCCGTTGCAATTACAGGCAACCTAGTAATTTGGTATAATGACATTGAAGAAGGTTTTAATATCTCACCTTATTCTAACTATGGAAAAATTGATGAGTATAATGCAGAACAAGACGAACTTCAAATGACAATTAGAAAAGTAAGAACGTCCAACTAACGTTTTAACTAAAACGTAAAAATTGCATTCAAAATAGAAATTGGAGTGAACCTTACTGCCTAATTTATCTGCTTCGTGAAGTCAAACAGTTCTTGCCTATAAAACGCATTTGCAATCGATTTATGGACTTTTACATCCTTCTTGATGGTGAGTGTCGCTAAATCCATTTCAGGTGCGAAATGAAGCTTAAATCGCTCCACATTGTCCAGCTCCAGCATTGCTATAAATAATTCCATCTTAATCGGTCTGGTAGGTACTTCCAAATAGTTTCTGTGGAAATAGTCCGTTGCGAGTGCCTCCAGAAAAAGGCTGCGTTCGTTCGCAGACATTAGCTCGGCAATGTCCTTAATCTTTTCGATCCTATATTCGGCAATTGCCCGTTTGTAGTGATTGAAGCTGAAGATTATATCACGGAAGAACTTGAAGTTAAAGCTCATGCGGTCGATGAGGTACTCTGTGCGCTCGGCATCACACTCCACATCGAAAGTGAAATGGGCATGCTTGCTAGTAAACGGGTAAACAATTCGAGTTTCCACCATCCCGCCATAGATCTCGTTCTCGATCACTACTATGAATCCTTCAGTTTTAAATTTAATATATTCCATAATTGTGTTTTATGTTGCAGAGGTACTGTAAAAGTTTTGCAGCGTATTATTTTTTATTTGTTATTACTGAAATAATTTAAACTGCACAACAGTTAATATCGGTTAATCCACCAGCTGGCCAGATGTTTATTGTACAGGAACAGGTCCTTTTTCGCATTACATATCATAAAGAGTTTTAGTTTCTTTTGATCTGTGAATGTGTTGAATCTTTCAGCAAGTAGTCTTCCGACAATCGCCTTGCCCTGTTCTGCGTCCCCAAACAATGGTGATGACATAATTAACTCTTGGAGAAGTTTTTCAACAGGTAATTCCTCTGTTGAAAGATCAAGAGTAACTATTGGACTGTTAGCTGTGTAGGGAAATAAGACAACATCACTAACGCTCGAGTCCAGGACTGCATTTAAGGCGTTTTGGATCTGCAAATCTACTGGATGGCATAGTCTTTCAGACTCACCTTGAAACCGCCTTGAATCAAGCGTATGAAGGTAACTCTGGAACAAGAGGTCATAAGAATTAGAGGAGAAAAAATCTCGGTTTAGATTTGACTCAAATTGCAGCTTCAAAAACCTATGGATGGCCATCTCGACTGTTTCAGTAGGGTAAGCCACTTTTGCATGCTCTACATAATCCAGGATGGACTGTCGATTGGCGATTAGGTCCCGATAAGCCTTACATATTTCCGCTGAGAACTCGTGGATCTTATGAAGGTTTTCAGAAGAAAGAAAGTCCCCATTCTCGCAGTAGTAGTCGGCAGTAATAGCTTTAAAAGGATAAAGCAACTCAATCGTGACAAACTGTTCAGAATGGATGGCAGCTGAAACCGCCATCAAATTCTGCTCGATATAAAATGTTAATACGTTTACCATTCTATGAAGCTATACAGTCTGGACAGTAGTACTCCTGTTTTATACTTGGCTTAACTCCTGTGAAAGCCATCACGTGCTTTTCTATCATCTCTTTCATGTTTACCTTGTGACTCCAGGAACGTGGAATGGCAATTGAGTCATGTACGGTAAACATGGGCATATCTGGATGCTCTTTCGAAATCTCCTTGGTAACAAAGTCAATTATACAGGTTGATTCTACCTGTTGAAGCATCAATGCGAGTTGATTACTGCTGTCGGACTTTAGATCCTTTAAGAACCTCCCAAAAGCTGGGAAGTGCTTATTAAAAAGCTTTATGTCATCACCAGCATTATCCACACTCCCAAAAAGGATTACAAAGATGGCATCTTTAGTCATCTTCCTCTTTTGATCTTGTGCGTAGAATTTTGAGTCTGTAGTGCATTTATCCTTTCCGTTCGCATTCTTACCTATGATCTTTTTATATCTGCGCTCCCAGCTTCCGTTGAGAGGCTGCCCTGGGTAAAGAACATCTCCTAAATCCTCATAAAACTCCCCCTTTAATATCCATCTTTTCAGCAACTTATACTCCTCGTTAAACTGCGATGAACAGAGGCTTTCCTCTAACTTAAGCAGGATTAAAGATCTAGATGAATATATTTTATTTATAATATTATAAATTATTAAACTTTTATTATCACTGTGTTTATCAATTATATCATTAACAGAAAAGGCCCCACCTTGAATTTGAGCCTTTAGTAACTCTACAATAGCAATCAGGAAGAAAGGCTGACTGTTCTTTATGTCGTAGTTTACCAAATCCTCGCCTGCGTAGCTCAAAAAAGGTCTGAAATCAGCACATAAATTTGTAAGATTAGTATGTAAACGATTATCAGATGTAGCCTTACGGGTTGCGTAAAAAGACCCCTCTGAAATTTGTAAAATTCGGGTACTAGTCGACAGTTTATTAAATGAACTGTTGTTTCCAGATTCTATCACCTTAGCGGCAGCTTCGCAATCAATTTGCAGCTGAGAATTAAGCCATTTTGTCAGATGCGAACATTGCGCCTGAACATCCTTACTAATCATTCGTCCGACATAAAGCTTATCTTGCAATTTAGATTCCCTCATATTTATCACAGAATTCTCTGGAAACCGTTCCACAGTTTCTAACAAAGATCTCAGATCGGCTGAAAATCTATACCTGTAACAGGTTCCCTTACCACCTTTGTTGAGATAATTTAGACGCTCAAGAATTCCGCTGTCAATAAAATAATTAAAGTAAAAATGGAATTTTTGATAATACTTTCTCAGTATGTTTGCACATAGCGGTACATAAAGGTCAAAGGTCTCATTCTCCCAGCCCTTGGTTACATTATAATAAACTTGGTTTAGGAAGAATTTCGCCAGCCGCATGTTCATCTTGAAGGGCGGTGGGTTTTGGCTGACTTTCTCCTCCAGAAATTCTGTTATAATGACTGGTAGGTAGATGAATTTGTGCATCGGTACCCTTGTCTTCTCATTGTTTTTAAATCGTGATTTTTGCATAGTGTTTTGATTAACACTAAGAATTGTAGAAGGTTATGAATCTGATCTTGCGATCTGGAGCACCATTCCCATACTTCCTCAAGCTATGGGTGGTTGCCGTTACTCACTGAGAACTTCTAGGGATTCTTAGTCGATTTTGGTATTTATTGGACTTTAATAATTTGTGTTTAAACATTAATATTATATGCAACCCGCCTCATGGCAGGAAACATCACTGAAATTTTTCGAAAAAAAATGGTAGAATTTGAAGTAAAGAACACTTAGAATAAAGCGTCAGAAATCGATTCTACCATTTTGGTTGGGCTACGAAACCCCGCATCAATTTTCCCACAGTTCAAAATGATAGCAAAAGCTGTTGGACGCCTACTTAAAGGTTCTCGTGCTAATTACTTAAGAGCAATTAACGATGCTTGTGATAATACTGGACTTAACTCGTTACTAGATCTTTAGCTAATGGGAAAGAGCATTTGCTCTGTCGTTTTCTAGATAAGCTCGTGTATATAGAAGAGAAGTATTTTTCAACATCTGTATGTTCGAATCCTACAGTAATAAAATCTGTTTTGGATATTGAGTACAAGTTTTTAGATTGTGAGTCCAGAAGAGCATGAAAATATGATCTCATCTTTGCATGTTGACTTTCACCATCCTTTTTCCTTCGCTTAATTATGTATCGGATTTTGTCTGTAGTGTCCAGTGCATCGCTGTTCGGAAAAACGTATCGTGCAACACTATTTGGAATAAGATCTTGCGGACCATCTAAATAAGATTTACTACATACTTCGTTCAATAGATCCATATGTTGATCAAGTGGCAAGTAGAATTTGCAGAGTTGGCCCGTGCTATAAATTAGACTTTCAAGATCTAGATTTTCGTTTAAGGATAAAATTGTATCAGCTGCAATCTTTAAGAGTTTCTCGGGTTCTATATCCGCCTTCTTTCCTTTATCAAGCAGCACGTATAGATCAGTGTACTCTACCCCTTTCCGAAAGTCGATTACGGTCCGTCCTTTACTTTGTTTCCTAAGTGCCGAAACTTTCTTTTGCATTTCCTCTAAATTGTTTGTTCTCATTTTTTCTTTTTTTTATTGTTGATGATTTTTAATAGCATGTTATTCTAACTTCCGAAATATTGCCTTGTAAAATGATTTTCCATTTTAAATCCGTTTTTTATCCAGTCTACAAGCTCATGTCGCAAGTAGATTACTTTCTTACCCGTTGGGTTGTAATATGGAATTTCATTCAAGGAATTTTTTTTGTACAATGTCTTAATTGAATAGCCTAAAAATTCAGCTGCCTGTCTTATCGACATTGTTTGGATGTGGTGGCTGAAATTGCCATCATTTCGCATGTTTTTAGCGTGTACATTTTGTTTCATAAATTTTACTTTTTATTAATTATTATATTATTTTAATCGGTGGAATTCCTGTTATTCTGAGAAACTAAATAGCTCATCTCACACTAATTACCTTCTCTAAATTCCGTTATCAATGATCGTCTGCTCTAATAACACTACAAAGGTATGGCTGAGAAAAATCCATAAAAATACCCCTTCGGAAAAGGGGTATAAAAAAAGATTAAATAAGTATGTTTAATCTATGGAAAGCACGAGTTTGGGTGGCTTAGTGTCAGGCTTCAGATACTTTTTCATAGTATCCTCTTTTATATCAATGGGCTGCCCATTGTATAAGCACTTAAAGTTAGAAGTGATCCATCTTCCCATAACCTGCTTTGAGGTAGCAATTAGTGAATGCTCTTCAAATAGTCTCTTAAAGAAATAGACTAATACGATTGCAGATTGTTGAAACATTAGTTTCCGACCCTGCTCAATAGTGCAACCGAAAATGAGATCTCGTAACTGAGGCTGTTCATCCTCTGAAAAATATCGGTAGAGAGCCGCAAAAATCTTAGGACAATCATCTTCTTTAAAACTAACTGTATTTGCAGAAAATGTCAGACTATATTCCTCCTCAAGACTCAGGGCCTCAACTTGGTCTACAGGAATTTCAATTGCTGAAAAAAGACTCGTTAATTCCGCTAATCTAGTTTGATATATTAGTGAAGTTGTGTTATAAAGATCGTTGAGGGTTATTTTCACCTTATTATTTAGAAAACCTATTTGCTTGGCAAGATTGCTATCATCCTCTGAAGGGGAATAGAGATCGTGACTAAATTCTTTGTAAATGGCTCCAGTTCTGGAGGAAAGTAAAAGCTTTAGTATAACAAGCTTCTCCAGATTGATTATATACCGCTCATACCACTGGATCTTAAAATCGCTGCTTAGGGTAGGAAATCTTTTATTTAATGCTGCTTCAGTCATGAAAGGCAGAAGAAAGGGTTTTGCAACTGTCTCAGCAGGCGAGAAGTTTTGCTTAAGGAAAACCAACATTTTGAGTAAAGATAAGGTGAGCTCATTCTCATAAGTCCGCAAACTTAAGTTTAAACTATCAGAGACATTTGAAATGTGTGGATGTTGCGGAAAGCTTAGCTTCCAGTTAGTGTAAGCCTTCAGACCATATTCTGAAGTAGTGGTGAGCATTGCTTGATAATTACTTTTCACACTGGAGAGAAAAGCATCGTGCAAATAATTATCCAGGTTTTCCTGGATTTGAATTGGAACATATGATCGAAAAAAATGATCAAACCCAGCCTCATACTTAAGGTTGGTAATTAGGAATGATCTGGAAAATAAGGTCCGTAGTTCTGCAAACATCTAATCTCATTTTAGTTGTCGTAAAACTAATAATTTTAAGATTGGTGGCCGCAGCTCTAGATCTTTGGGGCTGATATAAAGTGAGATCGTTTGTGCTCTGAATACTGACTGAAATTAAAATATTTATAATACATCATTAACCTATCAATTACCTTAAAAATAACATCCAATTCATAAAAAAGTCAATTCAAATTTGTCTAAAGATTAAAATTAACATAAGACCAATCCTAAATATTTTTACTAAATCTAATAATTATTGAAATCCTGAAGCAGATATTGACCTTTAAGTGTTTAAAATTTAACTAATTAAACGGCCTGATCATTAACTATCTCTTACGAAAATCAATTGCTTACACCCTAAATGGTTGGGATTTTTTATCCTCGATCAAAATCAGTAAGGCATACTCCTCTAATGAGGAGCATGAGTACTGAACATCCTATCTGGTGCTAACTACAGTTTAATGCAATTAAGGATGCTTCTAATTCGGATAATTTATAATACACCCGTGCTCCACATCCGTGTGAAGGAATTATGCCTTGCTTTGTCCACCTGGACAGCGTAGAGCTACTCACTTTTAGGTAGCTCATGGCTTCATTCCTGTTCAGAATTTTATCTTCTGTCTTAATCATATTCATAAAATTGTTCGCAAACTCCTTTAGCTGCTCTTGAACCACTTCCCGAATAATACTTCTGAGACTGTGGTGATTGGTTACAATAATTTCTTCGTTCATATTTTCTATTTGTCTTTTATTTAATATAATTTGATAGTTCAATTGAATGTTGCTCCTCTATTTTTCCAATATATTTCATCAGCATTTGAGGCGTTTGGTGGCCCGTCATAACAAGAATGTAAGGCGTTGGAATGATACCATAGTTATTGGTAGCAAAGGTTCGCCTGCCGATATGGCTGGAGATTAATAAATGTTTTGGGTACATACCTTTAACCTTCCTGGGTTTTCTTTTGGATCTTTTCGGGCTTCTAACTATTCGACCATTTTCTACCTTATCCCCTCCAGCCAGTGAAAGACTGCCTTCAACTACCTGATTGATTCCCACGTAATCACAGACCGTTTTGATATGTTCGTTATACTTAGATTCAGACATTTTTCTAGGAAAGGACCAATTCCTTCTTTTTAGAATATCCACTACCCTGCTGTCCAATGGTATTAGCACCTGTTTATTCGTTTTTGTCTGCACAAATTCTATAAACAATCTTTTACTACCATCTTTATCTTTTTCTACGATCATATCTGTGCTGAATCTCATAAAATCACTAATCCTTTGTGCTGTGAAGCAACTAATCAGTAACCAGTCTTTCGCTGTTTCCAGATGATCATCGCTGAAACTAGCTTCGGAAATACGATTCAATTCATCGGGAGACAACACCTGAAATAATGTCTTTTCGCTCTTCCCCTTAATATTTGACAAACCCGCAAAGATTGAGTAGCCAAAGCTTTTAGCATGGTAAAGGATGGTTTTAATGAACCTAAAGTTTCTTTCAAAATAGTTAATTGCATAACCTTCTTCAGCAAGACAGTATTTCTCAAAGTCATTCTTAAAACTAACATCTATATCAGTGAGCTTTAAAGATTTGATCTTACGGTTAATTTGGTACCTGGAGATGATTTCTTTAATACTCTTGACCTTGGTTACGTAGTCATTGCCAATGGTACTCCCTTTAGATTCTAAGAAAATATCACAATAGTCCAGAAACTCTTTATCGTTAAAGTCATTTTCTTCATTGGACGGATGCACAACACCCTTAAGCCAAGAAGAGTTTACTTTTCCAGACCCTTCTCTGTAGGCCTCTTCCAATTTCACCTTCAGCTTTTTTAGCCTACTGTTAACCAGCTCGTTTTCGGCAATTTTATTTTTTAGCTTAATACCTCTCAGTCCGTTGCCACGGCTATTGGTATACCTTTCCAACAATAGCCCCGCATCGGCATCCCAATCTTCCAGCAAGCATACTTCTTTGGTTGCAATTGATAGATCGATAGACCTGCCTACCCTTACTCTCATGTGGATTTTGTTTTCCATCCCATCCTTAGGATTTTTCAGATAAAATTTTACATTCATAATTCTTTCATTTAAATTTTGTTTCAATTGATGGCCTTAGGCTATATTTTACACCCCGCCTGCATGGGGTTGGCTTACGGATTTTTCATTTCATCTCATTTGGTTAAATACAGTTCTTATTGTTAATCGTATCGAACCTGTTAGGACAAAAAAAATCCTGCAAGCTGAAGCGCAAGCAGGTGGATGGAATGGAAATTACGTGGAGTATCCTACAAGGGATAGGAATCCCAGGATTGTAATTTTTTTTACCAAGCATCTGCTTAGCCGAATCCAGTCCTTGTGGAACATGTACCACCGTGGGTTTTAAAACCTCGGTTGGTGATGAAGTTCATTTATAATGTCTTCATTCTCCAAATTAACTAGTCGTTAACTTGTCCGTAACGGGGATTCGATACTTAAATCTGGTGCAAATATACGTAAAGTTTTTGACATACGCAAATTTTTCTGCATTTTTATTTGGTCAGGTGCAAATTAATTAATATTTTATAGGCCGAGTAAAACAAATCGATTGTACGGGATGGCCTTTTTTTGTGTATTTTGGTGAATAAAATTATTTAATGAACCACGCAGTACACAATAGGCTCATATCGTTTATATGGAGCATAGCAGATGATTGCTTACGAGATGTTTATGTAAGAGGGAAATATAGAGATGTTATATTACCAATGGTCGTATTACGTAGATTGGACGCTCTGCTGGAGCCAACCAAGGAAGCTGTCTTAGAGGAAGTGAGGTTTCAACGGGAAGACATGCAATTTACCGAGTGGGACGACAGGGGAATGGAACAGGCTTCTGGATTTGTATTCTACAACACTAGCGAATGGACGCTCCAGAAACTTTACGCAACTGCCACAAACAGCCAGCAGATATTACTCGGCAACTTTCAGGACTATTTAAATGGTTTCAGCCACAATGTACAGGAGATAATTGAAAAGTTCCAGCTTAGACGTCAGATTAAGCACATGGCCGATAAGGATGTGTTGCTGGACGTGCTCGAAAAGTTCACATCACCAGATATTAACGTAACTCCATTTGACAAATTAGACAGTCAGGGACGTAAACTGCCTGCACTAACCAATCTTGGAATGGGATACGTTTTCGAGGAACTGATTAGGAGATTCAACGAGGAGAATAATGAAGAGGCTGGCGAGCATTATACCCCAAGAGAGGTCATAGATCTAATGACCCACGTCATTTTTGATCCTATTAAAGATCATATGCCTTCAGTGATTACCATCTACGATCCCGCTTGTGGTACTGGCGGAATGCTCACCGAATCTGAAAATTTCATCATAGATCCAGACGGTGAAATAAAAGCCACCAAAACAGATGTGTACCTGTTCGGCAAGGAGGTAAACGATGAGACTTATGCCATCTGCAAGTCAGATATGATGATTAAAGCAAAAAATCCTGAACACATCAAAGTAGGTTCTACGCTTTCTACCGATGAGTTTGCGGGCACGACCTTCGATTTTATGCTCTCCAATCCACCTTACGGTAAATCCTGGGCTTCTGAGCAGAAATACATCAAGGACGGTAAAGACATTATCGATAGCCGTTTTCAGATAAAGCTCAAAAACTATTGGGGTGAGCTGGAAGACGCTGATGCAGTACCCAGAAGCAGTGATGGGCAGTTACTGTTCCTTATGGAAATGGTTGACAAGATGAAGCCTGTTTCCAAGGGTGGCCTTGGTAGCCGAATAGCATCCGTTCACAATGGTTCCAGCCTTTTTACAGGCGATGCAGGAGGTGGTGAAAGCAACATAAGAAGATTTATCATAGAAAATGACCTGCTGGAGGCCATTATCCAATTACCTAATAATATCTTTTATAATACGGGAATCACCACCTACATCTGGATTCTATCTAATAACAAACAAGAAAAACGTAAAGGAAAAGTTCAGCTTATTGATGCCAGCGAAATGTACCAAAAGCTGCGGAAGAACCTTGGTAACAAGAATTGCGAATTGACCAAACAGCACATCCAGGAAATTCAGGACTGTTATATGCAACTAAAAGAGCTCGACAAGAAGGGGACTGGCAATCTTGCCAGTAAGGTTTTCGACAACGAGGATTTCGGATACTACAAAGTCAATATCGAAAGGCCGAAACGGTTAAAGGCACAATTCACCACTGAAAAAATTGAAGCGTTGAAGTGGGACAAAAGTGTTCCAGAATTCAGCAAGCAACTCTTCGAAATGTATGGGGTGGAAGTTTACACAGGCCTAGAGAAACACCGTAAAGACATCAATGCCTTTGTAGAGAAGCATGAATTGAGCATCTCTCCCAAGCAGATTGCTTCACTTCTGAAAAAGGAAACCTGGGAGAAACAGGAAGCTCTGTACCAAACCGCTAAAAGGCTGATGGATGTATTAGGTACTGAAACCTACACCAATTTCAATAGTTTTTCAGATAAGATAGATGAGGTTCTTAAGCAGGATAAGACCAAGCTTTCCGCTACCGAGAAGAAGGCGATACTGGATGCCGTGAGCTGGTACGATGAAGAAGGCGACAAGGTGGTAAAGAAAACCGAGAAGCTGAATGATAAAAAGCTGAAGGACCTTCTGGAATTTCTCGGTTGTAAAGAACAGGACCTGCCGAACTTCGGGTATTTCCCAACACGTAAGCCAGGAGAATATATCATCTACGAAACGGAAACCGACCTTAGAGATGCAGAGAGCATCCCGCTGAAGGAAAATATACAAGAATACTTTTTACGTGAAGTGAAACCTTATTCCGAAGAAAGCTGGATAGCTCTGGACAGCGTCAAGATCGGCTACGAACTGAGCTTCAATAAGTACTTCTACGAACCTGCTCCATTAAGAACCTTGGAGGAGGTTACCGAGGAGATCATTGCGCTGGAAAAAGAAGGAGACGGACTGCTGGCTGAAATCTTAAACTTTTAAGAAATGAAGCGGTACGAAAAATACAAAGACAGTGGCGAACATTGGTTGCGTGAGGTTCCTGAACACTGGGAGCTTACCAAACTAAAGTGGGTTTTCGTTGAAAAGAAGAAAATAACAAATCCCCAATTGAATTCGGGAGCAATAAGTTTTGGAAGGGTTGTTTATAAAGATGACGAAAAAATTCCTGAGGCAACCAAATTATCTTATCAAGTAGTAAATAAGGGCGAATTTCTTTTAAATCCGCTCAATCTAAATTATGACCTCAAAAGTTTAAGAATTGCTTTGTCCGATATAGATGTAGTAGTTAGCTCGGGGTATATTGTTTTAAAAAATAAGGTTGAGATTAACAAGGAATATTTTAAATGGCTTTTACATATCTACGACATTTTCTATATGAAAACTCTAGGTGCTGGTGTTAGACAAACCATCAACTTTAAAGATATTTCAGAAAGTTTATTAGTTCTTCCATCACCAGTTGAACAACAAGCCATATCTGAGTTTCTGGATGATAAAACTGCCAAAATAGACCAGCTTATTGCCATCAAAGAAAAGGAAATCAACCTACTGAAAGAAAGACGGCAAATCCTCATCCAGAAAGCCGTCACCAAAGGCCTAGACCCCAACGTAAAAATGAAGGATTCTGGCGTGGAGTGGATTGGCGAAATTCCAGAGCATTGGGAGGTGATGCCAGGACGAACGATTTTCACAGAACGGAAGGAAGGCAATAAAGGATTAAAAAACTCAGTTGTTTTATCGTTAAGCTATGGTAAAATTATAATAAAACCTGACGAAAAAATGTTCGGTTTAGTTCCCGAATCTTTTGAGACTTACCAATTAGTTTATCAAGGTGATATAATCATAAGAGGTACAGATTTGCAAAATGATAAAACAAGTTTAAGAACAGGACTATCTTATTATAATGGTATCATAACAAGTGCTTATTTAAATCTAATAGTTATTAATAGCTCTCCTTTTTTCATACAACAATTCTTATATGTAATGGATATTTCCAAAGTGATATATAAGTATGGAAGTGGACTTCGCCAAAACTTGAGTTTTAACGATTTTAAATTAATGCCAATTCTTAAAGTTCCTCTTGATGAACAAACGCAGATAACTTCCTATTTAAAGAAAATAGAAGAGAAAATCACCAAAGCCACTTCCCTCAAGCAGCAGGAAATCGAAAAACTTAAAGAATACAAAACTATATTAATTGATAATGTGGTTACGGGTAAGATGAAGGTTGTCTAATTCGCAAAAATATTTTAAATTTAGTACTTTAATAAAAACACAAAACCCTATGAAGAAACATTTATTCCCTGTTTTAATAGTAATTATTTCCCTGACCTTTTTTACGAGTTGCCAAAAGAAGGAAGTTGTTAAAAAGGCACCAGAACCCATAAAACTCTTGCCTCTAAGCGGTGAACAAATCTTTAACAAATATCAGGATGCAGTGGTTCTGATAAAGCATTCTTTTGTGTACAAAATTACTATAGATGGTGAAGATTTTTTCTTTAAAGATTACGATAAGAGAACAGGGGAGATTTCAGAGTTTTTAAGCTACGAGGAGGCTAAGGCCGACCCGAATGTTACCTGGGGAACAGGTTTTTTCATAGATCCTCAAGGCACATTGCTTACCAACCGTCATGTTGTAGATGTTAGGCCTTCAGATGAAGAAGGAAAGCTTATTTTATCAGGTATTAAGTACAGGCTGGAGAGTATGTACTACGCAGGCGCTGAAGATTACCGAAGTAAAAGAAGTGATTACGAGCGGTTGCAGTACAATAATTACAACTACGATGGTTATGGAAGCACTGTACCCGAAGCAGATATGATACGCATGGGACAGATTTTAGATGAAGCCGAAGATAGGTTGAATGCACTCGGAGATTATATTGAAAATTTCGAAATGATGAAAAACCGAGTAACGAAAACTTCGATCCAATTTGGTGTCTTTTTCAATAACCAGAAATCGGAGTCACTAAATGATTATGTGCAGTACAAATCTGTAAAGATTTCTGAAAACCCTGAGGTGGATTTAACCATGATGAAGCCTGTAAATCCTGGTGAATTAATTGGGAGAAAAATCGTTAGTGCGGATATGAGTAAGATTGATTCGATACAAATAAAACCTCTTAAGATAACTGAAAAAGTAACCATGCTTGGATATAACCATGGTGTTGCAATAGGAAATACAACGAGCGGCATGAAACCGCAATTAACCGAGGGGAACATCAGTCAGGTTACCGATGAGAACAAGGTCCTTTACACTATTCCAGCCTTGCCAGGCTCCAGTGGAAGTCCAGTTTTTGACAAATTCGGACGATTAGTTGCTGTAAATTTTGCAGGAAGGACAGGAACCCAATCTTTTAATTATGGCATTCAGACACAACAAATAGCGAGATTCATTAAATAATGATGAAAGGGAAATCCATTTTTACAAAAGCAGAAGCGGACCAGATTATTGCGTTGATAGAGCAAAAATTGGTTTCAGAAAGCAGCAAGCAAAAAGGCATTCGTGATAAAATAAGAAAACTGGGCTTCTACGCAAAAGATGATTTCGGCCTTGGTGGAGGCTACACTGTTGCAGATTTCAGAAGAGTTGTCAGGATTGTAGGAACTCTTTCACCAGTGAATAAACCTGAAATAAAAAAAACCAGGTCATCTGCTGATCTGGCGAATGCTTCAAAGTCCAGTACGACATCATTAAATTTGGACAACGAGATCACTGATGAATTAAGGCTCAATGGATTTAAAGGATTTAAAACAATTGCAGAAATTGTAAAGAACAATTATGCAGATATCCCGAAGGTTAAAGGCATCTATATTTTGCTTCATCAGGACATAACTCCAGAATTTGTCGAGGTAGGTCCTGGTGGACATTTCAAAGCGAAAAATCCCAATGTTAGCATCGACCTTCTTAAAGAAAATTGGATAGAGAACTCATCCATAGTTTACATTGGAAAAGCAGGTGCGGAAAACGGAAATGCAACCTTGCACTCCAGACTCAAGCAGTATTTTAGATTCGGCCATGGTAGCCCCGTTGGACACTGGGGAGGACGGTACGTTTGGCAATTAAAGAACTGCTACGATATGGTGGTCTGCTGGAAAGAATTGCCTGCTGGAAATCCTCGAGATGAAGAGAGCAAATTAATCCAACAATTTATTAAATCATATGGGAAAAGGCCTTTCGCTAACTTAAAAGATTAATTATAGAACCTTATATGAAAAGCCAAACCAAATATGAAAAGCCAAACCAACGAACTTGCCCTTGAAATAGCCATCGAGAAATCGCTGGCTGGTATTTGTAAGGAGGATTTGAAAACCATGCAGGTGTCGGATCCTGCCACAACTTACGGTGGTAACGGATACTTTATTGGAAATCCTTCTGATTATAATAAAAAATTTGCCATTGATGAGGTGAGGTTTTGGGATTTCCTGGAAAAAACACAACTTGAAGAACTCGAGAAGCTAAAAAGGCAACCCGATTGGAAGCTAAAGATTCTGGACCGTCTCGATAAGCTGATCAAGAAATATGGGGTTCTGAAAGTTCTTCGAAAAGGGCTGGCGGTCGATGACGCTCAATTTACCCTTTTTTACGTGTACCCTTTACAAAATAGCAGCCAAGCCATCAAAGACAACTTTGAGAAAAACCAATTCAGTGTCACCAGACAATTAATGTACTCTCAGTCCAATCCACTGGAGGAAATCGATATGGTCCTCTTCCTAAATGGTATTCCTATCTCGACAATTGAACTTAAAAATCATTGGACAGGCCAAAATGCCAAAGTTCATGGGATTAACCAATACAAATACAAAAGGGATGTCAGTCAACCGCTTCTGAATTTCGGCAGATGCATCGTGCATTTTGCCGTGGATACAGATGAGGTCTACATGACAACTAAACTCGATGGAGCCAATACCTTTTTCCTGCCATTTAACTTAGGGAACGATTTCGGCAAAGGTAATCCTCCGAATCCATTCGGTCATAAAACATCTTATTTGTGGCAGGATGTACTGACAAGACAGAGTTTGGCTAACATCATTCAGCATTTTGTGAGATTTGACGGTACCGAAAACGAACCCTTAAGTAAGAAAACCCTATACTTTCCCAGGTACCACCAGCTTGATGTAGTTAGACGGCTAATTGCTGATGCAGAGAAAAAGGGATCAGGCAGGCGTTACCTAATACAACACAGTGCAGGATCAGGTAAAAGTAATTCCATAACCTGGCTTGCTTACCAATTAATTGAGGCCTACCCAGAGAGCACACACAGCGCAAATGGCCGCAGCCTGGATGCTCCAATTTTCGACTCTGTAATCGTGGTTACGGACCGCAGGCTTCTTGATAAGCAACTTCGTGAAAATATCAAAGAATTTTCCCAGGTTAAAAACATTGTTGCGCCAGCATACAGTTCCAAAGATCTGCAAGCAGCCCTGGAAAATGGTAAAAGAATTATTGTCACCACCATTCAAAAGTTTCCCTTCATTGTAGATGGTATAGCCGATATGAGTGGCAGACAGTTCGCAGTCCTTGTGGACGAGGCCCATAGCGGAAATTCTGGAACCACGGCAGATAATCTGAACCGTGCTTTGGGCGCCAATGAAGATATTGATTCAGATGACTGGCAAGACAAGATGAATGAAGCCATGAAGTCCCGCAAAATGACTCCTAATGCATCTTATTTTGCATTCACAGCTACTCCAAAGAATACTACATTGGAAAAGTTTGGAGAAGTACAGGAAGACGGATCCTTTAAACCCTTCCATTTGTACTCCATGAAACAGGCAATTGAAGAAGGTTTTATTTTGGATGTACTTGCAAATTACACCACTTATAAAAGTTACTACGAACTGGAGAAATCAATAGAGGAAAATCCGTTGTTTGATACAGCAAAAGCGCAGAAGAAACTCAGAGCTTATGTTGAAAAGCATCAGCAGACCATTAACACTAAGGCTGAGATAATGCTCGACCATTTTATGCAAGCAGTGGTACAGCCTAAAAAACTCAAAGGCAAGAGCAAGGCAATGGTGGTTACACAAAGCATCGAATCAGCCATCCGATACTATAACGCACTAAAAAACCTGCTTAAAGAAAAAGGGAGTCCTTTCAAAATAGCAATTGCATTCTCGGGCAAAAAGGTAGTCGATGGGATTGAATATACCGAAGCGCAGATCAACGGATTCCCTGAGGGCGAAACACGGGATAAATTCGATGAAGATGACTACAGGATGTTAGTCGTAGCAAATAAATATCTCACGGGCTTCGACCAGCCCAAGCTAACAGCAATGTATGTCGATAAGAAATTACAGGGCGTCTTGGCTGTCCAGGCCTTATCCAGGCTTAACCGATCAGCGGATAAACTTGGAAAGAAAACAGAGGACCTCTTCATCCTTGACTTCTTTAATTCCACCGATGACATCAAGCAATCATTTGATCCTTTTTACACTTCCACCTCTCTTAGCCGTGCAACAGATGTTAATGTGCTGCATGAAATAAAAGATTCATTGGACCAGACAGGAGTTTATGAACAAACGGAGGTAGATGATTTCAATGCGAAATATTTCATGGGCGTTGATTCCCAACTGTTGAGCCCGATAATCGATTTAGCAGCGCAAAGGTTCGATAAAGATCTCGAACTGGATGACAAACAGAAAGCAGACATTAAAATTAAGGCCAAGCAGTTTGTAAAAATCTACGGACAGATCGCAGCATTGCTCCCATATGAAATAATAGGATGGGAAAAACTTTTCTGGTTTCTAAAGTTCCTCATTCCGAAACTTAAAATCCAGGATCCCGATCAGGATAAACTTGACAAACTTTTAGAGTCGGTTGATCTCTCAACATATGGCCTTGAAAGGAGTAAACTCAACCAATCAATCGAACTTGATAGCAGTGAATCTGAAGTTGATCCACAGAAATCCAATATGAGAGGAGCTTTTGGAGGTGATGATGAAAGAGATCCGTTAGACAGCATTATTCAATCCTTTAATGAACGATGGTTTCAGGGCTGGGAGGCAACCCCCGAAGAACAGCGGGTAAAGTTTAGGTCTCTTAGCACCTCTGTCCAGGCGCATCCAGACTTTCAGAATAAGGTTGCAGATAATCACGATGTTCAAAACCGAGATCTGGCTTTAAAGAAGATTGTTGATGAGGTGATGTCTAAGCAAAGAAAACAGGAGCTTGAGCTCTATAAATTGTACGCACAGGATGCCTCATTTTACCAAGCGTTCTTTAATACAATGAAACAGGTGATTAACGTGAAGTAAATAAAAAACACAAACATGAAGAGAAAGATTTTATTAATTGGATTACTGAGCTTAGGACTTCTAAGTACTGTAGTGTCTTGTAAACAAGGGAGTGAAGGTGAAACCAAAACGGTGTATGGTGATACCTCTTCAGAGGATAACCTGCATACGGATTCCGATTATAAATACGAATACCGAACTGGCACTTCTGGAAACTACGAGTATAATTATGATGTCGTGGGACAAGATGAGTATGGCAACGACATTGAGGGCAATGTTGAAATGCAGGGAAGATATGGCTCAGGTACTGTAATAGATGCGGACGGTATCGAAAAGGATGTAGAGCTCGAATGGGTCGGCTACGGAGAATTGGAGGCTACCGATGATGATGGCAATACTTATACAATGGAAACCGAATAATAACCCTAAATTTTGAGTATGGACTACCAGGAAATAGCAGATGAGGTTTTAGGAAAATATTCACCGCATCGAACTTTAAGAACCATCTTTGACCCCCTATCTGATGAATGGACGAGAACTACGCCAGATAAAAAATTAGAAATTCTTGCAAATATTTTAGACACAAAGAAGATAACCCTGTCACAAATTCTGATGCAATATAGATATTACTATGAGGAAGAACTATCGAACAAAGCTTATGTAGTGGATGCCATACCAGATGCTTTACAATTACTGCTTGAACATTCTCTTCTTAAGAAAAACATATGATGACTTTAGGTAAATACAGACATCTAATTGCTGAGATGCCTGTGGAAGATCAAGCGTTCACAACTAAAAGATCAACTTGGGAAGGAAAGATCAATGCACATATTCTGAATCATATATTCGAAGGTCAAGATACAGTTAAGATTTCTAGAAAGGACTTATCGACAAATAATGACATTAGCACTTTCATCTATAAAGTAATTATGTGGGGTTACCCCAGAGGTATGCGAGGAAGCGCTAATGACAGACGGATCTTTGATCAGTTGGAAAAAATTATTTCAATCGTTAACCTGCCCTCGAGAGCTCTACTTTCTGAAAATGACTTGGATACAACCTTAAAACGATTATCCGACATCCCAGGCTTAGGTATTTCGACCATTTCAAAATTACTACACTTCAGAACCCATAAATACGGTGCCTATGACTGCCTTATTTTAGATGAACGGTTGATGCGGATCTTTAATGCAAATCTGTTTGCCGAATTTCAAGGTCTTGGAGGTTTTAGGTATGACAATGCCTGCCTTAAGTATCTGGGATATCTAAAAACCATGCACGAGGTATCTTTGCAGTTAGACGTTAAGCCAGCTAATTTGGAGATGTTTCTGTTTACCTTTGGTAACAATCTTAAGTAAAGGGATTAATGGCTGGGGACGGACTGGTAAAGAAAAAGGCTGACAGTAAGTTAAGCGGGCCTACAAAAACGCTATAAAGGATTTTGATCCCTTTTATAGCAAGTTTTATTTGCAAAATGCTATATTTTGCACCTAGCTTTGTAGCATGAAACCTCGGGCACTAATAGCATAATCGGTAGAACCAAAGAAAGGTTCCCTCCCGCAATCAGTAATAGTCGAATTAGTTCAGGATAAAAGTAAGCAAAAATTCGAGGTATTGTTTTATGACCTTGATCCTCCCCAGCATAAACTTAGAAAGTGGGAGGTCTGGGATCTGAGCATCCGTTGAAAGCGAGACATTCACGATTCATAAAACAGTGATTAAGTTCTACTTCACTTATCTAATCTTCGATAATGTATGGCCTATAACTGTAATGACCAGGAAAACTTAGAGTGTCGAAAATGCAGATCTTCTTCCCCACCTCCTCCCCACAACACTGATAACTAGGGTGAATTGATGGTAATTGGTAGGAACCCTATTTTCAGTAATATACTGTAAATCAACTCATTTATTTCTATCCTTACTCACTGATTATCAGCTACTCGGAACCTCTTTCTCCGCAAAGAAAGCCGAAACGCAAGTTTCGGTTTTTTTTATTTTTCGGCAATGTCAAAATTTGATCATAATGATATATTGAATTTTTTTATCATCCGTACAAAGCAACGCTTCCGCCGAACCGTTCAATGTAAAGATCCAAAATTTCAGAATCCAGTTACGAGGAGTAAAAGGCAAGTCTTTCTTCATCTAAATACTCACCACGCTTTCTGCCTAATTCCCCCGTTTTGTTGCAGATCCTATAAAACCCTTTCTAGATCAATTTCTTAAGTCACAACTAACTGTATCTACTTCTCCCCCGTTGGCATGCCGATGTTAACCTGACGGGTGCAGAGTCAATTTACGGCAGCTAAGTAAGATCAGTTTCCTGCAACCTTGCAGAAAAACGCGCACAGAAAATTTGTAACTAAGTTTGTATTCACAAAACACAAATGATGAAAAACAGCATTTTAGGCGCTATCGCAGGAGACATTATCGGGTCGGTGTATGAGTTCAATAATCACCGCTCCAAAGATTTTCCGCTATTTAATGACAGAGCTAAATTTACGGATGACTCAGTGATGACTCTTGCGGTCGCCGATGCACTGACTAACGGCCGGGACATGGCTGCCACATTAAAGGACTACGGCCGCAAATACCCCAACCGCGGATATGGCGGCAGGTTCTACCAGTGGCTCGTCTCCCCGAAAAATGAGGCTTACAACAGTTTCGGAAATGGTTCGGCTATGCGTGCCAGTGCAGCAGGATTTATGGCGGGTTCCGTAACGCAGGCAAGCCTCCTGGGACGTATGTCTGCTGAAGTGACCCACAATCATCCCGAAGGCATAAAGGGCGCGAAGGCAGTTTCAGTTGCTGTATTTATGGCTAAAGCCGGCCACTCTAAAGAGGAGATACGTAATGTGGTTACTGAACTTTATGATTATGACCTGAATTTCACCTGCGATCATATCCGTTACAGTTATAAGTTTAATGAGACTTGCCAGGAGACGGTTCCTCAGGCACTGGTAGCATTTCTGGACTCCGTCAGTTATGAAGACACCATACGGAACGCGATCTCGATTGGTGGCGACAGTGATACGATAGCCTGTATTGCCGGCGGTATCGCATCTGCATTCTACGGTGGCGTACCTTCACAGATCCGGCATTATGCATTATCCAAACTCACTCCTGAACTTGTACATAAGGTGATTGAATTCGAAAATTTCAGATGATTGTATGGGGACGTTTAAGTATCTTTCGGGTACTAAACATGCCCGAAGTGAATATTCATCTTATATCTTCACCCGACGTACACCCCGATTTAATGCTTGCCCTAAAGGATTTGCTCCACGACAGCGGGTCCTTTCTCCAAATTCATCTGCCGCGCCTTCGTTGGCAGTATGGCGATTTAATGAGCATTAACCAACACCGGTTCCATGGCGGATTTCGGTTCCGGATCGAATCCGAATCTCAAATTGAGCAGTACGATTCAGCGCGCGGATATCCGCTCAGCTGGCGGGAACTCTTTTATCTCTGCGAAAAGAGCCGTACCAATCTGAAACTTCCAAAGGACGATTTTATCATCGTTGTCACCAACCGACGCAACTCACTCAACTGGTTCAGTGCATTTTCTGCAGATGGAGAACGGAATGCCTTCGTGCAGGCCTCGGATTGGGATGTCTTCCTGGACAGTTCGCCGGAATATCCGGTTGCTTATGAGATTGTAGCTAATGTACTGCGAATTCTTATGAAGTTTGACCTTCACCTCCCGGTGGAGCAAAACTTCCACCTTACCGCTTTAGGTTGCGTGAACGACTTCTGTGCAAACAAGAACGATATCCTCCTGAAACTGCGAACGGCCGACATTTGTCCGGAATGCATTGCACGGCTGACCGCAAATGGTGTTCCTGAGAAGTTGATTTCCGATGTGCTGAATTTCTTCGAAAAAATAAGGATGCAGATGAAGTTTTCACAGGGTTTTCTCGGTGCTGTTCAGCCTAAAGCAGTTCACATTTCTGGCAAAGGAAAAATCAGTATTGGAAGCGCAGATCTGAAACTGACTCCGCTGGAGGCTACCCTATTCATATTTTTCCTTCAGCATCCAGCTGGACTCAGAATTGCTGAACTTTCAGACCATGAGGAGGAACTTTTCTTCATTTATCAACGTCTGAAATCCAATGCCGATCCCAAAAACATCCGCGACCTCGTTACCAAAATTGACGGCACATACAGCTATAATAAGTCGCGATTGTCCAAAAAAATAAAACTTTTGCTGGGAGAGCCACTCGCGCAGCACTACCTTATAAGCGGTAATCCCGGTGAAACTTTTAAAATTCCACTGAACAGAAACCTTGTTACCTCCGATTTTACGTCAAACAGCACCTCAAAGCCGGGATTTAAGTTTTGGTAAAAATGAAACAATAAGTTATAAGTACCAGTTGTGAGGGCTAATTTCACCAGGTATAAAGATTTGTATTAAGATTATTTTGTCAAAATCCTGTATGGCCTTGCTTACAAAATGCCGCCAGCGTCAGCCGTAAAGTCTCATACCCAAAAACGTGCACACTGCGGTCCTATAGATTAAAATTCGTTTCCCAACTTTTTTAGCCTTATAATTAGCTACTGCTCTGAAGCACTTTTTCTGTTGTAATGAAGCCGCGAGGCTTTTATTCGGACGAAACAAAAATTAAATATTGAATATAAAATGTCTAAAAAAGATCTTATAAAAAGATTAAAATGGTATTATCCAATGGAAATGGTACACGCATTTATCACATTTCCAATTATGGTGGTCTGGCTGCTTTTTAACAAACCGCTTCAGGACATCGTGTTCATTCTCTATGGACTGGCGCTCTGCATTTTCATCCTGTATCAGGGCCAACATTACTGGAAGCTGAAACTTTATACGCTCACGGGTAGGTCATTTGACAGAACTAAGAATCTGACTTTCTTCCGAAAGTCAAAAAAGATTAATCTTGTGATGATTGCTCTGGTGCCGCTGGTATTGATGCTACAACTGTATCTTAATGACTGGTCATATAACGGTAATTTAATCTGGTGGGCTGTTCTCGCGAATGTATTCGGCATTCTGGAGCATATTAATTATTATCACAGGCAACTGATGGTAGATAACACGTCAGATATTAATTACCTTATCAGAAACAGAAAGTTAAAAACGGCGAGTTTGGCCAAAGACCTTTTGGAGAACGAAATATAAGGTATCGTTTTTCATCCTGCGGTTAATTTCCGTAATTTAGTCCTTAAAAATAGAACTTATGAAAAATCCGGTACCTGTTTTTGAAAGTGAATCAGAAAAAGAAATCATAACGGTGAAGGCGCTGCTGGAAGATGCCGGTATAGCCGTTACCGATTCAGGTGCAGATCATCCAAAGGAAGATAATGGCCTTGCTAGCCTTTTCGTAGATCTTCCTGACGAAGCCATGGCGTTTAAAATCATCGATGCCTGGCTTCAGGAAAATGAAAGCGAATAAATAATCATCATCGCCTCTTTCCTTTTTTATTTGTTTTTTTTACTTTTTACTTTTATATTGTCTCTTACTCCCACCCTCCGAAAAGCAAATCCAGACGATGCTCCAATAATCTGGGACATCCTGAGCGGCGCCATACAACTGCGAAAAGAACAGGGCTCCGCGCAGTGGCAGGACGGCTACCCTAACCTGCAAACTATAGAAAACGATATTGCGCAGGACCAGGGTTATGTTTATGATTCCGGCGACGAACTCATTGGATATGTAGCCATTATTCTAAACACTGAACCGGCCTACGATGAAATTGAGGGCCAGTGGCATAGCGATGGTGATTTCTATGTAGTTCACCGCCTGGCGGTAGCCCGTGAGACGGCCGGAACCGGCGTGGCAACTTCCATTCTGAAAGAGGTTGAGCATCTTGCGCTTAAAAACAAAATTTTCAGCATCCGCGCCGATACCAATTATGATAATGCCGCCATGCTGAAAATCTTTAATAATCTGGATTACGTTTACTGTGGCGAAGTGTACTTCCGCGGCAGCGCACGCAAAGCTTTTGAGAAATTATTGCGATAACTATTTCTCACGCTCAATCGTATTGATTTCGCGCAGTTTTTCCACTATCCGTGAAACCGCCTCAGGCTTGGCCACCTTCACCGGAACCGTCACCTTGGTCATGTCCCATTTAATCACCATATCCAGGGCATGATCATCAACAGGGTTAAGTTCAATCTCAAACCATTCCTGCTTTTCAGTCATTTTCTGAACCGGCACGGATACCTCCGATACATTCAGTTTTTCATCGTATTCATAGGCGCCCCACTGTTGGGCATCTTTATTTAAAATGATTTTCCATTCCTTGTCGGTTGGGTTTATAAACAGACCGTAGGTTCCGGCGGGTACTGTTTTGCCGCCAAAATTTACAGCCTGGGCAAAGGTAACTTTGGTGGCACCATTAGCGCCTGCACGCCACACCTTGCCGTAAGGCACGAGTTCGCCGAAAACTTTTCGCCCTTTAACACCCGGGCGTCCGTAATCTACTGTAATTTTGGAGGTCGAGAACTGCTGTTCCACCTTGGCCCTTGGGCTGGCAGCCGGCAGGCTGTACTGCGCCGCTGCAGAAAGGGAGGCTACAAGAAATGCGCTTACTAATAGTTTCTTCATAGTATATTTTTTTTAAAGATAGAAAATTTCGCAGGAAAGGAGAAGCACATTCAGCCGGAGCTTTTTTCTACAGCTTTGCCAAAGTTCCAGACTTTGGCAAAGCTATTCACAGATCAGTCTATCAATCCACTTGGCAATTTTTTAACCCTATCCTCATCCGCAATAATTTTTACAGCCCGTTCAGAAATATTGGCCACAACCGGTGGCTGAATTGGCCAGGAAGATAGATTCTGTGATGCACGCAACTTTGCCAAAGTTCCGAACTTTGGCAAAGTTATATTTCGTAATTATTTTCGAAACGATGGAGATATTTAAAATTGTCAACTGTTTCAAATAATGTCAGAACTTCATCTGTCTGCACTGCTGTCTTTGAGTCTGAGACGATTCTCCTGTAGGACGAAAATCGATACTCTTCAATGTTTTCGCCAATATTGACAGGGTTTCTGTGAATATATACTATAGCTTTTCGAAGGTAATCCTCAGAAGTGATACGCTTTCTTTTGAAAGGCCTTTCGAATATACTACCGTGCCGATTGTGATACTTGTTAAAAGCCTGCGTGTAACTACTGATCAGCTTAGCAAGCTGTTTACTTGCCATTGACTTCTCTGCATGGAGACCCTGCTCAACTTTGCCAAAGTTTGGAACTTTGGCAAAGTTGTCTTCAAGCCCTTCCTTTATCCTAATCATCAAATGAAAATAGTTGGGCATGAGACAATAAGCATAGAGCTCAGCTACGGGCAAAAGGTATAATGATACTTTCCGGAGAAAGAAAAGCCTGTTATCATCATTTAAAAATACCTTTCCACCATTAATGCCGCGATTGAATATATGATAGAAGAATCCAGGTTCCAGATTGTCTGATCTAATGTCCATGTCTTCCTTTCAATTAGAGTTCAAATCAACTTTGCCAAAGTTTGAAACTTTGGCAAAGTTATTTTGGTTAATAAGCTTGGTAACTGATATAGTGGTCAGCGACCTTAAAATTAACATTTAGCCGGGAATTAAAGTTAAATACACTGACTTATGATTATCAGCTAATGTTTCAACTAAAAATTTGGTAACAGAATGGTACGATAAATATTTAACCAATCTACAAACATTAAAAGCGTCAGGCAACACCTGAATTATAATTATACAAACAAGTATTGTAAGAGAATTTTAATCAGTTTTCTCTAGCTCATTATTTTGCCAACATTTCAACCAAAAAACGCGCCCTCCCGGACGCGTCTTCACTTATAAAAAATTGGATTTTACATCTTCTCCATCTTAAAACTCATGCTTTCAATTACCTTCAGAATAGCCTCTACCGTATCCATGGAGGTCAGACACGGCACACCGTTCTCCACCGAGGTGCGGCGGATCTGGAATCCGTCGCGCTCCGACTGCTTGCCTTTGGTCATGGTGTTTACAATGTACTGAACCTTGCCGGTCTGGATCAGGTCAATAAGGTTAATCTCAGGATTTTCCTCGATCTTGTAACCGATCTTGGCACGGACGCCGCGTTCTTCAAAGTAGTTGGCTGTTCCCTCGGTGGCCCAGATCTTAAAGCCGATTTCCTGGAACCGTCGGGCCACTTCGCAGGCTTCTTCTTTATGCTTATCTGCAACGGTGAAAAGTATAGCGCCGTGCAGCGGCATCTTGCGGCCGGAACCAATAAGGCCTTTGTACAGTGCTTTCTCCAGCGTGGTGTCCTTGCCCATTACTTCACCTGTAGACTTCATCTCAGGTCCCAGTGAAATATCCACTTTGGTCAGTTTGGAGAAGGAGAATACGGGTACTTTCACATAAACGCCGTCCTTCACCGGTGCCAGACCGGATTCAAATCCTAAATCCTTTAGTTTCTGACCCAGGATGACTTTGGTAGCCAGATTGGCCATCGGTATCTCCGTGATCTTGGAAAGGAAAGGTACGGTACGGCTTGATCTCGGGTTTACCTCAATGACGTACACGTCGCCATCGGCCAGAACAAACTGGATATTCATCAGACCTATTACGTTAAGACCGCGCGCCAGTCTTTCGGTATAATCCACCAGCGTGTCAATCTGCTGCTGGGTGATATTCTGCGGCGGATACACAGCGATGGAGTCGCCGGAGTGAACACCGGCCCTCTCAATATGTTCCATAATCCCCGGAATCACTACCGTTTCACCATCGGAAATGGCATCTACTTCAACTTCCTTACCGGTAAGGTAACGGTCGATGAGAATCGGATGCTCAGAGTTTTCTTTAACGGCGTTGGTCATGTAATAGTCCAGTTCCTTTTCATCGTATACGATTTCCATGGCGCGGCCACCCAGTACATAACTTGGTCTTACCAGAACCGGGAAACCTATTTCGTTGGCAATCACGAGTGCTTCCTCTTTTGTGAAGCAGGTCTTACCCATAGGTTGCGGAATGCCGAGTTCCTGCAGGGCCGCTTCAAATTTGTTACGGTTTTCGGCGCGGTCCAGGTCTTCAAGCGTAGTGCCGAGAATCTGAACACCGTGTGCCGCTAACTTATCGGCCAGGTTGATGGCGGTCTGTCCGCCAAACTGTACCACAACGCCTTCCGGTTTTTCCAGTTCGATGATGTTCATCACATCTTCTTCGGTAAGCGGTTCAAAGTAAAGTTTGTCTGAAATGGAGAAATCTGTGGATACGGTTTCCGGATTATTATTGATAATGATGGCCTCGTAACCCATTTCCTTGATTGCCCAAACGGAATGCACGGTCGCGTAATCAAACTCCACACCCTGCCCGATACGGATAGGACCGGAACCCAGGACAATTACTTTCTTACGGTCGGAAGGAATGCTTTCATTCTCTTCTTCATAGGTACCGTAAAAGTAAGGGGTGGCACTTTCAAACTCAGCGGCACAGGTGTCCACCATTTTGTATACCGGCATTACGGCGTTGTCGCGTCTGAAATCGAAGACAGTTTTCTGGTCGGATTCCCAAAGGTGTGCAATGTGCAGGTCCGAGAAGCCTGATTTCTTGGCTTCAAGCAGCACATCTTTATTAAATTTATTCTCTGTGATGGTTTTTTCGAAGTCAATGAGTTTCTTGATCTTCCAGATAAAGAACTTGTCGATCTTGCTCCACTCCACAATCTGTTCCCAGTCGTAACCTCTTCTTAAGGCATCACCGATGATGAAAAGACGCTCGTCATCACAAACGCGGATCCTTCTTTCAATTTCCTCGTCCGTCAGCGCTTCTGCCTGCTTGGATTTGAGGCCAATATGTCTCAGACCTGTTTCCAGTGAACGGATGGCTTTCTGCAGGGATTCCTCAAAGTTCCTGCCGATGGCCATTACCTCACCCGTGGCTTTCATTTGAGTGGAGAGACGGCGGTCGGCCGTTTCAAATTTATCGAACGGAAATCTTGGGAACTTGGTTACTACATAATCTAAAGCCGGCTCGAAACAAGCGTAGGTTTTTCCTGTAACGGGATTCATGATCTCATCCAGGGTAAGTCCTACGGCGATCTTGGCTGCGATCTTGGCAATCGGATAACCGGTAGCCTTACTCGCCAGGGCTGATGAACGCGACACACGCGGGTTCACCTCAATGATATAATAGTCGAATGAATGCGGATCCAAAGCCAGCTGTACGTTGCAGCCGCCTTCAATGCCCAGCGCACGGATGATCTTCAGTGAGGAATTCCGGAGCATCTGGTACTCACGGTCCGAAAGCGTCTGCGAAGGTGCTACAACAATGGAATCCCCCGTGTGAACACCTACCGGATCTATGTTCTCCATATTACAGACCACGATGGCATTATCGTTTTTGTCGCGCATCACTTCATATTCAATTTCCTTGAAACCCGCGATAGATTTTTCAATCAGACACTGGGTTACAGGTGAATATTTAAGTCCAAAACCGGCGATTTCCTTAAGTTCATCGTCGTTATGGGCAATTCCACCACCGGTTCCGCCCATGGTAAAGGCAGGCCTCACGATCACAGGATAACCGATATTATGCGCAAATTCCAGAGCACCGCGCACGGTATTTACAATGTCTGATTCCGGCACCGGCTCGTTCAGTTCTCGCATAAGCTCGCGGAAAAGGTCACGGTCTTCGGCCTGATTGATTGCTGAAAGTTTGGTACCCAGGACTTCCACTTTACATTCTTCCAGGATGCCGGATTTCTCCAGTTCCACCGCCATGTTCAGACCCGTCTGACCGCCCAGTGTAGGCAGCAGCGCGTCCGGTCTTTCCTTTCGGATAATGTGGCTCACAAAAGGCAGTGAGATAGGCTCAATATAGACTTTGTCGGCAATTTCAACATCCGTCATAATGGTTGCGGGGTTGGAATTGATAAGTATTACCTTATAGCCTTCTTCCCTGAGGGCCAGACAAGCCTGGGTTCCGGCATAATCAAACTCGGCCGCCTGTCCTATTATTATGGGGCCGGAACCGATAACAAGTATGGTTTTTATATCGTTTCTTTTCATTTCTTTTTAGATTCAAGATTTCAGATGTTAGATGTCAGATGTCAGATTCAAGAGCTAAGAGCCAAGAACCAAGAGCCAAGATTCAAGACTTTAATTGAAGGTTATTTTTGAAGGAATAAATCATTTTTTGAATTGCTGATAAATCTTCCAAAAGTTCATTTGCTGTTTCTAAGTTGAGTAATTCGAGTTCTTTGGCCAAAATGATTTGGGTCTGGAGCTCAAAGGCAGAGCCTAATGAAATTGAGAGGAAATGATTGAACTCCCTGTTGCTGTTTCTACCCGAGCCTTCCGCAATATTTGAAGGGATTGAGATGGCAGCACGTTTCATTTGAGAAATCAAACCAAATCTTTCATCTGATGAAATATTCTGGGAGATTAAATAAATCTTTTTTGCAAAGCCAATAGACTTTTGCCAAAAAACCAATTTCTCAAAATTATGCATAATCTTGATTCCTGGTTCTTGGCTCTTGGTTCTTAAAGACATGCATCAACTCAAGGAACTCATCAAACAGATAATTGGCATCTTCCGGGCCGGGGCTGGCTTCAGGGTGGTACTGTACCGAGAAGCAGGGGTGGATCTTGTGTTTCAATCCTTCGTTGGTTCTGTCGTTCAGGGCGATATGGGTTTCTTCCAAATCAGTATTTTTCAGGGATTCCTGATCTACAGCGTAGCCGTGGTTCTGGGAGGTAATGGCCACTTTGTTTTTCTGAAGGTCCAGTACAGGGTGGTTTCCGCCGCGGTGACCAAACTTCAGTTTGAAGGTTTTGGCACCACAGGCCAGCGCAATAAGCTGGTGGCCAAGACATATCCCGAAAATCGGCACTTTACCCAAAAGTCCGTTGATCAGTTCTGAAGCACCTTTCACATCTTCCGGGTCGCCGGGACCGTTGGAAAGCATGACCCCGTCCGGGTTCATAAGCAGGATTTCTTCGGCAGTTACGTCCTGGGACACTACGGTTACATCGCAGTCACGCTGCGTAAGTTCGCGCAGGATGCCCAACTTGGAACCGAAGTCTACCAGTACCACTTTCAATCCGCGGCCGGGACTTGCGTAGGCGGTCTTGGTAGAAACGCTGGCCACCTGATCTGTTGGGAAAGTGGTGTTTTTAAGGCTTTCAATTACCGACTGTTCATCGGCATCAGCGCTCACAATCTTACCTTTAAGCACCCCTTTGCTTCTCAGGATGCGGGTAAGACGTCGCGTATCGATACCACTGATTCCCGACAGGTCTTTCTTAGCAAAAAGCTCGTCCAGGGTAAGCTGGTTACGGAAGTTGGACGGAAGGTCACAAAGTTCCTTTACGATGAGACCTTTGATCGCTGGTTCAATACTTTCGTAGTCGTCGCGGTTGATACCGTAGTTTCCGATAAGCGGATAGGTCATACATACGATCTGGCCGCAGTAGGACGGATCGGAAATCAGTTCCTGATAGCCGGTCATTCCGGTGTTGAAGACTACCTCGCCGGCCGTTTCCAGGTCAGCCCCGAAACCGGTTCCGTGAAACACCTCCCCTGATTCTAATATCAATTTCTTTTTCATTTTTATTTAGATGTGAGATTTCAGACTTCAGATTTCAGACTGAAAAACTCTTATTACTGCTTATTTTAAACCTTCATATCAGACTGCTGACATCCGACATCTCAAAACTGACATCTGACATCTAAGATCTGAAATCTGATTTCTATTTAAACTTAAACCCTTTCTCTTCCAGCGCTTCCTTCAGGATGGCCATGCGCGCATACACGCCGTTTTCCATTTGTTTGAAAATCCGCGAACGCTCACTTTCCACAAGTTCATCGGCGATTTCAACTCCGCGGTTGATAGGCGCAGGATGCATGATGATGGCACCCTCCTTCATGGTTTTTACACGTTCAGTGGTAAGGCCGAATTTCCTGTGGTAGGATTCCAGGGAGATCTTCATCTTCTCGCCGTGTCTTTCGTGCTGTATGCGCAGCAGCATAAGGACATCCACTTCTTTTACAAGATCATCTATAGACAGGTAGGTTCCGTTGATGATGGTCCCCTCGTCAAACCACTTCTCGGGTCCGGAGAAATAAACTTTGGCACCGAGTTTACGGAGCGCCTCAGCATTTGAGTTGGCCACGCGGCTGTGTTTTACATCGCCCACGATACCTACTTTCAGACCTTTGAACTTTCCGAACTCCTGGTGGATGGTCATCAGGTCCAGGATGGTTTGCGTAGGATGATTTCCGCTTCCGTCGCCACCGTTTATAACCGTCAGCTTCACATTTTTCAGCTCTTCGTAATACTTGTCTTTCCCATGGCGGATCACGGCTAGGTTAACACCCAGACTTTCCAAAGTGCGTACCGTATCGTACAGGGATTCGCCTTTGTTCACGGAACTGGAGGTTACATCAAAAGGTACCACATGCAGTCCCAGCCTGCGCTGCGCGATATCAAAACTCGTTTTTGTACGGGTACTGTCTTCAAAAAATAGATTGGAGACATAAATCTCATCCACCGCCTTCAGTGTTTTGCCGGCAGCAAAATCTTCCGCGGTTTTCAGTAAAGAATTGATCTTTTCTACCGTTAAGTCTGTGGTTGTAAGCATGGTTTTGTAAGTTAAGGTCAAAAAAAAACGAAGCCCAAAGGACTTCGTTAAATAAAATAAATATGGTAGTTACCGGCATCGCTGCCTTTGTGTAAATCGTCTAATGGAAATATTCTTTTCATTAGCTGCAAAGATAGGAATATTTTTAGGAACTGCAAATTCAGCAGGTAAAATGACCAATAATCGATTCGGCGGTTCAAACAATATTTTCTGTGCCTGTATTAAATCCTTAAAAATGTAACCTGACTGTAATAAAGTTGAGAAGAAAACCGGCTCACTTTGATATTTATACTAAATTTAGGCTCCTGAATTTTCTAAGCATGCCACACCGTTACCAGCCCTGATTGCAGCGGAAATCCCGCAGTCCCGTCTGAAGGACGGGACGAGGAATTGCAGCGGAAAGCAGGAAAAAGCTCCTAAAAATTAATCAATATAAAGGCGAACATGAAAAATTATTTTATAGATGACCTACCGGACTACTTTAAACAGTATAAAAAATCAATTAAAAACCCAAAGAAATTCTGGGACAAAATAGCGGATGAGAACTTTGTGTGGTACCAGCGCTGGAATAAGGTAGTGGAATATGACATGAATGAAGCTAAAATAAAATGGTTTAAAAATGCCAAACTCAACATCACCAAAAACTGCATAGACCGGCACCTGAACAGCCGCGGCGACAAGACCGCCATTATTTGGGAGCCCAACGACCCCGCCGAGGCCGCACAGCATATCTCTTATGCCGAACTGAGGGAAAGGGTGTGCAAAATGGCCAATGTGCTTCGCGACCAGGGAATAGAAAAGGGCGACCGGGTATGTATCTATCTGCCTATGATTCCCGAACTGGCCGTTACGATGCTGGCCTGCGCCAGACTGGGAGCCGTGCATTCGGTGATTTTTGCAGGTTTTTCGGCGTCGGCGGTATCTTCGCGGGTAAATGACTGTGAAGCCAAAATGATAATCTGTTCAGACGGAAGCTACCGCGGCAGTAAAGCCATTGACCTGAAAGGTATCATAGATGAAGCCGCTGAAAGCTGTCCAACCGTTGAAAAAGTCCTTGTTGTAAAACGTACCGGCGGAGAAGTTAATATGAAGGAAGGCCGCGACCTTTGGCTGGAACCCCTCTATTTAAAGGCGCCGTCGGATTTCATTTCGGTGATTATGGATGCTGAAGACCCGCTGTTCATCCTATATACTTCTGGCTCAACCGGCAAACCGAAAGGCATGCTGCACACCACGGCGGGTTACATGGTTTATACTGCATATACCTTTAAAAATGTATTCAATTACCGGGAAAATGATGTGTACTGGTGTACTGCGGACATTGGCTGGATTACAGGACATTCCTACATCCTTTACGGACCACTTGCAAACGGTGCTACGACGGTAATTTTTGAAGGCGTACCAACGTATCCGGAACCGGACCGTTTCTGGGAAGTAATTGAAAAACACAAAGTTACTCAGTTTTATACGGCTCCAACTGCGATACGTTCTTTGGCCAAGGAATCATACGAATGGGTGGAGAAGCACGACCTTTCCAGCCTGCGCATTATCGGGTCCGTGGGCGAACCCATCAACGACGAAGCCTGGCACTGGTACAACGACCATGTGGGCAAAAAGAAATGCCCTATTGTAGATACCTGGTGGCAAACCGAGACCGGCGGTATTATGATTTCGCCGATACCATTTGTAACGCCAACCAAACCCACTTACGCCACGCTTCCACTTCCGGGAATTCAGCCCGTTCTGATGGATGACAAACGCAATGAAATTACCGGAAATCAGGTGGACGGCAACCTCTGTATCCGTTTTCCGTGGCCCGGAATTGCAAGGACGATTTGGGGTGACCATCAGCGGTATAAGGAGACTTACTTTACCGCTTTTCCGGGAAAATACTTCACCGGCGACGGCGCCCTGCGGGATGAGGTAGGCTACTACAGGATTACCGGACGTGTAGACGATGTCATTATCGTGTCCGGACACAACCTTGGCACCGCACCGATTGAGGACAGCATTAACCAGCATCCGGCGGTGGCCGAATCGGCGATTGTGGGTTATCCGCACGATATAAAAGGCAGCGCGCTTTACGGCTATGTCATATTAAAAGATGTGGGCGAGAGCCGTGACCGCGACAACCTGAGAAAGGAAATCAACCAGGTAATAAGTGATACCGTAGGACCGATTGCGAAGCTGGACAAGATCCAGTTTGTAAGCGCTCTACCAAAAACACGTTCGGGCAAAATTATGCGGAGGATTTTAAGGAAAATTGCGGAGGGTGACTTTGCGAATTTTGGAGACACTTCTACCCTTCTGAACCCCGAGATTGTGGAGGAGATTAAGGAGGAGAGGATTTAGTGAATGGTGGACGGTGGTTGGTGGATGGTTTTGGTAATTTATCAATATGCTGATTTGTAAAAATCCACTGACGTTGTTGTATTTGATATTTTAATACTTTTCAGTCTTAATGCCGCAGAACTTGAAAGTAAGCAAGATGGTCTAAGTTAAACTGTGTAAATATGATATTTACTTAGTACTTAACTTAGGAATACATTTTGATTGACCGCATCCGTTATTTGTTATAAATGAAAAACTTACTATATGCACTCGCTTTGGGAACAGCGGTGATTTCCTGCTCCAAATCGGAGATGCAGCAAACCAGTGATACAATAAAAAGTGCCGACAGCCTCTTTACGCGTGCCAATGACGGCGTGCGAACGCTGGATTCCATTTCGAAAATCGTGAGAGATACGGCAAAATTTAACAAAATTGTCGTTCCGGAAATAGAAAAAACCAAGGAAAGTGTGGGCAAAGTGATTCAGGAGAATGCGAAAAGCCTGGACTCGCTGAACGCCGTGCTTAAAAATGCCAGAAGGGATATCCAGAAGGGTTCGGAAGTTCTTAAGACTGTGGATTCTGCCGGCAGAGTTCTGAAAGAGACCTCAAGCCCTATTGATGTTCTTTCCACCATTTCCAAAACCATTGACAAGGTCTCAAAATCGGCAAGACAAAGTACACAACCTGAAAAGAATGAGGAGAAGGCGGAGGGAAAATCTGTCATTCCGGACGATAATACTGCAGAGCCGCCGGTGGCTGCACCAGCACCCGTTATTTCAAATCCCGTAACCAAAAGCGGTGTGATGGAGGTTACAGTGTACGACCTCAGCAATTCACGCGACGACCTGGCGCTGGCGTTAAGGAGGTTTGATGGCAATATTGTTTCGGAAAAATTTGAAGATATCAACGGTGACCGGAAGCAGGTGATCCACATTCAGATTCCGACTCAATATTTTGACGAAGCCGCCACCCACTTACCTGAAAGGCTGGGTACACTAACCACCCGAAGCGTAGAAAGCACCGGCACAGATTACGACCCGAACCGTATATCCAGCCTGGAGTTTATTCTTAGAGAAAAAAAGCAGGAGGGCATGAGCGATATCCTGACGGAAACCGGACCGGAGAGTTCCGCGGAGAAAAGTGAGGAAAGCGCGTCGGGTGCATTTATGAAAGGATTTGATGTATTAGGCAAAGTCCTGCTGGCACTGTTGCCTTTTTGGCCCGTGGCCGTAATCGGAGCGATAATCTGGTATTTTATGCGTGGCCGAAACCGGAATAAAAAATTCGAGGAAACCGCTTCACCTTACGTGGAAGAAGTCCCGCAGGAGGAATTTATTGAAACTCATCCGGAAAAGAAGGCCGAAGAAGTTAATCCACCGGCGGAAGATCAAAACGGTAAAGATCCTTATGAGAAGTACCGCCCCAAATAATATTTGTCAATATAATTAAAGTATACAACTCACTAACAAAAATCCCCTGAGCTATTGCTCAGGGGATTTCTGCAAAAAAAGAAGAAAAATTAATTTCCATAATGTGATTTTACTGCTTCCAGAACCTGCTGCTCACCCATCTGCTGCGAAGTCTGAAGTGTAATATCCAGATCTTTAAATTCCGGAGTGGAAAGAAGATGGCTTTTGAGTTCCTCCTGAATTGTTCCGGGTCCTGTAATCAAAACTTTTTCTGTGTTTACAAGCAATTCCGCTATTTCCTTGAAATACTTTCGCTTATTGGTTTGCTCAGCGTTATTGCCGGTATGCTCATTTGAGTTTCCATGCTGAATTTCATGCTTCACGGGATTGCAGAGAAAAAATTCAGACGCGGATTGCGCATCATGATTTTTGGCTACAATTGCTTTTTCGGTATCGATCCACAGACCGGCTAATCTTTGATTGTTCATCTTTTAATTGTTTATTTAAGAGGGATGAACAACAATAATGCAAAGCTTCTGTTAAGATTTGTTAAAGTTAAGCAATAATATAATCAGATTGTGCCAATTGATTTTAGGTAATAAACGGCTAATGTAGCTACGAAAAGGACACAGAAAATAATCAAAGTAACCTTTTGCTTACGGTACCAGGCCAGGGTGATCAGCCCGCCTATTCCAAGAACCAGTAAGCCAACTTTAAGCACCGGTTCATCCAGGAATACAGACACAGTAATGGCAATCAAAGACAGAAGCCGTATTACGCCTTCACGTTTTAAAAAGTATTCTTTCATCGTTATCATTTAAAAAAATCCCTCCGATATCTCGGAGGGGCTGCTGTTATTTCATGTTGACAATCCTGTCCACCACGTATCTGGTATTACCACGCCATGGAATGGCTCCGTTGTACTCCTTATAATGAAGGTCAAAATGTTTTCCGCTGTTTTCCTCGAGTTGTTTAAAAACTTTGGGATCATCTACAGAAAATTCAAACTCATAACTGGTAAGCGCTCCGGTCCGGCCTTTACCAAAACCTTCCTGTATAATCTTACCCTCATAAGTTTTGAAGACATAACCTTTCTTCACCACATAGTTCAGGTAACCGGATTTCACTCCTTCTCCAAATACAAAATAGTATTTATACCAGATGAATACACCTCCGAAAAGGAACAGTACAAGCAGTACCCAGAAAAGGATCTTTCCGTAACTGCCTTTTTTTTCTTCAAACTGATACTCGGCCATTTTTGTGGTTATAAATTTATTTTCAGGACTGACTTTTAATCAGTTATTTCTTTGCAATGCTTCTGGAGATCACGATGCGCTGGATTTCAGAAGTTCCTTCGTAAATCTGGGTAATCTTCGCATCACGCATCATACGTTCTACATGGTATTCTTTCACGTAACCGTATCCACCATGGATCTGCACGGCTTCAATGGTGGTATCCATTGCAACCTGAGAAGCATACAGCTTTGCCATCGCGCCGCTTTCACCGATATCTTTACCTTCGTCCTTTTCAGCAGCAGCTTTAAGGCACAGCATCCTGGCGGCAGTGATCTGCGTTGCCATATCAGCAAGTTTGAAGGCAATAGCCTGGTGGTTAATGATCTCTGTACCGAAAGCTTTTCTCTCCTTAGCATATTTCAGTGCCAGTTCATACGCACCGGAAGCAATACCCAAAGCCTGGGAAGCAATACCGATACGGCCGCCGTTCAGTACACCCATTGCAAAGTTGAATCCAAATCCATCCTCACCGATTCTGTTTTCCTTTGGAACTTTAACATCGGTAAAAAGAAGGGAGTGCGTATCACTGCCGCGAATTCCGAGTTTATCTTCCTTAGGACCTATTTCGAAACCTTCCCAACCTTTTTCTACGATAAAGGCGTTAATTCCCTTATGCTTTTTCTCAGGATCGGTTTGTGCGATAACGATATAATAAGTGGCATTACCACCGTTTGTAATCCAGTTCTTGGTTCCGTTCAGGACATAATGATCACCCATATCTACCGCGGTAGTTTTCTGGGAAGTGGCATCCGACCCGGCTTCGGGCTCTGAAAGGGCAAAGGCACCGATCACTTCGCCACTGGCAAGCGGTTGCAGATACTTCATTTTCTGCTCCTCGTTGCAGTATTTTTCCAGACCGGCACATACCAGAGAGTTATTTACGGACATTACTACAGCTGCAGAAGCATCCACTTTTGCAATCTCCTCCATGGCCAAAACGTAGGAAATACTGTCCATCCCTGCTCCGCCGTATTTTGGGTCCACCATCATGCCAAGAAAACCGAGTTCCCCCATTTTCTTAACCTGTTCGTGCGGAAATTTCTGAGCATTATCCCTTTCGATAACACCAGGCAGCAGTTCAGCCTGTGCAAAATCTCTGGCTGCCTGCTGTATCATTAGATGCTCTTCTGATAAATTAAAGTTCATAATACATTTTTGTTTGCGCGCAAATTTACGGTTTTTTGCTGCAAAACGGAAATTTGTTTCGTGTTGTTAATTTCACGGAAAATAGCTACATTTACCCATAGGATTGAATTTTTAACAAAAAAAACACCGTATGTCTATAAGAAGATTATTTGATATTGCGCACCATGCCCTGAAGAATTTCCCGAAGGAGGATATGTTTGTCACTAAATATGATGGTGAATGGAAAAAGACCTCCTCTCAGGAATACATCAACCTGGGCAACCGCATTTCGCGCGGGTTACTTAAGCTCGGTATTAAACCCGGCGACAAGATTGCGCTTATCACCACAGCCTCACGTACGGAATGGGCCGTTATGGACCTCGGGATCTCTCAAATCGGTGCCATCAGCGTGCCTGTTTATCCTACTATTTCGGCGGAGGACTATGTATACATTTTTAACGATGCGGAAGTAAAATACTGCTTTGTATCAGACCGCGACCTGCTGACCAAGGTGAAGACAGCCAGGCCCGGTGTACCGTCACTGCAGGGTATCTTCACCTTCGACAGTATTGAAGGTGCGGCTAACTGGCAGGAAGTGCTGGACCTGGGCAGCGACGAAGCAAACCAAAGTGAGGTAACTGACCTGTCCGCAACAATAAATCCCGAAGACCTGGCCACGATAATTTACACCTCCGGTACGACCGGAAAACCAAAAGGTGTAATGCTTACTCACCTGAATATTGTGTCCAATGTGCTGGCCTCCGACAAAAGGATTCCGCGCGACAGAAAACTGGATTACCATGATGCACGCGTGCTGAGTTTCCTGCCCATCTGCCATATTTTCGAAAGGATGCTTTTCTACCTTTTCCAGTACAATGGTTTCAGCATCTACTTCGCAGAGAGCATTGAAAAGATGGGCGACAATATCAAAGAGGTGAAACCTCATTATATGAGTGTGGTACCGCGACTTATTGAGAAGGTCTATGACAGGATTTATGACAAAGGAACCAGTGCAGGCGGACTTAAATCAAAAATATTCCTTTGGGCTCTGGGCGTTAACAAAAATAAGAAAGGCATCGGAAAACCCTCCGGTCTTAAGGAAATCATTGCGGACAAACTTGTATTTTCCAAATGGAGAGAAGGTTTGGGCGGTAACATCATTACACTGGTTTCGGGTTCGGCGGCACTTTCGGAAAGGCTCAACAAAATGTTCCAGAATGCCGGAATTCCTATTCTGGAAGGATACGGACTGACAGAAACTTCGCCTGTTATTTCGGTGAATTCATTTGAGAGAATGAAAATCGGAACCGTAGGACATGTGCTGGACAATCTGGAAGTAAAGATTCAGGAAGATGGTGAAATTACCGTAAAGGGACCTTCCGTTTTCAAAGGTTATTTTAAGAACGAAGAGATGACCCGTGAAGCTTTTACGGAAGACGGCTTTTTCCGTACCGGCGACATCGGACACATAGACAGTGAAGGTTTCCTGAAAATCACGGACCGTAAAAAGGAAATGTTCAAGACATCCGGCGGTAAGTATATCGCACCGCAGGTTATTGAAAACCAGGCCAAGGCTTCTAAATTCATAGAACAGATTATGGTGGTGGGCGATGGCGAAAAAATGCCCTGCGCTTTTGTTCAGCCGGATTTTAATTTTGCCAGACACTGGGCCGAGCGTCATAAACTGGATATTGGCTCCACCCCGGAAGAGATTGCACAAAGCCGCGAACTTAGAGAACGGATCGGTAAGGAAATAGACTACCTGAACACCAAGTTGGGAAGCTGGGAGCAGATTAAGCGCTTTGAGCTTACTCCTGAAGTCTGGTCCATAGATGACGGCCTGCTTACACCCACTTTAAAACTTAAACGAAAAGCCATCAGGGAACGTTTCTTAACCCTGTACAACAGGATGTACGGACATGATGGCGACAGATAACTGATCATTAATAAAATTGGAATAATCCGGCTCCACGCCCATGGAGTCGGATTTTTTGCCTCTGATCCTATATGAACATTTCCTTGCGCAATGCAGAATATCTATATCTCATTAGATTTCGCATCGCCTCGATAACTCAACTGCTTGGTAGAGCAATAAGAGCACAGGTCCTTATAATACAAATGTTTACAGTCGCAGAGCCCCGGCGATGCTTTTCGCTAAATTATGAAGGCGAAACGGGAAATGATGACATTGCTAATGCAGGCAAATCACCCTCCTAAAAAGCTATCGAACAAAAAAATCCGACTCAGTACTGAATCGGATTTTATATATTTCGTAAAGTAACCTTAAAACTTGATGATCTCCTTCATCTTTTCGTTTTCTTCATTTACCATTTCATCGTCAATCAGGATTTTCCCGGAATGCTCGTCTATGATAATTTTCTTACGCTGTGCAATCTCCATCTGCTTCTGTGGCGGAACGGTGAAGAACGATCCCTTTGGAGCACCTCTTTCCAGACCAACTACCGCAAGACCGGTGGTCGAATTGGAACGGATCCTGTTATATGAAGCCAGCAGACGCTCATCAATCTTCTTGGAAAACTCGGCAGATTTTTCAACCAGGAAATCCTCCTCTTTCTGGGTTTCGGCTACTAGGTTCTCAAGCTCTTCCTTCTTGAATTTCAGGTGGTTCTTCAACTGCTCAATTTTAGCATTCAGCTCATCCAGAGTTTCATTTTTGTGGGAGATCTTGGCCTCAAACTCATTTATTCTTTTTTCCGCCAGCTGGATTTCAAGTTCCTGAAATTCGATCTCCTTATCCAGAGATTCAAATTCCTTGTTGTTGCGTACGTTGTCCTGCTGCGATTTGTATTTTTCTATCAGGGAATTGGCATGGTTAATCACTTCCCTTTTGGTATTGATCTCGTCGTTCTGCTCCTTAATCTCAGCCTGAAATTTCTCTGCCCTTTTTTCCAAGCCTTCAATCTCAATTTCCAGATCCTCCACTTCAATAGGAAGTTCGCCTCTGGTATTGCGAATATCGTCTAATCTGGAATCAATAATCTGCAGGTCATACAGCGCCCTTAATTTTTCTTCAACAGAAATTTCTACGTTTTTCTTAGCCATATATTATAAAAAGTAATTAACAGGATTGGTATTCCCGGTTGATTTTGAGACTGCAAATTTAGGAAATTTTTCCGACAAAATCTCAAATAATTGTTGAGTTACAAACTGTTCCGATTCATAATGGCCGATATCACAGATCATCATTTTATCCTCGGCCTTAAAGAAATCGTGGTACTTCACATCGCCGGTTAGGTAAGCGTCACACCCCGCGGCTATCGCAGCATCAATTCCTGAAGCACCACTGCCACCCAGCACTCCTACCCTTCTGATGGCTTGTGGAAGCTGAGCGCTGTGACGGATTACTTCCAGGCTGAATTTTTCTTTCACCAGTTTCAGGAAATCGGCCGGAGCCAAAGGTTCAGGAAGATCGCCGTAGCGCCCCAGTCCGGAATAGGGATTCTCATTATCCAGCCGGATAATATTATAGGCCACCTCTTCATAAGGATGCGCCTCTTTCATCGCCCTCAGGATCCGGTTCTGTTTATAAGCTTCAAAAACAACTGAAACTTTTTCCTCGTCTGCCTTACTGCGCTCGCCCTGCTTCCCTGAGTAAGGGTCCGAACCTGCTAGAGGCCGGAAGGTACCTGTACCGCCATGACTGAAACTGCACTGGTCATAGAAACCGATACCGCCGGCACCCGCTGAAAAAAGGGCCTCGCGAAGAGCCTCTGCATCGTCTGCCGGAACCATGACTTCCAGCGTTTTGAGGTTTTCTCTTTTGGGCAGCAGTATCTTTTGATCCGAAAGTCCGAGTCGTTTGCAAATCCCGAAGTTCACCCCGTAATAATCATTGTCAAATGCAGTATGAATGGCATAGATGGCAATTTTACTTTCGACAGCCTTCAGAACTGCCCGCTCAACATAGTTTTTACCGGTCAGAGATTTCAGTCCTGAAAAAATAATGGGGTGAAAGGTCACAATCAGGTTGGCAGAGCAAGCAACAGCTTCATCCACCACCTTTTCCAGCGCGTCATGACATACCAGAATGCCGGTAATTTCACGTTCCGGGTTACCGCAGAGCAGGCCCACATTATCAAAGTCTTCTGCCTGCTTCATTGAAAATGTATTTTCAATTTCAAAAACCACCTCCTTTAAGTTCATTTCATTAAGTTTGTAACGAAAATAAGGAATAATTCCAAACAGAACCCTATGGAGCCGCATCACGCCATTGAAAAGGAGCACGATTTCATTCCGGAAAGAAAAAAGTGGAAGCGGCAGCTGTTCAGGATTATCTACCGCGCAGACACCCCTTTGGGTAAGATGTTTGATATTTGCCTGCTCATCCTGATTTTCCTGAGCACCTTCATCGTTATGTTGGAGAGTGTGCCTTCCTTTGACCTTCAGTTTCATACACTCTTCATTGTTCTGGAGTGGACCATCTCGCTTTTCTTCACCGCAGAGTACATTTTAAGGATCATCACCATCCGCAACAAACGTAAATACATCTTCAGTTTCTTCGGAATCATAGACCTGCTGGCCATTCTGCCTTTTTTCCTGAGTCTTTTACTGCCCGTAACCAAGTTTTTCCTGATTATCCGAATGCTGCGCATCCTGCGTATTTTCAGGATTCTGAACCTGCTCGATTTTATGAATGACGGCTATCTCATTGTACGTGCTTTAAAGAACAGCTCACGTAAAATCTACATCTTCCTGCTCTTCCTGATGATATTTTCCGTAATTGTAGGTTCCATGATGTATATGGTGGAAGGTCATAAAGAAGGTTTTGAAAGTATTCCGCAGAGCATTTACTGGGCGGTAGTAACTGTGACCACCGTAGGTTACGGCGATGTTTCGCCCACTACTCCACTTGGAAAACTGTTTGCCATACTTCTTATGTTGGCCGGTTATTCCATCATTGCTGTTCCTACGGGCATTGTGACCGCTGAAATGCGCAACAAGAGGCAGAATTTTGAAAAAGTGTGCAGCAGATGCATGAATGATGATATAGATGATGATGCCAACTACTGCAAGCGCTGCGGCGAAAAAACTAGCATTCCTGAAAGATATCTGGGCAACCAATAAAACCAAATACTGCCCTGCGCACTTTAGGACTATTTACCAATTATGCTTTTTAGCGTCGTTCGCCCAATGAAATACACTATTAAAAGCAAATCCGTTTGTACCTGTATGAAACAGGAAACAGCCCCGTTAACGAGGCTGATGTTTGTATATTTCATCTGAATTTTACTTCTTAATCACTTTTCGGGAATACTGGGTACCATCCTGTAGGGTAAGTACCGCCACATAATTCCCGGGTATCAGTCTTCGAACATCAACTGCGTTGATTTTTCTGCCACTCTCGGACAGTACCAGGCTACCAGTCATTGAGTAGAATTCCACCTTAATAACATCAGGTTTTGTACTGATAGTGGCAAGATCTGCCATCGGATTCGGACTTATCGCTATTGAAACGGGTGCAGCTGCTACATCGGTTACACTCATGCTGCAGTTGGGACTTGTATCCAGTGTGGCAACGACTTCCTGCAAAGCAGATTCACACTTTGAAGAAAGTTGCCAGTTATAAAAATAATAATAAAGGTCATTTCGAGTAGTGTTAGCAGGTGCTGCGGTTAGGGCACCTGTATTTATTGCTAAATGCCAGCAATACACAAGGGAAAGCAAAAATAATTATCGTCTCATCCATAAAAAAAAGCGGCCAGATTTGGCCGCTTACATTTATGAATTTCTACTTTTTAATTGCTTTCACTGACTTTGAAGAACCGTCTTTAAAGTCAAGCTTCAAAATATACAGTCCCGATTTCAGCTCAGACAAATTAACTTGTCTTCCCGGATTACTGATTGATTTTACCAATCTACCGGACATATCAATAACAGAAACAGATTTCAGGTCCTTGGCATCGGCAATGTTAACAACATCGGTAAATGGATTTGGATAAACCCTCACTTCACTGCTCTGAGCTGCGATTTCTGAAGTTGAAAGTGCACCGGTCGTTACCGCAAAATTATCAACATGGAAATCATAGTCTTCAGCATCATCCACTGTACCGTCGGTACCAAAAATAGCGAACTTCACCTGCGCGGTAGCCTGCGCTGCCGGAACGGTATAAGTAAAGGTATTGGAGGTGTTGCTGATATTGTCCACAAAAGTGAAATCCTCAATAATAGTCCATGTAGCACCGTTATCAGTGGATATAAGTACATTCACCACATCATCGGAACCCATCGCAATCGGATCTGAACCGTAATATTCTGTAACGCCATAATTGAAGGTCATCGTATGCGTACCTGCACCAGACAAATCAAAAGTTGGGCTGATAAGCCATCCGGCACGGTCAAAATAATAAAGATTCAGTGCTGCACCACCTGTGCCTCCGTTACCCAACAGGAAGGCTTCAGATCTCCAGTTATAGCTTACAGTTGCACCAGGTGCAGGTCCCGAAGCCGGGGAACCACCGGCCGCAATTAACCAGCAGTTACCGGGTACTGTATTAAAGTTATTGGTATAGTTAGGCTGGATAGCAGCGCAAGCTGTAGTGAAAGTTCTCACTGTACAGGACTGCGAAAGTACAGTACCGTTAGTTGCATTCACCGTATAATAATAGGTGGTGCTGTTTGCAAGTGCTGTAGGTAGTGTATAGGAAGTTACATTGCCAACATTAACGGCATTCAGGACATCGGTCCCGCCGGAAGTGGTTCCCATGGTGATAATATAGGAGGTTGCACCCGGCATTGCATTCCACGTGATTGTTGGCGTGATAGAGACTCCGCTAAGGGCGTTAGCCGGTGCAGTGACCACAGGACAGAAAGACACGGTGGTAAATGAAGGTCCCGCCGCCCAAAGACTCTGAGCACTGGACGAACATTTTGATCTCACCCAAACATAATACGTGGTTGACGGCAATAAACCGGTTAACTGGTATGCAGGTGTCGTAAGACCAGTGGCTGTTGGCACTGTAGCTGCTGTAGGAGCAGTGTTGGTTGCACTGTAATAAAAGTCATACCCGTTTGCCGGCACCGGAGAGGTTGCATTCCATACGAAATCAGCGGTGAAACTGGTAACGTTAGATACAGCTACACCCGTAGGTTGTACACAGGTTGGCGTTTCCATCACACGTACCTCGTCCAGGAGAAGGTCATCATAAAAATAACCGTTTCCTGCAGCATCTTTATCCACGGTGAATCTAATACGGATGGTAGCTCCCGAATATGCCGTTCCAAGTGGAATTCCCTCAAGTCTCCAGTTACTTGAATTGGTATCAGCTGTAAATATCTGGTTCCAGGTGGTTCCGTCGCTGGTTACGTGTACCGTAAGCTTGTTATTATCATAAGGTGGCAGTGTTCCTGTAGCTGACGTAAGGTGATTCTTATACCATTCAAACTGTATATAAGGATTGGTAAGTCCTGTCAAATTGATTTGAGGAGAGATGAGCTGAACCTGATGTTCTCCCAGGTACGGTGAACTTGCATCCACCCAGGCAAATGTACCTGCTGTCCTACCGTTATTCACCGGGCTTGCACCATACTCAGGGTTCCCTGCAAACTTCCAGAAAGCATTGGTACTGGTGGAAGTGGTAGTCGGATTGATATTTGTCCAGCAGTTAGGCAATGTACCCGAACTGAATGCTTCGTAAAACGGAGCTGCAAATGCGACACATGACGTTACTGCAGAACCTGCCGCCACCCATATACTCTTGTCTGCTGCTGAACAGTTGGAGCGGATCCACACATAATAGGTTGTGGCTGGGGAAAGAGACGGAATCAGGCCGGGTGATGACGGCACATTTAATATTGGTGAGGTAGTCGCTGTAGGAGCAACATTCGTTGTATTGTAATAAATGTCATATCCCAGAGCCGGAGCAGTTGGAGGAGCCGTGAACGATACCTGCAGTGAAGATGAGGATATTACGGTTGTGCTTGCCGCCGTTGGAATTGTACAGCTAGGCGGTGGTGTTACAGCCAGTGTATAGTCATGTGCTTCACCATAACCATCTGTGTTACATGGTATCGGTGCAGTATTCCAACGGTCGGCTACGCGCATTCTGTAAGTACCCACCGGGGTTCCCGCAGGAACTGTAATTGTGGAAGCCGTCTGTAATCCGGACCCACTTGATCCTGAACCTATAAGTTCAGAAGCAGGATCAAAGGTCCCGTCATTGTTAAAATCTGCCCAGATACTTACATACTGACCGCTGTAACCATGATCCACCGTAAAATTGTAAGGTAGTGAGGCCTGCAGAGTGACGGTCTGGGTAGCACTGAAATCTCCATAAGCGGCATTGGAACAACCCGTGTTAAGATGACTGAATCCAGCGGAGGGGATGGAGAAACTGTTAATTTGATCTCCGTCCGCACATCCACTTGCAAATGCGGGCACACAGTAGGTTTGCGCCGATGCTCCGAGCCCGAGGGACAAAAAGCATGATAGTAGTACTTTCTTCATAATTTATGATTTATAAGGTTAGGGCTAATTTATAAAATTTTAATATATTATAGATAAAAAAAAGCACATTAAATCAAAAGGTAATTAAACAGTCAGCATAATTGTTGCGAAATAGATTTACACAGGACAAAATCAAATTTGTTGAAGATGGACACCGTTTATCTAATCTTCAAAAAAAATCAGGAGGTAAATTAGAACTGCTGTCAACGTTCTCGCAGCATTCTCACATCACCATCATTAACCCCTATTATAATATAAGGCTTTCAGTGCAGTCATGTTAATGTGATTGCCTGAAGGATAGAGGTATAAAAAAACTGTCCCACCGGTTGGTGAGACAGCCTTTTCTATTGATTAGATAACTGTTTACTTTTTAATGGCTTTCACAGTTTTGGAAGTTCCATTTTTATAATCCAGTTTCAGGATATAAAGTCCGGCTTTCAGTTCACTCAGATTGATCTGTCTTCCAGGATTGGCTATTGTTTTCACCATTCTTCCGGACATATCAACTACAGTTAATGATTTCAGATCCTTCGCATCCGATATATTAACGATATCAGTAAACGGATTCGGATACACAGAAGCTTTATCTGTTTCAGCTACCACATTTGAAGTACCCAACGTACCTGAGGTAGAAATTGTATAAGTACCAAACTGTGTTGCGGAGTATCCGGTTAGCAGGACATAATAAGTAGTTCCCGCTGTAGCATTAAACGTCACAGTCGGAGCATTGTTAATACCAGGACAACCAGCGTCAGCATACCCCACACCTGATGTATTAGCCACACAGGTTAAAGTGCTGCAATCACCGGTATAAACTCTCATATAAGCATCAAACTGTGTCCCGCATGCACTGATGGTAATAGGACCGGATACCTGTGAAGTAACCGTATACCAAACACCGTTATAACTAGCTGTTGATCCAGTACTTCCGCAAGTAGAGGTAGGCAGCGTGTCGGCCGTTGCCAGCGCATTAGTACCTGTCACACTTCCGTTTGGAGCAATCGCAATAGCGGTGCTGCAGGAATCATTTGCCGGCACTTCAGGCGTCGTTACACAAATAGTAAAATTAGAAGTGGTAGCTGCTGTACTTGTTGAAGAAAAAACTCTGACATAATAGGTTTGTCCTACGGTCAATGTAGTAAGCAGGACATTGGAATTTCCGTAATTCCCGGCAAAGCAGGCTACGGCTGTCAAGCTTCCGCATGAACCGGAATAAACCTGCGTAGTGGTAGCGTTATCGGAGTAAATTACATTTACCAAATGTGTTGTGGATGTAGCAGTGAATGAATACCAAACATCATCATTTATACCCGTAGCTGAACATGTAGGTGTTGTACCTGTACTTGCACTGGCACTGGCGGTACTACCAGACACCGGATTTGCACACACACCTGTTGAACTCGGTGTAAGTACAACCGCTGCGGAGCAGTCATCATTGGCCGGCACCGGTGGCTGTGTCCCTACACAGATATCAAACGAGGCCCTTGTGGTTGCAGATGTAGAATTGGTCCACACCCGAACATAATAGGTAGTACCAGCTGTGAGTCCCGTAGCATTTAACGTATTTGGATCACTGCAGACTACCTGTACAAGGGAACCACAGGCACCACTATAAATAGCCATTGCCATATCGGTGCTGCCTGAAACGTTGGATAATGTAATTCTGTGCCCCGTACCGGTGGCTGTAAATTTAAACCAAACATCATCATTGGTCCCTGTAGCAACACATGACGGTGCAGTTTCAGTAGAAGCAGTTGCGTTGACTGTTGTACCCGAAGCAAACGATGCACATAAATAATCGGGATTTACCGTAAGGGTAACTGCACCAGCACAGTCATCGTTTGCCGGTGGAGGTGGCGGACTGGTTACACAGATATCAAAAGAGGCTGCTGCTGTTTGTGTGCCTGAATATGTATATACCCTGATATAATAGGTATTTCCAACAGTGAGGCCCGTCACAGTACCCGTGTTAGGATCCGAACAGAGTAAACTGGTTGTTGAACCGCAGGCTCCGCTCAGTACCTGAAAATACATATCAGTTGTGGAAGGATTACCCACCGAGACAACGTTTGAAAGGGTAACAATGTGGGTAGTGCCCGTAGCTACAAACGAATACCAAACATCATCATTAGGTGTACCGCCGCAAGCGCCTGCCGGCATTGATTCCGTGGCTCCCAGTGTAGTACCGCTTACGGGCGTTGCACATGTTGCACCGGTATTAGCGGTAAGCATAACCGCATTCGCACAATCATCATTGGCAGGTGCCGCAGGTGCTGCAGGACTTGTAAATGACCAGATTACAGCATCGCAACCCAACGCATCGGCACCTCCATTAGTAGGCACAATATACCAGTAGTACTGCGTATTATATTGAGTAAGACTGGCTGTATAGGTTGTGGCCGGTGCGGTAACTGTTGAAACCAAAGTTGTGGGCGGATTGGTGGTCCCCAGGTATACCTTGTATCCGGTTGGCGGTACACCTGAGGCAGGAGCGGTCCAGCTTAACGTAGGGGTTAGCGTTGTGACAGTACTTCCATTGGCCGGCCCCGTAAGCGTTCCGCAGTTTGGCGGCGGTGGCCCCTGAGTGATATCAAGTGTGAAACTACCGCAGTCTGGAGTGGGCCAGGTATCAACGATGATATAGTACGTACCGTTTGTTGGAATGTTAATTACACCGGAACCGGAACTTGCAGAACTTGTGGTCACATTTCCTACGCTGTTAGCTGGTGTAGGTGCACATGCCGAGTGAACAGAAGCAATTTTCCATGTTGCGGAACCCCCCAAAGCCAAATTCAAAGTTGTAGGAGCATTCGTGATATTAATGGAATATACAAAATCCTCGCCTGCACCATAGTTAGCGTTGGCGTAGCTTCCCGCAGGAAAATCGTTCACTTTTCCACATGTGGTTTGAGCACCACTTGAAAAAGGAATTGCGGTAATCGGAATTGCCGTAGCACAGTCGTTCTGTGCTTTAGCGAATGTGCCCACTATTGACAGAAGACACATCAGTAAAATTTTCTTCATAATAAATTGTTTTTAAAATTAGCGTAAATGTACATCATTTTTACCAACATAAAACATTTTAATGCAATTTGTGTATTTCATTACGTAAAACAATGTATTAAAACCTTTTTATTAAAAAGTAAACAATTGTTCAAATTACAGTGCACAAAAAAGGCAGCCGTAAAGCTGCCCTCCAAAAAATTATTTAAGTTACTACTTTTTAACAGCTTTCACTGTTTTTGCAGTTCCGTCTTTATAATCCAGTTTCAGGATATACAGACCGGATTTCAGCTCAGACAGGTTAATCTGCCTGCCCGGGTTGGCGATGGTCTTCACCAGTCTTCCGGACATATCGATAACTGATACTGATTTCAGGTCTTTCACGTCAGAAATATTCACCAGATCCGTAAACGGATTAGGATAAACTTTTATATCATCAGCCTGGCTAATCACTTCAGTTGTGGCAAGATTTGGGTTCTGTATAACAGCTACCTCATCCAGCAGAAGGTCATCATAGAAATATCCATTTCCGGCAACATCTTTATCCACAGTAAAACGGACCTGAATTGTACTACCTACAAAAGATGATGGAATTGCGATTCCAACTGTCCGCCATACACTGGAGTTCGTGTCATCAGCAAATACTTCCGTCCAGGTTGTTCCATCGGAAGAAATATGTACAAGAAGCTTGTTATTATCATACGCCGGTACAGTAGTGCCTGTAGCAGATGTAAGATGGTTCTTATACCATTCAAACTGAAGATATGGTGCCGTTAGTCCAGCAAGGTTAATTTGAGGAGTTATAAGCTGTACTGTATGCTCACCTGTATAAGGTGTACTGGCATCTACCCATGCGAATGTTCCTGCAGGTTTCACACTGTTTACGATGGAAGCACCATATTCAGGAGCTCCCGAAAATTTCCAGAACGCGCTGGTACTCGTTGAGGTCGTTGTAGGGTTTACATTGGACCAACAGTTAGGAACGGCACTGGAACTGAAAGATTCAGTAAAAGGTGCAGTAAACGGTGCACACAAGGTTGTGAATGAGATTCCACCCGACCATACACTAAAATCCGAACCAGAACATTTGGACCTTATCCAAATGTAATATACAGTACTTGGAGCCAGACCGCTAACCGTTGCGCTAGTTGTAGTACTAGCTACCGAATTGGATGCATCCAGAATGGTAGCTGCTGTTGGAGCGGTATTCACAGTGCTGTAATAGACTTCGTAACCGTTTGCTGGCGGAGTTACAGAAGCAGTCCACGAAACCTGTGCGGTATTAGAAGTTTCATTAGATACCGTGAAGTTGCTTGGCGCAATGCATCCTGTTGGAGCGACTACGACAAGAGTAAAATCTACATAACTACCATTTGCAGGTGTACCACAGGCACCGATTGTAGATGCTGTAGCGGCGGCCACACGTACTCTGTAAGTACCTAAGGGAGTTGTAGAGGGAATAGTTAAAGCACCGACAGCTGTAGCAACTGAACCAGTTCCCAACACTTTTTCTCCGGCATCTTCAAAATCCAGGTCATTATTCCAGTCTACCCAAATATAATAATAGGTACTTGATGTTGTAGAGGCATCAATCGAATAATTGATAGTTCCGGAAGGATATGTAGAGAAGGTATTTGCAGACTGATCTACATACGGGGTGTATGATGATGCAGAGTAATTTAGGTTGGTCATCCCACCTGTTGTAGTTATTGTTTCTACATAACGTGTTGTGGTGGTACCTGTTGCAGGAATACAGTATCCGGTATAACCACTCACCACCGTATTAGTCCAAGTACTTACATCGGATCCCGCACAATTGGACCTCACCCAGAAATAATAGGTTGTATTGGCATTCAGTGCTGGCACTGTGGCAGATAGCCCACTCACTGTTAATGAGTTGTTAACATCAAGTACAGTTGAAGCTGTAGGTGCCACATTGCTGGTGCTGTAATAAACTGTATAATTTTGCGGGCTGGTAACAACTGGAGCGACCCAAGCCAGCGAGACAGAATTTGCTGTGAAGCCGGTAACAGCCAGATTATCAGGCCTGTCACATGCAGGAGTCACCTCCACAAAGATGTCGTCAATACGAATTGAGGTACCAGAGCCGGTCTGCCCGGGATGCCTGAAAGCCAGATACTGGTTGGTACCGGCTGGAATATATACCGCATACTCATCCCAAGCACTACTTGTTGGTCCCAAATTGATAGGAGAACCAATCGCCGTAAATGTGCTTGGATCATTTGGATCCGAAAGTGTTCCCACTTCCATAAAATAATTGGCACCACCTGCACTGGCCATAAAGCGAACCCTGTTAAGGCCGTTCATAAGATTGGAAGTAGGCGGCGAAACCAACATACCACCTCCTGTGGTATTTGTAGAGTAGATGTAATAGCTGTTTGGAGCACTGAAGTTTGCAGTGGAGTAAACGTAGCCATATCCTGGCCATCCGGCAGGTTCCAGGTATTTCCAGCAGTTTGGTGCATTGTTATTGGTAGTTGTACCTACCGGTGTAGAATCAAAATTTTCAGAATATGGAACTGTAAAAGAATTACACAACGTACTGAAACTACCTGCAGAAACCCATGCAGTAGTGTCGGAACTGCTGCATCTGGATCTAATCCAAACAAAATACTGAGTGGCAGTAGCAAGACCCGTAATTGCAGCTGACGGTGCTCCAGCAGGTACAATTACAGAATTTGATGCGTCAAGAACTGTTGATGATGTAGGTGCCGTATTTGTTGTGCTGTAATAAACCTCATAACCCGCTGCCGGAGCAACACCAGGTGCGGTCCAGCTTAAGCCTGTGGAGTTCACAGTAGTTGCATTGTATGTAAACGGTGCCAGCGGCAGGAAGCATGTAGGAGGTAACCAGTTGTAGGTTAAACCGTCTGACGGCATTCCGGGAGGATCGTTAAGTGTATTAAAAGCCTGTGTACTGCTGTTTGCTGTTCCATCCGTAGAATTTACAAATTTTATGCTTGTAGAATTTGTACGGTTAATATAGTCCGCGTTGGAAGCGCCCCTCAAGCCAATCTGTAAGGTTCCGCTGATTGATGATGTTCCGCCAACGATGTACCCACCGTTTGAATACACAAAACTGATCTCATTACTAGATTCTTTAAGCCTTACCTGAAATGACAATGTGTAAACACTGGTAGTAGAAGTACTTTGTGTAGGACGGAAGTTCTTCCATTGAAAAACCATTTCCCTGTTTGGTGCAGTACCCACAGTTTGCCAACGCATTTCACCTGTTTGTCCTGCAATATCAAAGACAGAACTAATATTTCGGCTAAAAGGAGAAGCGGCACCGTCGTATGCTATGGTACCTGAAACAGGAGTCGCGGTTGAGGCATCCGGCGGCGTGGCGCCAAAGGTTATAAAGCCATTTGCAGACATATTAATGTTTGTAACCGGACTTCCGTTATACATGAATGTGAAAGACGGAACCACGGCAAAGACTCCCGTGTCCAAACTTGTGGCAGCAGTATTGCCTGTAGCAGTAGCCAGCACAGTGCCACCTGTAATTTCGGTGTATGTACTGGTAGTTTGCGAAAACGTGTACGTGCTTACCTGTGCCGTGAGCCCGTTTCCGAGAATTGCACACAAAAGCAAGAAAGCCCAGGTGTGTAAAGCCAGTAGCCGCTTAGGAACCCTGACTTTCATCGTGTAATTTTTTTTCATTAATTATAATTTAATATTCGGGCACTAAGTTATACATTCTATTATTATTTTATGATAATAATTGTTATAATGTTATGAGATAGCAGAACACAGTACCGAAACGATAATCATCTTTAAATGAGATGTAGTACGTAAAGAATTATTTGACATACAAAAAGCGACCTCCACCGGAGGCCGCTTAAAATCAAGTGTTATAAGAGATTACTTTTTAATTGCTTTGAGTGACTTGGAAGTCCCGTCTTTGTAATTCAGTTTAAGGATATACATTGCGGCTTTCAATTCAGAAAGATTAATCTGTCGTCCAGGATTGGCAATAGTCTTCACCATTCTGCCTGACATATCAAGCACTGTGACAGTTTTCAAATCCTTCACGTCGGAGATGTTTACAATATCCATAAATGGATTAGGATAGATCACCGGTTCGTTAGTGTTTCCTGCCTCAGAGGTTCCCATTGTACAGTTAGGGTCTACAGTAACGGTTACCACCGATCTGGCACTTTCGCAACCAGTGGAATAATTCCAGTTGTAGATATAATACCAATAGTTAGGACCGGAGGTGAAGTTGTTTCCGGTAACATTGATAGCCGGCGATGTAAAAGGATAATTTGCACCTGAGGTATTTCGCTGAAGATTGATGCCGACACCCTGCCCGATTCTGTAGCCGGTGCCCACAGGTAGCAGGTAATTAAGCGTTACAGTTTGTGGTGTCACCCCATCATTCACCGCAACTGTATACGGAACTGAAACCAATGTTGTACCACTGCTGTCCCTGATCTCTATAGAAGAGGCGGTACCGATGGCTACAGTAGACGCCGGATAAACATCGACAGAATTTAAAGTTACAGGTGTAAGTACATCAAAAATCTGGTAATAGGTACCAATTGCATAATTAGAGGCACTAATGGTCCCAAGTGATGATGGACTTGCCGGACCCACATTTCCTGTAGTTCCTGATCCTGAAGACACATAGAAATCTGTGGTTACATTCAGTGGTCCTGTAGTATATGCAGTTCCCGTTGCTAAAGGAGTGGTATCTGTAGCATTTGCATACCAGTTAATCTGTGCACCGGCATCTGCTGTCGCAGTAATCGTAGCAGTTCCGCCTACACATACAGGCACCGGATTTACTGTTGTTGCAGATATAACCGGTGGCTGACAAAGAGTAACCATTGTTACCGCGGTGGGTGTCCAGACACTTTTGTCCGAAGCCGAGCACACAGACCTCACCCACACATAGTATACTGTTGATGAATTAAGTCCGGACAGGGTTGCAGTTGTTCCCACCACAGAGAGTGAGTTGCTACCGTCCAGTACGGTACCGGCTACAGGAGGCGTAGGATCTGTACTGTAATAAATTTCATATCCGGTAGCCGGCGTGGAGGGAGCCGCCCAGCTAATGGTACCACCCGTACCGGTTACGCTTCCTGCAGTTACAGAAAGTGCAGTAGGTTCAAAGCAGGTGGGAGCATCTTCAACGGTGATATCATCCATATAGATGCCACGGTAAGTACCGCCCAGGCCATGTCTGAATACCAAATACTGATGTGTGCCGGCAGGAATCATTACCGTATATTCCTGATGGGAATTCGTTAAGGGAATTGTAGTCAAAAGTGAAAGACTGCCCAGATTGGTTGGGCTGTCCAGGGTTCCTACTTCAAGGATAGAGGCGCTGCCGCTTCCTCTGGCTGAAAATCTCACCCACTTTGTTCCGTCAGCCAGGTTTAATGTCTGGGGTGAAATCAACAGAATATTACCGGTAGTGTCTGAGCTATTATACATATAAAAGCTGTGCGGAGCCGAAACAGAGTTACTTGTGGACACATAACCGTAAGCAGCAGACCCGGATTCTTCGTAATAGGTCCAGCATACCGGAGCAGTATTATTTGTACTGCTACCAACCGGAGTAGTATCAAAGTTTTGGGTATATGGTGCACTCACGGGCACACATTCAGTACTCAATGTAATTCCTGACGACCAGTTTGCGAAATCCGATGAAGAACATTTACCCCTTATCCAGATATAATACTGAGTTCCGGAGCTTAGCCCGGAAAGCGTAGCTGAAAGGGCCGAACCTGACACAGATAAAGAGTTTGTTCCGTCCAGTACTGTTGAGGAATCCGGTGCAATGCCGGTAGTGTTGTAATAAATATCGTAACCTAAAGCAGGAACCTGAGCAGGCGCCGTCCAGTTTACCACTGCTGTACCCAAGGTTACAGATCCGGGTGTAAATGAAACCGGCGAAAAGCAAGTGGGTGGTGTCCAGGTATAGGTAAGGCCGTCCGTGGGCATTCCGGGGGGAACATTTAAAGTGCTGAAAGACTGATCCAGACCGTTTGAGGTACCTGCTTCAGAATTGATGAATAAAGTTCCGGTTGGATTATAACGGTTATTAAAATCGGAGTTTGTAGCACCCCGCAGTCCGATCTGATTGACGGATGATGAATATGAGGTGGAACCTATTAAATATGATCCGCTGGTATACACAGTGGAAATAATATTCGTAGTCTCATGTAGCCTTATCTGGAAAGAGAACGCATACACACTGGTCAATGATGTGGTATTGGTCGGTCTGAAATCTGTCCATTGAATCACCACCTCCCTGTTTGGAGCAGTGCCTACTGTTTCCCAACGAATGTTTCCGGTGCGTCCTGCAATATCATAGAAAGAGGTTAAATCACGTGCAAAGGCCGCAATGGCGCCCTCGTAAGCGATAGAAGATGAGATAGGTGCAGATAAAGTTGCACTTGGCGCAGTAGCGCCAAAGGTCACAAAGCCGTTCGAGGAGACATTTAACTCCGTGTAGGTTTGCTGGTTAAAATTAAAAGCGAAAGGAAGAGTTACAGAATAAACCTGACTGTTAAGATTGGTTGCTGATGTATTTCCTGTTGCTGTTCCTAATACTGTTCCTCCAGTAATCGGAGTAAAAGTTCCCATACTTTGGGAGAAAATATAGGCACTAACCTGTGCCTGCAATTTAGTTCCCATACCTGCCGTAAGCAGTAAAACACTCAAACCAGCCAGCATACTGCGTATGCTAACCCTCAAAAGACTTGTTTTTTCTCTGTAATTCTTACTCATAAGCTTTAATTAATTGGTTGACCATAAATATAGTATTTTCAAATAAAAGCGGTCAAAAAGGCCTCAACAAGCCACCATTAGGACCTTTAACTGGTGATTCAGCAAAATTTCTGGAGGTGCATTTTATGCATAAAATAGCATCCGGGAGTCTCTTTAAAAAAAACACCCCTGAAAAAAGGTTATTTCAGGGGTGCTTCTGATGGAGTTACTAACTTTAAAATTCCAGTTCGTTTTCCGGATGGATATGGTCATAATCTGCAACCATTTCCTCCTCATAGTTGGTCTTTTCCTTTTTGCTGAATCTGTTTTCAAGCCTTACCATAATAAGGTAGACAACCGGAACAATAATCAGTGTCAGGAACAGCGAGGAGATAAGTCCACCGATAATTACGATAGCCAGACCGTTGTTCATCTCCGCTGCGGCGCCTGAAGCGAGGGCGATAGGTAACATACCGAATACCATCGCTATCGTGGTCATCAGGATAGGTCTTAAACGGGCATGGTTGGCCTGGATTAGCGCATTTTCTATACTCTCACCTTTATCTACCCTGTGGTTCGCAAAATCAACAAGCAGGATGGCATTCTTGGCCACCAGACCGATCAGCATGATGATACCTAGTATCGTAAAAATGTTCAAACTCTGGTTGGTGAGCGCCAGCGCCCATAGTGCACCGATGAATGACAGCGGTATGGAGAAGAGTACAATGAACGGTTTCAGGAAGTCGTCGTAAAGCACCACCATAATCATATATACCAACATAATGGCGGCCAGCAGCGCGATACCCAAAGTTCCGAAACCTTCGCTCTGGTTTTCCATATTTCCGCCCCATACCCAGTTCACACCGGCAGGTTTCTTAATTTCAGCCATCTTGGTTTCCCATTCGGCAGCTACTGTACCGGTAGTCTTACCGACAGTCTGCGCCTGTACGGTAACCGATGGCGATCTGTCATACCTTTCCAGCAAGGCAGGTCCCGAAGTAAAGTTAATATCAGCAAACTGCGAAAGCTGTATTCTCATACCCTGCTGGTTCACGAAGTTGATGTTGCGGACATCATCAATACTTGTCCTGTTGGCTTCATCAAGGATGATATTGATATCATACTCGTTATTACCGGTACGGAATTTATTATCGGTATTACCGCTGAACGCCGTTCTGAGGGTCTGACCAACGGAGGCTACGTTCAGGCCGAGAGAAGTCATCTTGTCACGGTCTACTGTTACTGAAATTTCAGGGTTACCTTCCTCCACACTCAGTTTAATTTCAGAAGCACCGTCTATGGTTCTCAGCTGCGCTTCGGCAGTCTTTGCGTAAGCCATTGCATCTTCAAGCGTCGTGCCGGTTACCGTCATCTGCAGCGGAGCCTGTTCCGCACCCATAAATCCGACCGGAACCGTAGTTACTTTCGCTCCTACCAGAACTTTCTCCAGATCGCGTTTCAGTTTGGCCGCATATACTTTAGTATCGTCTTCCCTTTCATCTTTCGGAACAAGCTCTACACTGATTTCCGATTTATAATTGGTGGACTGCATAGCACCCATACCGCCACTAACGGATCCTACAGAGGTGATCATTTTCACAATCTCCGGCTTTTTGGCCAGGTGCTTTTCGGCAGCCTGTGTAATGAAGTTGGTCTCTTCCAGGGAAGTGTCTTTAGGCATCTCGATCTGAACCAGGAATTCTCCTTTATCGGTACCCGGGAAAAAGTCAGAACCAATATAACCCATAACGGCCAATGCGATTGCACTGATGAAGAGCACAATGGTAATGGCGAAGGTTTTCAGCTTGTTTACCAAACTCCACTTCAATATCCCCTCAATCTTATGGGTAAACCAGGTAAGTCCCTCCTCAAATTTATATATAATCTTTCCGAAGAAAGAGGTATTGCTTATCACTTCCAGTTTCCCGTAGCGCGAGAACAACCATGGAACCACCGTAAAGGACACCAACAGTGAGAGCATGGTAGCAATAATTACCGTGACACAGAACTGCGAGATAATGTCGGATACGAGACCCGTACTCATCGCAATAGGCAGGAATACCACCACAATTACCAATGTAATGGCAGTAACCGTAAACCCAATTTCCTTGGCACCGTCGTAGGAAGCCCGCACTTTGTTCTTACCCATCTCCATGTGGCGGTGGATATTCTCGATAACTACAATCGCATCATCTACCAGGATACCTACCACCAGTGAAAGACCCAGCAAACTCATGAGGTTAAGACTGTAACCCAGGATGTACATTCCGATGAAAGTCGCGATAAGCGAGGTCGGAATGGCTACCATTACAATAAGTGCATTTCGGAAACTGTGCAGGAAGAACATCATAACAAAAGCCACAAGCGCAATCGCGATAAGTAAATCTTTAATTACAGCGTTCGCAGCGGCCAGGGTGAACGTTGAAGTATCACTGGCAACCGTAATCTTAATATTGTTTCCTTTGTACTGCTCTTCAATCTGTGCAATTTTTTCCTGAACCAGACGGCTTACTTCCACCGCATTGGCATCTGTCTGCTTCTGCACCTGGAGCATCATTGTATTTTCCTGGTTGATCCTCGCTATTTTATCGGCCACCTTCTGCGTGTCCTGAACTTCAGCGATATCTGACAGTCGGATATTCTGTCCGTTTTTGGAAGATATCGTCAGGTTTCTCAATTCTTCAACCGAACTGATCTTTCCCGCAAGACGGATCAGTGTACTGTTTTCACGTGTCTTCAGACTTCCGGTAGGGAAATCGAGGTTGGACATGGTAATGATCTGCTGAACTTCGGGAATGGTGAGGCCATAGCCTTCCATTTTAGACTGATTCAGGTTGATTCTGATCTCCCTTTCCTGACCACCCACAATATCCACCTTGGACACGCCCGGGATTCTGGAGAATACAGGTTGAATTCTCTGGTCTATCAGGTCGTACAGCTCATTTTCGGTAAGGTTACCGGTAACTCCCATCCTTACGATCGGCATATCCGAAAGTGAGAATTGGGTAAGAGACGGCTCGTCTATATCTTCAGGCAAATCGGACCGGATGGCATTGATCTTCCGCTGGGCCTCATTCAGGGCAAAATCCACGTCGGCATCATTGTTAAACTGCACAATTACAACGGATAAACTCTCATAGGACTTGGACTGGATCTTTTTTACTCCTTCCAGGGCAGATACGGCATCTTCTATTTTCCGTGAGACCGTATTTTCCACCTCGGAAGGCGATGCACCCGGATAAACCGTTGCCACAGTTACCACTTTAACTTCAAATTTCGGGATCAGCTCATAATTCAGCTGCGAATAGCTGAATAGGCCCCCTATGACCAGTAATGCAAGCATTACAATGACCAAACTGGGTCGTTTAATCGATACTTCTGCTAACTTCATCTATATATATGCTTAGTCGATTTATTTCAGTTTACGGATCGGCGTTTTGTCCGTCAGATTGATCTGGCCACTCGTAACCACCTCATCGCCGGCCTTCAGACCACTGATCACCTCTACACGGTCGCCATAATTTACACCGCTCTGGATCTTGGTCAGATAGGCTACGTTATTGCGTACCACAAATACGGTATTATCACTCACACTGCCCACAAACGCCTCCCGCGGAATAGTAAGCACACTGCCGCTGCCGCTTCGGCTGAAGACTGCGGTTCCGTACATACCGGCTTTAAGTTTGTTAAATGAATTGGGAACTGTAATTTCCACAGGAAACTTCAGTGCGCCCGAAGCAGCGGGTGCGATGAAGGTAATCCGGCCATCCAGCGCGCCTTCAATTACATCGGGCTGAACTTTCACGCTGTTGCCTACAGATAGCTGGCTAACCAATGACTGGTCTACATCGACCTTAAGTTTAACGGAAGAGATATCCACCACCTCAACAATAGGCGTACCCGGGTTAAGCACAGTTCCCACTTCTACAAACTTTTGGTTTACGATCCCGCTTACCTTTGAAATGACGTTGGTATCGCCGGACTGTAAGTTGGCTGACTGAAGCTGGGTTCTGGCATTTTTAACCTGCAATCTGGCCTGATCCAGCTGAAGTGCTGTGACACCACCTGTCTTGTAAGCCTGCTCATAACGGTCTAAGGCCATAACTGCGTTATCCAGATTGGCTTTTGCACCGGAAACGTTCACGTTTACTTTCTCACCTGCCAAACGGCCGATGCTTTGTCCTGCACGTACATAACTTCCCTCTCTAACATTGAGTGAGATCAGCTGTCCACCCATTTCCGCGGAAATCTGCGCCTGTCTGTTGGGCAGGAAAGTACCGTTCACCATAAATTCACCGCTAATCTCCTCTTGCTTTACGAGAGTGGTACGAACAGCCACATTGGTATTCTTTTCCGCTACCACCGCTACCTTTTCCTCATTCTTCTTCTTGTTGTTCTGAAGGATAAAGTAAAACGCGACAGCGATACCCAGTATGGCCAGTATGCTGATGATTGTATTCTTTTTCATAGTTTATTTAATTATTATCAGTTAATGTTTTCAGTTTTCCCTGAGACTTAAGCAGGTCGATTTCCGCAAGTTTATAATCAAGCTTTGCTTTTGTTAAATTATTTTTCGCTTCGGTAAGGTCGCGTTCCGCATCAAGAATATCATTCAAAGTAGCCAAACCATGCTGGTAATTGCTTCTGGTATTGGAAAGAACCTGCTCTGCCAAAACCACATTTTCCTCCTGCATGGAAATCATGGTCATATTATTTTCCAGTTCCGTAACGGCATTTTTATGTTGAAGGTCCAGACCCAGCTGCGTTTCCCTTAAATCTGCGCGGGCTTTCTCTATCTCGATCATACTAAGTTCTACACGTGATTTTGTAGCGAAGCCGTTAAATATCGGCACCCGAACATTTAACCCTATGGATGCCATATCGGACCAAAACACACCGTTTTCCTTACCGTTCCACCACGGCATTTTTTCACCCTGACCCAAAAAACCATAGTTAGCAGAAAGTGCTACCGACGGGTAGTATTCTGCTTCAGTTGCTTTTTTCTGCCATTCAAGCAGTTCGATCTGCTTGTTCACCAACTGAACTTCGGTGCGGTCGTCAAAGTTCGCGCTGCGGTCCGGCAACAGTGAAGGTTCAAAAGTCTGCTCCGGAAGCTCAATTTCCTGGTCCATGGGCATACCGATCATAAATTTCAGCGCATTTTCAGCCAAATCCACTGTGTTTTCCAATTGCTTCACACCGGAACTTACATTATTACGGGCCACTACTACCCTGTCATAATCAATTTTTCTGGCCAGACCTGCATCATATAAACCTTTAATCACTTTAATGGTTTGGTTAGTGATATCCAGATTGCTTTTTGCATTGGTCAGCATTTGGTCTGCCTGATAGACCTGAAAATAAGCGTTGGCTACTTTTTCAATAATCTGCTCCTCGGTAAGGCGTGCGTTGATCAGATAGAACTCCTTCGTGGACCGGGCTGCTTTCAGACCTACAAAAACCGACTGATTAAAGAGGTTTTGTGTAAGCTGCACCATATTGCTTGAAGTCCACTTTTGGCCAAAGGCCACCTTCACCTGCTGTCCTGGTGCACCAAAGATCTCACCAGGAAGTACCGATTCCTGCAGTAAGGGATTATAACTTGTAGAACTGTTAAAGCTGATGTTGGGGTAAGCATTGGATTTCACTTCAGCAATCTGCGCGTCACCCTTGCGGATATCCAAACGGGCTTTCTCGGCCTCAGCCTTATGTTCCAAAGCATAAGTGATAGCCTCCGGCAGCGTAAGCAGCCTGGCGTCCTGAGCATTAAGCAGTCCGGCGGTCAGTATAAAGCCAAAAATTAGTTTCTTCATTATTATATATGGTTATATTTTATTAACTGTTGTTTCCCTAATTCGGTAGTGATTGCATTCATATAAAAGTTGAGTGCTACATTACTGTATTCTGCACGGTCCGTCTTCGAGGTGTCCAGAAATGGCGAACTGTCATAAGACATCACCATCTGAAAATAAATACTGGCATAAAGCGCAGCATCGAAATCCGTGCGGTAATAGCCCTGCTCGCGGCCGCGTTCTATATTGTGAACAAGCACTTCCGTGAACCTTTCAGAAAAGTTCATCATATGTTTGTTAAAGATGGCCGGATAATATTTAAGCAATTGACGAATAAGAACTGAATTATTGGACCGGGAAGCTTTTTCTATCTCCTCATCGCGGCAATACATACGGTCCACGGCATTCTCTATCTGCTTATCCATTTTATTGAGTTTCTCAATTACTTCAGTGAGTTTATACTCCAGCACATCTTCCAGTAAAGCCTCCTTGGTTGTATACTTCTGGTACAATGTCTTTTTAGACATCCCGAATTCACGGGCGATATCATCCATTGTAAGGGTCTTGGCACCATTCTCAATGAACAATTCCGCTACCTTTTCCAAAAAACTTTTATCCATACTTTGATTTTGACGCAGCAAAGATACTTATTTGGAAACTAATAAACCAAATAAGTTTCCAAGTTTATTTACGATAATAATAATAGAATTTGTTGATAGAAATCGATTTATTCTGCGCGCGCAAACTTTTTACTTCATAAAAAAAGCTGTGAGTAACAGAAAGCTTTGCAGGTTTTGAAATTTACGTTATAAAAACCCTTCAGACAGCTACACCCTTAAGTGCTTCATAATGTAACAACTGTGAAATCATCTAGTTAAAAATTGACTAATGGATTTCGGGGAATTAACCCAATATACCTAACCGCTTTCACTGATATTTCGGAAATACTGATTTACAGGGATTTGCAGTGTCTTAAGCGAGACTACATTTGTAACACAAACTAACCAAATAAATTTTTTAAACATGAAAAAATTAGTTACAGGTGCAGTGGCACTACTGGCAGTAGGTTTTACTTACGCACAATCAAATGTTGATTATTCCAGACAGTATGGAAATGGAAACATCTCCAATCTTTTACAGGAAGGATTTCAGAACAACAACGATTTATTTCAGGACGGCACTACCAACATCGCTGGCATTGCACAGGACGGTACGTACAACCGAAGCATCGCTGTGAGTCAAGGTACCAGCAACATTCTGGAAATTGATCAGGAGGGAAATGACAACAGCAACGATGCATGGCAAGTTGGTGTAGGAAACTACGCCAAAGTTAACCAGAAGCAGGCAATAGGTGGTCAGATCGCGTGGACCAGACAAAATGGTATCGACAACGAAGTTGAGTTGTACCAATGGGACACTTCTAACAGAGCATACATGACTCAAAGTGGGGAAAGAAACTATGCTGGTGCACAACAGTATACTGTTGGTAACGTAACAACTGGCGAACAGTTTGGTAATGATAACAGCTTGATTAACTGGCAAACCGGAAATGCAAATCAGAGTTTCCACCGTCAGGATGGTACCTTTAACGAGGCAACGCTTGATCAAATGGGAACCAATCAGATGCACACCGGTTTCCAGAACGGAAGCGGAAATATGATGACTGTGACTCAAATGGACTAGTCCCGCCTATAAAATTGCGAATCCGTCTCAAATTGGGACGGATTTTTTTTGCTCATTTTCAATGAACACCTGTTTTCTTGCCAAGTGAAACCTAAGTATTAGATGCAGATGGCACATTTCATTGGAATGGACTTCATAATGATAAACAGTACAGCAAAAAATAAATGGATGTCCTCTTTTAAATTGATGTCAAAAGGTTATTTATCCCAACATCTAACTGTTTTTGGGGAGATTTAGGAAGTCCCTTCTAAGGGGGATTTGCCATATATGATCAGCGGCTAAATTTGTGTATACAATAACCCTTAAACCTTTGAAAACATGAAAAGAACAACACACAGTACATTGGCACCGCCAATCTTAAAGTCAGCCAGTACAAAACTGTCCCAGCAATCAAAGAGGCAGCAGTTTTATGAGTCCAATCCGGGAACTCATTGCACGAAAATGGACAGTTGGTTCAATGCCACAGTTCCATCTAATCGGATTCACTTTGAAAATACAGGCACAACAATCGCCTAGGTACACACTGACAGATTTACGGGCGTCCATCACCCAAATATTTACCACCATGAAAAGAGCAATAACTTTCATTTTGTTTCTTCTGAGTTTCAATTACTGTTTCTCGCAGGAAGTTCCAATGTTTGAGATCAACAGTGATAATGTATTAGACTATTACAGCCAGATCTCAAAATCCAATCTCCAGCGTTCTTCCGTATCAGTAGCTGCACAAATCGGTAATAACAACTTAATTGAAGTCTGGGATAATGCGGGGGCCAGTATTATTATCACTCAGTTAGGAGATAATAATACGACTCTTTATCAAAACTACAACGCTTACCCTGCAACCGCAGAGATTGCCATCAGGGGCTCAAACAACCTTGTACATGTAGAAGGAAGCAACAGCATCTCAGATGGAATGAAAATGAATATAAACGCCAATGACATGACGATTCTAATGAGAAATAATTAAACCCTTGAAAATGAAAACTCTCATCACAATTCTGACTGTTCTTTTCTGTTGTATAGGTCTTGAAGCACAGGAAACCGCAGCAGTTACGGGAAAAATTATTTCAGAGAACAATGAAGGTCAGGTGAAAATCAAAGCCGCTGCAATCAGCAATTCGCAAACCTTTGCGGATATGAATTTTATACTGATCACGCTTAAAAAAGGTAAATCAGGTACATCTTCCAATAAACAGAGCGGTAAATTTTCGCTTAAACCCAATGAAACACGTATTCTGTCGGAGACGTACGTAAATCTTGCTGAAAAAGACGGGCTAAAGGTTTATCTGTTTCTGAAAGACGAAGAGTCGGACCGCACCATTGCTAAAGACAGTCTTGAAATTAATCCGCAACAGTTTACGGCTGAGATCACTTATATCCCGGAAAAAGATCTGGAGTTGGCCGGTCTTACTATCGACGATACAAAAACGCGGATGGGACAAATGTTTTATGAATTATTTTTTAAAAAGTACAACCAGATACCAGAGAAATATGATGGTACTGTAATCATCACAGAATTGCCGTCTTTCGGGCGCAACAGCAGGATTACAGTGACAGTGGATGACCGGGTTATATACAGTTTCCTGTCCAAACCGGACGAGGAGTCTGTGGAGGCCGAAGCACAAACCGCACTGAATTACCTGGCAGATTACACTGCAAATCAAAGTCTGAGAGACCGCGAATTTAAATACTGACCAATCATGAAAAAAATACTTTATCTAATCCTCATCTTTTGTGCCGCAGCAACTGCACAGGCACAGCAGTTTGTATATAAACCAATCAATCCGGCCTTTGGAGGTGAAACATTTAATTACCAATGGCTGCAAAGTTCGGCCAGTGCACAAAATCAGTTTGACAATAGTTCCGGCAGCCGGGGGCTGTCCTCACTGAACTCTCTAAGCAGTTTTACAGACAACCTGAACAGACAGCTTCTGAACGAAATATCAAGAAAACTGATGGGTGACCAATTTGGTGAGGGCGATTTAAAGCCCGGAACTTATGTTTTTGGCTCCATGTACCTTGAAGTTATACAGACAGGCCAGGGACTTCTTATTAACATCCTGAATACCAGCACAGGGGAACAGTCTGAAATCCTGATCCCCGGCAGCTAAATAAAACTTGAAAACCCATGAAAACATATCATCAAATAAAGCAGGCATCGCTATGCCTAGTTTCCCTCTTTCTTGTGGGCTGCACCTTATTCAGCATACCTACGGAAAGGGAAAAGTCAACGATGGGAGAAATAACTCGATATACCCCCGAAATCCGCAACCTGCCTGCACCGAAGGACAGAATAGTAGTAGGTGTATATAAATTCCGTGACCAAACCGGCCAGTATAAGGCTGCCGAAAACGGCGCAAGCTGGAGTACTGCAGTTCCTCAGGGAACCACCACTATCTTATTGAAAGCTCTGGAGGACAGCCGCTGGTTCAAGCCAATTGAACGGGAAAATATTGGAAATTTACTAAATGAACGGCAGATTATCCGCAGTACCCGCAAAGAATATTCAGGTAAAGAGGATGATGGCCCCAGTTTGCCTCCCCTGTTGTTTGCCGGAATCATCCTGGAAGGTGGTGTAGTCTCTTACGATACAAACGTAATGACGGGCGGTGTGGGTGCCAGATACTTTGGCCTGGGCGCCAGCGCACAGTACAGACAGGACAGGATAACCGTTTATCTACGCGCAGTATCAACATCTACCGGCGAGATTGTTAAAACGGTTTACACCTCCAAAACTATCCTTTCTACAAGTGTAAACGGCAACTTTTTCAGATTTATCGATACAGAGAGATTACTTGAATCAGATATTGGCTTTACCCAAAACGAACCCGTACATCTTGCCGTTACAGAGGCCATTGAAAAAGCAGTAATGTCACTAATTGTAGAAGGAGTACAGGACAAGCTGTGGGATAATAAACTTAAAGACCCCAATGATTTCAATGCTGTGATCGCTGCATATAACAGTGAAAAAAAGGTAAATGCTGAACGCTTTGCCGAGGGAAGCGCACTTGCCATACAGCGACCCAGAAATGCAATTTTTGGATATGGCGAAGCCTATCAGCTTAAGGGAGATTACACGGGATCCAGGACCACTTTCGGAGGAAAAATTGGTTATAAGCGTTTTCTGACTGACCACCTGAACGCTGAATTGAACGGTGGAGTTGTCACTATGGAAAATACCGGAATTCTGAAAAGGTCGGGTATTACCTCAGAGTTTAACCTGGAATATCTTATGATGCCGAGATATAAGTTCTCACCTTTCATCTACGCGGGGGCAGGTATGATGATGCTGCCTGATGATGTACGCTACAAAGCCCAGCTTGGAGGAGGTCTAGAATATCTGATGAGCCGAAGTTTGGCGGTGAGGTTGATGACTCAATATGACCTCGGGTTTACGGACGACTGGGACGGCATAGCTCAAGGGTCCCGAAACGATCACGGTGTACGTGTTGGTGTAGGTTTAAATCTTTACTTCGGCAACAAAAAAATTAAAAAATAAGAATCATGAAAAATATCATTATACATACATTTTTAGCAGTCCTCCTTGTCTTCGGATTAACATCATGCAGCGAGGATCTTATAGATAAAGTACAGTCCGGTTCAATTAAGGGAACCGTAATTAAGAAAGGCACCAATCAGCCGCTTAAAAATGTGAAAATAAGCACGAGTCCATCCACTGAAACGGTTTTCACAAAAGACGACGGTTCTTTCCTCATAGAAAATGTGCCGATTGGGGATTATTCTGTACGTGCAGAGATGTCGGGCTATTTGGCCAGCCTGCAAGGCGTAAATATAAAGAACGATCAGCAAACCGTTTCTGTTGTATTTGAAATGAGTGACGACACAAGCAGTAATTCACCGCCTACAATACCACAATTAATAAGCCCAATAGATAACGCGGTGGATCAACCCCTGGCGGTAGATCTTTCCTGGACCAGCACGGACCCTGATTCCACAGATGTATTAAAATATAAGCTTACTGTGAAGAACGACTTCGACCAGAATATCATTGAAATAAATGATCTTACTGCTAAACACTATTATCTGGAAAACCTGAAATATGGAGTTACTTATTACTGGCAGGTACAGGTAAGTGACGGTGTAAATCCACCGGCAAACAGTACAGTATTCCGCTTCAAGACAAGCGCAATGCCGAACAACCGCTTCCATTATGTTAAAAAGAACATCAATGGGAACTATTACATCGTTTCGTCCAATGATACCAATGTTAACTTCAGCATGACTCCTACAACACTAAGCAGCTTCCGTCCCCGCCTGAACCAGAATGCCGGTTTGGTAGCATTCCTCCGGAATGTGGGAGGAAATGTGCACCTCTTCACCGCGCAACCGGACGGCTCAGATGTTTTTCAGGTAACAACAGTTCCGGTGGCTGGCTTCAATAATAGCGAACTGGATTTCGCCTGGAAAAGCAACGTCCAGGAATTCATTTACCCAAACTTCAATAATCTATACCGGATAAACAAAGACGGTAGTGGCCTGCAACTCATCTATACTACCCCGGACGGCAGTTTTATTACAGAATGTGACTGGAGTCATGACGGCAGCAAGATTGCTATAAAGACCAACGACGCACACGGTTACAATGTTAAAATTTATGTGATAGATATGGCAGGCAATACTTTAAACACTGTGCTTCAAAATGTATCCGGAGCCGCCGGTGGCCTGAATTTCTCGGTAGACGGAAATCAGTTACTCTACACGTACGATATTTCCGGGCATCAGGAGCCAAGTTACCGCCAGTTGGACACCCGAATCTTCGTATATAATCTGCAGAATGATACGCGCAAGGATTGGTCAGCCGTAACATCAAAAGCGAGCGGTACAAATGACCTGGATCCCAGATTCTCGCCAAATAATGCCGAAATCATCTTTACCAACACATCCAACGATAATATATCCCCCAGGAATATCTACAAAATCAACCTGCAGGATAATACACGAACAGCTTTATTCCCGAACGCAGAAATGCCGGATTGGGAGTGATGTTTTCAAGGGGAGTTGAGGAAGAAATTCCTCAACTTTTTTTTATTTAAAAAAGGCAGAAGATCTAAATTCTTCTGCCTTTTTTATAGGTTATTGTACGGTAATCAAACTTAATTTACCAGACTGTTTTCAAGAGCATATTTTACAAGTTGCGAAGAACTGTTAATATTGAATTTCAACAGGATGTTTCTGCGGTGTGATTCTACTGTATGGGTACTGATAAAAAGTTTTTCCGCAATTGCCTTGGTCCGCAGTCCGTCACAGATCAGGTTCAGTACATCCATTTCACGTGCAGTGAGTTCTGAATTGCGCGGACCTGTCTTTTCCTTTTCATCGTCAACACTGCAGATGAAGTTAACAAGAGCTTCCTTCGAGTCATTACTGATGTACACATTACCATCAATAATCTGTGCCAAAGCTTTATGGAACTCTTCATAATCGGTGTCTTTTCCAAGATATCCTTTAACCCCCCTGTCAAAGAATCTCTTCACCATTTTCATCTCTGATTTCACAGAAATGACGATAATCTTTAAATCCGAATTAATTGCCAGCACCTTTTCTACTACATCCAGCGCTTCATGCATATTCATACTGTTCAGATACAGCAGAAGAATTTGCGAATTGTCCGTAACAAGGTCCCGAACTTCACTTAAAGAACTGGTTTTTAGAATTTCATACTGATTATGAAAGCCATGTTCCCGTAGCGAATTGACCATGAAACTCAGACAGAGTCCATGCTCACTGTAAATAATTGTTTCTTTTTTCATCTTTGTGTTGTTTTTACTAAATTAATAATAAAAACAACACGAACCTAATATATTTGTCAAAAATCAGAAGAAAAATAGTACTAAAATCAAAAATTTACATTAATCGACGTAGTACGGCTTTTTACTCCGGATTTTAGTTGAGGTAAATTTCATAGCGCTGCATCTCGTTAAATACGTTAATGAGATCTCCGCTGATATTTACCTGAGTCTGAAGACTGAGTAGCTCAATATGACTTTGGTCTTCCGGATTCTTTACATAAAAACCAAGTTTCTGGTTTCCGGCCCAGCGTGTCAGTGTTTCCCGGAGGAAAATCACATCATCGCGGCGAAGGTCATTGATATCCAGTACTACGGTCATACTTTTGGCAAACTGTTCAAATGCTTGCTTCAGCTCGCTCACATCTGTAACGTTTACAAAAACACGGCCGTCCCGGGAAATCGTAAACTTAATTTTAAAAATAAGGAAACGCTGCACGTCAATTTTATCGCGAAGCCGCAGATAATCGCGGTCTCCAAGCCTGAAGGAATAGCTGCCTGAATAATCTTCCAGTGTGATGAAGGCGATTTTCTCTCCACTGTTCCGACCGTCCCGTACTGTATATTCAGTAACCAGTCCGGCTACCATATATTCTTTGGAATTGGTGTTAAATTTCTGCTTTTCCCGGTAATCCTGAATTTCTTCGAACAGTCGGATTTGTTCTGGACCAAAATTCCGGTCGCGAAACGCATCGATTTCGTCCAGATTCAGAAAATTAAAGCTTCCTCTGGCCTCAACGTTCCTTTGCTCGTCCTCCAGCACTCCTTCGTCCTCATCCATGATAAGATCCACCAGGTCTTCGTTTTCCTCCTCGTCCTTTTCCACAGGAACAATTACAGGATCCAGAGCCACAATTTCGTCCTCCGGTCTCCCTTCCAGAATACTGTTCCTGCCAAGCGCTCCCTGAATAAAACGGTACTGATATTTAAATTCGTCCAAAGGATGGGCTGACAGATAAAACCCGATGATTTCCTTCTCCTTGTTGAGCAGATACATATTGGGCCATTCCGGTGCCGGGTTAATCTTAGGCGGCTCGATGCGGACCTCCTCAGCAAAATCAGCAAACAGTGAATTCTCAATTTCATTCCGACTTTCCTGAAAACTCTGGCCGTAACGCAGCAAACGTTCCAGGTTGGTTTTTCCGTTATTATCAATATCAAAATACTGTGCTCTGTGATAGTTGTCTACTTCATCGAAAGCACCGGCCATAACCAAACTTTCCGCCACCCTTTTATTGATCTGTGAAGAAGGTATACGCTGGAAAAAATCGTAGACATCGCTGTAAAATCTTTCTTTCCGCGTTTGCACTATGGCTTCACTGGGTCCCTCGCCAATACCTTTAATGGCTCCCAGTCCAAAACGGATCTGACCCTTGTCATTCACAGAGAATTCATATTGTGATTCGTTTACATCGGGTCCCAACACATCAACGCCCATATTTTTGCAGTCTTCCATAAACATGGTGATCTGCTTGGTATTGTTCAGGTTATTCGTCATCACACTGGACATATATTCCGCCGGATAATTGGCTTTAAGAAAAGCTGTTTGGTAAGCGATCAGGGCATAACATGTAGAGTGTGATTTATTGAAAGCATACTCAGCAAAGGCTTCCCAGTCCTTCCAGATTTTATTGAGGCGGTCAACATCCAGGTTGTTTTTTTCGCCCCCTTCCAAAAATTTTGGATACATCTTATCCAGCGTTGCACGATCCTTTTTACCCATCGCTTTTCTAAGGGTATCGGCCTCGCCTTTTGTAAAATTAGCCAGCTTTTGTGAAAGCAGCATCACCTGCTCTTGATAAACAGTGATACCGTAGGTTTCCTTCAGATACTCTTCCGTTTCAGGTAAATCATATACAATTTCTTCAGAACCATGTTTCCGGTTAATGAAATTAGGTATGTATTTTATAGGTCCCGGCCGGTAAAGGGCGTTCATGGCGATAAGATCAGCAAACTTGGTGGGCTTCAGTTCACGCATGTATTTCTGCATTCCCGGACTTTCATACTGAAAAATACCAACGGTTCTCCCTTCCTTAAAGAGCTGATAGGTTTTAAGGTCATCCAGCGGTATCTCGTCAGGATTAATCTCAATACCGTGTCTTTCCCTGATCAGTTTTATTGCATGCTTGATGATGGTTAAAGTCCGGAGACCAAGAAAGTCCATCTTAAGCAGTCCGGCATTCTCCGCAACAGAGTTATCAAACTGAGATACCAGGATATCCGCATCTTTTGAAGCAATTGTGATAGGTACAAGATTGGAAATGTCCTCCGGTGTAATGATCACCCCGCAGGCATGAATCCCGGTATTCCGGATGCAGCCTTCCATTTTCTGTGCTGCCGCAAGCACCTCGTAACGGCTGTCTTCAGGATTGGCCAGGATGTCTTTCATCTCCTGCGCCAGAACTTTATCTTCATCGCCGAGTTTCTCAAATTTGGCAAAAGCTTTAGCAATATTCATCCCGGGTGTAGATGGTACCAGCTTGGCAATATTGTTGGTTTCCGGAATCGGCAGATCCAGCACGCGGCCGGCGTCCTTTATGGCCGACTTTCCACCCAATACGGAATAAGTAATAATCTGTGCTACGTTTGTTTTGCCGTATTTTTCAACCACCCACTTTATGATCCTGTCCCTGCCTTCATCGTCAAAATCGATATCAATGTCGGGCATTGAGATCCTCTCAGGATTAAGAAAACGCTCAAAAAGCAGGTCGTACGCAATTGGATCCACATTCGTAATGCCGGTACAGTAGGCTACTGCAGATCCAGCGGCAGATCCTCGACCTGGCCCTACCCAAACGCCCATTTTCCTGGCTTCGTTACAGAAATCCTGCACAATCAGGAAATATCCGGGATAACCGGTTTTGGCAATGACTTCAAGTTCAAAATCCAGCCGTTCACGGATCTCATCAGTAATCACCTCATAACGCCTTGCGGCACCCTCGTAGGTAAGGTGCCTCAGGTAGGCATTCTCACCTCGTTTCCCGCCATCTACGAGATCTTCTTTACTTAAAAATTCCCCGGGAATATCAAATTCAGGCAACAGTACATCCCGTTTTAATGTGTACGCCGAAAATTTAGCAAAGAACTCAGAATAGGCAGCGAATGCATCCGGGTACTGGATGAAGGTACGCCTTAATTCCTCGGGTCCTTTAATATAAAATTCTCTTGTGGGTAAACCACGTCTTTTCCCAAAACCGCGGCCAACGGGTGAGCTTAATTTTTCGCCATCCTTAATGCAGTAAAGAATATCCTGGATGTGGGCATCGTCTTTATCTGTATAGAAAGTTTCGTTTTGCGCCAGTATTTTAACTTCATACTTATCCGCAAACTGCAGCAGGACTTCATTAAGGTGCTCTTCTTCATCAACTCCGTGGTTTTGAATCTGAACATAGAAATCATCACCAAAGGTTTCCTTCCACCAGCGGAATATCTCCTCCCCTTTTGTTTCTCCGAATTCAAGGACCGTATTGGGAACATCGCCTGCTGTTCCCGCGGTTAGGGCGATAAGGTTGTCCTTATATTCGGCAATCATGGACCTGGAAATACGGGGAACACCGAAGTAAAATCCGTTGACATAACCTAAACTTGATAATTTGGCCAGGTTTCGGTAGCCGTCAAAGTTTTTTGCAAGCAAAACCACGTGCGTCCTGCGGTCCGGATCATCTTTTGTGAACTGTTTCTGCTCAGGCCTGTCGGAAATATAAAATTCACAGCCAATTATTGGTAAAAGCGGATCTTTTCGGGGTTCAGATAATTGCATTTCCTGCTCACCGGCCGCTTCTTTCTGTTTTAAATACTCCTCATAATTCTTTCTGATCGAATCATTGGCTTTTTCAACTTCCGAAACAAATTTAAAGGCGCCCATCATATTGCCCAGGTCCACCAGACCTACTGCCGGAAAATCATTTTCCAGCGCCTTGCGTACCAAATCGGAAATTGTGCTTGTAGCCTGAAGTGAAGAGTAGATACTGTGATTGTGAAAGTGAAAGTAATCGCCCAATTCAATTTCATCAGACTCACCAAAATCAACGGTTTTCTTTTTCTTAAATGCGGCTACCTGCCTTCTTACGACAATTGGGAAGGGTGCAAAAGGCAACGGATGGCCGGCAATAAATTCCTTGAGTTCCGTTTCTGAAATTCGGAGCAGTTCGGCAGGGATCAGTCCGATGCGCATCATCTCAAAGAAAACCTGTGCGGTCGCATTTACATCGGCGGCGGCGTTGTGCGCCTCGTCAAATTTGGTTCCGTAAAGTTTTTCGTACAGTTCCTCCAGTTTGGGCGACTTAAAGCGTCCGTTTTTGCCACCTCCCAACTGACAGTAAGGGGTACCAAGCTCCATCGTATCGGCTGCGGGTATCTCCTGCAAAGTGTTTGGAATACCAAGCCGGAAAAACTCTGCACCCACAATTTTATAGTCAAAATCAATATTGTGTCCCGCCACGACCTGTGCCTTCTCTAAAACCTGCTGAAATTCCGCCAAAACCTCACTGAGATCACGACCAAATTCATGTGCCATCTGGGTGGAGATACCATGGATTCTGGCCGCATTATAAGGAATATCGTATCCGTCAGGCTTTATGATATAATCCTGATTTTCAATCAGATTACCGTCACGGTCATGGAGCTGCCAGGCAATCTGTACCATCCTGGGCCAGTTTTGCGAATCGGAAAGCGGAGCATTAAAATTTTGAGGTAAACCGGTGGTTTCAGTATCGAATATTAAGAACATTATTCAGGGGAAATTTCGGTAAAATTAGCGCAAAAATTCTTGATAAAAAATTAGAAATAGAACGCAATTTGAGTTTCATAGAATTAGAACTGTACAGAAATTACCGTAACAAAGTTATGATTGACTTTACAGGTCATACTATCCTTTTACGAAGCTGACAATCTGTAAATCACTTAAATCATTCACTATTAACAGTTGCACATAAGAACAATTTACCTATTTTTGTTAGCCTAATCTAACTTTCGATCTATGTTTTTTAAATCTGGTGCTAAAGCCTGGCGGCGTGAACGCTCTGCCGACTCGCTGCCCGAGGTATTTTCAAGCATCCACATACCCAAAGATGCCGGATTCTGGCGAAAGCTTATGGCTTTCACCGGCCCCGGCATGATGGTGGCTGTGGGATATATGGATCCCGGTAACTGGGCAACGGATATTGCCGGTGGTGCAAAGTTCGGGTATACCCTTTTGTCTGTCATTCTAATATCCAATATTTTTGCAATCATCCTCCAACATCTTTCCCTGAAATTGGGTATTGTAGCCGAAAGGGATTTGGCCCAGGCATGCAGGGACCATTTCAGTCCTAAAGTGAACTTTATACTCTGGATGCTTTGCGAGATTGCAATTGCGGCCTGCGACCTTGCGGAGGTGATCGGCTCTGCCATTGCGCTGAATCTGCTGTTTGGTATACCCCTGACATGGGGTGTAGTAATAACAGTCATTGATGTATTCCTTATTTTATTCCTGCAGGCAAAAGGTTTCCGCGTCATCGAAAGTATTGTGGCCGGCCTTATTTTCGTGATCTTAGGATGTTTCGCCTATGAAATTATCCTTAGCAAGCCGGACATCTTCCCCATCCTGAGCGGACTGGTTCCGCAAAAAGAGGTCATAACAAATCCTTCCATGCTGTATATTGCTATTGGAATTTTGGGTGCCACAGTAATGCCTCACAATCTTTACCTGCACAGCAGTATAGTACAGACCAGAAATTACGAGCGCACCACCGCAGGAAAGAAGGAAGCTATAAAATTTGCTACCATAGACAGTACAGTCGCATTACTTTTGGCTTTCTTCATAAACGCAGCGATCCTGATTGTTGCAGCGGCTACCTTTCATACAACAGGAAACCGTGATGTTGCCGACATCCATGACGCACATAAAATGCTGGCACCGATTCTCGGAACAACCCTCGCAAGTATTTTCTTCGCTGTAGCACTCTTGGCTTCCGGACAGAACTCTACACTAACAGGAACTTTGGCAGGTCAGATCGTGATGGAAGGCTTCCTCAACATCCGCCTGAAACCCTGGTTGCGCAGGCTTGTTACCCGGCTCATAGCAGTGATCCCCGCCTTAATAGTGACCATCATATATGGTGAACAGGGAACTACAGATCTCCTCCTTTTAAGCCAGGTCATCCTGTCCATGCAACTGAGCTTTGCCGTGGTGCCCCTCGTAATGTTCACAGGTTCCAAACTTAAAATGGGGCAGTTTGCAAATAAACTTTGGCTCAAGATAATTATTTGGGTGATCGCCATAATCATCATATCGCTTAATCTTTATCTTCTTTATGAAACCTTTTTCATCAACTGACTTTATTGAGACTAATTGCGAGGACGCTACCTGTTTATATTTGAATTTTGGGAAAGTGTGCCGAATTGTCCTTAAACCTGCTTTGGCAATATCTTTGTGAAAGCGATGGTATAAATTATAAAAATATGTCGGAAAACGAAGATATTCAGCAGGAAATGCATAACGAAACGGAAGAGCAGACTGCTGAAAACACGGAGCAGAATACTGAAAATGTGACAGCGGAAAAAGGTGCGGAGGAACTTTTGGCAGAAGAGAAAGACCGTTATATCCGTCTTTTCGCAGAATTTGAAAATTACAAGAAGAGGACCGCAAAGGAGAAATTGGAATATTTCCAGTTTGCCAATCAGGAAATGATGATTTCAATGCTGGGTATTCTTGATGATTTTGAGCGTGCGCTTAAAGAAATCAGTAAATCCGGTTCAGAAGATCAGCTTCAGGGTGTTGAGCTCATTTATCAGAAATTCCAGCACAGACTTGGCGAAAAAGGTCTTAAACCGATGACTGTTCAGGCAGGAGACGATTTCAATGTTGATTTTCATGAAGCCATTACCCAAATCCCAGCACCCAATGAGGAACTTAAAGGTAAAATTGTAGACGTGATTGAAACAGGTTACACCCTGCATGACAAGGTAATACGTTTTGCCAAAGTGGTAACCGGAAACTAATATAATCAAACGGTTACGATGGTCCGGTTAGTATGCGGATGGTCCTCTGACTGAAGAAATAAATAACAGAACATGTCTAAACGAGATTACTACGAAGTACTTGGCATATCCAAAGGTGCTTCGGCTGATGAGATAAAGAAAGCCTACCGCAAGATGGCATTGAAATACCATCCCGATAAGAATCCGGGTGATAAAGATGCGGAAGAGAAGTTTAAAGAGGCGGCGGAAGCTTATGAAGTTCTGAGCGACGATAATAAAAAAGCCCGTTACGATCAGTACGGACACGCCGGAATGGGCGGAGCCGGTGGTTTTGGCGGCGGCTTCGGTGGTGGCGGAATGAATATGGAAGATATTTTCAGCCAGTTTGGAGATATTTTCGGCGGCCACTTCGGCGGAGGTGGTTTTGGCGGCGGTGCGCAGCGCCAGCAATTAAAAGGCAGTAATCTGCGGGTACGTATTAAACTTAATCTTGAAGAGATGGTGAACGGTACCCAGAAGACCATCAAGGTAAAGAAAATGAAACTGGCACCGGGTGCAACGAGCAAAACATGCAGCACCTGTAACGGCAGCGGGGTTCAGGTAAAGGTCATGAACACAATGTTCGGCCAGATGCAGACCCAAACCCACTGCGGTACCTGCCAGGGAATCGGAAAAGTGGCCGATAAAATTCCGGCGGGTGCCAATTCTCAGGGTCTTATTAAAGATGACGAGGAAGTTACAATCAATATTCCGGCGGGTGCCCGCGAGGGAATACAGCTTAACGTGAGGGGAAAAGGGAATGATGCACCATTTGGCGGAACTCCCGGCGACCTTCTGGTTGTTGTAGAAGAGGAAACCGATTCCGTCATCAAACGTGAGGGCGACAATCTTCATCAGGAACTGTATATATCATTTGCCGAAGCGGCACTTGGTACACAAAAAGAAATCCCAACTGTTGGTGGTAAAGTTAAGATTAAGGTGGATGCCGGAACCCAGTCCGGAAAAATCCTGCGTCTCAGCGGCAAAGGTCTGCCAAGCATAGACAGTTACGGAAAAGGCGACATGTTTGTACATGTTAATGTATGGACACCTCAAAACCTGTCTGCAGAACAGCGCGAATTTTTTGAAAGTCAGCTGAAACGCGGAGAAATGATAGCCGAACCGTCAGGTAAGGAAAAAACCTTTTTCGATAAGGTTAGAGATCTGTTCAATTGAAGAAAAATTAGAGAGGCCATCCGGTCTCTTTAATTTTTTTTATAGCGCTTTTATTAAGTTTGTATCTGAAACGGTTCGCTGATGAAAACCTACAGATTTAAATTAGGATGGAGTCTGCTTGCGTTAACTGCCCTTTTCTCATGCAATAACAGGCACAGGGTTTGGGTAGGAAACTACGGCGAGCAAAAAATCTTCAACCTTGCGTACGGCAGTCACAAAAAACAGGTCATGGACATCTTTCTGCCGGCTCAATACGCGCCGGACAGTCCCACTGTAATGATTGTCCATGGAGGTGCCTGGAAGTATGGGCGCAAGGAGCATATGATTATGATACAGAAATACCTGCATCATCACAAGATTCCTACAGTTAATATTGATTACCGGCACGCCTCCGGAAAGCGCAGGATAACATACAGAGAACAGTTGGAAGATATCGCCCTGGCTCAGAAAAAATTTAACAGTCTTGCTCCAAAGGCGAAATTAAAACCGGATAATTATATTATTCTGGGCGAAAGTGCCGGAGCGCATCTCGCACTTTTATACGGCTACCGAAATCCGGAAAAAACAAAGAAAATCATCAGCCTCAGTGGTCCTACAGATTTCTTTACTTCACAGTATACCTCTACTTTGCACAGTTGGTACAGTGCTCCAACAGTAGGAACAATGGTGGGCACTAAGTTCAGCCGGAAAAATATATCAGACCGTTTTAAGGAAGCCAGTCCCGTGAGTCAGGTGTCCAATGTGCCTACACTGCTGTTTCAGGGAGATTCAGATTTTCTTGTGAACCGGCGTCAGGCAATTTCACTTGATTCTGTTCTGGAGGAAAGAGGAGTTCCTCACCAACTGATTTATATGAAGAATACAGGTCATACTCCCCGCTTTTTCAGTAAATATAAACGGGACAGCATAATACTGCCCGCCATTCTGGACTGGATAAAAAAATGACCTCGCAAAATGCGAGGTCATTAACTTTTATTCAGGATTCTGCGGATCAAAGTCCGGATCTTTATGCTTGTTGAAGAAAAATTTCATCACCAGCGGTAAGGTTGTAATAAGCACAATAACAAGAATGATGAGTTCCAGATGTGCCTTCAGGTCAATATCGAACTGCTCAATGAACAGCCTGTCCAGGTAATGTCCAGCGAAAATCAGGGAAAAGGACCATAGTATGGCACCCACAATATTATCAAAAAGAAATTTCCTTTTATCCATATCTACTATTCCCGCCACAATAGGTGTGAAGGTCCGGACAATCGGGAGAAACCTCGCCATAATTACAGCCAGAGCGCCATGCTGCTCAAAGAAGTCATGCGCCTGCTTCAGGTATTTCTTCTTGAAAAAGAAACTGTCCTCACGTTTGTAAAGAGAAGGCCCGGTTTTGCGGCCAAACCAAAAACCTACCTGATTGCCAATTATCGCAGCAATTGCAATGCATGATGCGAGTATCGTAGTATCCAGCAGGTCATTTCCCGTGGATCCGATACTTTCATGAACGATTTCAACTGCATAAATTCCGGAAACAAACAGTAAACTGTCTCCGGGAAGGAAGAAACCTACAAAGAGACCTGTTTCGGCAAAGACAATGAATAAAACGAGCCAGAAACCGCCCATTTTTATATAAAATTCGGGATTTAAAAGATCCCGCCAGCTCTCAAAATGTTCCATATTCGCAAAGATAAGAAACAGCAGGTTTTTCGGGGATTTCCGCGCTGTTAAAGTTTCCCAAAACTTAGAAGGTCATATCGTCTTCAGAAACTGAAGTACCATCGGCCATCAGGAAGGCTTTCAGGAAAGGAGTTATATTACCGTTCATTACACCGTCTACATCCGAGGTTTCATAGCCGGAGCGTACATCCTTAACCAGTTTGTACGGATGCATCACATAATTCCGGATCTGGCTGCCCCACTCGATCTTCATTTTACCGGCTTCAATTTCATTACGTGCCTTCATTCTCTCTTCCAGTTCCATTTCGTAGAGGCGGGAACGCAGGAGCTGCATGGCCTTTTCTTTATTTTGAAGTTGTGAACGGCTTTCAGAATTCTCGATGATGATTCCTGTAGGTGCGTGCCTAAGCCGGACCGCCGTCTCCACCTTGTTTACGTTTTGGCCGCCGGCACCACTGGAACGCATGGTCTCAAAGGAAATATCCGCCGGATTGATATTGATCTCAATGGTATCATCTACCAAAGGATAAACATATACCGAGACAAAACTGGTATGCCGTTTTGCGTTGGAATCAAATGGGGAGATACGCACGAGACGGTGCACACCGTTCTCACCACGCAGATAGCCGAAGGCGAACTCGCCGTCAATTTCGAGTGTCACCGTTTTCACACCGGCCACATCGCCCTCCTGAAAATTAAGTTCACGAAGTTTATAACCCTGCTTCTCTGCCCACATGGTGTACATACGCATCAGCATAGACGCCCAGTCGCAGCTTTCGGTACCACCTGCGCCGGCTGTAATCTGGAGTACCGCCGATAATTCATCACCTTCATTGGACAGCATATTCCTGAATTCCAGGTCTTCAATTTTCTCCATCAGTGCCGGATATGCTTCATCCAGTTCCTTCTCCGAGTCTGGATCTTCTTTGGCAAAATCTGCCAGCACCAGCAGGTCCTCAAAACCGTTAAAAATCTCTTCATAGTCGGTTACCCATTTCTTGCGGGAACGGAGCTGTTTCATGAATACTTCGGCCTCCTTTGGGTTGTCCCAGAATTCTGGTGAGACGGTCTTTTCCTCATCATTGGCAATTTCAATCTTCTTTTTCTCGATCTGCAGATATTTGTACAGGTCTTCAATCCGGGACTTCAGAGGTTTCAGTTGTTCTTGTGTAATCACAGGGGAAATTTAGGTTTGCAAATTTAAGGTTTATTAGGCAAACCGGTTGCGTTAATTTTTTTTGCATAAATAAACATTCAGCTTAAAAATTTATCTAAATTTATAAAAACTAAAGCGATGAAAGCTATTCTTGATTTTATTGAGAAGGTGTATAATTCCGTGAAATATAACGGTCTGTTTATATTCCTGAGCATCACATTTCCACTCATTTTCTTCTATTTTGATGCAGGCCGGGACATCATTGAAGGATTACTTGTAACTGAAACCGGAAGCACTATACTGTTCACCGCACTGTCGTTTTTAATTCTCTCCCTCAGTACCTGGTGCATTCCGGTTCTGGCTATATTACTTTTTGATTTCCTAACCAACGTCGGACTGAACCGATATCAGATATTTGACAGGATTGAAAAATATTACAATGAAGAACAAGCGGATTCTCTGCGCCGCGAAATTGAGCCACAGATACATGTTAAATACCTTGCGCTGCTGCCTTGGTGTATTTTCAATATTTCCTTGATCATTTCAGCAGGCGGCTCCTTAAAATTCCTGCTTGTAACTGTCTACCTGGTGATTTTGGCTGTCACTATTTACATCATTAACTATATCTTCAACCGCTTTCGGGAATGGCTGTTCAAGCGTATTGACAGCGAAAATGAAAAGTGGCGCTTCCTGCTCATTTCCATAGCTGTATTTGCATCTTATCTTCTGATAGCTTTAATACCAATGGGCACGATTTCAGATGCTTTATTCCCCGATGATGCCTTAACCGCCAAACAGCTCCTGGTTTGCTTCTACATTTTTATCGGCACAATCCTAATGTATATTTTCTTCAACATTTTTGACTTCATCAAACACAGCTGTCCCGATGTGAAGACCGAAAACAGTTTTAATTACCGCTCATCACTATATATACATGTTTTCTGTGTTGTGGCCTCTATACTTTCTTTTTTGATATTTTACATACTTAACCGACAGTCTGCCCTCGGTATCGTAAATCCCATTATAGTTTCAATAATGCTTTCCAGCCTGGTAATCTTGATGCTGGAATTATTTTTTACGGCTCAGCTTCTCATTATTGAAATGTCTGATGCGCGTTCTCACAAGATTAAACTGTACAAATTTCTGGTTATTTGCGCAACTTTATTTTTTTTCTCAGCATACTTTTTCTTTTCAAGTAATGACTCCCTTATCAGGACAGAACGCATTTCGAATTTTAATCGTCAGGATTATGAACGGCCTACCGTGGAGGATTACTTTGACGGCTGGTATCAGCAAAGGCTGAAAGAAAATGGTTCAGATTCCGTGAAGGTATTTCTGATTTCCGGGCAGGGAGGAGGCTCACGGGCAGCCACATGGTTTCTAGGTAACATGATGAAATTTGAAGAGAAGGTACCATCATTTTATAACAACATTTTCAGTATTTCGACCGTTTCCGGCTCCTCTTCCGGCGCCGCTATGTATCTCGCAATCAAAAATCTGGATGCCTCCCATGTCCCAAAAGACAGAAGTATTCCCAACGTGACAAAAGGTGAGAAACTGAAAATTTTGATTAGTGATATTTACAGCCGGAATTACCTGAGCAGCGGAGTTTTTGGCTTATTGCTTAATGATTTTACGCTGGATTACGGAACCAATATGCTTCTGGACGAAAACAGAGACAGAAACTATTCCCTGCAGAAAGAAGAGATGACCAATTTTGAAAAAGCTTACTACCGGTACCACAATATTGAAGAGAACGGTCCAAAAATGCTGAAATCTGATATCCATGCTTTTTTCGAGAAAGACTATATGCATATGTACAATGATCAATCTGCGCTTTATAAACATCCACTTTTTTTAATCAACACCACTCTGCTCAGCGGGGGTTCCAAAGGTTTATTCAGTCCCGTTCTGCTGGGATCAACCGCAAAATCGGAGGATGTGTATGGAAACTTCCGGAACTGCACGCACAGTGACTACAAGGCATTGCCACTCATTACGTGTGTAAACCAAAGCCAGGCTTTCCCTTTCCTGAATTCGTACAATTTCCTACACGGCTCCGGCAGGCTTGGCGATGGAGGTATGTGGGAAAATACAGGTACGGAAACCACATTGCTCATATACCAAAAACTTAAGGCACATATACTGAAGAACAATTATAAGGCTGCGCTGTATATAATTACACTCAACAACGGCAAGATCAAAGAAAATTCGGATCCTTCTTACACAAAACCCTCTATCCTGAATACTTTTTCAGCACTGACCAAAAGTCCGTTTTATGGTCGTGAATATCTCTCATTTCAGGCCATAAAACTGGCGGTTCCGGCTAAGAATCATATTCAGAGCGCACCCAAAGACAATTACACTCTTACAAGATTCCTCAACAAAAGACATATAGATTCCATAATGGTGGAAATCAATAATTCAAATTCAAACTCAACTTCTAATGCGGCCAATGCAATTGAAGGGATTCTTCAGCACCGGGCTAGCCGTAAGGGAAGGATTTATATTCAGTATAAAAATTTGCCGGAGGCGAAAAAATTGGAGGCTAACCTAAAGGGTTTAAAGTCGGTAGATATTAAGCCTATGGAAAAAATCGAATCTTCCATTTCCCGAAACAACATCAGGTTTTTCCATAAGGCCGATTCCACACTGGCTTCAGGTGTAGCCTCCCTGCTTAACAGGAATACTGCTGTAAGTGACCGATACATCGTGCAGGATTTTTCAGGAAGATATAAATATGTGCCGGAGGGTCAAATTGAAATATGGATTAAATAGAGGTTATTTTGCGGTATCACCTGTATTGTGGGTAAACCCTATGGTCTTCCTGGGTTTCTCCACAATCTTGTAACTGTTGAGTTCCAAGATGAGCTCCCGCACACGGTTGGGGAAATCATCAAAATTATTATTAGAAACATCGAGAATAAACCTGTCAATACTGTCCAGATATTCGTCCGTGAGTTTTACGCGCGCGTCGCGCAGGGCACCATTCAGGAGTTTAGCATCCAGTTTGAGGTTTTCATTGCTGTTTTTAAGGTACTGATTGCGAATCCTGATCTTCAGGCTTTGAGTAAAGTCTACGATCATGGTGTTACTGAAAACCTTCATCTGCGCAGCAATTTCGTTCCAGAAGGGCCTGTGATCCGCGTTGTTATGCCGGAGAATCTTAAGCAACAGCGAATTTTCAGGTAACTTATCGATCATATGATACAGGATCATTTCCGATCTTTCGTGTGCATTGGGCGGGAATACCGGAATAAGCACATCAAACCTTCCGGGCGCCATTACTTCTTTATCAATGGGCGCAAGCGTATTTGCAGAGCCAATCATCAGTAAATCTTCTTCTTCAAAACGGCTTACAGAATGCAGGACGATTTCCTTGGTTGCCTCGTCGCAGGAATTTACCGAACTGTCTTCGCTTCGAGGTCTCATTATCCTGTCAAAATCATCCATAAAAAGAAGTACCTTTTCGTCCTTCATCATCTGGATCAGAAAATCGTTAAAACTGGTTTTATGACCGTCTACAAATGAAGTTCCCAGGTAATGTTTTTTAACTTCGGTAAATTTATAACCGATAATTTCGGCGATTTTGTTTGCCCAGAAAATCTTGCCGCTTCCCGGCGGTCCGTACAATATGATTCCCGCCGGTTTATGGATTCCCCAGTTCAGGATCTGTTCCTGATTGATAAATGGATCCAGACTTCTGGATATATAAAAAAAGAGATCACGGTAGCCAATGAAATCCCTTTCCTTTAATCCAGATTTCTTACCGAAATAATCATACACGAACTTGTAATTGCCGCCCATTTTATTGTCGATGCCGAAACTTGAAACCGAGGATTTGAAAATTCCGTTGTCATACAGTACGGGTTTTTCTTTTTTAATAAATTCTTCTACCTTCTCTTCCGGCTGGTTGATGGTCTGAGCGATATCACTGACCGATTTGGCATGATCCAGGTCGGCCTGATACCGTTTGAGAAAATCTGCGTTTTCCCGGGCAAAACGTTCAAAATCAGGCTTCACTTCCATTTGGGTGGACATACACTCCGAAAGTTCAAGGTCGAAATCCTGTATAAATTTCATAAAGCTTTCGGTGGTAATGCCAAGGTCTTTGGCGAGTTGGTTAAGTTTCATAGAATTTTCAATTTTTCATCTGCTTAAGCACAGGCGCTTACGGATTAAGTTATAATCGGGACCTTGTTTAAAGCAATTATTATTCCCCTTACCTGATTTACATCCAGCTGATGGTGCCGAAAACCGGCCCACCTCTGGCCGTTATCTCAGAACTTATCTTCATTTTTGAGGTTTAATCGGAAAATTTATAAGACAACAGAAAGGATGACGCAAATTTTGAATTAGGTTTCATCTGTTTTTAAATACATAATAACCGACATATCTAATATCTTCCTTAAATTTGCCATCTTATAAAAATGCCATGAAGCCCGTGGCTTTCAGCATAAATCCTAAACTATGACTTCACAACAGATCCGCCAGCAGTTCTTAGATTTCTTTAATGCCAAAGGCCACCTTATCGTACCTTCAGCACCCATCGTCCTGAAAGACGATCCTACCTTAATGTTCTCCAACTCGGGTATGACCCAGTTCAAGGATTACTTCCTGGGCTATAAGGAACCTAAGGCTCCTCGAATTGCCGACACCCAAAAATGTCTGCGTGTTTCAGGTAAACACAATGACCTGGACGATGTTGGTCGTGACACCTACCACCATACGATGTTCGAGATGCTGGGTAACTGGTCTTTCGGTGATTATTTCAAGAAAGAAGCAATTGACTATGCCTGGGAACTGCTTACAGAGGTGTATAAAATTCCTAAAGAAAACCTGTACGTCACCATTTTTGAGGGCGACACCACCGAAAATCTGGACCGCGACCAGGATGCCTACAATTTCTGGAAAGCCCATATTGACGAAAGCCGCATCATCAACGGAAATAAAAAGGACAACTTTTGGGAAATGGGCGAAAGCGGTCCCTGCGGTCCATGCTCCGAAATCCACGTTGATCTAAGAAGTGAAGAGGAAAAAGCTGCAGTTAACGCCCTCGATCTAGTAAACAACGACCATCCTCAGGTGGTGGAGATCTGGAACCTGGTATTCATGGAATTTAACCGCAAAGCTGATGGCAGTCTGGAAAAATTACCGGCTCAGCACGTGGACACCGGAATGGGTTTCGAAAGGCTTTGCATGGCATTACAGGGCAAAAAATCCAACTACGATACCGACGTTTTCACTCCGCTTATCGCTAAAGTAGAAGAAGTTTCAGGAAAAAAATACACCGGCATCCTGGAGGATGAAAAGGACATTGCCATACGCGTACTTGTTGATCACATCCGTGCAGTTTCCTTTGCAATTGCGGACGGACAGCTGCCTTCCAACGGCGGAGCCGGCTACGTGATACGCAGAATATTAAGACGGGCGATCTCCTACTCCTATCGTTTTTTAGGCATGAAGGAGCCGTTCCTGTATCAGCTTGTTGCGGTGCTGAAAAACGAGATGGGTACGTTTTTCCCGGAAATGCAGAAACAGGAAAAACTGGTGACCGAAGTAATCCGTGAAGAGGAAACTTCTTTTCTTAAGACCATTGAACACGGACTTAAGCGAATAGACCTCATCATTGCTGAGACACTCAGCAGAAATGAAAAAACGCTTCCCGGCGCGGAGGTATTTGAACTTTACGACACGTATGGCTTCCCGGCCGACCTTTCGCGCATCATCGCTGAAGAAAAAGGCCTCACTGTGGATGAACCCGGATTTGATGAGGAAATGGCCAAACAGAAACAGCGCTCGCGTAAATCGTCGGCTCAGAAAGTACACGACTGGGTGATTCTGGAGGAAAAACAGGAAACCTTCGTAGGCTATGACCTTACTGAAACCGAAACATACATCACCCGCTACCGTAAAGTTGAAAACAAAGACGGCGAATTTTACCAGATCGTCCTGGCAAAATCGCCATTTTATCCTGAAGGTGGTGGCCAGGTAGGCGACAAAGGAATCCTGATACCCAGCTATACTGAAGGATTCGACATTTCAAATCCTAGCCTTACGGAGGTAAATAACTGCGCTGACATTATAGAAGTACTTGAGACAAAAAAGGAAAATAATCTCATTGTTTCATTAATCAAAGATTTGCCAAAAGACGCCGGGGCTGTATTTTATGCCAGGGTTAATACTTCCGAAAGAAAGAACACCCAGGCCAACCACTCCGTAACCCACCTTCTGCACGAGGCCTTGCGCGAGGTTTTGGGTACACATGTGGAACAGAAAGGCTCTTTTGTTGGTCCGGACTATCTTCGTTTCGATTTTTCCCACTTCTCTAAAATGAGTGAAGAGGAAATCACACTTGTGGAAGAGAAAGTGAACGCCAAAATTAAGGAGAATATCAGCCTGGAAGAATTCCGCGACATTCCCATCGCTGAAGCTATGGAAAAAGGAGCAATGGCTCTTTTTGGCGAAAAATATGGCGACAGTGTACGCATGATTAAGTTTGGGACCTCCAGGGAACTTTGCGGCGGTACGCATGTGCGCAACACCAGTGAGATCGGTCATTTTAAGATACAGAGCGAAAGTTCTACCGCTGCCGGCATCAGGAGAATTGAAGCCATTTCCGGCGACAGGTCGGCGGAATATTTCCGTAACCTGGAAATTCAGGTGAAGCAGATATCCGCTTTGCTGAAAACCAAAGACCTGACGAAAGCCGTAGAGAAGTTGCTGGAGGAAAATGCTGGTCTAAAATCTGAAGCCGAAAACTATAAAAAGGAAAAAGCCAAGGGTGAAACAGCAAACTGGAAGAACGATTTTAAGGAAGCCGGTGATAAGAAACTGCTCGTGAAAAAGGTTTCTCTGGAGGCTGCCACTGTGAAAGACATTGTATTCCAGCTTAAAAAAGACGTTGCAGATGCCGTAATTGTAATCATCTCCGATGCGGGTGAAAAACCAATGATCACAGTGGGAGTTTCGCAGGGTCTGGAAGGAAAATACCACGCAGGAAACATCGTGAAAGATTTGGCCAGGGAAATCCAGGGCGGCGGCGGCGGAAACCCCGGTTTTGCTACTGCGGGGGGCAAGGACATCACTGGTCTGCACCGTGCCTACGAAAAAGCTTTGGCACTATAAGATATAAGAACAGCAAAATTCCCGGTAACTGCCGGGAATTTTCAATTTGACTTTAGGCTCGTACAGTGATATGATAGCAGCTTTGCTGCTTTTCCTTAATGAAGTAAATTTTGCCAGATTTCTCAAAATCCCTGAGTACATTTTCCAGTATTCTGTCCAACCTGCTGTTTACTGCCAGGCGGTCGTTGAAACGTACATAAGAAATATCGAAAGAATTGCCGTAATTATGTGAACTCAGGCCCACACTCGCATTAGGATTCACCTTTCTAAGTCGGCACTGGTCCTCCAGCGTACGGGTCATGGAGGTGAGGGTAAGCGTGCTTCCGTTACTGCTTGCGCTGAATTTTTTAGCAATTTCACGGAGGGCTGCTTTGGCTTCCGGAACCAAGACGGGCTTGCTGTGACTCAAAGTTTGGATCCTGTATCCTTTTCCAAGAGATTTCACAGGACTTAATTTTCCGTTTTGCCGGTATTTGGTAAGTGTTTTGGTATCTTTCAGAACCTTGATATTAAATTTCCTGGATGCCTGCAGATGCTTTTCATAAACCGGATGTATTTTTGCCGACAAAAGCGCGTTGAGATCATAACATTTCTGTGCCTGCAAGCCCTTGCTGAAACAGGCAAGCAGTAGCACCGGGAGGATTTTTTTCATAACAGGTATTAAAAATACTCATAACGGATTTTTGCGGAATTTGTTATTTTTTTTAATCCTTAAACTTGTAACCGAAACCGAACAATATCAGATGAAGAATTATTTACTTTTAATCCTGTGTTTACTTCCCTGCTTAAGCCTGGCACAATCTAAAATCATTATTACAGAAACAGGCACCGGTACTCCGGTAAGCCGGGCCGCAGTTTCATGTAATGGCCAAATCCTGGGATACACAAATGCTGAAGGCGAACTTAGCTTCCGCACCAAATGCCGCCAGGTAGATATTTCAGCCCCGGGCTACGACCGCGACAATGCGGTAGTGGATAAGGTGATGCAGGCGGCACTGTCCAAAACCGATCCCAATACCAAATCAATTGAAGAGGTAGTAATCACCGATAAAAGTGATCCCAGGGCCCTGGCCATCTTAAAGCTGGTTAACGAGCGTTATGCCGACAACATGCCTTCCAGCCTGGACTCCTACAGCTATAAGTCCTATGAAAAAATCTCAGTTGATATAGACGAAGACAGCCTGCAGTACTACAATCAGTCACTGAACAGTATGATGAAGATGATGGACCGTTTCTCCATGACAAAACAGCAGCCGGAGGACACTGCGGTAACTGTAAAGGAAGTATTTGCCAACAGTAAACTTTTCCTTTGGGAACGTGCCCAGGAATTTCTTTACAGAAAAAAATATGGCGAGAAGATTAACGTGCTGGATAACCGAATTGCCGGACTTAATGAGCCACTTTATGAAATGATGGCCATCCAAAGTAACCGCAGCAGGATGCCGAAGGAAATCCGGGAAGAAAACCGTAATCTCTACAGATACTTCCTTACCGACTCCATAGACATCGAGGGACGAAAGAACTACGTAATAAGTTTTCGGGAAGTGACTTACCGACAGCCCGTGCAGCGGCGCAAATTCAATGGCTACCTTTATGTAGACGCGGCTACTTATGGCCTCAAAAAGATTGAAAGTAACAGCAAAATAAAAAGCGATGGCACCATCACCAGCATCTGGAAACTCATCTATGGAAAATGGTTTCTGCAGTCAGAAAACCTGAAGATGAAGCTGACGACCATGAACATGGAGCCCGATGCCAAAGACAGTAAGAAAGACGGTAATGAGGCTCAGGAGAAAGATAAGACTCCCGACAACTTCAGGACCTATGGTTTTGTAACGTCCACCTACTTTGACCATCAGTCACCCACAGAAGACCGTGCCTCTGATTTCCGGGGTTATACCTTTTCTGTGAAAAATGCCGACGGTAGCCTGCTTCAAAAGTACCGGCAGGAGCCTCTTTCATCACGCGAACAGAATACCTATGTCGTAATAGACAGCCTGGGACAGAAATACAATATAGACCGCCGTGCCGGTCAGCTGGCAGCACTTACACGCGGGAAATTCCGGTACCGGCAGGTTGATTTTGACCTGGGAAGACTCATAGGATACAATTTATACGAAGGAATCCGGCTGGGAGCAGCGGCAAAGTTGAATGAGAAATTTAATCCTTATTTTTCACCGGACGCTTATATTGCGTACGGATTTAAAGACCGCAGAATAAAATATGGACTTGGCCTGGATGTAAACACCTCGCTGGAAAGAACTTCAGTGCTCCGCGCAGAATACTATAATGATGTTATGGCCGCGGGCCGTTTCAGCGAGAACTTTTGGGATTTCCGTATGAAGCTTAACAATGCCGGAATTGCGATTAACAATGACCGTTTCTATCTGTTTGAAGGCGCCAAACTGTCTTATGATTATGATCTCACGAATTCAGTAAGTATGAAACTCGCCTTAAGGCGGCAATCCGAGGAATCTGCTTTTCCCTACAGCTACCGCGCAATGGGCAATGAATTCCAAAATTCCTCCGCACTAGTTTCACTCAAGTTTTCGCCTTTCTCCAAAAACATCATGACACCACAGGGTAAATTTACCACAGAAAAAAAGTATCCTGAATTTTTCTTCAACTATGAACAGGCATTTCAGGCTGCAGGCGGCGATTTCTCCTACGGAAAACTGGATATGCTTTTCAACCATAATTTTAAGAACCGCTGGGGGGTCACAGGAATCCGGATTTACGGCGGAATATTACTGGGCGATGCCCCGATATGGCACCATTTTACTATGAACGGGTTAGCGGGCAGCAGTAATTTCAAATTTAACCTCACCTCTTATCTTGGCTTTTCTACGATGAAAGGCGGACAGTATTTTAATGATAAATTTATTGGTCAGTATTTCACCCACCGCATTCCGTGGTATTTTAAAAGTATCGGGCAGAATTCCTCCAGTTTTGATATTATCCACCGAAGTGTCATCGGAAATATGAAGGATCCGCAATTTCATCAGTTTGAATTTCAGAAACTGGATCATCTTTATCAGGAGGTTGGCCTGGAATGGAACAATTTCCTATCCAGCTATTTCAATCTGGGACTTTTCTACAGGGTAGGTTACTACAACACGTCCAAATTTTCAGATAATTTCGCGGTCCAGCTCAAATTCAAACTTCTTGGTTTCTAGTTCAGCGATTGGACAGATATCCTGAAATAGCTATTTTTGCACAATGAAGACTGTACATATCAAAGCTTCCGGTTTTTTTGAAATGCTGAAGCTGCGCGATACTCCAATGTGGGAAATTTTTTCCCAAATGGTTGATGGTGAAGAGAAAGAACTTATTTTTCTGGATGATGAGGAAAAAGTACTTTTCAGCTATATCCTGCCCGACAGTATGGAAAAACTGACTGCTGACCGCGAGAAATTTGCGCAGGAATACGCCGATAAACTGTCAGGGCTCAATTAGTGATTCTGCCACTGCTCCAGCGTCTCTTTGGTAGCCGCCACATCATGGACGCGGAGGATACTGGCGCCCTTTTCCAGCACTTTCCGGTGCAGCTGCTGAGTTTCGGCAGTCACGTCGTTTGGTCCCTTACCAAGATGTGTGTAAATAAATGATTTTCTTGATATTCCTATAAGAACCGGGAATTTTCCGAGGCCGATAAACTGGGTTTCGTTAAGCAATCTGTATTGATCCTCAACCGTCTTACCGAAGCCGAAGCCGGGATCGACTATGATGTCCTTAACTCCCTTTTTTAGAAGTTCAGCGGCTTTATCCAGCAGAAAACGGTTTACACTGCAGGTAATGTCGTCATACTTTATCTTTTGATGCATATCTTTATAATCTGGATTCACATGCATAAGCACATAAGGAAGGCCTGTATCCACCACAGCATCTATCATCTTACCGTCAAACTGTCCGGCAGAGATATCATTAACAATATCGATACCTTCATCAAATCCAAACTTCACGGTTTCGGAATAGAAGGTATCCAGGGAGATCAGCAATTCCGGGAATTCAGATTTGATAAGCGCGATAATTTTGCCCAGCCGGCGTATTTCTTCGTGTGCGGTCAGGTACTCCGCATTAGGTCTGGTGGACTGTGGTCCTATATCAATGATTGATGCGCCCTCTACCATCATTTTTTCCGCATGCATCAGTGCTGATTTCTCACTGTTGAACTTTCCGCCATCCGAAAATGAGTCCGGTGTCATATTGAGGATTCCCATAATCAGCGGGCGGGACAGGTCAATAAGTTTACCCCGGCAGTTCAGGCTGTGCGGTATGGCTGGAAGTACAGTATTCATAGCGCAAAAGTAAAAAACTAAATGCGCAATTCAGCCAGCTGAAAGCAATTTTGTATCTTTGAGGAGTTTAGAAAAAAATGGTAAAAACCTCACAACAGTTCAGTTCCGTTATCCAATCCTGCAGAAGTCTCTTCATTAAGAAGCTTGGTGATTATGGGCCTTCATTCCGCGTGCTCAGGACACCGTCTCTAACGGACCAGATTTTTATCAAGGTAAAAAACCTCAGGAACTTCCAAACCAGCGGACTTTCCAAAGTAGGTGAAACTCAGGAGGAAAATTTTGTTGCCATTGTAAATTATGCCGTGATCGGACTGATCCAACTGGAAAAAGGGGTCACAGATACCCTGGACGAAGAGGCTGCTGAAATACTTGCACTCTATGATCACTTCACTGATCGTGCCCTTCAGCTGATGGAGAAAAAAAACCATGACTATGGCGAGGCCTGGCGGGAGATGCGGATCTCCTCCATTACTGACCTTATTTACCAGAAAGTGCTGCGCACCAAACAGATTGAGGATAACGGCGGACAAACCCTGGTCTCGGAAGGTCTTGATGCCAATTACTACGATATGCTGAACTACGCTGTATTCGCCCTAATCAGACTGGAGGAGCAGACGGGCGGTGCAGAGTCCAAAACACGATAAACGGTCATAAAATGAAATACTTAAAGCACATTTTACGCGTCATAGTTGCCCTGATTTTCCTGATCTCAGGCTTTGTGAAGGCGGTGGATGTTGTTGGATTCTCTTTTAAACTGGAAGAGTATTTTTCGCCTGCAGTTTTTAACATGCCCTTCATGGAGAAGCAGGCTTTGCCGCTTGCTGTTATCGTTGTCGTGCTGGAACTTGTCTTAGGTTTCATGCTTTTGCTCAAGACAAGGCTTAAATTTACACTCGCAGCACTGATCGCTCTCTGCGTATTTTTTGGTTTTCTGACATTTTATTCTGCCTATTTCAATGTCGTTACCGATTGCGGATGCTTTGGCGAGGCCCTTAAGATGCTGCCCTGGCAAAGTTTCTGGAAGGATATCGCCCTGCTTGCGGCCTTGCTGGCACTTTGGTTCCTGTACCGAAATGAGCTGAACGAATCCGAACATACTGGTTTACCGAAAAAAATCATGTTTACTTTAGCGGCACTGGCAATGATTTTCATCATCTATTGGGGAATTGCGCACGAACCACTGGTAGACTTCCGTGACTACAGTATTGGCACCGACCTTAACGAAGAGAAAAAGAAGATAGATGAAGATCCGTCCGTTTACAAAACATATTACACCCTGCTGAACACCCAAACTTCAGAAATAAAGGAGGTTGATGACGGTCAGTACATTTCCGACCGCAGATATTGGGAGCCGGGCTCGACGTGGAAAATTCAGGAAGATAAAACCCAGTCTAAACTGGTGAAGGAAGGTTATTCATCAGAAATAGCCAAGTTCCGGATTGAAGACGTAAACGGGAATGACCTTACGGCACGGGTTTTGGAAGCTCCGCGGGCAATACTGATTTTTTCCTATCACCCGGGACAGGCTGATCCGGACATTATCGCAAAGGCAGAGTCAAAAGCCAACGAACAGGCGGGAACCTTAATCCTGGGTGTATCAACCGCGCCGACAACATTCAATGGGATTCCAAACGCACTGATGGACGGTACAGCGATCAAGACCATTGCGCGAAGCAATCCATCGGTACTGATTCTGAACAGAGGAAAAATTACAGATAAGAAATCGGCCCGGGACTATGTTAAAGATTAATCTGAACAGTAAAAAAAATAAACGAAATATGTATAAAATGCAAAAGTCAAATAAATCAATAGCCGGCTATCACCTGCTGATGATACTGTCTGCGGTAGATAATGAATTCTCTCCGGAAGAAGGCCTGAAAATTCAGGAGTACTTGGCAGAGGAATTTCCTTTCCGTATGAATCTTGATGATGAACTGGACATTATAGCCTCCTTAAGACCTGAAGAATGGAAAGGGCATTTTGAATTTCACGCAAAATGTTTCCTGGATGATTCCACTCCTGAAGAGCGGGAGAACTTCAAGGAATTTGCAAAGTCTCTGATAAAGGCTGATGATGCAGTAAGTGAAAAGGAGCACCAGTTCTACAGTCTCCTGAAAACCCATTGGAATTCTTAAGAAAAATAAAACTGACCATGAGAAAAAACATTGTAGCAGGTAACTGGAAAATGAACAAGAATGTAATTGAAGCACAGCAGCTTATGTTTCAGTTACTGGAATATAAAAAAAATAACGCTGCCAACTGCGAGGTTTGGATCGCTCCCCCATCCCTGTATCTTATGATGGCCAGAGACCTGTATGAGAACAACGAAATCGGTGTATTTGCACAGGACATGAGTGAACATGAGAGCGGCGCATACACAGGTGAAATTTCAGCAGGCATGCTGGAGTCCATCGAGGCTACAGGTACTTTGGTAGGACATTCGGAACGCAGACAGTACCATGGCGAAACAGATGCAGCCTGCAATAAGAAGGTTAAAAGAGCCTTGGATATGGGTCTAACGCCAATTTACTGTAATGGAGAAACACTGGACCAAAGGAAAGCAGGACAGCATCTGGAGGTCGTGAAAAACCAAACCGAAGAGGCACTGTTCACTCTTAGCGCTGAAGAGCTTAAGAAAGTAGTGATCGCCTACGAACCTGTGTGGGCCATCGGTACAGGTGAAACAGCCAGCCCGGAACAGGCCCAGGAAATCCATGCCCACATCAGAAGTCTCATTGCCGCAAAATACGGTCAGGAGGTTGCTGATGAAATATCCATTCTTTATGGTGGATCAGTAAAACCGGATAACGCCAAGGAAATCTTCTCCCAACCCGATATAGACGGGGGACTGATCGGAGGTGCGGCATTGAAAATGGACGATTTCGCCAAAATAATAGAGGGATTCAATTCCTAACTGCCCTTAAAATCACAATAAAAAATCCGTTTCAATCGCTGAAACGGATTTTTTTTCAATCTGAGATAATTTATACCTCTGATTTTCTCATCAATACCTCATCTACCATACCGAATTCTTTAGCTTCAGTACTCGTCATCCAGTAATCACGGTCCGAGGCTTTTTCCACCCATTCGTACGTCTGCCCGGAATGCTCGGAGATAATGTCGTACAGTTCTTTCTTAAGTTTCAGCATTTCACGAAGGTTAATCTCCATATCGGAGGCAACTCCCTGTGCGCCGCCACTTGGCTGGTGAATCATCACTCTTGAATGCTTTAGGGCAGATCTCTTACCCTTCTCACCCGCTACAAGAAGTACGGCGCCCATACTTGCAGCCATGCCCGTACAGATAGTGGCCACATCCGGTTTTATGATCTGCATGGTGTCATAAATACCCAGACCGGCGTAAACACTGCCGCCAGGAGAGTTGATGTAGATCTGTATGTCTTTGGATGCATCCGAGCTTTCCAGGAAAAGAAGCTGCGCCGTCACGATGTTCGCCACCTGGTCGTCTATGCCGGTACCCAGAAAAATAATCCTGTCCATCATCAGTCGGGAGAAAACGTCCATCTGAGCTACGTTCAGACGTCTTTCTTCCATAATGTACGGCGTAAGGTTGGTAGGACCAAACATGCCCATATACTGATCGGTTGCCAAACCACTGTTGCCTAAATGTTTTACAGAGAAATCCCTGAAATCTTTTTTAATGTCCATATTCAATTTTTGTTTTGTTAAAGTGCTGCGGCACGAAGGCCGCGGTACAGGATTTTTCAAAAATCATACCCTGCATAAATATAGCCAAACTGTCACAATATCCGGTACAGTTCCACATCCATTTCCTTGCGGAGCTCGTTCAGTTTTACAATTTTCATATAATCTTCCGTATGGTCGCCTCCGTCAGACAGCGAATCCTTGATTTCCCGTATCAGGTGTACCACATATTCCCTCTTATGCCTTATCATCACATCTTTTACCAGTTTGGGTACCACCTCTTCTTCCTGGCTGAAATAAATGTTGTGCTTACTCCAGTCGCTGTTCTCGTACGGTTCGAAAAGTGCATCTGCCACATGACCCGTAAGTTCCTCATCCATCAGACCAAAGAAAAATTTACCGGACCGCAGCTCATTTTGGGAGATACCATCGGCAATCTCCTGAACGATCTTCCGGTTAATCTCCGACTGAATTTCATAGCCGTCCTCAGACAGATGGTCCATTACTTCTTCAATGACGGTAATTTCATACTTTTCACCGGCTTCTGTGCTTCGCTGCAGCACCTGATCGCCATATTTAAGCATAAGTTCAACCAGTTTTTCTTCCAGGATCAGCAGTGGATTGACATTGGCAGCCTGCTCCGGCACCAACTCCATTCTGGGTTCAGCTTTGGCAGGTTCAGCTTTGAACTGCGGCTGACTTACCTGCTTCTGAAGACCCAGTTCATTGAACAGGCTTTGCTCACTCAAACCAAACTTAGCGGAAATTTCCTTCAGGTAAACTTCCTGCTTCAGTGCGTTGGTAACAAATGATACAGACTTTACAATATCACGAATCGCCTCGGCTTTCTTTATTGGATCCGTTCCAGCATCCTTGAGCAGTATATCCGATTTGAAAGCAATGAAATCATTGGCTTCTTTCCGAATGAATTCCTCCACATATTCCTGAGGATGTTTACGGGCAAAACTGTCCGGATCATCCCCATCCGGAAACAGAAGAACGCGGATGTTCATTCCCTCGGCAAGCAGCAGGTCAATACTCCGGAAGCTGGCTTTTATGCCCGCAGCATCACCGTCAAATAAAATCGTAACGTTTTCGGTAAGCCTTTTTATCAGTTTAATCTGTGCGGTCGTTAGCGCAGTTCCCGAGCTTGATACCACGTTCTCAATCCCCGCCTGGTGCATGGCAATTACGTCCATATAACCTTCCACAAGAAGACAGAGATTCTGCCTGGAAATAGCCTGCTTACTGTGATTGAGGCCGTAAAGCACCGCCGATTTATGATATATCTCAGTTTCCGGCGAATTGAGGTACTTGGCGGTTTTTACATTGCTTTTCAGAAGTCTGGCGCCAAACCCCAGAACCCTGCCCGAAAAGCTGTGGATAGGAAAAATCACGCGTTCGCGGAAACGGTCTAGGCCGGCAGGCGAATTATCGGGGAATATCGATAAGCCGGAACTTTCAAGTATTTTTTTTGAATATCCTTTCTGAAGTGCGTATTCGGTGAACGCGTTTTTTTGCTCGGGCGAATACCCCAGCTGGAATTTCTTTACAATGGATTCACGCAGTTCACGTTCCCGGAAATAGCTCAAACCAACATTTCTCCCCTCCTCAGTTTCATAAAGCTGTTCCTGAAAAAAAGAATTGGCTACCTCATGGATCTTATAGAGGAGGTCCCTTTCGGTTTGCGCCGCTTTCTGCTCTTCAGTTTGCTCCTGTACAGTTTCCTCAATCTCAATTCCATACTTTTTGGCGGCGTGCCGCAGCGCTTCCGGATAAGTAAAATTCTCAATTTCCATCAGGAAAGAGATGGCGGTACCGCCTTTCCCGGAGGAGAAATCCTTCCAGATCTGCTTGCTGGGCGACACCACAAAACTAGGTGATTTTTCGTCGTGAAAGGGGCTCAGACCTTTGAAATTTGAACCGGCCCGTTTCAACTGCACATACTCACCAATAATTTCCTCCACCCGGATGGTGGAGAATATTTTATCGATGGTTTGCTTGGAAATCATTCGGTAAAAATAGCAAATAACTTTGTATAACGGGACTAAAGTAATAAACCACATCCCTTAAAATCCTTACTTTTGAACCTAAATATTTGGTATGGAATGGACCGTGAATAATTTGGAGGAATGGCAGCAGGTCGCTGAAAAAGTTTCACAGTTGCTGGAGCACAATATCCTTCTGCTGAAAGGAAATCTGGGTGCCGGCAAAACTACCTTTACAAAATTTCTCCTCAAGACACTGGGTAGCACGGATGAAGTTTCATCGCCCACCTACGCAATCGTAAATGAGTATACTGCTCCTCAAGGCAGTATTTTCCACTTTGACCTTTACCGAATGAAATCGGTTGATGAAGTGTATGATATTGGTATGGATGAATATCTGGACCGTGCCTGGCTCTGTATTGTGGAGTGGCCGGAAATTTATGCTTCGGAATTTAACGGTTTACACTACCATGAGATGCTAATTGAAAATAGCGATACGGGCAGGAAGGTAATTTTTAAATAAGGCCTATCTTTGCAGTGGGATTATGTTGCAAAATAACCTTTAAACAAGCAAATTAGAATGAGCAGCGGAAACATTTTTACTCCCTTCAGGGAGGAGGAACTGATGCCTGTGGAGGAGAAACTGGAAGTAAAGAAAAGGGAGGCCAAATTCACCATAGGCGTACCCAGGGAGACTTCACTTAATGAGCGGCGAACAACGCTTACGCCCGATGCGGTTCAGGTACTTGTAAATCACGGGCACGAGATCATCATTGAGTCCGACAGCGGAAAAGGGTCATTTTTTACTGATGCTCAGTATGCGGAAGCCGGTGCACGAATTACGCACAATGCCGCAGAAGCCTTCGGTCAGGACCTTGTACTGAAGATAAACCCGCCCGGAGAGGACGAGATTGATATGCTGAAGCCCAATGCACATCTGATTTCTGCATTACAGATCAATCTGCGTTCGCCGGAATACTTCCGCAAACTCGCCGAAAAGAAAATTAATGCCATTGCTTTTGAATTTATTTCAGATGAATATAAGCAGTTACCTTTAGTCCGGCTTATAGGTGAAATAGCCGGAACGGCTTCTATATTGTACAGTTCAGAACTCCTGGCGCTGTCCAACGGTAATATGCTGGGAGGAATTACCGGCGTACGTCCCACCGAAGTGGTGGTCATTGGAGCCGGCATTGTAGGCGAATTCGCTGTGAAAGCCGCCCTGGGACTTGGTGCAAGTGTCAAGGTTTTCGATAATTCACTGTCCAAACTGCGCCGCCTTCATATGATGATTGATGGGCGTGTGCCCACTTCCATCATTGATCCGAAAGAACTTTCAAAAAGTGTCAGGCGTGCAGATGTTGTTATTGGCGCGCTGCCACGTACCTGCATGCAGCCGGTGGTCACTGAGGAAATGGTATTACAGATGAAGAAAGGCAGTGTGATTATAGACGTTACCGTGGATTACGGAAAGGTAGTGGAAACTACCGAGATCACTACCCTGGCGGATCCCTACCTTATAAAACACGGCGTAATTCACTGCGGACTGCCCAACCTTACGTCCCGGATTCCGCGCACAACGAGCAAGGCCATCTCCAATTTTTTCCTGAGTTACCTGCTGAGCTATGATAAGGAAGGAGGGATTGAGAACATGTTCATCCATAAAAATGAAATGAAACAAAGTCTCTATATGTACCGCGGCCGGCATACCAAAAAGGTGATTTGCGACCTTTTCGGTCTTCCCTATCATGATATCAACTTATTAATGTTTTAAACTTGAGAAAACTTAAATTCTTCCTGATTGGTCTGGTACCCGGACTTATTGTCGTATTTTTTATTTTGAACCAGAAAGGTGTCAGCTGCAGTGGCTACCTGCCCAACAGCCGTGTGATTGCAGAAACGCTTTCCAAGGATTTTTCATATACCGACACCTTTCGTCATCAAATGGGTGCTCAGGGCATCACTGAACAGTTCCTGAAAGACAGCATCATTACGGCCGGACATGTGGACTTCGACAGAAGCCAGGCACAGCAAACGCCCTGTCCCCAATACCTTTTGGTGTACCCGGAAAAGAATCCCCGCTACGAAGTTCAGTTTGAAAAATGTAAGGATTCTGCAGTTTTTTCAGATCTTAAAAAGCTTAGATAGAATCATTTTATCAACATCAAAAGAAAAGCAGACTGTAAACCGGTCTGCTTTTATATTGGATAGCTCTTACTAACACTCTGCCACATTCACAGCAATTGCCAATCCGCCCTCTGAGGTTTCCTTAAACCTGTCATTCATGCTCTGAGCAGTTTCCCACATACTCTGAATTACCTCATCCAGGGTAACCCGGGCTTTGGAAGGATCCGACTCGATTGCAATATTTGCTGCTGTAATGGCCTTTATGGCGCCCATTGAATTTCTCTCTATACACGGAATCTGTACCAGGCCGGCAACAGGATCACAGGTTAAACCCAGATGATGTTCCATGGCAATCTCCGCAGCCATAAGCACCTGTTCCGGTGTACCTCCCATGATTTCAGTGAGGCCGGCCGCCGCCATCGCCGAAGATACGCCTACCTCTGCCTGACAGCCACCCATGGCTGCAGATATGGTAGCATTTTTTTTAAACAGTGTTCCAATTTCCCCTGCCACCAGGATGAACCTGATGATATCCTCTTCGGTATTGTGTTTGGTGAAAGCCTGCGAATACATAAGCACAGCCGGAATAACGCCACTGGCGCCGTTGGTAGGTGCGGTAATGATACGTCCAAAGCCGGCATTTTCCTCATTTACAGCCAGAGCAAAACAGGAGACCCATTTATTGATCGTTGTAAAGCTGCCGTCAGCACTTTTTACATAATTCAGCCATTCCTCCTGGGTGCTGTACTGCAGACCGTCCAACAGCTTACGGTTAAGAGCCGCGGCACGCCGGGAAACCTTCAGACCGCCGGGAAGTACTCCTTCCCTGTTCACCCCCTTATAGATGCATTCGCATATCTGATCCCAGATATACAGGGCATTTTCCGCTGTTTCCTCACGGCTTCGCCACGATTCTTCATTTAATAGAACGAGGTCTGAAACACGGCTAAGACCAAGTTTCTGAATATTTTTCAGGACATCCGCGCCGCTGTGGCATGGATACAGTGTCCGGATGCAGCTCTTTTCCATGGAGTTCTCATTGCGGGTCGCTATAAAACCTCCCCCAACAGAATAATAGTCCTGTACGAGTTCGGATCCGTCGGCAAATACGGCCCGGAAAATCATTCCGTTGGGATGAAAATCAAGAGATTTTTTCATATTCAGGATCAGATGGCTGCCGTACACAAAAGGAACCGGTTTTTCACCACCCAGATGGAGCAGCTCTTCAGTACGGATCCTGTCGATCTTTTCGGTGATGGAAGTGGTGTCAATTTTCTGATAATCTTCACCGGAAAGGCCCAGCATGCCGGCGATGTCCGTACCATGGCCGATACCCGTCTTCGCCAGGGAGCCAAAGAACTCAACAAAAACCTCGACCACATCGGTCAGGCTGTAATCAATACGGATTTGTTTAAGGAAATTTTCAGCCGCGTTCCACGGTCCCATGGTGTGCGAGCTGGAGGGACCGATACCCACTTTAATAATCTCAAAAACTGATATTGACTGCATTCAGGTAATATTAATATGCAAATATACTTGTATTAAACCATAATATAAGATGGATTATGATACATATAACCGAAATGATATAAATATACCAATCACGATCATCCTAATTTTACACTATACTGCAAACTAAAGCATAACACCTTTTTAATCATTTGTGTTTTTGCTCATTTTCCTCCGAAAATGAGCTTTTTTCTGCAAAAATCTTAGCAAGTATCTGCGAAACTTCCTTATGTCTGGTAGCAGGAAACAAATGCGTCCCACCGCGAATGACATAATCAGGCTTTGAATTCTTCAATGGGAAAACGATGTCCTTGTCTCCCAGAATCTGCACAACATCTGGGTTCTCCGGTGCCTGCCATTCCACAATTTTTGCCACACACCATTTCAGATAGTAAGCGTCCCTTACCGTAAAATACTGAAGGATGCGGGGATTTTTTCTGTCGAACAGTTTCCGGAAATATGAATACAGTTTTATGGTTCCACCGTTGTAAAAACGCCTTGGTAAATTTTGCGGTATTCGGCTCAGTTTGCCAAAGCGGATCAGTCGGGATTTTTCGTCAGATGATTTTATGCTTCCCAGTATCACTACCCGCTTTGCAGGTTTCAGCCTGTTTATCTCCTGAACAAGGATTCCCCCGAAACTGTAACCCAGCAGGTAGAACGGCTCCGACACGTCCACCCTGGCAGCCATCCTCTGTACATAACTGTCAAAAGACTCATCCTCCTCCGGTATCAGCCAGTCCAGAAAGACAATTTCCAGATGATCCGGAAACCGAAGGTGCTGCAGTACTTTAAAATCTGCGCCCAGGCCGCTTACAATATATAGTTTGCTACGTTCCATCCTTAAATAAAAAAGGAGCAGAAAATTCTGCTCCGGTATCTTAGATTTATGACTTCTTAATTGGCCGTCAGCTTAATCTGAACATCAATCTGATCCTTAATAAGATAGTCGCGGATTGAAGATTTATAAAACGCTTTATAATCCTGGCGGTTAAGTGAAAACTTAGCTGACTCAAACTCTACAAAACGGTCATTTGTACGGATTTTGGCCGGGAATGATATGGTTTTGCGTGTTCCCTTCAGCGTTAGATTGCCGTAAACCAAATAATTATACTCGGTATTTTTGGAAGGAAGAATCTTTGTAATGATGAATTTAGCGGTTGGATGTTTTTTTACATCAAAGAAATCGGAACTTTTCAGGTGATTGGTAAGCTTCTCCTGATCTTCACCCGTTAAGTCTGTATTTGCAAGACTTCTCATGTCCAGAACAAACTCACCGCCAGTAAGTAATTTGTCTTTAAAAATAAATTTTCCGCTTTTCAGTTTCACAAAACCTGAATGCGTGGTAGCCTCAGATTTAACCACCTTGTAACCCCACCACCGGATATCGGAGGTCTGAACTTTGGAAATCTGTAAACCTTTTGATTTTCTTTTTTGTGCCAGTACAAGAACGCTGAATAACATTAACGTCAGTAAAAATAATTTTCTCATTCTTTCTTTTTTATCAATAAACAAATATAACAATTCTGCTTTATAATCATAAGTTTTTTAAAATTTGCCGTGTTAGATAACTGTCCACAATTAAAAAAACTTCAACCATTTGATTGAAGTTTATTCATTATGTTAAATAATGATTAGTTTATTCTTTGGAAAAAGCAGCATAATAGGCACCGCCGGTAAGCACCATTTTTTCACTTAGGATCATATAGATCGGTATGTCCTTCAGCACCCGCTCCATCTTGTCGCTGATCATAAATTTCTGGTAAAGGCGGTCTTTGTCAATATAATCCTTAAACAGCAATGGAAGTTCGCCACCTATCAGCAGGCCACCGGTAGCTTTAAGTTTAAGCACGAGACTGTTGGCCTCGCGGGCCAGGAATTCCAGGTAGGTATTCAGTGCAATTCTTGAAATCTGCTCATTATCTTCCACGGCCGATTCATAAAGTACCGTTGCAAAATCCCTGTCACTTCGTAGCCGCTCCAGTAGTTTTTCAGATTGAGGATGTCTTTTTTCATCCCGTAAAAATCGGTAGATATTGAAGAGTCCGTTTTTGCTGAGGACATTCTCCCAGCTGACTATTCCGTAAATCTTGTTCAGGAACTGATAAAATTCGACCTCAACATTGGTTCTTGGCGAAAATTCTGAATGACCACCCTCTGTTGCAAAAGGCCTCAAACATTCACCGTCATAAAAGAGTCCCGCTTCACCGAGACCGCTTCCCGGTGCCAGGATGGCCACATTTCCGGTGGTGAGTACGTCTGATTTAAAGATTTTCATCAGGCATGAAGGCGAAAGATCAGCCAGCCCATATGCGGTGGCCTCCAGGTCATTTATAAGGAAAACATCACGTATTCCTGTCCTTTCCCGGATTTCGTCGTGATCAAGAATCCACGGGAGCCTGGCAGATATACCCTGATTATTAATTACAGGTCCCGGCACTCCAACGGCCAGCCGCTCAATATCTGAAAGCTCATTTTCCTGCAGAAAGCGATTAACGATTTCTGAAAATGAATTAAATTCTACTGTTGCATAGGTCTTTTCGGCTGTCAGAACAGCCTTCTCACCCTCGGTGCGGTACAGCGCAACCACGGTTTCCTTTTCACGCACATCGGCGGAGAGGATACTGATTCCCTGATTATTGCTGCTCTTCATACCCGGCAGGTATAAAGGAAAATTAGCGCTTGCGACCATAAGTTTGCGATTTGATCAAAGATAAAAATGTTTTAAAGAAATAAAAAACCTTTTCAACATAAATTGAAAAGGCTTGATTATTAGGCAACTGTCAATTACTGTCCTAACGGAATGTTGTAAGAAACTCCCAGACCTAAAGAACCTGCACTGAAGTCCTGGCCTGCAAGATTTCCTGTGTTCCCGGTGAAAACTTTCTGATACTGTAGGGAGAAGTTCCAGTCGTTATTATGATAACCAATCTCAGGCTTGATATAGAACCCGCCATCCGGACGCTGGGTATTGGTGATATCATTGGATGCTACCTCATTATCGCCTACGATGAAACCGTAACCAAGGTCAGTACCAAAATAGAAACCGGTATCTTTAGGATAAATTCTGATAAGACCTGCTACAGGCACTACACCGAAATCGTTGTTGGAATATCCGGCATTTTCACGACCGAAATAATGCGTGTAACCTGTGGCAACACCTAATCCAAAGCCAGGAGTTACAAGGTTTTGGTAAGCCACATCCAGACCTAAAGCTGCGGAAGCATTTTCCTGTGGAACTGCAATACCAACATTGGCTCCAATCTTAATCATATTCTTCATTAACGGATTGTCATATTTCTCTGTCTCCTGAGCAAATGTAAGTCCTGAGGCCATAATACCTAATCCCAATAGGGCTTTCGTGATCGTCTTCATAATTCTAAATTTTAATGTTGTTGACTTATTAATGTTGTCCGGTATCTTGTAAAAAGCATGCCAAAGTGCCGAATGATACGCTGCCAGCCATATTAATAGGAGTTCATCAATTTGAAAATCAATTCATTAAAACTTTAAAACATTTAAACAGTTATTTAAATGTATATGTATCTGAAGGTTCTAACTTAGCCCGCTGATATTTCCAAACTCATCGATATCCATAGCTTCGGAGGCGGGAACATTCGGTAAGCCCGGCATACGCATCATATCACCCAATATGGGAATGATAAATCCCGCGCCTGCAGCGAATTCAAATTCACGGACATTGATTTTAAATCCTGTTGGCCGGCCAATCTTCCGTTCGTTATCCGACAGTGATTTTTGAGTTTTGGCCATACAGACAGGCAGATTATCCAAGCCAAGGTCGCAAATCACTTTAAGGTCGTTTTTTGCTTTCGCCGAATATTCCACACCATCCGCACCGTAGATCTCGCGTGCTATGCGGTCTATTTTATCTTCAACCTTTTCATCTGCACTATAAAGCGGGCGGAAATCATTGCTGTAGTTTTCGGCCGCATTCACCACCTCCTGTGCCAGCTCAGTCATTCCTGCGCCACCCTGTGTGAATTCGTAAGCAACGATCGCCTTTACACCCATTTTAGTGCATTCGTCCTGAATAAATTGTATTTCGTCTGCTGAATCGGTTGCAAAATGGTTGATGGCCACCACGGGTTTCAGCTGAAGTTTGGTGTAATTTTCAATATGTTTCTTTAGGTTCGCAATTCCTAACTGCACGGCCGAGAGATCCGGATTCTCATAAAAACCTTTCTTCGCTCCGCCATGATATCGCAGGGCACGCACAGTTGTCACGATTACCATAGCTGCAGGCTTGATTCCTGCCGAACGGCATTTGATATGTAGAAACTTCTCAGCACCAAGGTCAGCGCCGAAACCGGCTTCAGTAACAGTGTATTCTGCCAGCGACATGGCGGTTTTTGTAGCGATTATGGTATTGGTTCCCTGAGCTATATTGGCAAAGGGGCCGCCGTGCAGGATGGCAGGATTTCCTTCCAGCGTCTGCACCAGATTAGGCTTAATTGCGTCACGCAGAAGGATGGCCATAGCCGCTTCAGCTTTAAGGTCTCTGGCGTAAACAGGTTTTTTATCAAAAGTATAACCTACAAAGATATTTCCGAGCCGCCTTTTAAGGTCCGCGAAATTTTCGCTCATACACAGAATAGCCATTACCTCGGAAGCCGGTGTAATATTGAATCCATCTTCGCGCGGGACTCCACTGGATGTGCCACCCAAACCTACAATGATATTACGGAGCGCACGGTCGTTCATATCCATAACCCGCTTCCAGACAATAGTACGCGGATCGATATTGAGAGAGAACTTTTTATTCTGTATATTATTGTCGATAAGTGCGGCCAGCAGATTATTGGCTTTCTCAATAGCCGAAAAATCACCTGTAAAATGCAGGTTAATATCAACCATGGGGATTACCTGGGCATATCCACCCCCTGCTGCCCCACCTTTCATTCCGAAAACAGGACCTAACGAAGGTTCACGAAGCACAGCAACAGTCTTTTTTCCGATTCTGTTCAGGCCGTCGCATAAACCTACTGAAACTGTAGTTTTTCCCTCACCGGCAGGCGTCGGATTAATAGCTGAAACCAGTATTAGTTTTGAGTTATGAACTTTTTCCCCATCAATATAAGACAGCGGTATTTTTGCTTTGTATTTTCCGTAATACTCCAGGTCATCTTCTGCAATTCCAATTTTCGCAGCGATTTCTCTGATGTGCTGGATGTCTGCATTCTGGGCAATTTCTAAATCTGTAGGGAAGCTCATGGTTATAGGTTTAGGTTGTCTAACAAATTTAACCAAATAACTTCAACATCCGAAGGCAGTACCTACAGATTAATATCATAGAAGAGGAACTGATAACGTTCAGGCAAAGATATATTCGTCCGGCCGGAGGAAGTAACGTGCATTTTCAACCAGCGCTGCTTCCCTGTCCCTGCGGGTAAGCAAGCCTTTCATCTTGGGATCTCCCGCCCAAAGTCGCTTCATGGCCCGTATTTCAGCGGCAATTTTGGACAGGTTTTTTACTTTTACCCAGGCGGCAATTTTCTTCATCTCTGTACGGCGCGGACCTTCCAGGCTGGCACCGCGGTTATAGACCAGGGAAAGCAGGGCACCCTGAGCATCGGGAGGCAGAAGTTCCACACCGGGATAAGCTTTCGCCGTCGCCCGGGCATAAACAGGAACAGAGGTGGCATAGAAGACCTGCAGGGCATCTTCATAAGGAATTTCGACGGATTTTACGGTGGAGGTAAGTGCAGCACGGGCCCTTTCGCCCTGCAAACCTACGGCAGGTTTAAGTTTGCTAAATTTTGCATCACCCAGCAGTGCCCGCCAGTCTCTTTCGAACTGTGCCGCAGTACTGTAACCCATGTCATATCCAATACCAATTGTCACTCCGCTGGCTCCGTGCGGCCAAATTGGAAATCTATACTTGGAATTGTACATGGATTTTGAGGAAATTTCACTCTCAAGAACGAGCTGGAGTGAATTTCTGGAGATAACCATACTCGCACCTTTGGGCAGAGGAGGAACTTTTTCGTCCAGGAATAGTTCAATCCGTGTGGTGGTATTCACCCCGAAGATCCCGTCGACATCCCGACCAGTAAAGCCCAGACCTTTTTGGATGTTTTTCTTTTTGTCATGCAGGGTCAGGTCTGAGACCAAAAGTCCAAGCACTTTTTCCAGCGCGTTGCAGGTTTCAAGGTCATAAATTCCGGTAAGGCTGACAGCCAGTTTTTTCTGGATTGCCTTAATTCTGGTTTCTAAAGGATTTTGAGGCATGGCTATAGATTTTAGAAAGTTTAGACAAAGAGCTTTTCCAGATAAAATTAAGTAATCATTGTACAAAGTTAATAAGGTAAATCACCCAAAATATCTTCAAAAAAAACCGGACTGCTATATAGTCCGGTTCGTGTTTTAAATGCGAAGGTGTGTTATCTGGCCGCAGCTTTCTGCGCGCTTTTTCTGGATTGTCTGGCTTCATACTTTTTCATGAAATAACCAATGGCCAGTGGTGCCACCCACATCAGGATTCTTCTTAACAGTACAGGATTCATAACAGTAATTTTTAATTAACGATAGCTTTACAAGATGCGCGCCAAAAAAATTCGGATTATCAGTTGGAAGGTAACTGCTTAGGGTGGTTAGAAGATTAAGAGCTTGGAAGATTAGAAAAGAAGAAAACGTAGGTTTGTAAAAATTATGATAACAGCAGGTAAATTCGCTCTTGGCTTTTGGCTTTCTTATTTACAAAGTGCTTCACAAAGAACACAATGAATACGCAAAAAGCTCCACCGCAGACGAGCGCAGCACAGCGCAGGTCAGCAACGATGCACAAACAAACTCCGCAGGAGTTTACTTCACTTAGCCCCGTACGAGCGCAGCGAAGTACGGGGTGTATTTCGGAGCGGATATAACCCGAGTCATGAATATCGTTTTACACACTCCACCAACTCCGTAGGAGTGGAACATGCGTATCCTCAAACGAAGTTCGGTGTAGGGCGCAAAAAAACCACCTCAAATCGAGGTGGTTCCGTATTTATATACATTCAGAATTAAAATCCTTCCGGCTTCACATCATCTGTATGTTCACTTTCATTCAATGGCTTGAAGGTATGTTCGCCCGCTGGTTTCTCGGTCTGGCGGCCGCTGTGCTCCGGTCTGCCGTTACCACCGCGGTTGTTCCCTCCCTGTCTTCTGTCGCCACCGTCTCTGCGGTCGTTTCTTGGGCCACGGTTTTCACGGTTGTCGCCTTCGCCTTCCTTACGTTCCGGTCTTGGAGGTCTTTCAAGAAGTACTTTACGCGAAAGTTTCATTTTCTTACGGTCATCGTAACCCATGAATTTCACCTCTACCATATCACCTTCGCTGTAAGGAACTTTATCCAAACGGCTCCATTCAATCTCAGAGATATGAAGCAGGCCTTCAGTACCTTTTGCAATCGCTACGAACGCACCGAAATCCATAACTTTCACCACTTTACCATTATAAACTTCACCTACAACAGGTACGAAAGTGATTTCGTTAATGGCTGCGATGGTCGCATTGATATTCTCTCTGCTTACACCTGAAATCTCAATTCTGCCGATCTCGCCGATCTCTTCAATCGCGATAACAGTATCGAAATCTTTCTGCATCTGCTGGATAATCTTTCCGCCAGGTCCGATAACCGCACCAATGAAGTCTTTGGGAATTTCGAGCACTTCCATTTTCGGCGCGTGTGGTTTAACGTCAGTTCTCGGTGCGTCGATGGTCTTCAGCATTTCGCCAAGGATATGCAGACGGCCTTCTCTGGCTTGTTTCAGTGCAGTTTCCATGATGTCCATAGAAAGTCCCTGAATCTTGATATCCATCTGGCAAGCGGTGATACCCTCTGCAGTTCCTGTTACTTTGAAGTCCATATCACCCAGGTGATCTTCGTCTCCTAAGATATCCGAAAGTACGGTAAACTTACCTGATTCAGGATCTGTTACCAATCCCATTGCAATTCCGGAAACCGGTTTTGTAATCTGTACACCTGCATCCATCAGAGCCAATGTTCCGGCGCAAACCGTTGCCATTGAAGATGAACCGTTGGATTCCAGGATATCAGAAACGATACGGATCGTGTAAGGGTTTTCTGCAGGAATAATTTTGGAAAGTGCACGCTGTGCCAGGTTCCCGTGCCCCACTTCTCTTCTGGAGGTTCCTCTTAATGGTCTTGCCTCACCCGTAGAGAACGGCGGGAAGTTATAATGAAGGAAAAATTTCTCGTCGTAATTAATCGCAACGGAATCTACCATGTTGGCATCTTTAACAGAACCTAAGGTCACCGCTGTTAGAGACTGCGTTTCACCTCTGGTGAATACCGCAGATCCGTGCGCACCCGGCAGATAATCGATCTCTGACCAGATTGGACGGATGGTTTCCGGTGTACGGCCGTCCAGACGTATCTTTTCATTCAGAATCATCTGACGCATTGCCTCTTTTTCCACATCATGGAAATAGATCTTCGCGAAAGGCTTCACTGTTTCCAGTTCTTCCTCTGAATATTGAGCCAAGAACTCCTCAAGAACTGCCTTGAAGTTTTCATGTCTTTCTTCTTTTGCCGATGGTGTTTTGGCCACCTCATAAACTTTGTCGTAAGTTTCTTTCCACACCTTCTCACGAATTTCCTCGTCATGTGTTTCGTGGCTGTATTCTCTTTTTGGCAAGGACTTGCCTACTCTTTCTGCAAGTCTTTCCTGAGCTTCAACCTGAACTTTAATTTCTTCGTGACCGAATTTTATTGCTTCAATCATTTCCTCTTCGGTAATCTCGTCCATCACACCTTCCACCATTACAATAGAATCTTTGGTGGCACCTACAAGGATATTCAGGTCAGCTTTTTCCAGGTTTTCTCTGCTTGGGTTTATCACCAACTGCCCATCGATTCTGGCTACGGTCACTTCAGACATAGGACCGTTGAAAGGGATATCGGTAATGGCGATGGCAGCAGAAGCGGCTAATCCAGCCAATGCTTCAGGCATACATTCTTTATCATAAGAAATCAGGGAAATCATCACCTGAACCTCAGCATGGAAATCATCCGGGAAAAGGGGGCGCAATACCCGGTCTACCAGTCTCATTGTTAAAATTTCCTCGTCAGACGGTCTTGCCTCTCTTCTGAAAAAGTTTCCGGGAATCTTACCGCCTGAATAGAATTTCTCTCTGTAATCTACGGTAAGCGGAAGGAAATCCACACCCGGGCTAGCATCTTTATTGGCTACAACGGTGGCAAGAAGCATCGTCCCGCCCATTCTTACTACTACAGATCCGTTGGCCTGCTTGGCCAGTTTCCCTGTCTCAATGGTAATCTCTCTACCATCCTTTAATTGAATTTTTTCAATAATTGCTTGTGGAGCATTCATAAAATCTGTTCGTCTTTGGCACTCCGTATTGAGTGCGGTTACTGTATTTAATCTATTTAAATTTTCGGCAACAAAGATACATGTTTTGGATTAAATAAATCCTGCAGCAACTTCATATCGTAACACATATAGGCCCATGCCGACAAATCCCGCAAAACTTAACCTATGATAACTGTCTTACAACTGGAGTATGCTGCACTGCTGCTTCTGGGAACAATTGCATTTGCCGCCACAGGCTGGTCCTGGTGGTGGTTTTTAGGCCTTTTCTTTCTGCCAGACCTATCGATGTTGGGCTATATCTTTAGTCAAAAAGCCGGCGCCTGGACCTATAATCTTTTCCATCATCTCGGACTGGCCGTGATTGTTTATTTTGCAGGAAAGTACTTTTCTTCAACAGAACTTGAACTGGCAGGCATCATCCTTTTTTCGCATTCGGCGTTTGACAGGCTGCTGGGATATGGCCCAAAATATTCGGACAGCTTTCAGAATACGCATTTGGGTAGAATTGGAAAGAACCGGGCATAAAAAAAGCAACTCTTTTCGGAGTTGCTTAATTGCTTTGGCAGAAAGATTATTTTCTGATTCCCAGTTCAGCGATAATCGCTCTGTATCTCGTAATATCTTTAGCTTTCAGATAATCAAGAAGTCTTTTTCTTTTACCTACCAGCTTCACCAGTGATCTCTCTGTGTTGAAATCTTTGTGGTTAGCCTTCAGGTGACCTGTAAGGTGGTTAATTCTAAAGGTAAAAAGTGCAATCTGACCTTCTGCAGAACCTGTGTTCTCTGCTTTTCCTCCGTGCTTAGCGAAGATTTCTGCTTTTTTCTCTGATGTTAAGTACATGCAAATATTATTTAATGATTATTATGTATCGAGGTGCAAAAGTACATTTTTTTTGTTAAATAACAATCACCCTCAGCAGCCTTTTACAAGAGAAAGACAAAAAATGTTAAAATTATCTTAAAAAAAATAAATTCTATGTAGAGGTTGGCTGTATATTTGCACAGTTTACCGTATGTATTACAAATTTACACTTTCCACCTTTATATTCATACTCTTTTCCGGTTTCACCGAAATGGCGGCACAGGATATTGTAAAAATTACTGAACAGCGCGCCGGCAGCAGGGAAAGCCAGAATATTATCTATTTCACACCCTCAATTTACCCGGATGTTGCCGAAATCAAGGATGCTACCAATGAAGCTTTCTTCTCTGCGGTGTCCGACAGCTACGTAAATAACCGCAACCGCCGCATGGTTCGCGTAGACATGCCGGTGACCTATGAGGATGCCGACCGCAATACCATTCGTGAAATCTGTATAAATAACAATGCTACCCATGCAGTGATTCCGCACGTGAAGTTCTTTAAGGTGGGTTTGGGACAGTTCGTTTTTTCCAGCCAGGTGGTGGTGAGTATGAAACTGTATGATGCCGATGGAAATTTTATTTCTGAAAGCTCTTATGACACATTCCGAAAGAATGCCCGCATAATGGGTTCAGCCCAAAACTCGATACGTATTGGCACCAATGGCGTCCTGAAACAGCTTACTCAGAATATGAAACGGAAGAAGTAAATTTTCGGTATTTCCTGATAACACACCCTTTAGACCAGTATACTTTATCGGATTTTTTCAGCTATTTTTGCAGCAGTGAATACGACTGCGAACGAAACTGAAATTTTAATAAACCCCGCGGATATCGCCGAAAGGTTGAGTAACCTGCGCGCGGACGAACGTTTGCTGGAATTCCTCAAGGTCCCCAAGAAATTTAAGGCCGCTGTTTTCTCTCATCTGGACGCTGATTTTCAGGAAGAAACCATCCGCAGTATCGGAAACGAAGAAGTATCCGAGATTCTGAACGGCATGACGCCCGACGACAGGACCGAACTTTTTGAAGATTTCCCCGACGAACTTATCAAGTATTCCATTAACCTCCTGAATCCGCAGGAAAGACGTATCGCACTGAAGCTGTTAGGCTACCATGAAGACAGCATCGCAAGGATGATGACGCCGTACTACATCCAGATACGGAATGAGTGGACTGTCAGGAAATGCTTTGAGCAAATTAAAAAGGTGGGCAAGAAGGTAGAGACACTTAACTACCTCTATGTGGTGGATGAGCGCAACCATCTTATTGATGACCTCGACATCCGCAACCTTCTTCTGGCCGATGAAGATCAGCTGGTTTCCGAACTTACCGACCATCATTTCGTAGCCATCAAAACAACTACATCGCGTGAAGATGCTGTACAGTACTTTGAAAAGTATGATCGCAATGCCCTTCCCATCATCACTGAGGCAGGTGTACTGGTGGGCATTGTAACCATTGACGACATCCTGGATCAGGTAGAGCAACAGAATACGGAGGACATCCAGAAATTCGGGGGTATGGACGCTTTGGACGATCCTTATATCCAGACCCACTGGTTTGAGATGATCAAGAAAAGAGGTCTGTGGCTGATCGTACTTTTCTTTCTTCAGCTTATTACAGCTACTGTGATGGGCTTTTATGAAAATGAAATTGAAAAAGCGGTTGTCCTGGCACTATTCATTCCATTGATTATTTCAAGCGGCGGAAACTCCGGTTCTCAGGCTGCTACGCTTATCATACGGGCAATGGCGCTCCAGGAAATCACACTGAAAGACTGGTGGACTGTTATGAAAAAGGAAGTTACCACCGGCCTGGTGCTGGGTACCTTCCTGGGTATCATCGGCTTTTTCAGAATAATGCTCTGGCATAAATTGGGCTGGTTCGATTACGGCGAGCACTGGCTTTTTGTAGGAATAAGCGCCGGGATCTCTCTGGCAATGATTGTCCTTTGGGGAACACTTTCGGGTTCCATGGTTCCGTTTATCCTGAAAAAGTTTAAACTTGATCCCGCCACTTCGTCGGCACCTTTTGTAGCCACGCTTGTGGACGTCACCGGACTGATCATCTACTTTTCCATCGCAGGACTCTTCCTTACAGGTAAAATTCTTTAAAAGCGTATTATGCGGATTGTCTCACTGGTTCCGTCGGTCACCCAAACGCTCTTTGACTTCGGCCTGGATCATCGTGAAATAGTGGGTAGAACCAAATTCTGTATCCACCCTTCCGACAGGGTGAAAAATATTCCCATCGTAGGCGGCACCAAAACCCTGAAGCTGGACAAAATAACAGCGCTGAAACCCGATCTCATCATCGCAAATAAGGAAGAAAACGTGAGGGAGCAGGTGCTTGAACTGGAAAAAGTTTGTAAGGTATGGGTCACAGATATAAGTACTCTGGAGGATCAGGAGACTTTTCTGTTCCAGTTGGGACAGCGGCTGAACAAATCAGAGCAGGCCACCGGCTTCATAAAAAGGACTAATGCAGTTTTTACAGGATTGCACCCTGCACTGACAGTTCCAACAGCATATCTGATCTGGAGGAATCCCTATATGACGGCTGGTGGCGATACCTTCATCCACAATATAATGAAATGTTTAGGCTTCAGAAACATCTTTCAGGATCAAACAAGATATCCAACTGTTGAAATTTCCGAACTTAAAGGAGCCAGACTCATACTGCTGTCGTCCGAACCCTACCCTTTCCGGGAAAAACATATCGCTGAACTGCAGGAACACCTTCCGGACTGCACAATAATGCTTGCTGACGGCGAAGCTTTTTCCTGGTACGGCACGCGGATACTGGAATATGAGGCATATTTCCGCCAGCTGATGGGCGAAGTACAGGACTCTCTGCACTGAAACAAGATTACTACAGGATTTTAGCCACTTCAGCACACAGCCACTCAAGCATTTCCTGGTCTTCAGCAGAGAAGGGGTCCAAACTGTGGGAATCAATATCAATCTGGCCCACGTTTTCACCATTTTTAAAGATAGGAACCACGATCTCAGCTTTGGTATCAATGGAACAGGAAAGATAATTGTCCTGATCATGGACATCAGGAACAACAAATGTTTCTCCGGAAACAGCCACCTGACCGCAGATTCCTTTTCCGAAAGGTATAACGGTGTGATCGGTGTCAGCACCTGCATAAGGGCCCAGGATAAGCTCCTCCTTATCGCCATTCCGGAAGTAGAACCCCGTCCAGTTGAAATACGGAATTTCCTGATCCAGCAGATGACAGACTTTCTGAAGTTTTTCTTCAGTTGGGAAATGTGGGCTTTCCAGAATAGTGGAGAGACGTTTCTTTATTTCAGACATGGCAGTTTTATTAAGTAAATTCTTTTAGTTCTACTTCGTTCTTGTATCCAAACATTCCGCGGTCTTTTATAAGATCGGCCACGCCGTCCGGCACCTGATCTTCCCAGCCGCTTTCGTTTTCAGTAATCATCCGCAATATCTCACGGGAATAAATCTCGGCATATTGGGGCTGATAGGTTACAATATCCTTAATCCGGTTATTGTGCTTGAAGAACTTGTAGAGCTGCTTCAGGTTTTCATTAACCCGCAGGTTATTGGAAGTCAGGATCTCATGGTTCTCCGGATCTTTATAAGGATAAAGATAAACGGTCATATCATTCCTGAAGAATTTGCCGAAGGCTTCCAGGATTCCGCCTGACAGATTTTTGTAATAATTTTCATCAAAAACCATCAGGAGGTTATTCACCCCCATTCCAATACCGATTTTCAGTCCGGTATAACCTGCAAAATAATCGATAAGGCGGTAATATTCAGAGAAATTGGAGATGATTACAGTATAACCCAGATTGGCCAGGACATCTACCCTGTCCAGGAAATCGCGTTCATCAATATCGCCGTCTCCTTTCAGGTTAGAAATTGTGATCTCAAACAGCACTTCGGTTTCCTTTTCAGTACAGTCGGCATCCTTCATAAACATTTTGAGTCCGCTTTCGAACATGTCGATATTCACCTTCGTAACAGGCCGGAAACTGCCGCGTACTGCAAAAATATTTTTACGGTAAAGCAAATCTGCGGGCAGCATATTTTTACCACCAGGCGTAAAGATCACGGCATCGGTCATTCCGTTCTTTACCAGCTGCAGACTCATCAAACGGTTATCTACATAGGCAAAGGCAGGACCCATAAAGTCGATCATATCGATCTCCAGGTCGTCCAGAGCAATGTCATCATATAAAGAAGAAATCAGTCTCCGCGGATTGTCATTATAAAAAAACGCACCATAAATAAGGTTAACTCCCAGATTTCCCAGGGTTTCCTGCTGCAGTGTAGTGTTATTCTCCTTGAATTTTACATGAAGTACAACTTCACTGTAACCTTCTGTCTCATCACGCTGAAAACGTACACCTACCCACCCGTGACCTTTCAGGGTTTTGTCGAAATTAATAGTGGTAACCGTATTGGCATAGGAAAAAAAGCGGCGGCCGGGATTATCTTCGCGTGAGAGCCTCTCCTCAATAAGAGAGACCTCATACCTCAGCATTTTTCTGAGACGGTGCTGGGTAACATAGCGGTTATGTGCTTCCTTGCCGTAAATAGCGTCCGAAAAATCCTTGTCATATGCCGACATGGCCTTCGCAATGGTTTTGGAGGCACCACCGGCCCTGAAAAAGTGGCGCACAGTTTCCTGACCTGCACCTATTTCCGCAAAAGTACCGTATATATTGGAATCCAGATTAATGGCTAATGCTTTCTGCTTTGGAGTTAGTTTTTGCTGGATTAAAGACATCGTAATTTTTTCGCAAAATTACATATAATTAAGGCATTCTGCAAACCGGTTACGCCCGCCGCTGATAAGTCTCGTAGCCATGTCAGAATACACTTAAATTAAACATTTTCAGCAAGTTTAACCATCTAGCACGCAATTTTTCAGATAAGTACCGGCTAAGTCGGGGGAACTTCAGTATCACTTAAGTTTTTTTCGGTCCGGAGCTTGCGTTCGGTTCCACAGCATCACTGCCCCTGCTGCAAGCAATCCGGACAGCATAATCAGTTTTGATGTTTTGGAGGGTGGCGGAAGCATCGTCTCGCCATAAATACGATGCGGTTCCGCGGAAGGTGTAAGGATATTTCCGTTTGTACCTTCTGGCGCATCTTTCTTCATCATCATCCGCATAGCTGCCGAAGCGGTATTCACGACTGTTTTGGGGAACATCCCGTATACCGTTTTGAAAAGTACGGACGACCAGTCTGTGTATACTTCCTTACGCGGGTATTTAGCAGTTTTAACCATGGCAGCCGCCAGTACGCGCGGGTCAAATGATAGTGGTGGGATTTTGGAACTGAAGCCGGAATACTTTGCAGAATGCATATTGCCGGTAGACCGTTGGATAGCCGGATACATGGCACATACGTGGATGTTCGGAAAGTGCGATACTTCACCCTGCAGACTTTCCACCATACCGCGTACACCGTACTTTGAGGCAGAATAAGCAGTTCCGTAAGGAGCCGGCATCCATCCGCCAATGGAAATATTATTAATCAGCACCCCATCCTGCTGCTTCTTGAAAATCGGCAGGATGGTATGAGCGCCATGCAGGAAGCCCAGAAGGTTCGTTTTAATAATTTGGTCCACCGCCTCAATGGGCATATCTTCCAGCATTCCTGTAGCCATTACACCGGCATTATTCACCCATACATCAATCCTGCCGTTAAACTGCAGGGCGGTCTGCGCAAGTTGCTGCACATCGCCAGCCACGGATACATCGGTGGGCACAGCCAGAGCCACCGCACCCAGGTCACGGCATAACTGTGCGGTTTCATCCAGTGCTTCACGACCCCGTGCAGCCAAAACAATATTGCAGCCCTCGCGTGCAAAAGCCTCTGCCGCTGCTCGCCCGATACCGCTGCTCGCCCCTGTGATTACAACGGTTCTGCCGTTGAGTGTTGAAGTGTACGTTTCTTTCATAATTCCTTTTTTTAGTTAATGCGGTCCGGCCAGATATCGGGTCTTTCTCCACTAAACCCTTGTGGCTGCATATTTGTAACAGCGGACATTTCATCCCTTGAAAGTTCAAAATCAAAAATGTCGATATTCTCTTTAATACGCTGCGGTCGTGAAGATTTTGGAAGCGGCAGGAGACCTTGCTGAACGGTCCACCTTAAAATGATCTGGGATACAGTTTTGCCATGTCTCCCCGCAATTTCATTTAACAATGGATGATCCTGAAACCGTCCTCTTGCCAGTGGCGACCACGCCTGAAGCGCAATATTGTGGCGTTGACAATAATCCACTACCGTAGTTTGCTGGTAACCGGGATGATACTCAATCTGGTTCACAGCCGGTGGCACTGTGGCGGTATTTAACAATTCTTCCAGATGCTCCGGCCAGAAATTACTGACACCGATGGATCGGATAAGTCCCTCATCCTGCAGCTCTTCCATTGCACGCCAGGTTTCAGCATTTACTTTTACCCAGTCTTTATAGTTTTTTGAATTCGCAGGCCAGTGAATCAGGTAAAGATCAAGATACTCCAATGACAACCGTTTCAAAGTATTTCTAAAAGCCTTTCTGGTGGCATCATAACCCAGGTCGGTACGCCAAACTTTTGAAGTGATATAAAGATGCTGCCTGGGTACTGTGGTCCGCTTTACAGCCTCTCCCACTTCCTTTTCATTTCCATATATGGAAGCGGTATCTATAAGTCTGTAGCCGGATTCAATAGCAGCTTGGACTGACATTAGCGTATCTTCAGTTTTATAGGTTCCAAAACCGATCAGCGGTAATGAATATCCGTCATTCAAAATTATGTTTTCCATAAATCAAAAACCCATTATGACCACCCGAATCTGTTCCGGTGCTCCGCTGGCCGTTGTAATCCGAACCGAATTCTCGTCTACAATGGTTATTCCGCTGTTCAGTTCGTTGCCGGTAGCCGGATTATACAGAGCGACAATAATATCGGTGGTTCCCAGGTTATGATTAATGGTCGTGCTCTCCCCCGGTATGGTGGCACACATACCACGTGGCGTTCTGATTTCTGAATTATCCATAGTTCAGGTTATAGTTGTTTCAAATTTTCCTGAGCAGGAATTGTTAAGACTGTACCATCAGTTCCGAACCGTGATCCGTGACACGGACAGTCCCAACTCTTTTCCGTTTTGTTAAACTTCACCACACAACCCATGTGCGGACAATGTGCATCAAGAAGGGTAAGAGCACCCAGTTCATCACGGTAGGCAGCTACTTTCTTACCGTTATAATCTATTATATGGCCATCCCCTTTCTCAATGCTATCCAGTTCGGCTTTTTTATCGCTGCTGAACTGATCTTTGATAAGGTGGAATACAGCATCCACGTTTTCCTTAACAAATTCCTTCGCACTCGCTGCGATTTCAATGCGGGATGGCGAAACAATATCCGCGAGTTCATTTTCTTTCTCCATGACCAGGTCAGCGAGAATGTTACCCGCCAGCGTTCCCCAGGTCATACCATTTCCATTATAACCGGTGGCCACATATTCATGGTCGGTGCCCGGCATCTTCCCTATATAGGGCAACCCGTCCGAGGGTGCATAAAATTGAGATGACCAGGTTTTGGAAATCTCGGTTACCCGGAAGTGCTCTTTGGTATACGCAATAAGATCTTCCATAGGTTTTTGAGTATCGGCTTCATGTCCTGTCTTGTGGTCGAAACCTCCGACAATCAAATAGAAATCATGCCCGATTTTGTGATACCGCATATAATGATAAGGGTCATAAAGATCAGCCGCCTGGGCAAACGATGACACCTCATAAGTCAGTTTAGCTGCAAGTGCATAGCTTCTGTATGGTGCACAAAGTGCATTGAAGCGGTTAATTCCGGGTGGTATATGTGTAGCCCAAACCAAATCCGCAGCTGTAAAGGTTCCTGCATTGGTCAGCACCTTTACGGAGCCGTCATCCGAAGTGTGTTGACTGACGTGAGCACCCGTAAGTAACCTACCTCCCATTCCCTCAAAAACCTTTGCAAGCCCGGCGATATATTTTAACGGGTGAAACTGTGCCTGCCCTTTAATTTCAAGCGCTTTCCGGAAAGACACACTGAACGGAATCTCATCTACTTCACTGGTTGGGATTTCCAAGGCATCATGCGCTTTAGCAATCTGATCCAGTTGACGGTCCTGTTTTTTTTCGGCACTGAAAAGATAGAAACTGCACTCCTCATATTCGCACTCAATACCGAATCGGTCAATGTTTTCTTTTATAGTTGCGGATACACGGCCGGCATTATCTGCCACAGTCTGGGCACGGGCTTCACCAAATTTGCTGATGATACGGTCATAGGATTCATCCAGGAAATTATTGATATGTGCCGTGGTGCCACCCGTAGTTCCGAAGCCAATATTATGCTGCTCAAGTACCAGGCAGTTTTTGCCCCGCTGCTGAAGTTCGGTTGCCAGCGTTAGTCCGGTGATTCCGGCACCAACAATCACAACATCATAATGATTATTTTCTGCAGGTGAATTTTCGTGGATGTAGAGCCCATTCACCCAAAGGCTTTCGTTATGACCGTCTCTTTTCATTTGGAATTATATTTGTTTATGACTTTCGCAATCGCATCCAGCGAAACCAGCCATTTCCGTTAAAACTTATTATTTGCTTTTCGTATGGAAAACGACCTAATTGACAACAAGAACCTTGCCCAACTTGCTGATCATATGTTAAAAAACAAGTTAACACTGGCAGTAGCAGAAAGCTGTACCGCAGGTCTTATCCAGAATGTTATTTCGCAGGCAGACAATGCCATGGGATTTTTTCAGGGCGGTATCACAGCCTACAACAGCGCTCAGAAAGCGATACATCTGCAGGTAAATCCAATAGCTGCTGAGGCATGTAACGCCGTTTCCAAAGAGATAGCAGAGCAGATGGCGCTCGCGGTGGCGTCCGGATTCAATGCAGAACTGGGTGCAGCCATTACCGGCTACGCCCGCAAAGTACCGGAAGAAGGCATTGATTCATGTTTTGCCTATATCGCCATTGCAGCCCATGGGAAAGTGGTGCTCTCCAAAAAAATTACGGGGAAGTCCGGGGAAGATCTGGCAGAAAATCAAAAAATATATACTAAAAAGATGCTTGATTATTTATATTCAGTAGTTAGGAAGGGATAAATTAACCGGATAATTCAAACTGCTTTTTCTTTACATTTGTGCCTTAGCGCCAAGTTCAATATGATGACACTGAAATTTTTAGGCACGGGCACCTCGCAGGGTGTCCCGGTAATCGGATGCACCTGCGCGGTTTGCCGTTCGGCCAACCCAAAAGATTTGCGTTTCCGGTCCTCAGCCATGATCACCACGGAAAGCGGTGGGAAAATACTGATAGACTGCGGTCCCGACTTCAGACAGCAGATGTTGCAAAATAATGAAGATCACCTGGATGCCATCCTCCTGACACATGAACACAATGACCATGTGATCGGCCTGGACGATGTACGTCCCCTCATCTTCAAAAGCCGGAAGGACATGCCGCTTTTTTGTCAGCCACGTGTGGCGAAGGAAGTGAAGACGAGGTTTCCCTATGCTTTTGCTGAAATAAAATATCCTGGCGCACCCTCTTTTGACCTGCATGAAATTGACGCTGATTTTCATTTATTTGATACCAACATCACGACCGTCCGGGTACTGCATCATGAGCTGGAGATTCTGGGATTTAAGATGAAGAATCTTGCCTACATTACAGACGCCAGCTTTATCAGCCCGGAGGAAAAAGTAAAACTCACCGCGCTGGATTACCTTATCCTGAACTGCATCCGTAAAACGCACGCTCATCCTGCCCATTTCATACTGGAAGACATCATAGAACTCTACGCCGAACTGAGGCCGCGGAAACTGTACCTGACGCACATCAGCCATATGTTTGGACTGCATGAGATTGAAGAAGCGTCGTTGCCCGAAGGTATCAGTTTAGCTTATGATGGTTTGGTATTGGAATTTTAAAACAAAATGCTGCTATTATATTTTAAGAATTTAATTTTTATCCTATATTTGCACACCCAATTGATGCCCAGCTGGCGGAATTGGTAGACGCGCTAGACTCAAACTCTAGTACCGCAAGGTGTGCCGGTTCGATTCCGGCGCTGGGTACAAAAAAGCAATCTGTTTTCAGGTTGCTTTTTTTATGCCTGATCTTCAAATGATTTCCGCTCCAATGCGACCAGCATGAATTTCTTTTATTCTTATAATAGACATATTTTTTGAGAATCATTAAAGCTTTTGGCTGATTTTGCTCATAATGACATCCGTCATGTTTATTAATTATACATTATTTGCAATAATCTTTTAAAGAAATAATTTAAACCGGTAAACAAATTCACCATATGAATAATACTTACCAGATATGATTGTTCTTTTAATAATTTATTAAGACTATTTGACATTAATCATGTAAAATTAGTAGCTATATATTATTAAATCCAAAAAATTCCTGCTACATTTGTATAAGAAAATTGAGATAGGAAATAACAATTTAATATAGAAATCATGAGAAATTCAGCAACATTCAAGATTCTTGTCCTGGCCTTCGGACTTTTCACAGGTTTAGCAAACGCGCAGGCCATAACAGGAAAAAGTACTAAAGTTAGTGTAGACGGAACCTCACCTATGCATGACTGGACGATGACCTCAAATGCAGCTACCTTTAGCGGAACAGTAAGCGGAACTGCGATCACCAACGTAAAGTTTGTGATGCCCGCAAAAAATCTGAAAAGTACAAAAGGGAAGATGATGGACAATAAGGCATACGACGCCCTGCAGGCAGCCAAACATCCCAATATCACTTTCACTGCCACATCGATGAATATCGGTAAGGGAACCGTAACCGGCAAGATGACCATTGCAGGGGTAACCAAGAATGCATCAATTCCTGTAACAGTGGTTAAGAATGGTGCTTCTTACAGCATTACTGGTACCGAAAAAATGAACCTGTCCGATTTTGGAATGGAAAGACCCGGGTTTATGGGCGTAAAAACCGGCGATGCAATTACAGTAACTGTAAACATCACCGCCAACTAATCAATTAATAAACATTAAAATACCAAAGAAATGAGAACTTCAGTTTTAAAAACATCAGTATTGGCTTTACTCATGTCAAGCGGAGCGTTATTCGCTCAGGAAGATACCAACACCTCAATGCGTGATTATCTGGCACCGGAAAAAGCTCAGCGTAACGTATTTGAAGACCCAAAAGGAGTTTCACCGGCCTATGACGGCGTGAAGGTTTCTGTAGGCGGCGATTTTGCACTTCAGTTCCAGTCTCTGGACCACAGCACTAAAGCACCCTCATTGGGTAATGTGGGTACCACAGCGGTTCCGAATACACTTCAGGTGATGGGAAGCGACTTCAACCTGCCAACAGCCAACCTTGACATCAATGCTTATTTGGGAAAAGGGATTAAAATGCATCTTAGAACCTACCTTTCTGCAAGGCACCATAACGAAGCCTGGGTAAAAGGAGGATACCTGCAGGTGGATGATCTGGATTTTATCTCCGAAGGTTTTGCGGCGAACATTATGAAGCATGCTCGTGTTAAAGTAGGTATGGACGAGATAAACTACGGTGACTATCATTTCAGAAGGACGGATAATGCCGAAGCCATCAACAACCCGTTCGTAGGGAACTTCATTATGGACAATTTCTCTACCGAAGCATTTGGTGAAGGTTACCTTTTTTATAACAACTTCATCGGTATGCTTGGTGTATCCAACGGCAAACTGAACCAAACAGCTGTAAAAGGAACCAATTATAACTCACCGTCAGTCTATGCGAAGATTGGATGGGACAAGCAAATCAATACTGACCTGCGCGTAAGGCTTACAGGATCCTTCATCCAGACAAACGGACTGAGTACTGGAGGTTACCTTTACAGTTCAGACCGCGCGGGATCCAGATACTATTACGTCCTCCTTACCCAAAACGACCTTATGGGAACCAATAATTACGCAACAGGACGCTTCAACCCCGGTTTCAAGAAAATGAAAGCGGTACAGGTGAACCCCTTCGTAAAATACCAGGGCCTTGAGTTCTTCGGCGCTTACGAATATGTAACCGGCAACAAAGCAAGTGGTATGAATATGAGACCTACTGACGGCGACTATACCCAACTGGCGGCGGAGTTACTTTACAGATTTGGCGGGAAAGAACAGTTCTACGTAGGTGGACGTTATAACACCATCAGCGGTAAAGACGACGAGGTTTCCGACGAAAGAAAGATTGACAGGTTCAACCTGGGTGCAGGCTACTTTATGACCAAGAACATTCTGGCAAAAGTGGAATATGTACAGCAAAATTACAACGACAGCCCGGTTTGGGGTGCAACAAGCGCTCTTAGAGGCGGCGAATTCAAAGGAGTGATGGTTGAAGCAACCATTGGTTTCTAATATTAAATTCAATTTCAGTGAAGGGACATTAATTTGTCCCTTTTTTATACCTTTAAAGTGATGAAAAATACGGTAATCCTTATTCTGCTCCTGATTTACAGCCTGGTACCGGCTCAGGAAAACACGGTGGAAATCCTGGGAAAGACCAACGTGAATACTTTTAAATGTACCAATTCCAACATTGCCAAACCGGCTGGCAGTTTCAGCTCAGAGGCGCGGCTTCCGGTACTGCAGCTGAAGGTACAGGACTTTGACTGCAGGAATAAGATGATGACCAACGACTTCCGTAAAATTTTAAATGCCGAGCAGCATCCGCATTTTACCGTACGGTTTATTGAATTCAAAAAAAACGCAAACAGTTACTACAGTGCCATTGTGGAAGTGAAGATATTAAACCGGAAACGCTTCTACACCGTTACCTTCTTTGAGAACAAAAACGTCCTGACCGGAAATGAAACCGTCCGTTTCAGTGACTTTGGAATTGTACCGCCTACCAAAATGGGTGGCACCATAGTTGTGAAGGATCATTTGGAACTGACTATGAGATTAAAAAATCTATAGTACTTGATTTGCTTCCCGGCCTGGTTTCATTCATAATGGTAGAAGATACCGAAATCTGAAGCCGTCCACAAGGCCGCCTTTTGTCCGGCAATTTTAAGCCCTCTGTTGGTCCAGGTATTACAGGTATCCAGAAAACTGTAACTTCCTGTTGCATCGTAGAAAGCATCATTACTGCCATAAACCGCATCGGTCCTGATGAGAATCGGTTTTCCGTTTGGGTCACGGTCAAACTTATTTTGGATAAAACCAACAAGCTTCCTGTACTGCGTTTCAGTAAGCAGGATACGCTTACAATCCTTCCCTACCACCATTTTGTTATAGAAAGTACAGTGCATAGCCGACTCGCTGAGCCAAAACGCTGCCTTCAATGCAGTTGAAACCTTCAGTTCAGCCCAGGTGGGTGTATCCAGATAAAAACCTTTGTCGCCCCAACCCACGGACAGATATTTAAAGTTGCCGGAACCTGCTTTAGTATCGCCGACAGGTATTTCAGTGCGCCAGTCCATATATTGGTTGGTCACCGGTACCACAATATCGGTATGCACTCCGTTGGTCAGCAGGAATACCTCCACTGTCTTTGGTTCCGACACATCATCGGCAGCCACAGGAATCAGAGGTAACGCTAATGCAAGAACAACATAAACAAGCACAACGGCGACAATGGAGCCGATAATTTTAAGTATGGTGAATAAGATTTTTTTCATTATAAGGACAGAGTCGGGATTTTAGAATTCAGATTTCAGACATCAGACATCAAACATCTGACTGTGTTTCAATAACAATTCAGCAATTTAACAAAATTTACGGCTTTATGGTCTTTAGGTCCGGAATTAAGATTTCAGATTTCAGATTTCAGACTTTGTAATAATTTACCAATCTAAGGCTTTTCAGAGTAGAGAAAAGAGAGGAAAGAACAAAGAACAAAGAGAAAAGAATAATGACGAAGCCGCCGGCTACTCTTGTAAATTCCTAACTTTCTAACCTTCTAACCTTCTAACTTCCAAACCTCCTAACCTTCTAACCTCCTAACCTCCTAACCTTTTAACCTTCTATCGTTCTCACCCCACTCAAAAAAGAGATATTCCTTTTCAAACCCGCAAACTTGGTCCTTTTGACCGGTGATTTACGGAAAACTTCTGAAAAAAGTTCCTGGTCCAGCTCCTGCCAGTCTTCCTTTGTAAAATGCTTAAGTTTTTCATTTGGCCGGAATTTCTCCTGCGTGTGCGGCGCCGAAAACCGGTTCCAGGGGCACACGTCCTGGCAGATATCACAGCCAAACATCCAGTCCTGCATACGGTCGCGGAAGTGTTCCGGAATGGCTTCTTTAAGTTCAATGGTCGCATAAGAGATACATTTACTGCCGTCAATGATTTTCTCCGAAACGATCGCATCTGTAGGACAGGCATCGATGCATTTCCTGCAGGTGCCGCAATGGTCAGTCGTGGGCTGATCTGCGGCCAGGTCCAAATCGCAGATAATTTCTGCCAGGAAATAGAATGAACCGCTTTGTTTGGTAATCAGGTTGGCATTTTTCCCTACCCAGCCAATGCCGGACTTCCTGGCCCAGCTTCGCTCCAGCACTGGTGCCGAATCGGTAAACACCCGGCAGTCAAAACCGCCGATCTCATCGCGGAGTTCGGCTACCATTTCCACCAAAATTCCTTTAATGATCTCATGGTAATCCTGCCCGTACGCATATTTCGAAATATTGAAGTTATCCAGGCTGGGAAGGGTCTCCGCCGGAAAATAATTATAAGAAAGTGATATGACCGATTTTGCACCAGGCACCAAAAGTCGCGGGTCCAGTCTTTTGTCGAAATGGTTCTCCATATAACGCATTTCACCATGATAATCCTTATTCAGCCAGTCTTCCAGGGGTCGCGCATCTTCCTCCAGAAATCCGGCGTGTGAGATGCCGCAGCCCTGAAATCCGAAGGATTTTGCCTTGGATTTGATGAGCAATGAAAGTTTTTCTTGTTTTGAGGAGTACATGGGAAGGCAAATTTAACATAATTTGCTACATTTGTGAGTAGACAAACAGTTTAAAACTCTTACAATGGATTCAATAAACGAAATTTTAGGCTCCGGCGACTACCACCTTATTGATGTGCGCGAACCTATGGAACTGGAGATGGACGGCAAAATAGAAGATGCCCGCAACATACCCCTGGGCGAGCTGGAAGAGCGCAAACAGGAGGTAACCAATCTGAACGGAAACATCATCTTCTTCTGCAGAAGCGGAAACCGCAGTGGTAAGGCTGTAGACTATTTCAAATCACAGGGCATGACTAATGTCTATAACGGTGGCGGCTACGGTGATATGAAGAATGCGCTGGAGCAGAACTGATAAGATACGTTTCGGACAATTGCCGCACCATTAGTTTTTTTTTAGAAAATGCGCCATACAAACTAAAAACCTGCCTACGATCATGGCAGGTTTTATCCATTTAAAATTGTTCCCATAGTGACGGATTCCCTGCAGCTTCAAACTCTTTCAGCAGTTGCTCAAAAACTTCTGCTACCGGCAACACTTCTTCAATAAGGGCAGATACCTGTCCAATTTCAAGCTCACCCTCTTCCAGGTCGCCTTCAAACATACCTCGCTTTGCCCGCGCCCTGCCCAGAGCCGTCACCAGCACCTCAGGATTTCTGCCACTGTCATAAAGTTTTTCAATGTCCCGGAAGAACTTATTTTTAACCAAACGTACAGGCGCAAGTTCTTTTAGGGTCAGCTGGGTGTCACCTTCGTTTAAGGAAGTGATTTGCTCCTTCCATAACTCATGTCCACTGGCTTCCTGTGTGGCGGCAAACCTGGAGCCGATCTGCACCCCGTCTGCACCCAAAATCATGGCTGCTTTCATTTGCGTGCCCAGCCCTATTCCCCCGGCAGCTATCAGAGGTATATCAATATGTTTGCGAACATTGGGGATAAGGCAGAATGTAGTAGTCTCATCGCGGCCGTTGTGACCCCCGGCTTCAAATCCTTCAGCCACTACAGCATCTACACCAGCCTCCTGGCACTTTAGTGCAAATTTGGTGGATGACACTACATGCGCGACTTTCAGACCTTCTTTCTTAAGCGTTTCTGTGTAGGTTTTCGGATTTCCGGCCGAGGTGAAGATGATCTTCACTCCTTCCTCCAGAATAATGCTGATCACCTCATCCAGATTCGGATAGAGCATAGGCACGTTAACGCCGAAAGGCTTGTCTGTAGCGGCTTTGCATTTTTGGATATGCTCACGCAGCACATCCGGATACATACTGCCGGCACCTATAAGCCCCAGACCGCCACAGTTGGAGACCGCTGAGGCCAGACGCCAGCCGGAATGCCAGATCATACCGCCCTGAACGATAGGGTATTTAATATTGAAAAGTGCTGAAACCCGGTTTTGTGATTTCTGATACATCTTGTCGGCAACGCCGAAATCAATAAAATTGCTCATGCAGCAAAAATAAAGGAAATATACGGTTTAAAGAAGTCCAGCCTCCCCTGACCGTTGCCCCGTCTTAACAAAAAAAATCTCCGAAAAAATTTCGGAGACCTTTATTATTTTGTCAGTACTGATTTCTGAAGTTCCGGCTGGAAGCTGCATTCCGCATAACGGTTATCAATGGAGATAAAGATATTGGGCAATCTCTGCTTAATCCATTTATCTACCATTTCATTACGCTTTCTGTTTAAAGCCAGTTGCTTGATACGGTCGTAATCGGTTTCGATGGTAAGCTGATGGGCAGGAATCACTTCCTCAATTTTCACGATGCTCACAGCTTTGCGGCGGTTCAGTTCATCTTCAAAAACATCGGTGATGTCGCCTTTGTTAAGTCCTGCGATCTGATAACCCAGCGTTGGTGATAGCGAAAGCCTTTCCATACGGTCGGACCCGTTATTGTCTGTAAGAACACCGGCGTTGAATTTGGTCCGCTTATCGTCCGAATACTTGAATGCCGCATCTTTGAAGGTCATCTTACCCTCCTCAATAGAGGTCTTGATGGCATCCAGTTCCTTACGGGCTGCCTCTATCTCTTCTGCTGTTGGGGTGGCAGCAATCAGAATATGTCTCGCATCATAGATTTTTCCGGCTCTTCGCTCCAGTTTAATGATATGATAACCGAACTCCGATTCTACAGGATCCGAAATTTCACCTTCCTGCAGGTTTAAGGCTGCGGCTTCAAAGGGTTTTACCATCTGTCCTTTGGAAATATTCTTCATAAGACCGCCATTTGGTGCGGAACCCGGATCTTCAGAATATATTCTGGCCTGGCTGTCGAAGCTTTCACCGTTCAGGATCTCCTGCTTAATCTTCTTAAGCCTGTTGATGATTTCTTCTTTGTGAGCTTCTGTAAGTTTGGGATAAATGCTGATCTGAGCCAGAGTTACCTCATCCTTTACCTCGGGAAGCTGCAGTCTATAGGTATTATAAAAGTCCGTAACTTCGTTTGGCGTTACATCAGCCTTTTCAGTAATCCTCTGGTACTTTGCCTGACCGTAGTACTGGTCACTGTCTATCTTCTCGATCGCCGTCTTCATTTCATAGGCTGTCCGGAATTTGTAGGCAGCAAGCATTGTCTTTTCGTCCGGAAACTGCCCCAGGATCTGATTATATTTCAAACCGGCATTCTCCTTTATCGCAGCGCTGCGGTTTTCAATAAGGGTATCCCTTTTTGCTTCGTAAACAACAATCTTGTTGTTGATGATACTCTCCATCACCTGGCATTTATTTGCGGCGGCACTTCCCTGCTGCGCGGCATAGTTCATCTGCTCGTCAATATCCGATTCCAGTATGATTTCGTTACCGATCACAGCTGCGATACCGTCTACGAGTTTACCTTTCTCCAGCTGTGCGGAAGCAGAAGCCGATAAAAAAGTAAAGAAAATCCCCAGAAACAGGGAAAAATTTATTTTGTTTGTCATAAGTCGTAAATAATGAGTCTGCAAATTTAGAACTCTGGTTCAATTATGCTTAACTTTTAGTTATAATAATTTCTTAATATTTAAACCTCCGCTTCAAAAGTTGTGAGTTCCTTAAACTGCTGAATCCTTTCACCCAGTTCGGCTTCGGTGATTTCCTTCAGTCTTTCGGTGCCAAATTTCTCAACCGTGAAAGAAGCCAGCGCCGATCCCGCGATCAGAGCTGATTTCATGGTTTCAAAATCAAACTTACCTTTCTTAACAAGATAAGAAGCAAATCCGCCCGCAAAGGTGTCGCCCGCACCGGTCGGATCAAACACTTCCTCCAGCGGCATGGCCGGGATAGCGAAGATACGTCCCTCATGGAAAAGCAGGGCGCCGTGCTCTCCTTTCTTGATGATCACGAACGCCGGACCCATAGCGTGGATTTTCTTGGCGGCCTTCACCAGCGAATATTCTCCTGAAAGCTGCCTGGCTTCTTCATCGTTAATCGTGATTACATCGGTTTTTGCAATCATCTGCGTCAGGACATCCATTGCCGAATCCATCCAGAAATTCATCGTATCCAGGATTACCAGTTTTGGCCTGTTCTTCATCTTTTCAAGCACAGACAGCTGTACACCCGGATGCAGGTTACCCAGCAGCAGAACCTCGGAATCTTCCATAGAGGCCGGTATTTTAGGGTCAAAATTCTCCAGCACGTTCACTTCCGTTACCAGAGTGTCGCGGGAATTAAGGTCATTATGATATTTACCGCTCCAGAAAAAGGTTTTACCGCTTTCAATCATTTCAATACCGTCGGTGTTTACGCCGCGTGATTTCAGCAGGTTCATATACTCATCGGGAAAGTCGCCTCCCACTACGGAAACAATGCCGGATTTTACATTCATTAAAGAGGCTGCCAGACCAATATAAGTGGCGGCACCACCCAGGATTTTATCTGTTTTTCCGAATGGAGTTTCTATAGCGTCAAAAGCTACGCTGCCTACTACGAGTAATTTCATTATCTCTTGATTTATTTTTTTAGGTAAGTTGGGGAATTTGTTATTTCCATTCAAAGGTATCGATAAGATGCAGCATATCGCGTTTTACATAATCAACCGCAGGCGCCAGAGAATCCGGTTTTGGGCGTGAATTGAAATACAGGTAAGCGGTTACGAAATGCCGGGTACTGTCTGTAATATAGAACTGAAGATTGGAGGCACTCTGTCCTTTCAGCTCATAAAAATTACCGAAAACCCTTTTCTCGGGGTACTGAAAAGACTTGGTTTCAATGGAACTTGCCTTCACGGTATGTTCATACACCATTTTCTCAGATTCTTTTACATGTGCTTCAAAGTCGTCTTTGATTGGATAGTAGGTAAGGAAAACCTTACCCTTCATTCCGTTATAATTGATATAATACCAGCAACTCCTCTGCTTCTTGGCATCTGTTATTACAGAAAAGTCTGAATATTCAAAAGTAAACGGACAGGGTTGTGTAAACTTAACATATTTAGGTTCCGGATACTCCAGACGAAGGTCTCCTTTAGGCTTCGGCACTGAATCTTTCCCGCATGAAAACAGGAAACCGGTTAATAAAATGAGAATGAGTTTTTTAAACATTTCGCAAAAATACCTATTTTATATGTAATCCGGAAGTTTCGGCCTTTAAGAAATTCAGGTCGCACACTATGACAGGGCTCTGCCTGCCTGCAATCCAATATAATTCTCCAGGGGCTTAGGAAAGGAGTACAGTAAACTGCCCTGCAGGGAGACGATCTGATAGCCACCCGTAGAAGCTAATTCCTCAAACTCCTTTCGGTTTTCAGGGAATACATCCACAAAATCAATACTTAGGTTACGGTGTGAAAGTTTATGATAGACGGTATTGGCTTCCATTACAACCGGCCTGTAGTTCGTTGGAAGTTCGTCCGGAAATTCGTAAAGCTTTTTCCATATATGATCTTCGGAGCGCCGACGGATAAGAATTTCATTTCCAAACCTTACGAAATAGTACTTAAGCTTAAGCTCTTTTACAACAGTCTTCTTTTTCCTCACAGGAAAATCCGCAATACGGCCAAGCTGGAACGCGCGGCAGTCCCTCTGCAGCGGACATTGATCACAAAGCGGATTTCGTGGACGGCATATTTCTGAACCCAGGTCCATTACGGCTTCATTAAAAGTTCCGGCTTCACCCGGGGGCATCACCCTTAAAGCAAGTTCCGAAAAGTAGGTAAAGGAGCTGCTGTGTGAAATATCAGTCCCGTCTGCAAAGACTCTGGACAATACCCTGTAAAAATTACCGTCAACCGCCGGGATATGCATTCCGAAGCAAATACTGGACACTGCAGCCGCGGTATATGGGCCCACTCCGGATAAGGACAGTATATCTTGGTACTGACTGGGGAAAACGCCTCCAAAATCCGCCATAATCTGCCGGGCAGCTTTCTGCAAATTCAGCGCCCGGGAGTAGTATCCCAAGCCTTTCCAGTAAAGCATTACCTCGTCCGCTTCGGCCTCGGCAAGAGTACGCACATCGGGAAAACGTTCGGTGAACTTATAGTAATGATTTAAACCCTGCTGAATGCGTGTTTGCTGAAAGATAATTTCGCAGATCCAGACCTTATAGGGATCACTGGTTTTTCTGAATGGCAAATCGCGTCCGTGAATGTGGAACCAGGCCACCAGCGCCTTACCAAGGTAAAGAAAATCAGCGTTTTCTTTGTAGTTTTTCAAAAATTAGTTTTATATTTGCACACCAAAATTAAAAAGAAAAAAAGAAAATGACAAAGGCAGAATTGGTAAATACCATCTCAACTAAATTGGGGACAGAGAAAGGTGAGACTCAGAAAGTTGTAGAAGCTTTCATGCACGAGATCAGAAGTGCAATGTACAAAGGAGACAATGTATATTTAAGAGGTTTCGGTTCTTTCATCATCAAGACCAGAGCTGCAAAAACGGGAAGAAACATATCCAAGAACACGGCAATTGAAATTCCCGCTCATAATATCCCTGCTTTTAAGCCATCCAAGACTTTCACAGAAAAGGTAAAAACCAAAGTAGCTGTAAACAATAACTAAAAGAGTAATAATATTTAAAATTTATTCAATATGCCAAGCGGAAAAAAAAGAAAAAGACACAAGGTAGCCACACACAAAAGGAAGAAAAGAAGAAGAGCTAACAGACACAAGAAGAAGAAATAAGCTTTTCTGCTAAATAATATAGGATATAGTTGGTGTTTTTATTTTTATAAACGTTCACCAGCTATATTTTTGTTTTACAACCCTTTTCCCTAACTGCCCGTACGAACTTTTCGCTCACAATCCGTATACATACGTATTACCGGGTATGGTAAAACGGTTTTTTGTTTAACGAAATACAAGTAGCTATGAAATGAAGAAAGAACTGATAATATCACATGAAGGCGGGCGCTCTAAAATAGCCCTGCTGGAAGATGGGCGTCTGTTTGAACTCCACGAAGAGGAGGACAAAAGCGACTTTGTGGTAGGCGATCTTTTTATTGGCAAGGTGAAGAAACTGGCTCCCAACCTCAATGCAGCCTTCGTAAGCATCGGTTATGACAAAGATGCTTTTCTGCATTATCAGGACCTGGGTCCACAATACCTGACCTACAAAAAGTTCCTGAAAGACACCCTTGCACGTAAGCAGCAGGATTCCTCGCTCAAGAATTTCGAGATTCAGCCGGAGATCAATAAAAATGGTGTTGTAGATAAAGTTCTGAGCAAGGACGACAGTGTCATCCTGCAGATTACCAAAGAACCTATCTCTACCAAGGGACCGCGAATTTCCACCCAGATTTCCCTCACAGGCCGTTTCCTGGTCCTGATCCCTTTTGACAAAAGTGTTTCCATTTCCAAAAAAATTGAAAGTGCCGAAGAGCGCGACCGCCTCCGGACACTTATTGAAAGTATTAAACCGGAAGGTTTTGGTGTCATTATACGCACCGTAGCCGAAGGAAAGAAAGTGGCCGAACTCCACAACGATATGAACCAGCTGGTTCAAAAATGGGAAAACACATTCCGGAACATCCAGAAGAATAAGGTACCGAGCAAGATTCTGAGCGAAGAGGGAAAAGCCGCGGCCATCCTCCGGGACAATTTCAACTCTGATTTTGTGTCCATCATCTGCGATGACGAGGAAATGGTTACCGAAATGAAAGCCTACCTGGAAGTTATTGCTCCCGAAAGGAAGAACATTGTACAGTTTTATGACAAACCCACTCCACTGATGGAATATTATAACGTGGAGAAGCAACTGAAGCAAAGCTTTGGTAAACACGTAAACATTCCTTCGTCCAAAGGGGCTTACCTCGTTATTGAACATACCGAAGCTCTGCATGTTATTGATGTAAACTCCGGGAATAACATCAGCTCCGGGGCGGCAGGCAACCGCGAACACGCGCTGCATGTAAACCGGTTGGCAGCTACGGAGATAGCCCGCCAACTCCGCCTGCGCGACATGGGTGGAATAATTGTGGTGGATTTCATCGATATGGTGAATGCCGACCATCGCCGCGAACTTTTTGAGCATCTGAAAAATGAAATGAGCCGCGATAAAGCCAGGCACAAAATACTGCCGCCCAGCAAATTTGGCCTTATACAGATGACCAGGCAAAGAACCCGGCCCGAAAACCAGATCGAGACCAAAGAGGAGAATCCAAATGCCGCCGGCGAAATTCTGGCACCCATAGTGGTGGTGGAACGTATGGAGGAGATGATTCGGACACTGATGCAAACCGAAAAAGGAAAGATTTTCCTGCACGTGCATCCGTTTGTAGAGGCCTACCTTACCAAAGGCCTGATGAGCATACAAACCAAATGGTACCTGAAATACAAAAAATGGGTAACCATTATTCCGCGTGATTCATTCAAATACCTCGAATATAAACTGATCAATGCAAACAAGGAAGAGCTCATGAGCTACTCCAACTGATACAGTAAAGCAAAACTGATCATTTTCACAACTTAGTCTCCCGTATGCGCGGGAGATTTTTTATTTGGAGTTACTGAGTTGGAAAGTTAGAGGGTTAGAAAGTTGGGGGTACAAACGACCGGACCCATCTTTTCTCTTTGTTCTTTCTTCTTTTTTCTCTTCCAAATTGAAGTCTGAAATCTTTACTCCTGGCTCCTGGTTCGTGCTCAGAAACCACAGAGAGCACAGAGACGGTTCAGAGAGCACGGAGCTGAAATTAATTGTGAATCTTAAATGTTGAATTTTGGATTCTGGATTTTGGATTATTTTGACTGGTCTTTTTAAAACCTTCTAAACTCCGATCTCTCAACCTCAACCTCAACCTTAACCTTAATTTTGCCTATCAGCTATCGGCAATAAGCTATAAGCACGCTTCACGCTATTTTTGTCTCAATCCCTGTACTGGACCCTCCAACCTTGCAGCCTCCTATCCTTTTAACCTCCACCTTAACCTCAAACTTAACCTCAAACTTAACCTTAACCTAAACCTTAACCTAATCCTGGCTCTAACCTTTTAACTTTCTAACCCTTTAACCTTCCTGCAACAGTCTGAAATCTGATGTCTGACATCTAACCTCTGCATCTGCATCCTAAATCACTGTCAATTTCTTAAATTTGTAAACATGGGAATATATGCAAGAGACCTCGTACTGAAAATTCAGCAGGCCGAACTGGAAGGCGAGAACGCACATGCTGTGTACTCGCCGCCCTACAGACCTTTATTTTCCTACGAAGAAATAATGAACCGGGCACCAAAATTTGCGGCAGTGAATATTGTGCTGTACCTGAAAAATAACGAGTGGTTTTTTCCGCTTATCGTACGAAGTAAAAACGAACGCGACCGCCACAGTGGCCAGATATCACTGCCCGGCGGCAAAAAAGAAGAGACCGACCGTGATTTTGAACATACCGCCAGACGGGAGACCTCAGAAGAAATGGGTATAGAGCAGCATTATCTGCGAACCATCCGGGAACTTTCACCAATCTACATCCCACCCAGCAACTTCTATGTGCGCCCGTTTATCTCTTACACCCGTAAAAATCCTACCTTCGTACTTCAGGAAACTGAAGCGGTGGAACTTATTGAATTTCCGGTGTCATCATTACTGAGCCTCAGTGAGCAGCCGGCTATGGCGGTTTTGCCAGGCTCAAATGGTGTGGAAGTTCCTGTAATTTCTTTTAATGGCTACATGATTTGGGGCGCAACCTCTATGATCCTGAGCGAATTCAGCACATTGCTGAAAAAGTTGTAAATTCGCAGATTATGTTTAGTGATAATGGCGAAGAAAAATATTTTCACTGATGCCTTTGGCAATCTGTATATTATTAAAAGACTGATCGTCTTTATCGTAGGAATGATTTCGTACCGCCGTTTCAACGGTTTCAACAAATTAAAAATCACCGGCACAGAGCATCTGGCCACACTTCCGGACAGCAATGTGCTTTTTGTTTCCAACCATCAGACTTATTTTGCCGATGTCGCAGCCATGTACCATGTATTCTGCGCGGTAAATAACGGGTTTCACAACACCATTAAAAATCCGGTTTATCTGCTTAACCCCAAGGTGGATTTCTACTACGTTGCGGCCGAAGAAACAATGAAATCGGGAATTCTGGCCCGGATTTTCCGGATGGCAGGTGCCATCACCGTGAAGAGGACCTGGCGTGCCGAAGGACGCAACGTAAACCGCCATGTGGACCTGAAGGAAGTGGACAATATAATGAAGGCACTGGATAACGGTTGGGTAATCACCTTTCCGCAGGGTACGACCTCAGCATTCGCGCAGGGCCGTCGGGGAACAGCCAAACTGGTAAAAAATCAGAGGCCAATTGTTATCCCTATTAAAATAAACGGCTTCAGAAGAGCGTTTGACAAAAAAGGACTCCGTATTAAAGTGACGGGTGTAAAACCTACACTGGAGTTTAAGCCACCGTTGGAAATAGATTATGACAACGATAATGCACAGCGAATCCTGGAAAAGATAATGACCGCTATTGAGCAGACAGAGGAGTTCAATCTGCTGCATCAGTATGAAGAGGAGCTGAAGGCACGAAAAAAGTCCGGTAACGAAATAAATCAACCGCAATGAATAAACTCAGACAGCTAATTCCAATTCTTGTACTGCTGCTTGTTACTTCATGTAACGCCCATAAAAAATATTCCGATTTTGATTACAGTTATTCGCGCAGCGGTGGCTTTGCTCCCGTATATGAGAATTTCCTGATCAAAGGTACCGACGCCCATTACTCCTTTGAAGGTCAGGGCAGGAAGGTCAGAAAAGATTATAAACTGTCCGCTGCTGAAATACAGGTTTTGGAAGATGCCCTGGCGGCCAGTAATTTCCGGATGATTCAGGAAGACCGTAAAAAACTGTATGACAACATCACTACCTCCATCGTGGTGAAAAAAGGTGCCAATGCGGCCAGTAAATCCGATGCAAGTTTCATTATGCCGGCCGACCAGCACAGGTGGAACCAGGTAGTGAAGGCTTTTGAAGCGCTTATTGCGTCTAAAACCAATGGAACTGTTGCCAGGTAATATGTGGGAAGATTACAAAGACAAAACCCGGATTCTGATACTTGGAAAAGGCGCAGGCACGCTTTACACCTATATCCTCAATTTTCTAGGCCGTGAGATGGACCTGATAACACCCGAATCAGCACCAACATCCTCAAACGATTTTGCCCTTTTGATATCCGACGACCCGGAGTCCGCTTCGGGCTACAGTCCGAATATAGTACTGCAAACCTTACCCCAGCCCGTAAATACGGTTTTGGACCACCTGGTAGCCGGTGGTATCTATATCTTTCCGGAAGCCATTGAAACGCCGGACAAAACCGAAGCGCCGGCTGTTTTCTGCCGCCAGATACCATACCCTGCAAGTTCCTATACCTTAACACAAGGCTCCGCGGTAGTAACTACAGACCTTGGACCGCTGCCGGTTGCGGTAAGTGACCCTTCGGTACTTGACCATCTGGAAGGGGTCCGCATACTTTGTCAGCACACCGGAATAATGGAAGAAGCCTTTTACGAAGCTCTGATGAACTACAGGTCATAATTAAGGCGACAGATCATTGAAATAAAAAAGCCAACCCGGATGGGTTGGCTTCTTACGTGATTTCAATTATTTAATCAAGTATTTCGTATTCTATAGGCATCGTACCGCGGTTCAGGTCTCCGATTTCATCAAATGCAGCTTTGGAAAGATCCAGGGCGCGTGAAGCTGTAAAAGGGCCTCTGTCATTAATTACTACAACTACGCTTTGATCTGTGCGCAAATTGGTAACTTTTACTTTAGTTCCGAAAGGAAGCGTGCGGTGCGCCGCTGTCATTTTTGAATTGTTGAACTTCTCACCGCTGGCGGTTTTCCGTCCGTTGAACTTGTCGTGGTAGTACGACGCATAACTTGTTTTCACCTCATCGTTATCATTGGTATCATTCTTGAAAGAATAAAGGCCAAGAGCTGAAATCATCATTATGATTACGAGAACTAATCTTTTCATCATTTTGAGGGTTTTATTGGTTTTGATGGGGCAAAGGTAAACCGAAACTGAAACCTGCAAGAACAGCAGTGTTAAACTATAATAATACTATCTTAAAATTTTGTTAATAAAACCTGCCAGCTCCTATCTGTAGGGATTTAACAGCGGTTGTTAAAAAGTGTTAAAAAGCGGCCTGAAATGTTAATACTTTTAACTCTGCTGCTTAAATTTTGCCCCTATGTTTCAGCACAGTCCACTGATTACCAATTTTTTACATAGTAAATCGCACAAGTGTTCTTTAGGCTTAAACGCAGTCTAACCTTCTAACACTCTACCTTTTGAACTATATTGCAGCAGTCTCAAATCTGAAATCTTGGCTCTTGGCTCTTGGCTCTTGGCTGTTAGCTCTCTTAACCACAGAGACACAGGGAATGCACAGAGGGCACGGGGATCATGGATTAGGGTTGTTGAATGTTGAATTTTTAATCTTGAATTTTGGATTCGGGATTATTTTCATTGGCCTCTTCATTACCTTCTACCTTTTCAACCTATTGAAGCAGTCTCAAATCTGATGTCTGAAATCTTACATCGTTGCTCCTGGCTCTTACCAAAGCACACAAAGCCTTCTCAAAGAACACAAAGAGAAAACCACAGAATACACAGTGGCTTTTAACAGGGCACAGAATTAATTAATTGTGAGTGCTGTAAGTGAATTCTGGATTCAGGATTCAGAATTCAGGATTCAGAAATATTTTGAATAGCCTCTTCCTTACCTTATAACCTCTTACCCCCTCAACTTAACCCCAACCTAATCTGGGCTACTGGCTATTGGCTATAAGCTATAAACTATAAGTTTCCCGTTATTTCTGCCTGTACTGCATCCTCGACCTTCTAATCCCCAAACCTTTTAACCTCTTAACCTTTACCTTAACCTTAATCTAAACTTCAACATTGGCTCTAATCAATTGTCTGAAATCTGAGGTCTGAAATCTGAAATCTCAGTTCCTGGCTCCAGAACTAAAAACCGTTAAGCCGTAAATTTGTTAAACTGTTAGATTGCTAAATTGATAAATTCTGACTTCTGATATCTGATATCTCGTATTTGGCCTTTTTAAACCAGCTTGCCGTACAGGTCGAATTCCTCAGCAGAGGTAATCAGAACATCTGCAAACTCACCTATGGAGATATAAACCTCATCTGTCGCTTCCACCAGGACGGTATTATCCACATCGGGCGAATCAAATTCAGTGCGGCCTACAAAATAATTCCCTTCTTTCCTGTCGAAGATGCAGCGGTATACCTTTCCAATGCGTTCCTGGTTCTTTTCCCATGAAATCTGGGACTGGAGTTCCATGATTTCCTCTACACGGGATTCTTTTACCTCCTGCGGCACATCATCTTCCAGTGCATACGCCGTAGTATTCTCTTCATGGGAATAGGTAAAGCAGCCCAGGCGGTCGAAACGCTGCGTGCGCACCCATTCCTTCAGTTCCTGAAAACGTTCCTCAGTTTCGCCGGGGAAACCTACGATCAAAGTGGTCCGAATGGCCATATCCGGCACCATCAGTCTGAATTTCTCCAGCAGTGCATTGGTTTTCTCATGAGAGGTCCCGCGCTTCATGGCCTTAAGGATATCTGAGTTGATGTGCTGAAGCGGTATGTCTATATAGTTACATACTTTAGGTTCATTTTTTATGATCTCCAGTACATCTTCCGGAAAGCCGGTTGGGAACGCATAGTGCAGACGTATCCATTCAATACCTTCAACAGTTACAAGCCTGAGCAGTAAATCACCAAGCGCCCGCTTCTTATAAATATCCAGACCATAATAAGTGAGATCCTGCGCAATCAGGATCAGTTCCTTGACTCCTTTTTTTGCCAGTTTTTCTGCCTCAATTACGAGATTTTCAATAGGTGTGGAAACGTTCTTACCCCTCATGAGCGGGATGGCACAGAACGAGCAGGGCCTGTCGCAACCTTCAGCGATCTTCAGGTAGGCATAATGCCTGGGAGTGGTAGTCAGCCGCTCGCCCACCAACTCCTGGCGGTAATCTGCGCCCAGGTGCTTTAGCAGCAGCGGCAAATCACGGGTGCCAAAATACTGGTCCACATCCGGAATCTCACGGATGAGATCCGGCTTATATCTTTCGGAAAGGCAGCCGGTAACAAAAACCTGTTCCACCTCTCCCCTTTTCTTAGCCTCTACAAAATCCAGGATGGTGTTTATGGATTCTTCCTTGGCATTGTCTATAAATCCGCAGGTGTTGATCACTACCACATCGCCGCGGTCTTCATGCACCACTTCCTTACCGCTGGCTTCCAGCTGGCCCATAAGCACTTCGGAGTCATACACGTTTTTGGAACATCCAAGGGTTACAATATTGATTTTCTTCCTGCCTGTTGATTTTGTGCGCATCTATATTCTGTTAAATCCGGATCTGTCCGGGGGTTATGCCGCATATCTGAACTCCTGGAATACGGGCGTGCAAATTTAGCAATAAAAAAAAGAATCAGGACGCTGATTCTTAGAGAGATGAAATTAAAAATTTCTTTCGGCGAAGTGCGGCTGAATGAGGTCTTTATCAGACAGGATAACGTCGGATGCAGGTAGCTTCCAGTCGATAGCCAGGTCCGGGTCATTCCAAAGCACACCGCCTTCTGATTCTTTATTATAAAAATTATCACATTTATAGGCAAAAACGGCCGTTTCAGACAACACAGAAAATCCGTGTCCAAAACCGCGCGGCACATAAAACTGAAGTTTGTTTACAGCGGTGAGTTCTATTCCGTACCATTTGCCAAAGGTGGGTGAATCCGGCCTAAGGTCCACAGCAACGTCCCAAACACTTCCCTCCAGGCAGGAAACAAGTTTCGCCTGGGCATGATCGCCCTTCTGCAAATGCAGGCCGCGAAGCACGCCATAAGAAGATTTTGATATATTGTCCTGCACGAAGTGCCCGTTCATACCGGTCAACTCTTCAAATTTCTTTTCGTTGAACTTTTCGTAGAAGTACCCGCGTTCATCTGTAAAAACGGAAGGCTCGAGGATATAACAGTCCTGTAAAGGAGTGGGTCTTACTTTCATAGTGATCTGGATATTTGTTTTTTGACCTGCCTTTTAACCAGTACATAAGCGGCAACAGAAAGCACCATGACCACAGGAATAAGTACAGATCCGGCCAGGTCAGAGAAAATAACTAATATATTAATTACAAGCTGGATTCCCGCATATGCAGCGCTCACTGCAATATGTGAATATCCTTTATCATTGGCAAACAGCTGATACAGATGCCTGCGGTGCGCTTTAAAGATATTCTCCCCTAAACGCAGCCTTTCAATAATTGTAATTACCGTTTCTACTCCATATACGGCCAGCAGAAGTATCCATTTCAGTTCGCCGGTTGCGACAATAAGCGTTCCGGCAAGTGCCGCAATCCAGAAGGCAATTCCCATGCTTCCTACATCGCCCATAAAACACACAGCCTTCTTTCTGAAATTAAAAAAAAGAAATACAATACTGGCTATTGCTGGGTAAAGGATGAAGTCTGCATCGGTAAATGCAGTCAGTGAACTGTTAATATAATAAAGACTGAGAAGGGTTACCAAACTGTATAGACCGGACATCCCGTTTATGCCGTCCATAAAATTGAACGCGTTCAGGACTCCCATCGTAATAACTACCGCAACAGGAATAAGAAAAACGGGTGTGGTAGGTGCAGCCTGAATGAAGTAAAAGAGGAACAGCACGGCCATAAACTGGAAGATAAGCCGGACTTTGGAGGAAAGACCGCGAAGGTCGTCAATGAAACTTACGGCACAAACCAGAAAAAGCCCCAGACCAAAAAGCAAATAGTCTTCCGGATGTACCTCAGAGAAAATCTGACCATAAGCAAGGTATAGCAGAAATACGAACGGATATACCACACCACCACCCCGAATGGTAACCTCACTGTGGGCGCTGCGCCTATTCGGTTTATCAACGATATTGTAATGATTGGCAATACGAAAATATACAAGGCTGAACAGCAGGGCTGCAGCCGCGATGATGATATATTCCATCTGTTAATTAAAACTTTTCAGGGTCTTCAAAAGACCGTCTTCTGCGGCAACCGGCAGATGTTCTATGCCCAATACCTTCTTTATTTTAGCATTGCTTACTACGTAGCTTTCAGTCAGTTTCTTTAACCGTTCCGTGGTAAGCGGCAGAGCCAGAAAGTCTCCGCTTTGAGCAGCGAAAGATATTAATTTCTGTGGGATATTCCAAAGTTTTACAGGTTTTCCTGTGGCCTCCCCAATGAGTTTAACCAGCTTGTTAGTAGCAACGGGCTGATCATCAGCAAAATGATATACGCCTGAGGGCACCTCTTTTTGCATCATTTGCCAGACCAGAAAATTAAGGTTGTCGATAGTTAAAAAGCTGCGGCTGTTCTCATATGCTGCCAGGGGCCAGGGGATACTCCGCGATACCACTTTATACAGCAGATTCAGGTTGCCTTTGTTACCGGGCCCGTGTATCATACAGGGCCGGATAATGAACAGACGTTTGCCCGCGGGCAGTTGCTGCGAAAGCAAATACTCCTCGGCCAGTCGCTTGGATTTGCCGTAGGCAGTTTGAGGATCAGGCCTCTGCTTTTCATCCAGGATACCTGTTACAGTATCGGCAGCGGCCTTTACGCTGCTGAAATAGAAAAAGTCCCGGATATCGGATTCCAAAAATTCATTGAAAAGGATTTTAGTCAGTTCTGTATTGATCTTATAATACTCCTCCTCAGATGTAACGTGGGCTGTATCATGTGCTTTTCCGGCCAGGTGAATGAGGGCGTCCGCCTGCCGGTCCAGTATCTTTTCCCAGCCGTCCTCTCTCATGGAGACTGGCAGCACTTCATTCCCCTGATCTGAAAGGAAGGCTGAAAGATTTGTTCCAACGAAGCCGGATACGCCTGTAATGGTGATTTTCATTTTAATAACCCAGTTGTTGGTGAATGCGGTCCCAGATAATGCTTTCTTCAAAATTTTTTCGGACAAAGACCCGGCCGTTTTCCCCATGTTGCAGTCGTAGCGTTTCATTTTGCAAATAAATTCCTACTTTATCAGCGATATCCTCAGCGGCATTGGAGGTAAAGAGACCGGTTTCCCCGTCCCTTACTGATTCTTCGCAACCAGTTGCCCTGGTGATGACCACAGGTAACTTCATGGATGACGCCTCCAGAGCGACGGTGGGAAAGCCTTCGCGATAGGTGGGTAAAACAAAGATATCCATTACAGAAAAATAGGGTGAAGTAGCCGCAACAGCACCAGCAATTATAACAGTTGGGTCGTGCTTAATTAATGCAAGTGAATCGGCACTTATAGCATCCCGTTCTTCTATCGGACCCACCAACAGGAGTTTAATATTACTATAGTTCTCCTTCAGGATTTTCCATGCAGCAATCAGTTCGTTAATTCCTTTATCTCTTACAATCCTGCCTACATAACCAATTACCAGATCATCAGCCATGATATTCAAAGTCCCCAAAAGCCTGTTAACCTCTTCTCCATTTTGTAACAGGGGGTTATATTTATATTCTGTATCAATACCATTGCAGGTTCCAAGCCCAAGGATAATGTTTTTCTCTGCGCGATTTAGGCAGTCCCTTTCACTAATACTTTTTACAGAATTACTTACGCACACCACTTTGGTTGCCAGATTTCCGGAAAGACGGTCGATGGTTTTAAGCAGCAGTCTCGTTAGCCCGCTGCTGGTTTCGTATATAATTCCATGTCTAAAATAGATCCGACTTTCCACTCCGGCAAAAAATGCAGCAATCATGCTTACCATACCTCCTTTGGGAGTATGTCCTACTACTACATCAATATTGTTTTTTTTAATAAACTTATAAATCCGGAAGATGGCCTTCAGGTCGGTAAAAGGGCTTATGCTTCTCGTAACAACCACTGGGAAAGGCTCATAGCCAAGCTGCACCGATTTTTGCAGGAAATCATCCGAGGGGGAGCATCCCAAAAAATAGCGGTTTCCGGTGCGTTTTTTCAGATAATTGAACTGATTACCAAAAAAATGATTGATGACGAACGATACGGTTATAATGTGGAGTATCTTCTTACTTTCCATTAACGATTTCTCTTAAAGTAGATTTCCATTCTGCGCTCACCTCGTAATTTGCAGTGTTTCTTCTTGAAATCACCCACCTTCCTTTATTCATCCGCGTTAGTAATGACGCAACTACGATCTTCAGCTTATTTTCCGCTATTAATGCCAACCTCAAAAGTTTGTAATTCCGCAGGTAATCGGAATTACGGAACAGTCTATTTTTTTGGGTAAGACGGTAACGGTAAGTTTTGAGCTTAAAAATCAAGGGGTCCCTGTAAAAAAGCAATGGTTCTTCTAAAATTCCAAAATTACCATTCTGGAAAGTTCTTAACCATAATTCTGCATCTTCCACTCCGTCATATTGTTCTGAATAGGGGTTTTCTTTAAAAAACGCTGTTTTCCCCGCTACGGTAGGATGATTAAATAAAATTGTTCTGAATAATTGCCGGTATTCGCTCAGCAGTTCCGCTTTCCTGAAAGCAACCGCTTGATTATCATCATCCACAATAACAACAGATGAGCCTACAGCATCAATATTGGGGTGTTTTTGAAGATAATCGATCTGTTTTTCTAAACGATCCGGAAACATAATGTCATCTGCATCCATCCTTACAAAAAACTTTCCTTGGGCCATACCGATCTGCTGATTGAGACGGTAGGGTAAGCCAAAATTCCTTCCGTCACTAAGCAACTGAATTCTGTCGTCCTTAAAAGACTGTACAATTTTAACTGAATCATCTGTGCTCCCGTCATCAGTAATAATAAGTTCAAAATGCCCATACGTCTGCGAAAGCACCGACTTTATGGCAAGACTGATAAATTTTTCTGCATTATATAACGGGATACCCACGGTTACTAGAGGCAATAGCTTCTCGTTCTTCATGAAAGTAATTTAGAATCTGGTTTTGTTTTCATTTCTTGATTTCGCTTTAAGAATTACCAAATGAATATTGTAAAAATAACAATTACCTAGAAATTATAAAGACAGTCAGCCTGGAAGTAAAGTTAATTTGCCTATCCCTCCTTTTGCCATGGCATCACGCAATCATTGAAACAAAAGTTTTTGATAAACTATCCAACCGTTTTCCAGGATTGGGGTATTAATGTCGTAATATATTTAGCAAGATGATTAATGTACCACTTTTGGGGAGCGATAACCATTTTTTCCCTGTGAGGGTTGAGCCATGCTGCCCACCAGCTGAAGGTTGAGTTGCCGATAATGTTGTGTTTGCAAAAACTCATAAGCAGCAGATCCTCTACAGCACTATTTCCTTTAACATGGGTAAACTTTCCTTCAGGAAAATGTTTACCGGCCCATTCCGAATCCTGCGTAAAAACAAAAAAATTGCCCTGCCCCTTTTCGTTTATGACTGCATTCATTGCCCGTTCATAGTACTGCTCATCACAAATATGGTAAATATGGGTGTTTTTAGGAACCGATAAATAATCTTCCCTTCGGATGTGAATACTCACGGAATTCGTTAATCTCATTTTTTCCAGCAGGTTTGCATGTTTTTCAAAAAAATTAGGGGTCGGCACCAATACCGTCCGGAGATGTAGTGAAATTTCCTCCAGGTATTGCCAGCCCTGCCAGTATCCTTCATAATATTTCCCGTCTTTCAGCTCCAAACTGAAATCATGTGCATGTTTCTGCACAAACCTATGCGGGCTTATTCCGGGAAATTCCTGAATAAGCTTGCGCTTCAGTCGATCTATTGTTCCCATATCGGAAACTGGCTCTGTAAAGAAATCACCTTCCAGGCAAAAGTAATCCAAGCCAAGGGTGCGTTTCGTGAAGTTTTTTGCCTCTATGGAGGTCTGTACATCATACCGTACAGGAACACCCAGTTTTTGTGACGCATACTGCCCAAATGCGTACTGAAACAACTGATTTCCCAACCCTCCAAAAACTTTTACTGTAATCATAATTAATATTCCCTTATTGCAAGGTTAAATTCTTCCAGACAGGTGCCTTATAGCTGGTTTTCACCTCGCTGACTGTAAAATTTAACGGTTGTTCCAATGATATTTTTTTTCCGGTGATTCCGGAAATTCTGTTATAATTGCTATCGTCACCAACACGGATCCAGTCACCAACAAGAAGTCCTGCCACACTGTTTACGGTTAGTGTTTTTTCATTCTTCCTTCCGGACCCTACGACATTCATCAGGGTGCCGGATGTGCCGGGCTCAGTGCATACCATTCCTACGGTTTCGTTCTTAGGAGTAATGAATTTGATATGATCTCCGTTATCCCAGGTCTCTACGGAGGCAGGGATTTCATCTGCAAGTACGCTGATTTTACCTTCTGTATACTGCAAGGTGGTCCGCAGTAAGGGTACTTCGCCTTTATGGTCAAATGGGGTCACCAAAACCAAACCCGTCGCCTGGAGCCGCCTGTCGATTAAATTCGTGAGCCTTCGTGTACCGCCCCTATGGGATGCAAGAATATCAAAGGTAATCAGATTCATCATCAGCTTGCCTTCTCCTCTAATAAGTGCCGGAACGGAGTCAAGTCCAAATCCCACCGAATCGGTAGGATCCGCAAACTTAACTGTATGCAGGGACAATACAGAACCCACGTCAATTCTTATAAATGAGTCCAGCCTTTTTACTGACCGCTTTGTATAACCGTCTACAGGATTTAAAGTCAGCGCAAAATTGCTGAGGGACAGACTGCTGTTGTCATCCACATAGACGGCCAGGCCTTTCCTCACTATTCCGGTACTGTTTACAGTAATAAAACCGTTGTTAATGGTCACTGACTTAGCGTTCCTGGTATAAATCATCGGTAGGTCGTTAACGGGCCCGGCATCCTCATAGTAGGATTCGATGTACAGTCCGTTAAAGTTCATATTTACCGTAGTATTTTTCGCAGCGGTCAGTTTCAGCAGGGTCCCTGCACAACTGCTGAAGGTGAGCTTTTCAAAAAGTGAATTGTTGCTGGCATCACTGTACGGATTGGAGGTTTCACTTTCGGAATCAATTACACCGCTAAGTGGCAGACCCAAATTATTTGAAGTCTGCATTGTACCGCAGTTTTCAAATTTAATGTTCCTGAAGTAACCTTCCCAAAAACTGCCCTTAATGGCACTTTTCCCAAAACCACTGAAGTACAGGTCCTGGAAGGACATATATTCTACATAATCCAAAACGACCGCATTACTCCTAATGGAGGAGTTATCAGTATTGATCTGCAGGTTACTGAGTCCACCGCCACTGAGCAAACTGTCCCACGCATTGACTGTCGGTTTGCGGCCGAAGAAGAACAACGGCTCTTCTCTGTTTTGGCCAGCATTTGCATGGATGATGCTAATCCCCGGGCCGTCCCCATATATCTTCGTGTAATGGTCTGATATGATATATGCTCCGGATGTCCTGTACACAGAGTACGGGAAATAAAGTGCAGTTCCGTACAAATGAGATCCAGTGGGCGCACTTATGTTACGCGTACCCAAAAACCTCCCTATCGCCTCTGTGTCATCGGTGCCGCTTCTCAACGCATTAATGTCGCCCTCCAACCGGTACATTGCATCACCTTTTGCGCCAAAATCCTTGGGTGAAACAGCAGAAAAATTGACAATCCTGTAGAACCTGCCATCCTTCTCAATAATTACCTTGCCGTCTACTGCTGCAGAAGACACCGGTCGGCCGCCGGACAGAACTTTGATCTCCTCATAGTTCTGAACCAATCTGGTTTTGGGATCAACCACGGTAATTATTTGAGCGTCAAAGTTTAAATGAAAACTCGCTACGATGAAGGGAATGTATTTCATTTTCATAGGCGTCATCTTAATAGCTTTTTAAGTACGATTGAGAATTCATTAAGTAAGATAAATAATTTCTGGGCGAAAATCCCTATACCTTCGTATTTCTTTAAATAATAAAGTGTGCTTTCATATTTATAACGCTCCATTTGCACATTAATCTGCCTTCCCCTGGACTTGGTCGAGACTCCCTGCAGATGTTTTATCTCTGTATAACCGTTTAAAAAACATGTTTTACCCAGGTCTTTGATTTGCCTGCCCAATATTAGTTCCTCATAATAAAGAAAGGTGCCCTCATCCAGAAAATCGATATCCCGCAGGAATTTGTCTTCAATAATGAAAGCCGCGCCGTTTACTGAATCACAAATCATATATTTTCCGCGGTAAGGTAACTCACTCCTGTAAACGAAGTGATCAGTCAGTTTGCGTATAAATGGGGTGAAGACCGGAGTAGCCAGTTTGAACATTTGATTTTTTGAAAGTACCCGCCGCACCTGAATCTGCTGCTCTTGCAGAACCGCTGATGCCACCGTATTCACTAGGGGAGATCCTGCCACCGCACCTGCCGGGGCGTTATGGTTTAAACCTTCCGCCATTTTTCTGATAAAATCGGGATCCTCAATAACAATGTCGTTGTTAAGGACCAGATGATAATCTATTTCCCTGGAAGACGGTAATCTTAAACCAAGATTATTACCCCGGGAATAGCCAATATTTAGGGGAGAATAGATGGTGTATACATGGGGCGGAAGAAGTCGGTGCAACATCTCCCTGTGCTGAGGTTCACTGGCATTGTCCACCACCACAATTTCTGTGTTCGTGTACGTTTGCTTGCCTAGTTGATTAACAAGATCTGCCGTAAATTGCGGTTCGTTATAGTTTAAGATTACGATCCGTATATACCACTCATTCATATCTAAGTTTCTTGGTGAAGAAATTAAGGAATAGCAGCATTACAACGGTAAGAAGAACCGGAAATCTTATGAATTCATTGTTGGCAAAAACAAAAAGATTATAGTAACAGACATAGCCATAGAAAATAATATTAAATAGATTGTAGTTATTTTTTCTTATGCGCTGGTAACTGTAATCAGAAAACAGACCTATAGAGAAAGAACCGGCTATGGCTCCCGGAATGCCCAGATCAAGGGTAAAGGCATCCAGGAAAGTGTAGGTGTTTGACACCAGAGACTTGGACCATTCCCGTACATAGTCAGGATAGGTGTCAATGAGTTCCAGTTTTTTCAGAACATAATTCAGCCAGTCCAGCGAATAAAAGGGACTGTCATAACCTGCAGAATCATGGTAATTACCGTTCAAAATATCCTGATAAGTAATCAGTCCGCCGGACAGATAGAGCCAAAACTGATCCGATATATCGGCTGCATCCGCTCTGTCTCCCAGCAGGAGAGTCTGCGAAATCCCAAAGATGACAATAACCAGGATAACACCGATTCCCAAGGTTTTTACAGGCAGTTTTACCCGATAAATATAGACATAGGTAATCAGCATGACCACAACAAGCTGCATAAAAGGAGCTCTCGTGAACTTCAGCAATGAGATGACTGCAGCTGTGAGAACCAATACTCCAAAAAGAATTTTCGAAAACTTCTTTTTTCGCACCAGATACAGGGCAAGGGGAAGGAAAATTAAGTAAGCGCGCTGGAAAAGAGCTTTAAAGATGTTGCTTTCGTCAATTTCTTTGAACTCATCTTTTGTACGCATGCCTATCCACGTCTCAATGGAAGTAAAATTGAAAGCAACCTTTTCAAGGAGATTGTAGTTCGCAATTATACAGAAAACAAAAAGCACCAAAATAATCACCTTTACGGTTCGCTGGTTATAATATTTTTCTAATGTATGCTCTACCTGAGGCATCTTTAAAATTGATGAGCCAAGGAGGTACGCGAACAGACATAGGTAATAGAGTAAAACTGCGGCCTCTTGAAGTTTTTCCCTGTAAACTATCTGTGCGGTAACAATAATAAAGACCCACACTACGGTGAAAATAGATAGGTGATTAAGCGGCGTATCATACACTCTCATTCTTCTGCGCACAAGAAAGAAAGCAAGTAAAATGAGTACAATGTTGAATACAATCATCATATAGCAGCGGTCTTGAAGCGTTTAAGTGTCATATAAAAATCGCTAAGGTTTTTCCAGTTTACAAACAGAAAAGCGATGTAAACAGAAAGATACAATATAAATGCATAAGCCGGCAACAAGTGGATAAAAGCACATAAAAAAGTGACGGAAAGAATGAAATCCCACGCTCCGGACCAGAAAACCTTTATCAAGAATGCCTTCTCAAGCGCCCTTTCCATCAGGTACCCCCTAAGGGCTATCCCAAACGTCATACTGATCATGATGAACAAAACCGAATCAAGGGCCGCTCCAACCAGGCATAGGATCAGTGATAAAAGCATACATGCAATATTCACCTTCATCAGCAGCCGTTCTTTTCTGAGAACTTTCATATAGGTGGACAGCAGGATCTGCATCTTCCCCTCATAAACGCATACAGGCAGCAGAGCAACAAAATAAAGCAGGTTAGATGCATACGCTGGAAGCCAAAGATGTACAAGCCAGAAAACAGCAGGATAGAAAAGAAGAAATCCGTATAAAGTCACATTGAGAAAACGAAGTGATCCTATGTAGAAAAACTTCTGCATGTCATATTTCCCGTTCTTAAGCAAGGGGAAAATAACAATTCCAACCTGCCGAATGAAGAATATGAACAGGGTAGTTACAGTTATGGCCAACGATACTTTCCCGAATTCGACAATCCCCCACTTTCTTTCGATAATAAAACGACCGCAGCCTACGATGAGCATGCCCGCTACAGATGAAATCATGAGCTTACTTCCCGCACTTATATTCTTGCGGAATTCCTTAAAATATACCACTTTGTTTTTGAAGTGAATCCTCACTGATAGTACTTCCCGAATTAAATAAAAACTTGGGATCAGAACCAGTGAATAAGTAATGATGTAAAATAAAATAAATGTACCGAAACTGCGGCATCCGAGTACCAGTAAAACGGTAAAGAACGCGACCAGCAGCACACTGGCCAGCATTGTGGTATATGAAAACTCGCGGAGCCTGTTTGTGGATTGCAGTAAAGAGGTGGAATAGGAAGCGAGGTTGGATACGAACATATACACTAGCGAGAATAGCACCACAAAATGGTATTTTGCTGAATCTGCTTCAAAGAAAAATAAATACAGGTTCAGAACGATGAAGAAAAGCAACTGAAGCCCTAGCAGCATCACAAACTGGCCTTTAAGAATTTCCTTGTTAATTATTTTGTATTTTTTACCTCCATAGCGCAGGTACACACCGTCATTAAGTCCTAAATGAAAAAAGCCGGCAAATGAACAGAAAAACAGAAAAAGCTGCCAGAACCCAAAGTCTTCCATGGACATTACTTTGGGAAAAATAAGGCTGATCACTATATTCAGCAGCAGGGCGAACATCTGGGCTGAAATCAGAAACAGATAGTTATGGGTGGCAGTTTTTAGGTTCACTGGACAACTACTTTAGATTTTCCATGTACCAGCGGTACATTTTGGTAACGCCCTGTTCGACAGCTATGGTATGCTTCCACCCAAGGGAATGGATCTTACTCACGTCAATGAGTTTTCTCATGGTGCCGTCCGGCTTGCACGGATTAAAAATAATATTCCCATCGTAGCCCATTTCTCTTGCCACAAGCCCGGAGAGATCCCTTATGCTGATATCGGTGCCGGTACCTATATTCAGGTGCGTATTCCTGATCTCCGTTCCATGGGAATAAAGCTCTGCAAAATCCACGTTCTGCATTACAAACACACAGGCTTCAGCCATGTCCTCACTCCAAAGAAACTCACGCATCGGGTTGCCGGTACCCCAGAGTTCTAGGTGCGTTTCGTAAATACCGTATTCAGCCAGTACATCCTGAATACGGGTATCGCTGGACTGCCCATTCGTACCGAGTACAGGTCTGGTATTCAGGTCCCTGCGTATCATTTCCCAATCATCCCGTGCCAAAGACATTGCAAGGTGCATTTTTCTAATCATGGCCGGCAGGACATGACTTTTTTCCAGATCAAAATTATCATTCGGTCCGTATAGGTTGGTCGGCATCACCGAGATGAAATTGGTTCCATACTGCAGATTGAAGCTTTCGCACATTTTTATCCCGGCAATTTTGGCTATCGCGTACGGTTCATTGCTATACTCCAGCGTATTTGTTAACAACTGGTCCTCACTGATAGGTTGTTGGGCTTCCTTCGGATAAATGCACGTGCTCCCTAAAAAAAGGAGTTTCTTAACTCCAGATGTATAAGAATTGTAAATTACGTTTTGCTGTATTTGCAGATTTTTATAAATAAAATCTGCTCTGTAGGTATTATTTGCCATAATTCCGCCTACATGAGCTGCGGCAAGAAAAACATATTCGGGTTTTTCATCTTCAAAGAATAATCTGGTAGCTTCCGCATCCAGCAGGTCCAGTTCTTTAGATGTACGGCCGGTCAGGTTTGTAAATCCACTGTTCTGAAGATTATTCCATATCGCTGATCCTACAAGACCTCTGTGCCCGGCAACATATATTTTGCTGTCTTTTTTCATCTTACATGCCGGTTTTTCACAAATTCCATGTCATGCTTAACCATAATCTTCACAAGCTCATCAAATGAGGTCTGTGTAGGATTCCAACCCAGAAGAGTTTTTGCTTTGGTGGGATCCCCCAAAAGAAGTTCAACCTCGGCAGGTCGGAAATATTTGGGATCTACTTCCACCAGAATTCTGCCTGTTACGGCATCAATTGCTTTCTCATCCGCACCGTAACCTCTCCATTCGATAGCGATTCCCGCGACTTCAAAAGCCTTTGTAATAAATTCCCGAACTGTATGCATTTCGCCGGTTGCGATTACAAAATCTTCTGCTGTTTCATGCTGCAGCATTAACCACATACATTCCACATAATCTTTAGCATAACCCCAGTCTCGCTGCGAATCCAGATTACCCATGTAAAGTTTATCCTGCAGACCATGAACAATACGGGAAACGGCTAAAGTGACTTTACGGGTAACGAAGGTCTCTCCTCTTCTTTCACTTTCATGATTAAAGAGAATACCGTTAACTGCATACATACCATAAGACTCCCGATAGTTTTTTGTAATCCAGTATGCGTACTGTTTCGCAACACCATAAGGGCTGCGCGGATAAAAGGGCGTTGTTTCGCTCTGAGGAACTTCCTGTACCAGTCCAAAAAGCTCCGAAGTGGAGGCTTGGTAAATTTTTGTTTTTTTCTCCAATCCCAATATTCTTATTGCTTCCAGCAAACGCAATGTCCCTATTGCATCGGTCTCAGCAGTATATTCCGGGACATCAAAGCTAACTTTTACGTGACTTTGCGCTGCGAGATTATAAATTTCGTCTGGCTGCGTTAATTGTATAATCCTCATCAGGGAACTGGAATCAGTCATATCTCCATAGTGCAGATTTACTGACCTGGTTTTGTGCATATCTCTTACCCACTCCTCAAAATAGAGGTGCTCAATTCGGTCGGTATTAAAAGAAGATGAGCGACGGATAATTCCGTGGACCTCGTAGTTCTTTTCAATCAGAAACTCAGCCAGAAAAGAACCATCCTGGCCTGTGATTCCCGTAATAAGTGCTGTTTTTTTAGCCATAAAATAGCAATATTTTAACTTAAATGTTATGCTCTGTTATACTTGTCCTGAACTCTCACTATGTCATCCTCACCAAAGTAAGAGCCATATTGTACCTCAATAAAGATAACAGGTTTTTTATTTTTATTGGCAATGCGATGGTGTACACCTTGGGCGATATGCACAGTTTCCCCGGCACCATAATCCCTGATTTCATCATTCAATGTAACAGTACCAACTCCTGAAATAATAGTCCAAACCTCCGATCTCTTATGATGATATTGCAAAGAAAGTATTCCTCCTGGGTTTACAGAGATTCTTTTTACTTTGTGGGTGGGCGCATCCTCAAGAACCCAAAATTCACCCCAAGGCCTAATTTCGTATTCCATACTTAAATTTTAAAACCAATCTTTCATTTTCTCTAAATAGGTCTTTTCCTGCGCACTGTACCCATATCCATACTTATTGCCGTATCCAAAATAAGATTTCTCTACATCGTTCAGAACAAAAGCCACATTCTTGATTTTCTTGGCGTCTATCTGTTTATTGGCGAAGTCAATAAGTCCTTTCTCGGTGTATCCGGATCGCGTAACGTACAGCGTGGCGTCTGCCATTTCCGCAAAAAGGAAGGTATCAGTCACCAGCATCAGTGGTGCGGTATCAAGGATCACGTAATCGTAATAAGGTTTTACCTGCTCAATTAACAATTCATAACGCCCACTGGACAGAAGCTCTGGCGGGTTTGGCGGGATACTGCCCGAATAGATCACGTCGCAATACTCGTTGAAGCTGCTTTGATGGATAATGTCTTTCAGCTGGGTATCCTCATCATGCAGAAACTCAGTGAGACCTACCAGTCCCTTGCGCGCTGGATTGTAACGCTGAAGCTGTGGATTTCGGATATCCGAACCGATGATCAGAACCTTGTGCTTCGGTGTTGCCAAAGTGAGCGCCAGGTTAACGGATACGAAAGTTTTCCCTTCCCCTTTTACGGACGACGATACAAACACAACCTTACCTTTATCCTTCCTCGGAAGCATGAAGTTCATATTGGTAATGATAATCCGGAAAGCCTCCGCCATGGGCGAAAGGTCATTCTGACCCACCAGTTCACTCTGGCCTTTCTCCACCTGTGGCAGTTCACCCAGGATAGGCGCATGCGAAAGTTTCTCGAGATCGTGTTTGGACCGGATCTTATTGTTCAGCAACTCGCGTATATAGATGAATGCGAAGGGCAGCAGAACACCCAGCAGAAGTGCGACGGCCAGAAGCACTAATTTCTTCGGCGATACCGGTTTCTCAGACGGATAGGCTTTGTCTATGATTCTCGCCTTCGGAGCCGTAATGGCCAGTGAGATCGCTGCCTCTTCCCTTTTCTCCAATAACAGTAGATAAAGGTTTTCCTTGGTTTGCTGCCGCCTTTCAATGCTGCGGAAGAGTTTTTCCTGAGCTGGTATTTTACGGATCTTTGAGTCCAGAACATTCTGTTCTCCGGCAATCTGATCTCTTGTAGCCTGTAAGGCAGTCCTGTTTTTAATCAGGTTATCCATTACTGAAGACCGCAGCACCGCTAACTGACGGTTAAGGTCGGTAATAAGTGGGTTTTGGGGCGTGGCATTTTCCAGAAGGCTGTTGCGTTCCAGGATGAGCTGATTATAAGCCTGAATATTGGCTGATGCTGTAGGGTTGCTTAAACCTACACTGGAAGGGAGCGTTTGGTTGCTGCCCAGCCTGGACATATATGAGATAAGGTCGCTGGTGAGTTCTAACTGCGTTTCTGTTTCAAGCAACCTGGCCCGTGCGCTGGCAGAACTGCCTAATGTAAGTCCGGCCTCGGTGGGAATGTCAGTAATTTTGTTGGCTACCTTAAACTGCTCTTTCTGGCTTTCTACCTCACTGAGTTCATTGGCTATGATTCTGATCCGGTCATCTATAAAGTCCTTCGTTTTCTTGGATTCAGAATTTTTGTCATTTATCGCATCAGCATTATAGGATTCTACAAGCTTATTGATGATTTGCTTCCCTTTACCGATATGCGGATAATCCATAGACAGTTCCACTACCGTAGCGTCTTTATCTACCAGGTCTATCTGGGTCATTTTCTGGAAGTCATTAACGGTTTTCGCTGTAGAACGGTAATGGATTTGAAGTTCACCAATATCTTCCTTTCTGGAAGCGTCATAATCAGGATTTCGCAGCAGAATGAAATTTGCGTAAGGCAGGCTCACTGTTTTTCCGAAAGTAGTGGTGACAGGTTTTGGGAGATCCTCTGATTCCAGTACGATCCGGTCTCCGTTTATCTTTACGGTAAGTGGTGCCCATGAGGGATTTCCGGTATTCTTTTCACTGATGAGTTTCACAATCAGCGGTGCTGAATCGCCATACAGCTCCGTTGTAATAAGACCGTCCTTATTAACCAGTTTGGTTTGCAGACCCAGTTGAGTAACTACATCCTGCATCAGTTTTTTGGATTTCAGTACTTCAATCTCATTTTCAATACTGTTGGTACCCATAGATCCCATGCCGCTAAGGTCCGAAAGCATAGCCATGTCTGCGGAAGGCGCCTTCTTACTGTCTTTAATCAATACGGTTGAGGTGATTCTGTAAACAGGCGTAGCGATCTTAATATAAAAAATGGCCAATGCCAGTAAAATTAAGACGGAAAGCACAAACCACCACCATTTGCGGAGGTACGGCTTTATTATTTCATTAATGTTTACCTCCTCAGAAGCATGCACTCCTGGATTTGATGTTTCGCTCATCTAATTCAGACTAATAAAGTTAATTCTTGAAAATGGTAATGAAGATACCTGCCAGGCCGATCAGCGTACCTGCAATGGCGATATAGGTGCCGGTGTTGGGATCCAGCCTTGCCACTTTTTCCTTGGTTGGATTTGCTGAAACATAGATCACATCACCCTGTTTGAGCTGGAAAAATGGCGAGTTGATGAAATTGGCATCCAGCAGATTAATTCTTTCCTCGGTAATAACACCGTTTACGTTTCGCACCATCAGTATATCATCGCGTTTACCGTAGATCGTTAGGTCTCCTGCCAGCCCCAGCGCATGGAGGAGTGTAGCTTGACCTTCAGGGATGGTATACTGGTTGGGACGCGTTACCTCGCCCAGCACCGTCACTTTAAAGTTAGCCAGTCTCACCGTTACAACGGGTTCTTTCACATACTTCGAAATAAGCTCATGCATCTCCGACTTCAATGCTTCAACCGTCTTGCCTGTGGTACTTATTTTTCCCAAAATCGGAAAATCAATATTTCCTTCGGAGTCTACCAGGTAGGTACGCTCTACATTGGGTGCAGCGTTTGGTGCGGTATTCTGTGCGGTATAGTATCCCTGGTTGAAGGGGCGAACGACTTCCATATTTTTGGCAGATACAAAAATAACCAGCTGGTCGCCTTTCTGTATGGTTGACGCAGCATTATCCAGTGCGGCCTGTGTTACGGTTTGCTTTACATTCTGCAGATAGTTCAGTTCGCTCTGCTTATCGGCTTTGCGTACCGTGCAGGACTGCAGGGCAGCAAGAAACAGCAATATACCAATGAGTCTCTTCATATTTTTACTTAAGCCACAAATATACGATATTGATTTATTTAATAACAGGTTTATCCTGTTGTGCATTAATAGAAGCCTGTAAGTCCAGAAGGTGGTCTCTGGTGTAAGGCGCATTCCCGGCAGCCTCATAAATCCTCCCGATAAGATCGATCACCTTCAGACCGTCGTCGGGGTCCATGGCCGGCTGAGAATGCCCCCCGAGCACCTCCACAATATTTTCAAAAATAAAATGATGGTTTAAGGCCGAACCCTTGTAGGAACCGTAGTCATTCTCGGGACCGGTAGGCGCAAGTTCCGGCATATCATAATCCTTTATATGGCACACCTCCACTTTGTCCATATACTGCCCCCCCAATTTTTACCGATCCGTTTTCGGCAATCACGGTGAGCGAACTTTCCAGATTCCGGTTCCACACCGAAGTAGAGAAGTTCAGGCATCCAACGGCACCGTTTTCAAATTTAAACCGTATCATGCCGCTGTCTTCGAATTCGGTAAGATGACTGTGGTTAAAGTCCGCGAGCCAGGAATCAATATAATTCACATCACCGAACAGCCAGTACATGATATCAATGAAATGGGAGAACTGCGTGAACAGCGTACCGCCGTCAAGATTTTTGGTGCCGCGCCACGATCCGGGCGTGTAATACCTGTCATCCCTGTTCCAGTAGCAGTTAAGCTGAATCATAAAAAGTTGGCCCAGTTTGCCGCTGGAAATCATTTCCTTTAGCCAAACCGCAGGCGGTGAATAGCGGTTCTGCATTACTAAAAAAAGCCTTCTGTCCCTTTCTTTAGCCACCTTAATAAGTTGGGCGGCTTCATCCCGGTTCAGGGTTACCGGTTTCTCTACCACCACGTGGCGTCCGGATTCGAGAATCTGCAGTGCCTGCTTAAAATGCAGACCGTTGGGCGTAGCCAAGGTAATAACGTCTGGATCAACAGGTGAACTGAGCAACTGGTCCAGCGACGAAAAAAAAGGTACTCCATAAGGCGTAAGCCCAAGCTCTCCTTCCGGCCTTACATCTGCCAGTGCCACCAGTTCACAGTCTTCGTTACGGCTGATCATCTCCGCATGTCTCTTGCCTATATGGCCGCATCCAACCACGGCAAACCTTATCTTCTCCGACATTTTATCCAATTATTCTTTCCCTGTCATCGGGGCTTTAAATATAAATAAAATTGTGGGATGCAACGCAATGTGTATCAGGAAATAGATCCCAGATTTAGCTTATTGCTGATAGCCAGGAGCCGGAAATTAAGGCAAAGGACAAGCATAAAGCGTAAAACTTATAGCCGGTAGTCCAGGTTGAGGGAAAGGTTGAGGTTAAGGCTAAGGTTGAGGTTGAGGCAGGGGTGGGTCATGTATAGCTTACAGTGTAAAGCTTACAGCATACAGCTTATTGCCAGGAGCCAAGACCAAGAACCCGGATGGCAGGCAGCCGGGATTTTGGATTAAATTCTGTGTCCTCTGAGAAAACTCTGTTCCCTCTGTGTTTAGAGTAGACATCAGATTTCAGATTTCAGACCTTTAGAAATGATATCAAAAGGTATCGCAGCCGAAATAATGCGCTTCTCTCTTTGTGCTCATTGTGAAAGACCTTTGTGAACTTTGTGGTTAGTTTAGAACTTAGAGCTGGGAGCCGGGAGCGGAGATTTTGGATTAAACTCTGTGTCCTCTGAGAAAACTCTGTTCCCTCTGTGGTTAGAGTAGATTTTAGCATTCCAAATCTCAGACCTTTAGAAATGATATCAAAAGTTAACGCAGCCGAATAATGCGTTTCTCTCTTTGTGCTCCTTGTGAAAGACCTTTGTGAACTTTGTGGTTAGTTGAGAGCTGAGAGCCGGGAGCGGAGATTTTGGATTAAACTCTGTGTCCTCTGAGAAAACTCTGTCCCTCTGTGGTTAGAGTAGATTTCAGAATTCCAAATCTCAGACCTTTAGAAATGATATCAAAAGTTAACGCAGCCGAATAATGCGCTTCTCTCTTTGTGCTTCTTGTGAAAGACCTTTGTGAACTTTGTGGTTAGTTTAGAACTTAGAGCGGGGAGCCGGGAGCGGAGATTTTGGATTAAACTCTGTGTCCTCTGAGAAAACTCTGTTCCCTCTGTGGTTAGAGTAGATTTCAGAATTCCAAATCTCAGACCTTTAGAAATGATATCAAAAGTTAACGCAGCCGAATAATGCGCTTTTCTCTTTGTGCTTCTTGTGAAAGACCTTTGTGAACTTTGTGGTTAGTTTAGAACTTAGAGCGGGGAGCCGGGAGCGGAGATTTTGGATTAAACTCTGTGTCCTCTGAGAAAACTCTGTTCCCTCTGTGGTTAGAGTAGATTTCAGAATTCCAAATCTCAGACCTTTAGAAATGATATCAAAAGTTAACGCAGCTGAATAGTGCGCTTTTCTCTTTGTGCTTCTTGTGAAAGACCTTTGTGAACTTTGTGGTTAGTTGAGAGCTGAGAGCTGAATGCAGAGAGCCAAGAGCTAAGGCAAAAGAAAAAAGTAAAAAGTTTCCGGGAGCTTAGATATCAGATATCAGACTGTTTTGATGAAAGAAAAAAAACGAAAGAGCCAGGATTTAGGTCAAGATTAAGGATGATTAAAAGCCACGGCAAAGGCAAGCATAAAGCATAAAGCCTATAGCTTAAAGCTTATTGCTTATAGCTAACAGCTTATTGCCTGCAGCCATATCTAGTCCAGTGCCTCGTATACAGAATTATTACTGATGAATTCCGGCACAATATCCTTCAGATTCCGCACCACATCAACCTTATCCCGCCGCAATGCCGCCTTAATCACCAGATTGGTCAGACTGTCAATCTGATTAAAGGGCAAACACGGATCTTTGGAGATTAGTATTTTCTCATGATGGGTTGCCAATGTCTTCGTTCCGTCTGTTAGCAGTTCCTCATAGAGTTTCTCTCCAGGCCTCAGTCCGGTAAATACAATTTTGATATCCAGGTCCGGTTCAAAACCCGAAAGTTTGATCATTCTCGTCGCCAGATCCAGGATCTTCACCGGCTCACCCATGTCAAAAACAAAGATTTCACCGCCTTTCCCCATGGTGCCCGCTTCCAGTACAAGCTCACAGGCCTCCGGAATGGTCATGAAATACCGTACGATATCGGGATGGGTAATGGTGATTGGACCTCCTTTTTCAATCTGCTTCTTAAAATGGGGAATCACGGACCCGTTGGAACCCAATACATTTCCAAAGCGCGTCGTAATGAACTTCGTTGTATTGTTTCCCACCTCCTGCAGGGCCTGAACATACAGTTCCGCCGTCCTCTTGGACGCTCCCATTACATTGGTGGGATTTACAGCCTTATCGGTAGAGATCATCACAAACCGGTTTACGCCGTAACGGCTGGAAAGAAAGGCCAGGTTTTTGGAACCAAGCACATTCACAAGAATGGATTCATGCGGATTTTCCTCAATAAGAGGCACATGCTTGTAGGCAGCCGCATGATAGACCATGGAAAAACTGTATTTCTGGAACAGGGGCTCAATACGGTGACGGTTGGAGATATCAGCCAGTACAAATTTAAAGTTGACCTTCGGGAAACTGGCGCGAAGCTCCAGCTCAATTTCATAAAGCGGTGTTTCAGCCTGGTCCAGTACCACGATCTGAGCGGGCTCGTACTGTGCAACCTGTCTTACGATCTCACTGCCGATGGAGCCGGCGCCCCCCGTCACCAGGATGGTTTTCCCGAAATGGCGGCTTTTTATTTCGTCATTCTGTATTTTGATGGTCTTTCTGTTCAGCAGGTCTTCAATCTGAAGCGACTTGATGGAGGCATCAGGATCGTTGTTACGTAGCTGCTGAACCGTGGGTGCTTTGTATACCTGCAGGTCTTTTTCCAGAAAAAAGGCAACCCACTGATTAAGTTCCTCTTTACTCATCATCTCCTTCACCACCAGAATACCGTCCAGCATCAGGTCTTCTTTGGTGCTGTGCTCAATCTTGTCTTTGCTGTATATGGGTTTTCCCAGCAGGCTGGCCCTGGCCGAATCATTTCGCTGTGTCAGGAAGCCCGCGATATGGTAAGGAAGGTTGGGGTTGTCCAGTACTGCCCTGGCCACAGCCACGGCCTGTTCATCTATCCCGAGTACCCAAATCCTCGTACGCTGCGCGCTTCGGCGGTATTCCCTGGCAAAATAAAAAAACTCTTTAACAGTCAGCCTGAAGATGAAAAGGAAAATGAAGGACATCGCAAAAAAGAGTGCCGAGAAGGGAATGGACATATAGATTAGACGCTCACCCGTCACCGCAAAAAACAGGAAACTGCCGGCACCCACCGTAAATGTCGTACAGAAAGTAGCCATAAACAGCTTAAACAGGTCAATAAATGTGGAATGGCGTATGATTCCCGTAAAAGTCCGGAACATCATCATATAGAACAGGCTGATTCCCAAAACCAGCACATACATATAATCCCTGCCGTAAAAAACCGATTCTACACTATAGGTCAGTTTTTCAATCAGATAGCAGGAAAAAAAGATAGCGGCGGCCACCAGGCTCAGGTCCAGGACCAGTACCACCCAACGTGGCAGGTAGCGGATGTCCGTAATGTTCAGAGCGCTTTCTTCGCTGTAAATCTTGTTTTTAAAATTCTTGAATTTCATAGGTGGAGGCTCAGGCAACTGGGTGGAATCTTCTCAAAAGTGGGAACACGATGCGTAGCGGCATACTAAACTGCTTGCTTCATCACAGACTGAACCGCCTCAGCAATTCTCGCATGTTCCGCTTCACCCAGATTAGAACCCGACGGCATACAGAGTCCGTCCGCAAACAAAGCTTCCGAAACACCGCTGCCTATGAAATCAGCTCCTTTAAAAACCGGCTGCATATGCATCGGCTTCCATAATGGTCTCGACTCTATCCCCATATGCAGCAGCTTATGTCTCAGGGTTTCACGGCTGAATCCCGCCTTGTCTGGGTCAATAAGGATGGCCGATAGCCAGTGATTGGAAAAATAGTCTTCATTGGGCTCCGTCAGCACTTCAATTCCTTCCGCCTCACCGAAGAGGTCTGCGTAAAAAGCATGGTTCCGTCTTCTCGCCGCCACACGCTCATCCAGTACTTCCATCTGCCCCCTGCCTATACCGGCCGAAATATTACTGAGTCGGTAATTATAACCGATTTGGGTATGTTCGTAGTGGGCCGCCGCATCCCGGGCCTGGGTGCTCAGGAAAATAGACTTCTTTTTTAGTGCCGGATCTTTGGTCACCAGGGCGCCGCCGCCGGAGGTAGTGATAATTTTATTTCCGTTGAAACTCAGGATCGCCATCTTTCCGAAGGTTCCGCATTTTAGTCCTTTATACGTGCTGCCCAGGGCCTCAGCCGCATCCTCAAGTAACGGTACACCGTATTCTTCGCACACCGCCGTCAGCTCATCCATCTTTGCCGGCATGCCGTACAGATGTACAACAATCACCGCCTTTGGCAGACTCCCATGGGACGCTCGCTTTGCTAAAGCCTCACCTAAAGCCTCGGGACACATATTCCAGGTCTCCTCTTCACTGTCAATGAAAACAGGCGTCGCCCCCACATACCGGATCGGATTCGCTGAAGCGGCAAATGTCATAGACTGGCAGAATACTTCGTCACCTGTGCCAATATTCAGCATAACCAGCGCCAGATGTAGCGCTGCGGTGCCGGAACTCATCGCAGTTACCGAACTTTCATTCCCCAGATACTTTTCCAGATCTTCTTCAAAGCCATTCACATTCGGCCCCAGCGGGGCCACCCAGTTCTCCTTAAAAGCCTGCTGGATGTACTTAAGTTCGTTTCCGCCCATATGGGGCGACGAGAGCAATATCTTTGGATTCATCATTCGTATGTTTTTTTTGGTTTCCGAAACAGATAGGGGTTGCACTTCACCAACCACCGGCGAAAATCGCACCAACTGCATCCCCATCGGCCGCTTACGGGCGGGCATCCGCTTCCTTTACCTCCCCCAATCTATGCGCACGCAAATTTAACGATTTTTACTTAATTAATTAGACAAAAAAAATGAGTCTTTAAAGGCTGTTAGCTTATTGCATTTGGCTTTAAAATCCTCCTCTTTTTATCTCGTCCAGGACACCAACTCTACCGCCTACCTCATACAGCTCAGCCTCAACCTCGACCTCGAACATGGCTATTGGCTGTTGGCTGTTGGCGACTGGCAATTCGCATTTGGGTATAAGCTAGAGGCTATATGCTGTAAGCTTAAGCCTTAAACACTAAACCTCAACCTTAACCTCAACCTCAACCTCAACCTTAACCTCAACCTTAACCTTTACCTCTCCCTCAAACCGACCTAGGAGATTTTTGCGTTAAGAAAAACCCTGAATTTCTTCGTTCACACCCGTGTAAATGATAACCATCGAAAAATTTACATTGTTCGAAGCGCGACACGAATCGTATATCATCCACCTAAACACGTTTTCGCGCAATCCGCGATAGCGGATCGCCGATTCTCCTAAAAATAAAAATACTTCAGAGGCAATTTTGTAAATTTTCTAAAAAGAAATTTAGGGTTTTTTAGCAAAAAGCGACGAAGGAGCTTCGCCGATACCATAAAAAACAATATACGGAAATTGGCAAAGATCCAGTCTTGACCTTTTTGGTTACTTTTTGTGTCAAGACAAAAAGTAACATATGAAAATCCTATTTCAAATTCCTTAACCTCAACATCACCCTTAACCTCAACCTCGACCTTGGCTATTGACTATTGGCTGTTGGCTGTTGGCGACTGGCAATTCGCATTTGGCTATAAACTAGAGGCTATATGCTGTAAGCTTAAGCCTTAAGCACTAAACCTCACCCTTAACCTCAACCTTAACCTTAACCTACTCCTGGCTCTTTCCTCTTTTCCTCAAAAAAGTCTACTATCTGATATCTAACCTCCCGGAAACTTTTTACTTTTTTCTTTTGCCTTAGCTCTTGGCTCTCTGCATTCAGCTCTCAGCTCTCAGCTAACCACAAGGCACACGAGGACTTTACAATGTATACAAAGAAAAAGCCGCAAAAAATCTCCGCGGTCGTGTCATCCCGCAGGGATCTCTTCCGCCTATAGCGGAGGGCTTTTTCCTTGGTTCTCGATTGTTGCCTCCTAAAAAGTCACATCTCACATCTCACATATGACATTTAGCTTTCATCCAACCGCTCTGTCATCCCGTCGAAGACGGGACCTCTTCCGACACCATTGGAAGCACCTCAACCTCAACCTCGACCATGGCTATTGGCTGGTGGCTGGTGGCGACTGGCAATTCGCATTTGGCTATAAGCTAGAGGCTATATGCTGTAAGCTTAAGCCTTAAACACTAAACCTCAACCTTAACCTTTACCTCTCCCTCAAACCGACCAGGAGATTTTTGCGTTAAGAAAAACCCTGAATTTCTTCGTTCACACCCGTATAAATGATAACCATCGAAAAATTTACATTGTTCGAAGCGCGACACGAATCGTATATCATCCACCTAAATACGTTTTCGCGCAAGTTTGTAAATTTTCTAAAAAGAAATTTACGGTTTTTTAGCAAAAAGCGACGAAGGAGCTTCGCCGATACCATAAAAAACAATATACGGAAATTGGCAAAGATCCAGTCTTGACCTTTTTGGTTACTTTTTGTGTCAAGACAAAAAGTAACATATGAAAATCCTATTTCAAATTCCTTAACCTCAACATCACCCTCAAACCCACCAAAAAAGGGCATTCCGAAAAATGCCCTGAGAAACAATTATAATACAGTAATTTCCTTACCTACCAACAAAAGGGGGTTGCGGGTAGGACAGCAAATTAAGGTTCCCTGTGCCTCTTAGGCAGTTATTCTTAGTTTTGCGGTTCTGTGGGTTTCCACATGGGTTCCGGCACTCACAAAGCCGTTCAGGTCCAGTCTGCCGTTAGGCCCCTGCTTTACACCTCTGCTTTCAAGATATTGTCTGCCGCTACCGGCTTCTCCTGTATTTTCAAAAAGGATGTTCAGTTCTCTTTCCAGCCCGGCTCTGGTATCACGTCTTCTGTCTTTATTATTCATCATAACTTAATCATTAATTATTTCGTAAACTGATTCAATATTCTTCTTTGTTATCCTGTGGGCAACTGCGTTGTTAAGCGCATGTTTTACAAAATGCTCATAATTCCCCGTCATCCACTGTTCCCTGTTAAAACTTCTGCGTACGTACCAGTCCGACATTTTCACCATATTTTGGGTAAGCGGAAAACAGTACTCTGCCATCAGGCTGCGGATCTTATCAGAAAACTCCTGATCCAGAAACTGACCGGACTGCAGGTCGTCCAGGACATCCTGAAGCGATGCCAGCGCCAGATTGGGTACATACGGCAGGCTGTTGGCAGACACATCATCACGCAGACCTTGGGATACAGCGGCATACAGTTCAGGATAGCCTGCCTTCTCCAGTTCTGTCCCCGCATCAAGCAGGTTTTTACGGATGCTTACGTGCTGTATCAGCGCTGCCGCAGCGATCGCTGAAGGTTGCAGTTGGCTTCCAATTGCAGAAGAATTTCTTCTGCATACCTGGTAAAGCACCGCACTGCACAGTTCCGAAGCATACTCCGGTTGGTCTCCTGTACACTGCAACAGCAGTTCATTTGCAACCTCCGGAACAAGTGATGCCAGCGTCACTAAAGTTTCTTCCGCTCTTATACTTACCGAATTGTCCGGATGATTCAGGTGCCAGATCAGCAGTTGTACCGCAAGCTGGTTGGCGGTGAAACCGGCATTTGCGTCATTCAGCCATCTGTATTTATTAACGGATCTCGTATCCGGACAGACAAGATAGGCGAAATGCCTGCTGATGATATCCAGTAAATCACCGGCTGGTAATGTGGAGGCCTCAACATCCAGCAGTTGGGCCAGAGCCGTACCAAGTTTTTTGGTACTGAACCCATAATTTTCCGAAGGATGCAGTACATGTTTGATCCAGCTGGAACTTAGCTTTTCGCCTGCCTGCGCAATTCCGTTACCGGAACCGTTAAGCCTGTTCATTTCATATAGATTCCCGCACTCGGCTTCCGTTTCTGACTCAGCACATACGGGGTCAAGTTCATTCAGCAACCGTTCAAATCTGATACAGCTGGATGGGGTAAGTTCCATTGCCAGGACCCCTGCAATCAGGCGTCGTGTTTTCAAACTTAACTGCCGCGTGATCAGTTGCGTCCAGTCAGCGGCAAAGAGATCCGCATGTACTTTGCTGCGTACTTCCGCTTCATTCATGATCTGCGCCATCCTTTTACCGTACTGTTTTGCCGACTTGGCTGAAGTATCCGAAGGAGCAAACAGACTGCACAGTCCCAGTTTCAGTACGGGATCACAATTCAGATGAATCAGGATTTCCGGTAATGTCTCGCTTTCACGCAGGTTAGCTGCACCCAGATGGTATCCTGCCCCACGTGTGGGAGCATCAAATATGGACTTCTCAGCATTCATCAGTACTGTTTCAGGTGCCGGCAGAACTTCAAAACGGTAGTAAGATAGAGCCTTCTCTGCCTCACCGGTTGCCGTAAGGACACCCGCAAATTCTTCCTTAATGTTCTTCACAGCATTTGGGTAGGACATTTCACCGGAAGCATAATCGAGCAGGGACGCAAACTTTTGCAGTGTGTGACCCGGCGCACTGCCAAAATGAATGAGTGCATCATTGATCAGGCAGAACTGAGATTCGTCGCGCCAGAAAGGACCCATCGAACTTTCCAGCATTTGCTGCCAGCAAACGGCAGCTTTAGTTTTTTCATTGTAAGTTCCAAAGCATACGGCCAGGTGCAGCAGCTCTTCACAGCGCTCCCAACGGTTCATCACCCCGGAAATTACATGTTCCTGCCATGTTTCTGCAAGTTTCAGCACATATTTAATGCTGAATTCACTGTCGGCCAGGGTTTCAGCAGTTACACGGATAACTTTTCTGAATCCTTCACTGTAAAGTCCCAGTTGCCCACGGCTGCCTGCAAGCATTGATTTGAGCAGATATTCGAGTTCCCGAGGTAAAGCGTCGCTCGTCAGCGCAACAAGTGTTTGATAAAGTTCCGGGAATACCTGCTCCGGTAACAGATAGCTTCTTTGCCACTGACTCCTGGACTCCAGACTGAATTTCATCGACTTTATCAGGAGCTGCAGCCTGTGCTGCAGACGTGCCGGTACTGTTGTACCCGATGCTTTATGGCGAAGCACCATTCCATGGAGGAAATACAGCTCCTCAATCAAATTCTGAAGGTCAGTTTCCCAGGTTTTCTGAAACCATTTTTTGGCACTGATCTCGGGAAAGTCCTCATTACTTAGATACCCACGGCAGGTAGCTGCAAGACGCATCTGCTCAAAGGCTTGAAGATCAGGGTCTACACGGTTGGAGGCCCAGAGAGATACAGGAGAGTCTGCCCCTAGGTACTTGGTCATCAGTACCGTAAGCACTTCAGCTCCCGGTTGATTGGCCAAAAATAGCTTAATAATGGCCTTAGTCTCTGTAGCGGTTTCAGGAAGTCCGTGAACTCTGAGCATCGCCTCCAGATTGGCAGCCATGCTGCGCAGTAGTCTGCGTACAGGCAGGCGCGACTTAAGTACCTCACCGAATAGGCGGTCAAATTCCAGCGCGGATTCCGCGTAAGCCACAATCCTGTCAGGATCTTCTTCGCAGTCCAGTAAGTCCTCCAGCTGCTCCCCAGTACTCAACAGTTCATTGTAAGTAAGCAGAACAGGGTTGTTCCACGCTGCACAGTGATCCCAGATCAGCCTTACCGTATCTTCCTTGCTCCATTCCATATCAGGATAGTTACATGGGTCCGGTGCAAACACGGGTGCAGACCAGGGGGTTTTGGCTTCCATCGCCGCGTAATATAGCGCCGACCTTAAACTGTCGTCGAGTTCACTGCGGTACTGTTTGTCTATGCAGGTACGGAGTTGTGCCGCTTCCGCCCAGGCTTCATACGCATAAAATTGTCCCAGGTATACAAATGCCCTGTCTGCGCAGATTTTTAAACCGTCATCATGGGTGATATACTGCAGGACTTCCCCAAATTGCTTCTGTGCAATTAAACTGTCTGCAATTTCTTCCCTGAATTCAGTAAACGCGGTACGGTAACGTACATTTAGTCTTTTTAGCAGTAATGCAAGTCTAAGTGATTCTGCCGGGAGCTGCATCTCCACAGCCAGTTCTGCTGCACGCTTAACATCTTCCAGCACCCATTCCGGTTTTACATGTACCCGCGCGGCTTTGTCTGCCCAGTGCTGCGTACAGTCCAGTACCGCATTCAGCGGATAGGCCGACTGTGCGTCGTGATACAGCGTATTGGCTACAGAATAAGGATGGTCCGGATACTGGCGGCAAAACTGCAGCAGCAGGTCATTGCCCTGCTCCATATAAGCGCCATGCCGTTTCAGAAGAAACCCTTTCAGCGTATCATGTCCTATTTCCAGCATCTCCAGTGAGCGGTAAAGATGGCGGATGGCCGACATGGCATAAGCCCTGTCCTCACGCACCTCCAGCGGGAGCATATCCAGAAGGTCATTGGGCGGGATCGGGCCCCGGGCCTGCGAAAGAAGTACGGAAATCCACAGTCTTGTGTGGTCTTCCAGCAACTCTTCGCCTACGCAGGGATCATAATTCCGGAGTTTTTGGTTATTAAATTTCATCGCTCAGTTTTCAGGGGGATTGATGGGACTTACAGAAAGATAACGGGATTATTTTCTTGGTGGGATAAGAGGCTCGTTATCATCGATAACCGAATTCTGGGGAGCTGATGCCGAATCTCTTGCCATAGACCCTGTAGAGTCACCACCGTCCAGGAATACATTACCGGTTGGGTTCGTTTCTTCAAACATTTCTTCGGCCTGATCGTTACGGCAGGAAGATAATACCAATAGACTTACACACGCTGAGATTGCAATTAATTTTTTCATTTCAATTATTTTTTGTCAAATGTATAGCACATTTCCATTAATTAAAAATAGTTAGCCTTTTCCAGCGGTATTATTATAAAAAATAACGGTATTTTCTTAAAAAATGCAGGTATTTCAATAAAAATTCAATTTTAAATATTCACCGTAAAACGCTGTAAATCCGAAGTTTTTTATATATTTACCGTTGTAACCTAGCGTACACCTCCTTTGAAAACATCAGTTAATACATTCCGTCTGCTTTTGTGGATAGCCATTTTTATTGCTGCCCTGTATTCACCTTTGTACTATGGTCAAAATGTGGCACTAGCTGCAGAAACCAGATATGAAACTCTTGAAACGAAAATTCGTAATCTGAAAAATGACCCTCAAAAAGTCCTTCCATCAATTGAACTCTATTCGCAGAAAGCTAAACTGGATAAGGATCGCGAAAGAAGTTACCGCGCGTATGTACTAGGCACTCTATATGGAGAAAACAGGATTAAGCATGCCTATGCGGACAGTATGCTTTACGTTGCCGCTCAAATTGGTCAACCTCATATCATTGGCGACGCATTAATGACTAATGGAATGCTGCACGAGCTTAATGAAAATTACAATGTGGCACTCTCCAGTTATGTAAATGCCCAAAAGAATCTGTCAGAAAAGGAGACTCCCTATCTTGCGAACGTTCTTAATTTAAATATTGCTAGGATCAGAAATTACTTGGGTCAGAATGCCGAAGCAAAACTACAACTCAGTGAAGCTGTACAATTTTTCAGGAAGAATCATGGTGTTGTGGAACATACTGATTATAGGGATTACTATATTCATTCCTTAATCGCCCTTCTCGACACTCAGTCAAAACTCGGCGAATTTGAAGATAATGAGAAACTTGTTGCGGAAGGGGTCTCCTTTATTGAAAAAGAAAAGCTGCCGCAGTTCAGGCCCTACTTCGTGGGCTCAGAAGGTATCGATGCTTATTACCGTAAAAATTACCCCCTGGCCATCAGCAAACTGAACCATGCCCTTAGCCTCTACAATGACAACTGGAAGCACCTTACCGAGAAATTCTACCTCGGCATGAGCTATTATAAGGCCGGCAAACATCCGGAGGCGCTTAAATACCTCAATATGCTGGACGAGGAATTCCGGAAAACCGGTAAGATAGACCCGCAGTTCAGACCCGCCTTCGAGACCCTGTATGAATATCATAAGAACACTGGTAATGTGCAGAAACAGCTGGAATATGTAAATAAACTGCTCCAGATCAACACCCTTTACGAAAAAAACTATAAGGAACTGTTTCAGCAGCTCAGCAGCCGCTACGACAATAAAGTCCTGCAGGAGGAAAAGGAACAGCTGCAGAACCGGCTGGTTACAGACCGCATACAGTCGGGGATTATAAGTGGGGCTTCCCTTCTAATTGCCTTCGTCTCCCTGTTCATTGCCCTGCGCTACTACCGCCGCCGAAACTATTATAAGAAACTCTACGAAGCGTTTTCAGCCATACCGCAATCCGGGCTGGAGGCCGATGGGGATACAGACAGCGAAAGAGAGCGTTTTCAGGAAGATGAGTTCCCCGTGAATGAAAAGCTGTCGGATGATGAAATTTTTGTAGCCCCGGCGCCAACTGATGAAATTCTGCCGGAAAACGAAGCGGAGGCGGTGAATTCCGAACCCGTGCAGCAGGGCACGCGCAACGGCGGTGGCCTAAATCCGATGCTTGTAGATCAGATCATGGACCGACTCCGGCAGTTCGAGCACGATAAGGGGTATATGAAAAGGAATCTTACCCTCACTGCCCTGGCTTCGTACTGCGGCACCAACAGTACATACTTGTCCAAGGTCCTGAACCAGAACATGGGTCTGGGCTTCAATGGCTATCTCAATTCTCTCCGTCTGAATGAAGTGATACAGATGTGGAAAACCAAGCCCCGGACACGCCAGCTCAGCATACAGGACACCGCCAACAAACTCGGCTACAGCACAGCCCAGAGTTTCTCCAAGAACTTCCAGGAACGCTACCACATCTCCCCTACCTACTTCCTGAAAAGACTGAATGATGATGAACCGATTTAGGCGGTTGGCGTATGGCTGATGGCTGATGGCTGCAGGCTTTACGCAATAGGCAATAGGCTTTAAGCTATTTTTGCCTCAACTCCTGTACTGCACCCTCAAACCTCATAACCTTTTAACTTCTTAACCTCTTAACCTTAACCTTAACCTTAATTTTGGCTATTGGCTATACGCTTTAAGCTTTACGCCTTACCGGTTTCCCAAATATGGGCTGCTGGATGTATGCTATATGCTGTAAGCTTTAGGCTATAGGTCTAAGCAACTTCTGCCTCAACCTCAACCTCAACCTCAACCTTAGCCTACTCCTGGCTCTTTCCTCTTTTCCTCAAAAAGTCTGACATCTGACATCTTATATCTGATATCTAACCTCCCGGTAACTTTTTACTTTATACTTGGCTCTTGGCTCCTGGCTCTTGAATCTTAACCTTAACTCATGGCTCTCTGCATTCAGCTCTCAGCTAACCACAAAGTTCACAAAGACTTTCCCAAGGAACACCACGAAAGCCGCAGAAAATCTCTGCGGTCGTGTCATCCCGCAGGGATCTCTTCCGCCTACAGCGGAGGCCTTTTGCCTTGGTTCTTGGTCTTGACTCATAAAAAGTCACATCTCACATCTCACATCTGACATTTTGCTTTCATCCAACCGCTCTGTCATCCCGTCGAAGACGGGACCTCTTCCGACACCGTCGGAAGCCCCTAAACCTTATCCTTAACCTCTCCCTCAAACCGACCTAGGAGATTTTTGCGCTAAGAAAAACCCTGAATTTCTTAGTTCACACCCGTATAAATGATAACCATCGAAAAATTTACATTGTTCGAAGCGCGACACGAATCGTATATCATCCACCTAAACACGTTTTCGCGCAATCCGCGATAGCGGATCGCCGATTCTCCTAAAAATAAAATACTTCAGAGGCAATTTTGTAAATTTTCTAAAAAAAAATTTAGGGTTTTTTAGCAAAATAATCCAGTCTTGACCTTTTTGGTTACTTTTTGTGTCAAGACAAAAAGTAACATATGAAAATCCTATCTCAAATTCCTTAACCTCAACCTCAACCTCAAACTGACCTAGAAGATTTTTGCGCTAAGAAAAACCCTGAATTTCTTAGTTCACACCCGTATAAATGATAACCATCGAAAAATTTACATTGTTCGAAGCGCGACACGAATCGTATATCATCCACCTAAACACGTTTTCGCGCAAGTTTGTAAATTTTCTAAAAAGAAATTTAGGGTTTTTTAGCAAAATGATTCAGTCTTGACCTTTTTGGTTACTTTTTGTGTCAAGACAAAAAGTGACATATGAAAATCCTATCTCAAATTCCTTAACCTTAACCTTAACCTCAACCTTAACCTCGATAACGCCTGCATCATTTCTTAAACTGCATCATAAATCCCCCTGTTCCGCTCCATCAAACACTTGCGGCACACCAAACACCCTCATAACTTCGTCCTCAGAATTCTATTAAAACCGGCCGGGATATTAATCATTAAAACTTTCAAAAATGAAAACATCCCAAATAATCCTCTTCGCAGGAACTCTGATTGTAATGCTTCTCTCCTCATGTCGTGAAGCGGAAGACCATCTGGAACCCATTCAAATCGAATCAGCGTCCATGGGGCCTGGTGATACCGACATGGAGCCAAAAGATCCCCCTAAGGATCCGCCTAAAGACCGTGACAACTGGCGTCAGCAAATTAATAACGTTGGGCTGAGCCATGCGGAATAAGGCGGTCATACTGGAATCAGGGCAGATATGTACTGCCGGCGGAATGTATAAAGTGGTCGGTCCTGTAACTACGTTACGGCCCGTCACAGCGGGACACATAATGCCCGGATATTGTGGTCACCCTGTACGTTGGGTGTTACTTTACAAATGTTAATGAAATATAGTAATGAGAAAGATCAACAAATACCTGCCCCAGGCTGCAAGTTGGTTCTTTATCCTGCTTTTCATTTATGCAGGAGTAAGCAAGATGCTGGATTTCGAGAACTTCCGGATACATATCGGGAAATCGCCGCTGCTGAGCGCCTGGGCAGGATTTGTCTCGTACGCCGTGATCGCTGTGGAACTGCTGATTTGCGGGCTTCTGGTTTACCGGCGGACGCAGCTGGCAGGGCTGTATGCATCATTTACCTTGATGGTGGCCTTCACGGTATATATCTGGCTGATCCTTAATTTCAGTGATTTTGTACCGTGCTCCTGCGGGTGCATCCTGGAGGAGCTGGGGTGGACAGAGCACCTGCTTTTTAATATTGCGTGTGTGGTGTTAGCCGCTGCCGCGATATGGATTACCGAGCGGGACCGTTTGAGGCTGAAAGGCAGCATCCTGACGTACCTGGGCGTACTGTTGGCGGCAGCCTTTGGCCTGTTGGTCGTGCTGTTTTATTCTTCGGAACATATAATCAAAAAGGAGAACAATTTTACCAGACGCTTCCTGCAGAATCCGGTCACAGAAGTTTCTACAATGACCTTGGCAGCAAATCGCCCCTATTTTGCGGGGACAGACGGAGACAGAATCTTTACGGGAGACCTGGTCCGTCCTTTACTGCTCAGCAGTATCAGCGATGATCTGAAGCAACTTAAAACAATGCGGATCCTTCCTGAAAAATTGGTTGAAATGACCTTCCGGAATGTACGTGCAGAAATTTCAAAGGGACGATATTATTTGTTTGACGGAACCGTGCCCGTAATCTATTCAGCGAAACTGGATGATCCCGAAGCAAAAATAATCAGCAGAGGTGATGCCTACTTTACGCAACTGTCTGTACTGGATACCGCCAGGTTTGCCCTGCGCACCCAAAGCAGTCTTACCCACCGGTATGTTCTGGCACTACTCAACCTCAATACCGCTGCCAAAGTGCAGCTGTACGACCGGTTGCTGGAGCCGCAGACAGACGGTGTGTTTGATGTGGACGGTCTCTTGCAGGCCAATGATGAATCCGTGGTTTACACCTACCATTACAGAAACGTATTCCTGGTACTGGACCAAAATATGAATTTGAGGCAAAGATTAAATACCATTGATACGACCGGTCAGGCAAAGATCTCCGTAACGGTGCTGAAAGACGGCTCCAGGCGAATGGATGCACCCCCGTTAAAAGTGAATGAAAATTTTTCACTGCTGGGCCGGATACTCTTTAACCAAAGTAATTTACGCGGAAAAACTGAACCCCGTGGTACATGGAAAAACCACCTGGTCATTGATCTCTACCGTACCGATGTCCAACATTACCTGGGAAGCATGAAGATAAAGAAGATTAGTAAGGGACCATTGAACGGGTATATATTTACCCCGGATCACCTGTATATCCTGCAGGCGAATGAACTGAAAAAGTTCCGCTATACAGAAAAATTTAAAATACTGATCAAACAGGGAGAAGCCGAAAACCCTGACCAAGAGTAGGCACCAATTTTAAATTTTATTATTATGAAAAAGCTGATTTTGCCGGTTGCCCTTGTGGTAACAGCAGCAGGTGGCGCATTTGCTACCCAGGCCAACACCGCCAAAGACGCCACCACTGTACCGGCGTACCGTATGGATCCCGAATCCGGACTCTGCGTAAGTGCCGGTCAGGAATGCAGCACCATTGTTGGTCCTGTATGTACGTGGAATGTGGATAACGTTACTCCCCTCCACGACAGTCCGCTTAGCGCTACAGAATGTGGCCGGGAACTTTTCAAAATCCAGTAACTGAGAAAGGATGCCCACACGGGCATCCCTTTTAATTTATTCCATCTTGTCATCACTTGCTTGTCATTCCGTCGAAGACGGAACCTCTTCCGACACCGTCGGAAGCCACTGCTACACTGCTACACTGTTAAATTGTTACACTGCTACATTGTTAAAAATTGATCAACCTTCTGAAATCTGAGATCTGAGATCTGAAATATTGGCTCCTGGCTCTCGGCTCTCGGCTCTATCTGCTAACAACTTTGCCTCAACCTCAGCCTTAACCTCAGCCTCAGCCTTAACCTTAACCTCAACCTCAGCCTTAACCTTAACCTCAGCCTCAGCCTCAACCTTAACCTCAACCTTAACCTAAGCCTTAACCTCTCAAAAATCTGATATCTGATATCTGACATCTGACATCTGGCGTCTAAAACCTTTTGCCTCAGCCTTAACCTCAGCCTTAACCTCAGCCTCAACCTTAGTCTTAACATTAACTCTAGTACAGGCAGGAACCCACCAGCGTGAGTCCCTCACCTGCTACTAAAACAACTAACATGAATGTTCTGAAAATAAGCCCTTAGGGCCGCAGTGGCTGCGCAACCACTGTAAGTGTCGTAAATATGTATATAGAAAGCGGGCTTAGGAAATTGAGAAGGGTGCATAAAACAGCGTGGGTCTCAACATATCCACTCTGAGGTACTGGTATACCCTGCAACAGATAAGTGAGCCCACGCCTAGGTCGTGAGCTACTGTACTTATCGTCTCGTTGCTTTAAATTACCAGTTTTCAGAGCGAGAGTCTAAGCAATAGCTTCTATTAAATCGAAGTATCGCAAGTTACCTTAATGTAACTCTATACAAATATAAATAAAAAAATTTACTGTGGTGTTATTAACCTACATTTTTTTCTGCTAATGTGCTCAAATTGCCAAAAAACTAGCATGAGTGAGAAGTTGGAATTCCAAAAGGCTGTAGGTTTACAGATAGAAAAGTTTAGAAACCAGCAAGGACTAAGCTATAGGCAATTGGCGCAGCGATGCGAAGTGGATCACAGTAATATTAGTAAAATGGAAAAAGGTGAAATTGATATGCGAATTTCAACGCTAATGGAGATAGCTAAGGGTCTTTCTATTCATCCTACGGAATTATTAAATTTTGAATTTGACATCACCGCATCCGAAATTGAAGAGTAAGGTGGCTCCGTGTAGTGTAATAGCCAGGTGCGTCCCCTTGAAATCGAACCTATATTTCCATTGCCGTTTAAGTCTTGGAATTCTGCTGCAAAAGATGAAACTGCCATATGATCCTTAGCATGGACCAGAGCAACTTTCACAAAACCCTCAACGATATCGGTAACCGCAAAATCGGCCGCACCAAATTGCTCACCAGCCTCCAGCCAAAACTACACTCCCAGTTCGAATCCACCGACGCCTGATATCCGCACTCCCATATCACATCAACAAATCATCACATCACCTCATCAAACAACCCTTCCCGGATTACCCACTACCGTCACGCCGTCCGGTACATCCCGTATAATCACAGCGCCTGCTCCAACAGTTACCCACTTCCCGATGGTAATTCCCTGGATTACCACTGCACCGATACCAATATGGCTTCCCTCACCTATGGTGACATTCCCGGCCACGGCGGCGTTGGGTGAAACATGTACATAATCTTCCAGCACACAGTCGTGCTCGATCACCGCACCCGTATTTATAATGCAGTGCTTTCCTATGGAAGCTTCCGGATTAATGACTGCATTTGCCATAACTACGGTGCCCGCACCTACTCTGGCATAACAGGAAACCATACTGCTGGGATGGACCGCGGCCACATACTGCAATAACCTGGATTCTGCAATCTTTTTGCGGACCCGGTTATTCCCTACAGCGATAACGGCTTCGCTTTCTTCTGATGCCTGTTGCCCGTCATCAAGGCTTACGGGCACACCAAACAGCTCCGACACAGGCGGATTAGCGTCCAGAATTTCATCGACCTTCAGGTTATTCTGTATAAGAATATCCAGAATCACCTTAGCATGTCCGCCGGCTCCAATCAGTATCATAGGGCACTTCCTTTAAAACGTTCTGCCGTAGCCTGCCCTTCTGCACTGATGCCTTCGGATTTAAACACTTTCCGAACGGTCATAATTATTATTTTAAAGTCCAGTCCAAAACTCAGATGATCTACATACCACACATCCATTTTAAACTTATCCTCCCAACTGATGGCGTTGCGACCGTTTACCTGCGCCCAACCGGTGATCCCCGGTCTTACCTCATGCCGCCTGGCCTGTTCCGGGCTGTATAATGGTAAATATTCCGGCAGCAACGGCCTCGGTCCTATAAGCGACATATCGCCCTTCAGCACATTGATAAGTTGTGGAATCTCGTCCAGTGAAGTTTTACGAACAAAAGTACCAATAGGTGTCAGCCGGTCCGCATCAGGAAGCAGGTTGCCCTGGGTATCTCTTCCGTCCGTCATGGTCTTGAATTTAACGATCTTAAAGATTCGTCCGTCCTTGCCGGGTCTCCGCTGGAAGAAGAAGGGCCTGCCGCCGTTGGCAAAAGCAAGTCCTGCTGTCACAATTAAAAAGACCGGACTTAAAACCACAAGCCCCACCAGCGCGGCTACGAAGTCAATAATTCGTTTTATATAATTCCTGTACACTCTTATTATTTTATAGTTTCAATAATCCATCCATTGCTCCAATGTTACATTGTTACATTACTTCATTGTTACATTGATAAACAGTCTGAAATCTGATATCTGACCTCTAGCGTCTAAATCATTTGCCTTAGCTCTTGATCCTTTATTTTTTCGTATCTAATCACAGAGCACACAAAGCCTTCTCACAGAACACAACGTTAAAATCCAAAATCCATCATTCAAAATTCAAAATTGAAAATCTGATATCTGACATCTGGCGTCTAAATCTTTTGCCTTCGCTCCTTAAGAATTGGCACCATCGCCCTGTACTCCTCCAGCAATGCCTCCCACACCACCTGCTGTTCATAACGGGCAGTGATCATCGGCCTGGCATTCTTTTTCAATCTCATTCGCCATTCCTCATCTTGCAGCATCGTCTTCATTGCTTCATATAGTGCCTCGGTATCTTTTGTGGGAATGATAGTACCGTTCACTCCTTCCTCCACAATTTCATTACATCCGTTGATATCTGTTACAATAGCCGGCAATCCCATTGCTCCGGCCTGCATCACCACATTGGGAAAACCTTCGCGGTAACTCGGAAAAACCAGTGCGTTACTGACAGCAAAGTAAGGTCTCACATCATTCTGATAACCCGTCATAATGATATGGGAATTATTTTCTATTTCTTCAAGTGTCTCTGCTTGTAGCGGGTCCAATTCTGTTTCTAATGGACCTACCAAAAGCAGTTTGACTGAAGGCAAGTCTTCGTTATGTTCTGGCTCTGAATCGGATTTTTCTGAATCTGAAACAAGCTTTTTAAACGCCGCCACTAACTCATTTATTCCTTTATCACCCACAAGACGCCCTACAAATACAAATACAAAAACCTGTGGTTTTAATAGCAATTCGTTACGTAACATGTCACATTTGCGCTCGGTGAAAACATCAGGGGAAAAGAAGGCAGTATCAATCCCATTGGAGGATCCGTTACCAATAACCTTTAGCTTTCCGGTAGGGGCATACTGATGCATAACGATAAAATCATAAAGGCCTTTTGAATTGGGATATACTTTCGTCGCACTCGCATAAGTCATTTTCTCTACCAGATCCAGTACCATTCTTTTTGCTCCGGAGGCTTCCATAAGCGGCATCCCGGCTACAGTATGCAGCCGGTTTGGCACACCAGCCAGCTTTGCCGCTAGCATGCCCACAATTCCGGCTTTAGGGGTATGGGTATGAACAATCTGTGGCTTCTCCCTTCTTAAATAGCCGTACAACTTCCATAATGCTTTTAGGTCCTGCAGAGGTGTAATTTCCCGCGTCATTTCTAGATGGAAATACTTCACTCCGTATTTTTGTGCTACGCGTGCCAGTTCTTTTTCGTCTGCAGAAATTGCGGTAACATCTAAACAATTGTTCATAAAAGTAAGCTGACGGCCTAATAATTTATCTAGGGACAACGGAACAGTAGTGATGCGGATAAGTTTTGGCATAAGTTAATTGCTGATAATGATAGTGCACTTTAAACAGCAGCTGGAATAACGGGTAGAACCACAATTTCTTACTTATATTTCCATCTTTCTAAAGTTGGCCATACGTAATTTAAAAAATATTCAGGTAAGTGTTACGGTACCACTTCTGGAAACAGAAGTAGGTCCAGACTTGAAATGTTCGGTCAAACTTTCCGGAGATATGATCACGTACCAGCGTCTCAATCTCAGTGGTATTAAAGATTCCCTGTTCGCGGAGGAAGGTGTCATCGGTGTAACTCAGGAGCTCTTCTTTCAGATGTTCACGCAGCCAGTCGCCCACGGGCACGCCAAAGCCCTTTTTGGAAAGATCTAGGAAGCGATCCGGAAAATGCTCTTTAAATGATTCCTTCAGGAGGTACTTCTTACTGTTACCATTCAAAAGGTACTTTTCGGGAAGGGTGTTGTTGTACTCCCAGATCTTTCTGTTCAGGAAGGGTGCCCTGCATTCCAGGGAAGTCAGCATGCTGGTTCGGTCCACCTTTACGAGCATATCACCTTCAAGACTTATTAACTTGTCTATGGCCCGGAAGTCGGAGAGCGTTTTGCTGCGTTGTCCGGTTAGGTTTTTATAGTAGTCAAAGATGCTTTTTTTGTAAAATCCGGGGTTCAGGACGGTCATCAGTGCGCGGTCTGTGTATCCCAGGGAAATCATGTTGTAATAATAATCGTCCCCATAATCCACTGCGTTTATCATCTTAAGGGCCTTGAATTTCAGACCGCGGTCATCATCTGAAGTGCGGAGTAGTTTTCCGGCAGCGGACTTTATCAGACTGAACAGTGGTTTCGGCAGTACGGCCGTCATTTTGCTGTTGTATTTTCCTACCAGGTATTTGTTGTAACCGCCATACATCTCATCACCACCGTCTCCCGTAAGCGCTACGGTTACATGCTGTCGTGTCTTTAGTGCGACAAAATAAGAAGGGAGTGCCGATGAATCTGCAAAAGGTTCATCAAAATTGAGCAGGATCCGGTCGGTGTCGTTCCTGAGGTCTTGGGGTTTCAGGATAAACTCATGATGGTTGCTGCCGATCATTTTAGCTACGGTACGGGCTTTATCCGATTCATCAAAGGATTTTTTTTCAAAACCGATTGAAAAAGTCTCGACTTTCCGTTCGGCATGGCGGGACATCTCCAACGCAACAATGGAAGAATCAACCCCTCCGGAAAGAAAGGCCCCGAAAGGCACGTCCGAGATCATTCGGCTTCTGACACTTTCGGAAACGAGTTCCTGTGTACGTTTTTTAGCTTCTTCAAAACTGATATTCCGTTTTTCACCTGAAAACTTTTCAACTGAGATGGGATGAATCTGAATATCGAGATTTTTAGGATTAATTTCCATATAATGGTTGGCTTCCAGCTTATGGATGCCTTCGTATATGGTATACGGTGCGGGGATGTAGGTCAGCCGGAAATAAAGATTGAGGCCTTCTCGTGAAATCTCGGGCCTAGAACCGTATTCTATGATGAGCGATTTCAGTTCCGAGGCCCATATGATTTTATTTTCCTTGCGCGTGTAATACAGTGGCTTTTCACCAAAGAAATCCCTCGCAATAATGACTTTATTGATTTTCTTGTCATAAATACTGAAAGCGAACATGCCGTCGAGTCTGGAAAAGGAAGCCACGCCATATTTATCATACATACGGAGGATCACTTCCGTATCAGAATGTGTTCTAAAAACCACTCCTTCGTCAATAAGTTCCTTTCTGAGTTCGGGAAAATTATAGATTTCTCCGTTGAAAACGATCACGATTTTTTTATCATCCGAAAACATGGGCTGGTTCCCTGTACTCAAATCAATGACGGCAAGGCGGCGCATGCCGAAAGCAATACTCCCGAAGTCATTTGATTCATGAAACACCCCATCGTCATCGGGTCCGCGGTGGATAATGCGGTCATTCATCCTGCCGATTTTGGTGGACAGGGTCTCGTTGTTTGTGTTTATGATAATTCCGTTAATTCCACACATATATGATTATTTTGGTTCGGCAACTGCTGATCTTGAGTATTTGTTCTTGATCTGATAAGAATAACACCACATAAAATAAAGAAGCATGCCTGGGAGAAACATGTTCCGCATGCGGATCATCACGCCCAGATTCCCTAATGATGGTGCAAAAGCTAGAACTCCTACAGCCAGGAAAACAAAAAGTCCTTTGAGTACAAAAGGTGCCTTTCTAAAAGTTTCTAATGGCCTGTAAATAAATGCTTTAATTGTGAGAAAAACAAGAAGCAGATTTTCAATTGATGCAATAAGGCCAGCAATACTACTGCTATCAAAGAAGAAGGGGCGGTATAAAAATGTTAAGACTTTTAATACATAAGGATATTCTGAGATATCAACAGCGGATCCTGCACCTTGTGCCAAATTTCCTGCCTGGCTGGCGGCACGTTTTGAAATAGCCTCAACCGACGTACTATCAACACTTACAAAAGTCATTACAGTAGGTAAGATAGCAACTGCTAATCCTAAAAAAATTGTCGAGAATATAATTTTCTTGGTTAATGGGATTCTGCCTCCAAAAACATAAGTTGATCCAAAAGCAAAAAGTAAAAACAAAGTAATATGAGGCCTTATTGCAAACGACAATGAAATACTTATAATAATAAATACCACTCTTTTAGCAGGATTTGTGAGTGCATATGCGAGCATTCCCACACAAAGAAAAAGAATAGTATCCTTGCCTACGCCTGCGCTCCAGAAATGTAGATTAGGTGAAAAGAATACCAAAGGAAATACTGCGAAGCCTAAAAATACTTTATTATAAGGAATGCTTAGTAGTGCGACTAGATAAAAAAAAGTCAAACCAATAAAGCCAAAAAGGGAATACAGCAAAGTGTTGGAAAGGTACGACATGCCCAACAGATTCGTAAATATGTAATTAAAGGCATTCATAAAGGACGTACCATCACCGTGTAAAAATTCATTTTTAAAAATCTCAAAGGTGTACGATTTTGGTATCTCCCAATATCCAAATGCATCACCTTCAATAAAAAAGCAGAAGTAGACGCCCGTCATTATATGGAAAATCCATAGCCACTGCAACATTTTTTTGTCATAAGGGGTCAACTTGTCTTTTAACAGATTTATAAATAAGAACCCCAGTATAAGAATTATAGGGATATATATAAAATCAAATAGCATCATATCTTCATTTGTTTTTTCAAAAATACCAGCAACTTTTTTTCAAATATTATATGATAAAAATAACTGGTTAAACAACAGAGCATAATTACAACGAAAAGTTCAAAAAGAAGCATTAACTGTATTGATTTTTTTGGTATAATTCGTACTAATACACTTTGAATTGGGTCATGAAGCAGATATAGTGAGTAACTGGAATTCCCAATAAGCATCATTATGTTTTTGGAATTTATTTTAAAATTCCAAAAACGCACACCCATAAAGACAAACAGGGATGCCGCCAAGGCAAAGAGGATATTTAAGGAAAATTCAAAAAATTGTATGTGGAAATATTTCAAGTAAGTAAACAAAAAAACGAACAGCAACGCAGAACCAAAAACATAGCGATATTTAAAAAATGTCAGTTTCTTGGCTAAATATGCTACCATTACTCCTAAAATAAATTCAAGATTATACCAATTAAAAACTATTTCAAAGATTTTGTAATGAGTATTTATTCCGAAAATGTTTATTAAAATAATGGATATAGTCCAAAGAGGCAGTAACCCTAAAAACAATTTCTTCGAAAGAAAATTCAAAAGAAATACACTGTAGAAAAACATTTCAAATGTCAGAGTCCAAGCTACCGACAATGCAGGATTTCCATGCGGTAAGAGTGTGAAGGATGTAATCCAACTTATTTCTCTGTCCGAATTGCTAAGACCGGGGAATATCATATAAATAATGAATATCCCTAGTCCCACAGGAAGATAAGGAACATAAATACGTAAAATCCTGTTTAGAATATATTTTTTACTGTATTTAGGATTATCTACATAATTTGCGGTAGTATAAGTGATGATAAAACCAGAAAGAACAAAGAAAAAATCCACTCCATATTTTCCAATTTCAACTATAAACTTTAAAAGCGGAATATCCAGATCATGGTAATACTCGAAAGAAATATATGTGTGATGTATAACTACCAACAGGGCAGCAATACCACGATAAATCTGTAAAATATCAAAATAGTTTTTTTTTTCCATCAGAATTTAAATTTCAGCGTTTCTAACCACTGGGCTGCTGTCTTTTGCAGGCAATATTTTTCCACTACCATTTTCCTTCCCTCCATTCCCATTTCAGTAAGACGATGCCGTTTTGAAAGAAAGTAAAGAAAGGCATTTTTCCATTCTTGGTCGCTATTAGCTATAAAACCATTGACCGAATGGCTGACAATCTCCGTGTTTGCCCCCACCCCCGAAGCAATTACGGGAATGCCGCTCGCCATATACTGAATGAGTTTATAACCACATTTTCCGCGTTCCCATGGAGTATCTTCCAAAGGCATGATGCCAACATCAAAAGCTCTTATGCTGGCAGCTTCTGAACTTTCAGTCCAGGGAATAAACTTTATTTCCAGAGTGGTATCAAGTTCTTCCTTAGCCCCCACCACATGCAGAACAATAGGATAAACTTTCGCAAGATCTTCCAGAAACGGTATAACAGTTTTCAGATATTTGAATGTGGAAAAGGTTCCGATCCATCCTACAATAAGCTTTTGGTTCATACCGGTAAAAAAATCTGATTTAACGTCGTAACGTTGCAGGTCAACTACTGTCGGAATTCTTATAACATGTGTTGCACCGGCATCTTTCGCCTTTCGCTCAAGATAGGCATTGCCTACCACAGTAAAGCTGCTTCCCTGCATTACTTTGTTTATTTTGTCACTTAAAAATTTTTTCACCAATATATTTGAACTCAAATCGTAATTGTGGAATATGGCATCATCATAGTCCACAATATACTTCACGCCTTTTTTACTTAACATGGTCTCAAACCATGCGGGCAAATAAGGGAAAAGTTCATATTCAATCACCACCAAACTGTCTTTGGGTAAAGAAAGCACTTTGAAAAAACGGCTAATATACGCTTTCAGGATTTGGGTGATGGATTTCCGGCCCTTGTAGAGATTTTCGAGATATTGATCGCCAAATAACGGAGATACTTCAACCTCAAATCCGTTTGCCATCAGCCATGGAAAATACTGATAACTTCGAAGACGGCTGCTGGCTCCCTTACGGGTATATTTTGTCAGAAAAATTACTTTCATATAAAAATCTGTTTATACAATTCCCGGTATTTCTCGACCCCTTTATCCAGGGAAAAAAAAACCTCTGCTATTTCCCTGCACTTTACTGATGTTTCCAACTTGCGCAAACCCTCGAATATTTCAGCGAAGTTATAATGGTCTATTTGTGTACTGTCCAGTATTTTACCGGCTCCCGATTCTGTAATCAGCTTTTCATGGTCACCTACCCCAGCATTGGTCAGCACCGGAATTCCGGACGCAAAAAACTCCCCAAGTTTGGTTGCAGCAGAAGCCCTTTTGGAAAAATAGGGATGAATGTAGAAAAGAGCAACCTCAATTTCCTTCAACCTTTCGGGCATTTCAGAAAAGGTTACTTTTTCAATCTGCACTTTTTCCAATGGAATGGCGTATTCTGTCAACTTAGTTTTTATAAAGTCATGCTGACCACTGTTGTATATGATAAATTTGTAATCCACTTGGGTTCCAATTGCTTTTAAAGTGGCGAGCGTTTTATCAAAATCATACCACCCTGAGGCCGTACCTACATACCCAATTCTTACCGCCCCTTCGTAAGACCGTTCGTGAAATCTAAAGCGGTGAGTGTCGGTACAGGTCGGTATGACCGATATGGGCGATATTTTGTCGCCATCTGGAAACAGTTCGTTATCCACAATGGTTCGCTTTCCTTCGTAGGAGAGTTTATTCACCGCTGCTGCATTTTGATACAGCTTTTTCTCAATCTTTTTAAGGGCTTTAAATACAAGACCGGTTCTGGAAATACTCCCTACATCAGCTCTTTCATCGAATTCGAAACCGCGGGTGTCAAAAAGGTAGTTCAGATGCAGCAGATTGGCGATCATCGCCGGGAAATAACTTCGGCAATGGGCATTTGTGATTTTATGTTTTTTGGAAACCGCATTCACTTTTTTCAGCAGCCTGAAAAAATTGGTCAGTTTGCCCATGCGGTCTGTTTTATATGGAACGGGATACCACAAGATACCGTGTGAGGAGAGTTTCTTCCTCAACCCTTCCATTTTCTCAGTGTCAGCAAAATCCTTTGGTTTTTCCAATGAAACAAGATGATATTCATAATTGTCGGACAGTTTATAGAGGTAGCTCAATACCTGGGAAGCGCCTAAAGGCTCATTCATGCCATTGTAACTGATATAGAGTATCTTAGTTTTCATTCATCATCCATTTTTGGTACCACATCTGGAACATAAGGAAATACCAGATCTTGACAGTCGTATTTGTTTTTCCGTTTCTGAACGCTTCAAGCATACGCTGTACCTCTTTATTGCTGAAAATGGCCTGGGCATCCAGAAAAGAATCAGAGAAATAATAATCCAGTTTCTGTTTAAGGTTATTGCGTAACCAGTCTTCCACCGGCGCGGCAAAACCCATTTTTGGTCTTTCCATTATTTCCTGCGGTACGAAATCATGCACAATATCCTTCAGGATAAACTTTTTCTTCCCGTTTCTTATCTTAAAATCATTGGGTAACTGTGCGGCAAATTCAATGACGTGCTGGTCCAACAGCGGTTCGCGGCCCTCAAGGCTGCTGCGCATCGTTGCCCGGTCAACTTTGGTGAGAATATCATCGAGGAGATAGGTTTTGTAGTCTATTGCCATAAACAGTCTGAGATCGTCATCAATAGAATCAAGGTCAGTTAGGAGGCTGCATTTTAAATCATTCACCTCATTTCTGAAAAAGCGGTCTGTTTCTCCTTTTACGTAAGGGTTGTTCAGCTGATTGGCGAGGGTGAATACATCAGGATTCCTCACCAGATCAAGAATTCGCTCCTGACTTTTAGGATTTTTAATGACGTTCTTAGCCAAAAAAGAAACAGGAAGGCCTATTTTTTTAAGCAGTCTGATTTGTTTCAGCTGTTTCAGCCGGTCATAGCGGTTGTAGCCTCCGAAGACCTCGTCTCCTCCGTCGGCGGACAATGCTACGGTCACCTTCTCACGGGCTACCTGGCTTACGAGCATGGTGGGTACCGCACTGGAATCGCCGAAGGGTTCGTCAAAGTGGAAGGGCAGGTCGTCAATAAGGTTAAACATTTCCTTTTCCGTAATATAATACTCCGTATGTTCGGTTCCGAGCCGAGATGCAATTTCCTTCGCAAATTTTGCCTCGTTGAGCCTTCGATCATCGACGCCAATGGTAAAGGTCTTGATTTTATCGGCTCTGTCCTGCTGCAGTAAGGCGGTAACCAGCGTACTGTCGTAGCCTCCACTAAGGAACACACCCACGGGGACGTCAGCGACCATCCTGTAATCGCAGGCTGTTTTCAGTATTTCTGAAGTTTTTATTTTGGCGGTTGCATAATCAATATCCAGAACGGGCTTCCGGTAAGCATCGGCCACATCCCAATACTTCACGGTTGAGGTGGTCCGCTTCGCAAGCTCAAAAGTTTCAATGCTCCCGGGAAGCTGTTTTCTCACCTTAAGAAAAATGGAATTTGGAGTCGGAATATACCCGTACTGTAAAAAACGCTTTACGGCATCCGGATTGAGTTCTTTTTTAAAAAGCGGGTGCTGGTGGAAAGATTTAATTTCGGAAGCCCACATAAGGATCTGTTCATTCTGATAGACGTGAAGGGGTTTTACGCCCGGACGGTCCCGTACGGTTATGATTTCCTTTTTTTGCCGGTCATAAATCAGATATGCAAACATTCCGATAAAACGGTTTACCGCCTCGGTGCCCCACTGCTCAAAACTGTGCAGGATGACTTCGGTATCCGATTGGGTGTCGAAATGATGACCCAAGTTAATAAGGTCATCTTTAATTTCCTGATAGTTGTAGATCTCGCCATTAAAAACGATTACCCAGTCTTTGTAGAACATGGGTTGGTTGGCGGTTGCGTGCAGGTCGATGATACTGAGCCGGCGGTGTCCCAGTCCCAGGGTGAAACCCTCCTCTTCCTGAAAGAAGTAGGATCCGGAATCGGGACCGCGGTGTGCAATCACATCGCACATCTTCACCAGGGTCTCCCGTGATGAGGTTTTACTGTAGTCTATAAATCCTGCAAATCCGCACATCAGTCCATTAATTTTTTATACAGTTCCATATGTTTTGCTGCGCTGCGCGCGATGTCAAATTTGCGCACTTTTTTCATCGCATTTTCTACTAATTCCTTCGCGAGCTCCCGGTTCTGCAAAAGTAAGCTAATTTTATCCTGCAGTTGCCCGGGGTTCCCGACCTCCACCAGTATGCCATCCACGCCCTCGTCTATAAAGTCTGGTATACCACCTGCGTTTGTAGCCACCATGGCTTTTCCCAGGGCCATACATTCCCCTATAATGGTAGGAAAACCTTCTGAGACGGAAGGGATCACGACCAGGTCGGCGTGACTGATCCAGCCAAACAGTTCCTGCTGTTTCAGACTTCCCAGGAGAAATACATTCTGAAGGCTCAAGTCCTTAATCATGTCCTCAATCTCCTCCCTTGCCGGCCCTTCACCCGCAAAGAAGAACCTCAGATTGTCATGCATTTTATTCAGTTCTACAACCGCCTCTACCAGATATTTGTGTCCCTTTTCTTTCACCAGACGGCCGGGGGTGATGATATTTATTGTTCCGTCCCGGTATTCTAAAGGCCGGGCAGCGGCTTCTGCCATCTGCTGTACCGCTGCCACTGGAAATCCATTATGCAACACCATTATATCATCAAGCTGTAAATGCTTGCGGAAAGATTCTTTCACAGCCGCACTTACGGCAAGCTTTGTGTTGAAGGTCTCCAGCATCATGCGGTCAGCCATTTTACGCAGCTTCTTTAGCGCAGATACCGCAGGATCGGCATCATAGCCCAAATTATGCAGCGTCACAACGGTCTTAAGGCGTGGCAATAAAAATTTCTTCAGGATACCGGTGTAGAAATGCGCAAAAAAAAGATGGGCATGCACGAAGTCATAATTATTGTTTTTTATGAGTTGTTTTAGCTGATGCAGAGCTGACACAAAATTCCATCGGAATTTAATATTAAACCGGTGCACCTTAATTCCCTGCTGCAAAAATTCGACAGCGAGCTCAGCCCCGTCAAACAGCGTTGCCACCTCGCAGGTATAGCCATTTTCCTGCAGCACAGGCAGTATGTTGAGCAGCACCCGTTCTGCTCCTCCGTTACCCAGGGATTCTATGACGAAAAGTATTTTCAATTTTTTATGTAAAATTTTCCTTGTTTACTGCAACTGATCATACAGATATGTTTTGTCGTTTAACTTACGTACGGGAAATTAGTTAGCAGAACGGGAAATTATTTTTTTTACCGCCTGGTGTAAAGGTGAATAATGTATTATATAAGGCTGTGCATCCCGGAGTCTAAAGGAAGCTTTTTCACTATAATTTAATAATCTGGATACAAAGCCGCTTACACCGTGAAACGTGTTCGTATAATTATAAACCTTATCTGAAATTTTTTGCAAATAAGAAGGGTCCGCAAACGCTTCTGAGAGGATTTCCTTTATTTCAAATCCGTCAAAATCTCCGAGATGTGATTCTATAAATTTTCCCAGACAAAAATTTTCTATTTCGTAACTCCATTTGTATTTGTAATTATCGGGAAATACGTTTTTTGAGGCATCAACGAGAATTACAGGAATCCCAATCTTGCCGTAGTCCAACAAGACGGTTCCCATACCAAATCCTATATCGGTTTCTGCTAAGAGAATCTCCGGCAAATCATTAGGATTTACTTTTTCTAAAACAGTTAGCTTAAAGTTTTTGTTACGAAAATGGTCTACATTAATGAACTGTTCCATATCATTAATGCTGTCCACAATTACGGTAAAATTTATTCTAAAATCGCGGCTTAATATAAGCAGGTCATCCAGGATTTTTTTAAGTGGCATCATCTTCCAGACTACACTTCTGCCTACATAACTTAACCTTATTTCCCCGGAAGCCAGAGATCCGGGTGCGTACTTATTTACAGCTGATCTTTTTATAGGAACCGGTAGAAAATATTTGTTGCGCATGGAATATCCTAATTTATTTTGCGCGTTGTTAATTCCCGTTTCGTCCATGAAGACCAGACTGTGCGATTCATCTAATTTGCTGACTAATCTACGACCTAAAAAACGCAGATTTAACCCAAATTTATAACGACTGATTTCCCCCAATAATTCATTCACATTATAATAAATGACTTTGGGATTAATTTTGAGAAATTTAGCAAAACATTCATCAAAACTTGTTAAGACAATAACGTCATCTGCTGACACGATGTCGCTTAAACTGGTCCAATTAAACTCCTCAATATCCAACAAGGGTACCTTTATGCCCTTGTTCTTTAACTGCTTATTTACAATTCCATCGGTATAGTTAAAAAAAATAAAATTAACATTTCTTTTCACCATTTCTTCAAATAGCGTTACATATAAGCTGGTAATACCACCAACGATATCTTTGTATTCGTAATAAAAAATAAATTTCATATCGTTTACTTTGGTAAGAAGTACCGCAAATACCAGGTAAGGGGTATTACATTGTTTTTCCTGTTAATTATAAAAAACGGGGTCTGTTTTACTATATACAGCACACGCTCCCAATAAGGTAAGATATGCATTGAGAGCAACGCCCTTACCTTTTCCTTTTTCAGCTTTATTTCTTTAGTGTATCTGTAATTTGTGGAACCATCAAACAAATCTAACATAGTGGTATAATAATGCAGTTTTTGCTGATGGTTATCTTGCTTTGTAGCGCCGCCGGGATGGTAACGGTAAATACTCAGAATTTCATTTAGTAGATGTACCTTTCCTCCATCCTTTAAAATCCATAGAACTAAAGAATCCACATCACTACCAAAAGAATAAAACCAATCCGGAAAAGTTAGTCTTGGATTATTTCTAAAAAGAATGGTCGCTGTTTCGAATTTACTGCTCTGCAGGATATCTTTAATGCCGTAAGAAAAATATTTTACCTCCGAATTTATTACGGGTGTATTCAGAATTTTACCATGAGCATCAATTGAAATTGAGTAACCTGAAGATAAGGCATAATCCGGATGAGCATCCAAAAATTCAATCTGCTTCTGCAGCTTCATTGGATCAATCCAGTAATCGTCGCCTTCGCAGAGGGCAATGTATTTGCCGGTCGCCTGTGAAGCTGCCCACAGAAAATTTGCATTCATTCCTTTATTAGTGTGATGTCTTGTGTACCTGACGGTAATATTTTCCGGCGCCCTACTAAGTAATGATTTAACCACTTCATCAGTTTGATCCGGGGAACAGTCATTGGCGATAATCAATTCCACAGGAAAATCCGTCTGCTGCATAAAAACCCCATTGATCGCTTCCTCTATGTATTTTTCATGACCATAGGTAATCATGACAACACTTACAGTATAATTCATGATGAATAGAATGATTTTTCTGTCGTAAGTTCCCTAATTATTACTCTACCCTCATCCATTGTTATCATATCCGTTTCCAGCCATACCCAGATTTTTTCCAGCATACCTATCTGCAAATCTAACACTGAGTCGTAATTTTTAAAGTTGCTTCTGCTAATTACTGATTGAAGAATAATTGGACCTGTATCAATTCCTTTATCAATAAAATGAGCTGTATTCCCCAAAAGCTGTACTGACGTAGACAAGGCTTGATCAATTGCATTCAAGCCCGGAAAAGCTGGCAGGATAGAAGGATGAAAATTTATTATTCTATTTTTATAAGCATCAACAAGTAATGGCTTTAAAATTTTATCCCCGAAACAGAATAAATAATCCACCTTATTTGAATTCAGGTTACTTAAAAGCTCTTGGTTTACAGTTTTGGATAAGACTTTGTTGGCGTTAACATGCTCAGCACTTGGCACAATCACACGATCTGGTCCAAAAATATCTGCTAATCGTGTTATCACATCATCCCTTCCTCCGTCATAATAAACAAATTCGGCTGGAAAATCCAGTAGTTTGTTAGAGTTATAAAATTTTATAACTCGCGCGGCACTTCCAGAACAATAAAAGGCATATTTAAAATTCATGATAAGGTGTAATATTTCAACATTTTACGAATATCCTCTACAGAGTTAAACATCATTACATCAATGATGGACAACCAGGGCACAAATTCATGGTCGAACTGTTTGTAATCTAAGGGCTCTGACTTAATAAATTTCAAATCTATGCCCTTTGAAGCAAAATATTCTTTACTATACAGTTCCTGGCCTCCTATGGCGTTGATGTACGTTTCAGCTCCGACCTGTTTGCAAATTGCAATCAGGCGCTCAGCACGCTCCAGCCCTTTGGTATCAGCAAATTCCATTGAAGACCTTTGTAAAACAGTAGTAATCCCCAAATATTCGTTAACAACCTGAATACTTACCATGGCCAAATCACCGATGGTTGAATTCTGTAATCTGAAAACTCTTTCTATTACTGGAAAAACTCCCTGAAAAAAGGGCGCTTTTTTATAATTTTGTTTGATCGTTTCTAAAATTTTACTGACATCGGGACTTTCTAAAATAGTTTTAACCTCATTAATCATTTTATTTTGAGAAGCGTCTTTTAATGGAATTGTAAATAATTTGCCTCTACCATTGAGTAAGAAATTATTCCTATTAACCCATCCTTTTTTTATAAAGTTGACATCATCATAAAATACAAATACATCAACTGCGTTGATCATTTGAAAATAACCAATATAAGGAAAGAAATAGGGTTGCATTATGGCTGCTGTCATATCAGTTGTTTTGCACTCTTAATATCAATCGACAAATTAAATCCACTTCTTCCACGGTCAGGTCATAGTAAAGTGGCAGACATAATACACGCCGCGACACCGAATCGGTTACCACAAAATCCTGCGTTTCCAAATAGGGTAACGAAGTAGCCAGCGAAGGATAAAAGTACCTGCGAGTAAAGATTTCGTGACCTTTCAACAGTTCCAAGGTTTGGAGCATCAGCTCTTCACTGTCAAATACAAGGGGGTAATAGGCATGGTTGTTTTCCGAGGCGGTATGCCACACGGGGCGGCGTGCCTTCAGGTTTCTTAGTCGGTCATCGTAGCGTGCCGTCAGTTCTTTTCTTTTACGGCTGATCTGCTCAATGTATCTCAGATTAGCCAGTCCCATGGCCGCATGGAATTCAGAATTCTTGCCGTTAAGACCCAGTTCCGCAAAACTTTCCGGCCCATCGAAACCGAAGTTCCGCATATACGCCAGTTTTTTTAACAGTGCGGCATCTTTGGTAATGATGAGTCCGCCCTCCACCGAATGGTAGAGCTTGGTCGCATGCAGGCTGGAGGTGGAAATATCACCGTATTCAAATATGGATTTACCATTGATTTCTACGCCAAAAGCGTGCGCTGCATCATAGATGACTTTCAGGTTATGCTTCTTTGCGATGGTCTCTATTTTCTCTACATCACACGGATTCCCGTACACATGGGTGGCCAGAATTGCGGAAGTGTTCGCGGTAATGGCCGCCTCTATCAGATTGGCATCGATATTCAGACTTTGCTCATCAATATCAACAAAAACCGGCTTGCAGCCTTCCCAGACAATAGAAGAGGTCGTAGCCACGAAAGAGAACGGCGTGGTGATGATTTCGCCCTTCAGGTCAAGCGCTTTTATCGCCATCTGAAGCGCTACGGTACCATTGGTCACAAAAAGCAGATGGTTGACCTTCAGCGTTTCTTTCAGCCGGAGTTCCAGGTCACTGGCGAGGGGTCCCATATTGGTGAGCCACTGCCGTTTCCAGATACCGTCCAGATAAGACTGATACACCTGCTGCGGGGGTAAAAAAGGTTTGGTAACGGGTATCATCTTTTGTTGATTAAATTAATTAATTCCGACATACTTTCCAATTTACAAATTCTGCCTACTGCGAGATAAAATAACAGTCCTACAACACTGCCCACAGCCAGTGGAACAAAATTTCCAAAGCTATATAAAACCATGGCTAGGTAATATATAATAACTCCCATGCTGGTGGACAGCAAAAATATTGGTATAACATCCCGGAACTGCTGTATTGCAGGATATCTAAGTTCCTGACCAGCGTAAAATGTATTGATAAAGAGCGCTAATATACTGAATATTACCATACCCCATAACAGTCCATCGAAGCCAAAGAAAAGTGATATTGATAGTAAGGCAATCATCAGAATTTTTTTTGCTATTTCGAGCTTTAGAAAAAGTCCTGATTTTCCCCTTACCTGCAAGATAAGAAGATTATACAGGTGCAAAGGATAAAGAATTCCTGTAACGGCGATTATTTGAAAGATGGGAACCACGGCTTCCCATTTTGCGCCGAACAAAAATAATATTAGAGGCTTGGCAAGAACTGCCATTATTACAATTACGGGACTCACGAGGAATATTACAGCCAGCATAATTCTCCTGTATGCGTCCCGAAGTTTTGGAAGATCGTCCTGCAACTTTGAAAATAAGGGAAAAACTACTTTATTCAGCGCTGTAGAAATATTTCCTACCGGAAGCATCATTAAAGTATTGGCGCGGGTATAATAACCTACTTGCGCAGGAGCATACATCTTTCCTATAACCAACTGATATATATTGGTGAAAATTACATCCAGTAATCCGCTTAAGGTCAATTTCGATCCAAAAAAGAAATGCTCTCTAAATTTTTGCCTGCTAAACTGTAAGGAGGGCCGCCAGCCACTGAGCAACCATAACACAAGCGTTGTTGCAGCACTCTGAACTAGGAAAGAGTACACCAGCGCCCATACGCCGTAGCCATTATAGGCTAAAAGGATGCCTACGAGACCGCTAAGAATTGCTCCCGGGAACGACGCGATGGCCAGCAGCTTAAATTTAAGCTCTTTGGTAAGTTTCGCGTTCTGTACTGCGGCAAGCGAAGAAATAACAAACGATAATGAGTACACTCTAATAATTGACGTTAGTACCGGCTGACCGAAAAAATTTGCAATAAATGGCGCGGTGACGAAAAACACGGCATATATTAAAATACTAACCCCAAAATTGAAAAGAAATACCGTGGAATAATCTATATCTTCCACAGATGAAGTCCTTATCAGCGACGAGGTGAGTCCACCATCAAATAATGTGGTACCAATTCCCATGAACACTGCAATCATTCCGATGAGTCCGAATTCTTCCGGAGTAATGAGCCGCGCCAGGACTATTGAAACTCCAAACTGAATGAGTTGTATCCCAAACTGCTGCGAATACGTCCATAGCATTCCCGATATTGCCTGTGCTTTTAAGGACATTTTCAGCAGCTAAATTGATTCAATATTTTAGTTATCGTTGTAACTTCTTCATCTTCCATCACCGGACTGATTGGCAAACTTAACACTTCTTCATGTATTTTTTCCGTGATAGGGAAAATGAAATGATTTAGTTCGCTGTAACATTGCTGCTTATGCGGTGGAACAGGATAATGGATTAGTGTCTGCACTCCGTTATCAGTAAGGAAGGCCTGAAGTTTTTCACGGTTTTCGGTTCTGATGACAAACAGATGCCAAACATGTTCCGCTCCAGTTTCCGGTTGTTCCGGCAGTATAATGGATTCGTTGTTGATTTCTGCTATATATCTTTTCGCTATGGCTCTCCTCCTGTCGTTTTCCGCATCAATGTATTTGAGTTTAACATCCAGGGCAGCGGCATGCAGTTCATCCAGCCGGGAATTAAGTCCTTTGTAAATATTCACATACTTCTGGTTGGAACCGTAATTGGCTAACGCCCGGATTACTTTTCCCAGTTCTGCATCTTTACAGGACACTGCACCGCCATCCCCCAACGCTCCTAAATTCTTACCGGGATAAAAACTGAACCCGGCCGCATCGCCCAGGTTTCCGGTTTTAACGCCGTTCCATTCAGCACCGATTGCCTGTGCATTATCCTCGATAATTTTTAACTGATGTTTGTTTGCCAGCGCCAGCAGTTCTTCAGACCAAACCACTCTGCCGTAGAGGTGAACAATCATGACCGCTTTGGTTTTTGCGGTGATTTTTTCTTCGATTTTATCAATATCAACATTGTAGGTGTGGAGATCAGGCTCTATTAAAACGGGCACCAAACCATTATCTGAAATGGCAAGAATCGAAGCAATATACGTATTTGCCGGAACAATCACTTCATCTCCCGGCTGCATTACTCCCATTTCAATATAGCCACGCAGGATCAACCGCAGTGCATCCAAACCGTTGGCAACGCCAATCACTTCTTCAGCATCGAGATAATGTTTTAAATTCTGCTCAAAAGTTTTTACTTCGTTTCCGAGAAGATACCATCCGCTGCGGAAAGTTTGCAAGAGTCTTTCTTCTATTTCCTGCTGGTGTGCGACGTTTATTTTTTGAAGGTCTAAAAATTTTATCATTAATCTTCCTTTTTATTTTGCCATGGATAACCTCTATACTCTTTTAAATGCTCTCTCCAAGGATATACATTTTGCCCATTTTCATCTTTTATTTCCCTTACAGATTTTTTGTCTACCCCCGGATATCCAATAATTAGACGTTCATCCGGAACATCTTTGGTAACCAATGTGCCTGCTGCTATTATTGCATTTTCACCAATAGTTACGCCAGGAAGTATTGTTGCATTGGCATATATCTGGGCATACTTTTTTATTCTGGTCTGTTTAAAATCACCAATTGGTGGATGCTTTACGTTAGTCAGTACAACAAACGGAAATATCCAAACATAATCTTCTATAATATTATTTTCGCTTAACATAACTTTGCTATGGATACGAACAAAGTTTCCAATTGAAGAGTTTCCCGGTAATTCAGAAAAAGAGCCAAAGCTGGTGTTAGTACCAATCACATTTTGTTCCCTGATTACAACATGATGTCCACTTTGAAAATTATCGCCAATTTTCACACCTTCATAAATTGTGGAAAATGATCTTATTATGGAGTTACATCCAATTACGGTCGATTCAAATTTGTGGTCTGGGAAATTTTTATAATAATTAATTGTAGGTTCGCCAATAATGCAATACGGTCCAATAAAGGTATTATCGCCAATCTCAACATTATCATAAATTACCACTCCTTCTGAAATATTCACATTTTTACCAATTTTAGCAAGTGGGCTAATACTTCCTCGATTTTTCATTTTTATATTTTATAAAACTCTTATAATCTCTTATATAATCACTCTCACTGTATTTTAATGAAGCCAGCACTACACAAACGCTACCGCTTGAAAAATCCTTCATTTCCCTCCAAATGCCTGGCACGATATGCAATGCTTTATTGGGATGATTGAGGAAAATTTCCTTTTTTCTACATCCGTCGTCAAGTACAAAAGTAAAAGAACCACTTGCTGCAATAACATACTGTTGAAGTTCATAATGTGCGTGCCCTCCTCTTTCACTTCCCATCGGTACATCATAGAGATAATAAATCCTTTTTACATCAAAAGGGATATTTTCCTGATTTTCCAACACAGAAATATTTCCGGCTTCCGTATGAACGACGGGAACTTCAATAATCTTACAATCATCAACTGAAAACATTCTTTAACTTTTTAAATTCTTCAAAATTACGGATATAGTCGTTTGTATCAAATCTTTTGTCCGAAACAATCAGAGCGAGCGAATTGGTGGAAAAATTTTCAAGACGGCGCCAGTACATTTTTGGCACATAGAGTCCGTAATAGGAGCGGTTTAAAGAGAATTTTTCTTCTGTTTCGCCATCATTCAATATTACATCAAAACTTCCGGAAAGCGCCACAATAAATTCCTGCTGCTCTCTGAAGGCATGACTGCCCCGGGTTTCACCACCCGGAACATCATAAATCCAGTAAGTTCTCGCAATTTCAAAAGGAAGCTGTCTTGGGCTTTCAAAAAATGAAAGATTCCCGCGGGGATCTACAATTTTTGGAAGTTTGATAATTTGCGGCTTCATGCTATATCAGGTTTTTTAAATATTTCCCGTACCCGCTTTTACCATATTTCGCGGCAGCTTCCAGCAATTGCTTTTCATCAATAAACCCTCGTGAAAAAGCAATCTCCTCGATACACGAGATCTTAAAACCCTGTCTTTTCTCAAGAACTTTTACGAATTCTGAAGCCTCATGAAGTGAATCGAAAGTGCCGGTGTCTAACCACGCGGTTCCGCGGGACATGACGCCCACTTCAAGCTGGCCTTTGTCCAGATAGATCCGGTTTACATCGGTGATTTCGAGTTCACCTCGTGGCGATGGCTTTAAATTTTTAGCAATTTCGACCACTGAGTTATCATAAAAATAGAGACCTGGAACTGCGTAATTTGATTTAGGTTCTGCGGGTTTTTCCTCAATTGAAACTGCTTTAAAGTTTTGATCAAATTCAACCACGCCATATCTCTCAGGATCTGAAACCTGATAGGCGAAAACGCAGCCCCCAATAACATTGGTTTTTGAAGCCAATAATTTGGGCAAGCCAGCGCCGTAAAAGATATTATCGCCCAAAACCAGCGCTACAGAATCATCGCCGATGAATTCTTCGCCTAAAATAAAGGCCTGCGCCAATCCGTCCGGTGACGGTTGAACCTTATACTGTATGTTGCAGCCGATGGAAGTCCCGTCGCCCAAAAGTTTAATAAAACCTTCCAGATCGTGGGGTGTCGTGATGATCAGAATATCTTTTATACCTGCCAACAGCAGTGTAGAAAGCGGATAATAGATCATCGGTTTGTCGTAAACCGGCATCAGCTGCTTGCTTACCACGATCGTGAGCGGATAGAGTCGTGTGCCGGACCCGCCGGCAAGAATAATTCCTTTCATGATATGGAAATTCAGTTTACATTGGATTTAAGTTCCTTGAAAGACTGAGCTTTCTCGTCCTTCTCGGAAATAATGAGTTGCTCAGGGGGTATTTTCCAGTCGATATTGAGCTCAGGATCGAGCGGATTAACACCGTTTTCTGAAGATTTGTTATAGGCATTGTCACATTTATAAAAAAAAGTGGCAGTCTCGGAAACCACGGAAAAACCGTGCAAAAAACCCCTCGGAATATAAAGCTGTTTTTTATTTTCGGCAGATAGTTCCACGCTAATTGACTGACCATAGGTTTCAGACCCTTCGCGGACATCGACTGCTACGTCAATTACCGATCCTTGAAGCACCCGTATCAACTTAGCCTGCGAAAAATCACCGGTCTGCATATGAAGACCACGCACCACTCCGAAACCGGAATGTGACTGATTATCCTGTACAAAGGACGGAGAATAACCCAGTATCTCATGCAGCTTTTCAGCATTATAAGATTCGAGGAAATAGCCTCTCTCATCAGAGAGCACTTCGGGCTCCAATATAAAACATCCTTTCAGTCGGGTTTCTGTAGCTAGCATATTATTGGTATTGTTCATCGTAATATTTCTGATAATCGCCACTCGTCACATGCTCCAGCCATTCCTTGTTCTCCAAAAACCAATCGATTGTTTTTCCAAGACCCTGCTCGAAAGTTACCGAAGGTTTCCAGCCCAAGTCATTGCTTAGTTTGGTGGCATCAATTGCATAACGTTTATCATGACCCGGTCTGTCCTTCACATAGGTGATGAGTTTTTCGGAATACCCTGCCGGTTTGCCGAGTTTTTCATCCATCTGTTTGATGAGTTCTTTCACCAAATCAATATTCTGCCATTCGTTGAAGCCGCCGATGTTGTAGGTCTCGCCTGTTTTTGCCTCAAAGAAAATCTGATGGATGGCTTTTGCATGGTCAATTACAAAAAGCCAGTCCCGCGTATATTTTCCGTCGCCGTAAATCGGGAGGGGTTTTTCATTTAAAATATTGGAGATGCAGAGCGGGATCAGTTTTTCCGGGAAATGGTTCGGTCCGTAGTTGTTGGAACAGTTGGAAACGATAAACGGCATTCCGTAAGTGTTACCATATGCTCTCACTAAATGGTCTGAGGCCGCTTTACTCGCGGAATAGGGTGACTGTGGGTCGTACGCCGTGGTTTCCAGGAAGAAACCCGCTTCGCCCAGACTTCCGTACACTTCGTCCGTAGAAACATGGTAGAAAAGGTTTTTTCTGGTCTCATCCGGAAAATTCCCGTGGGTGTGCTCGGGGTTCAGGGTCCAGAACTCCCGGCAAAGGTTCAGAAGGTTGGCCGTACCGTTCACGTTGGTGTTGATGAAGGCATTGGGATCCGTAATGCTGCGGTCCACGTGGCTTTCCGCTGCCAAATGGATCACGGCATCAGGATTATATTTTTCAAAGACTTTTCTTAATTCTTCAACCCTAGTGATGTCTGCTTTCTCGAAAACATAGTTTGGTTCGTTCTCAATATCCTTCAGGTTCTCCAGGTTCCCGGCGTAGGTCAGGGCATCCAGGTTGATGATCCTGCTTTCCTGATGATTCTTCACGAATTCGCGTACCACATGGGATCCTATGAATCCGGCCCCGCCGGTGATGATGATGTTCTTCATTCCTTTTTAAAGCTGGGCATGCGCCGATTTTAGAATTCCCTTTACATCATACACTACTGCATTTTCTTTAAGGTTCAGGCCGAGATCCAGGTCCAGGAATTCGTTATGCGCGACGCCTAAAATCACGGCATCATACTTCGTACCTTCCAGTTGATCGCTGCAGGTGAGTCCATACTCATGCTGTACTTCAACCGGATTTGCCCAGGGATCATAGACCGTGACCTTGGTGCCATAGTCTTCCATGGCGGCAATAACATCCACAATTTTGGTATTCCGGACATCTGGGCAGTTTTCCTTGAAGGTGATGCCGAGCATCAGCACCTGGGCACCATTCACCGCGATGTCTTTTTTAATCATGGTCTTAACGACCTGCTCCGCAACATATTTGCCCATGGAATCGTTGAGCCTTCTGCCGGCCAAAATGATTTCCGGATGGTAGCCGTATTCCTGTGCTTTTTGCGCCAGATAATAGGGATCGACCCCAATGCAGTGGCCGCCTACAAGTCCCGGCTTGAAGGGAAGGAAATTCCATTTGGTGCCTGCGGCTTCCAGGACAGCGTGGGTATCAATGTCCATGAGGTTAAAAATCTTAGCCAGTTCATTTACAAAGGCAATGTTAATGTCCCGCTGGGAGTTTTCGATGACCTTTGCCGCTTCGGCTACTTTAATGGTCGGTGCGAGGTGCGTCCCTGCAGTTATCACCGCAGCATACAGGTCATTCACTATCTTTCCGGTTTCCGGATCGGAACCGGACGTCACCTTCAGGATTTTTTCAACAGTATGCTCCTTATCCCCCGGGTTAATGCGCTCCGGCGAATAGCCTGCAAAGAAATCTATATTATATTTCAATCCAGAAACCTCTTCCACGACAGGGATACAATCCTCCTCCGTGGCGCCGGGATATACCGTCGATTCATAAATAACGATATCACCTTTTTTAAGAACCTTGCCAACGGTTTCGCTGGCTTTAATAAGCGGCGTAAGTACAGGACGGTTGTTTTTATCTACAGGCGTTGGTACGGTAATAATATAAATATTAGCCTCTGCAATATCATTCAGCTTGTCGGAACAGAATAATCCCGCCCTAGCATTTGCATCATCTAATGGATTGGCCGAAAGAAGCGCGGACTGCAATAGTTCATCTGATACTTCCAGCGTATCGTCATGACCGGCATTGAGTTCTGCAACTCTTTTGCTGTTGATATCAAAACCAACCACGGGAAATTGAGTGGCAAAAAGTCTCGCAAGGGGCAGGCCTACATAGCCCAGGCCGATAACGGCAATCTTATTAGTCATTTTTATTATTTGTGTTTTTATTAATTGTGCGTTGGCTCAAAGTAAAGATTACTTTTCTGTAAGGTTTTTCCAGTACCATCTTACAGCTTCTTTCAATCCCGCCGCAAAATCATGGCTGGGTTGGTAGCTTAATAATTCAGTAGCTTTTTCAATACTGGCTTTAGAGTGTGGTACATCACCGACTCTTACGGGTCCGTGTTGTATTTCAACTTCTGCTATCTTAGAATCAAATATAGATAAATATTCTTTCAGAAGATTCGCCATATCCTTAATAGTCGTCCGGTCGCCTACGGCTGTATTATATACGGTATTCACTGCTTTAGAATCCTCCGTCAGCATAGCGCGCTCGTTCATTTGAATGACGTTGTCGATATAAGTAAAATCACGGGAATAATCACCGTCACCGTTAATGGTGGGACTTTCATACTTCATCAGCTGGATCACAAACTTAGGGATCACTGCTGCATACGCGCCGTTCGGATCCTGCCTTCTGCCAAATACATTGAAATATCTTAGACCTATGCATTCCATACCATAGGTTTTTGAAAATATATCAGCGTACAGTTCATTAACATACTTGGTAATGGCATACGGTGACAGCGGCTTGCCGATAACATCCTCTACTTTAGGCAGACTCTTGGAATCGCCGTAAGTACTGGAACTTGCAGCATAAACAAACCGCTTAACTTTCGCGTCGCGCGCCGCCACCAGCATATTCAGGAAGCCACCAACATTTACGTCGTTACTGGTTACCGGATCATTAATTGATCTCGGAACGGATCCTAAAGCTGCCTGATGCAGCACATAATCCTGTCGCTCACAGGCTCTATGGCACGTCTCCGCATCACGGATATCTCCTTCAATCAGGGTGAAATTGGGATGTTCCATAAGCTGACTTAGATTATGTCGGTGTCCCGTCGCAAAATTATCCAGACAGGTAACTTTATAACCTTTGCCTATAAAATGGTCACATAAATTGGAGCCTATAAACCCGGCCCCGCCGGTGATCAGAATTTTTTTCTGCATTCTACTTTCTTTTTAAGAAGTTCAGCCACTTTTTGCGTTCACTGTCAGCTGCGTAGCCATAGGAGTATTTGCCTCCGTACCCATAACGCATCTCATTTTTATGAACGTCGTTCAGAACAATAGCCATTTTATTGACATTTTCATCAGTCGATACAGTTTCTGCGTAAGTAAGAAGTTCCTTTTCTGTATAGTTGGCTCTGACAACATACACCACTACATTAGCCGACCTTAGTAGATGAAAAGTGTCACTCACCATCATCATTGGTGCGGAGTCAATTAATACATAATCATAAATAGTTCTTAACTCGGCCAAAAGCATTGACATTTTTAAATCCTCTAACAGATCTGTTGGATTAGGCGGAATACTTCCCGACTGCATAATATCAAGGTTATCATGTAGTGCAGACGGATTGATATATTTTGAAAATTCCACACTGTCTGAAGCCAGGTAATCTGATAGACCAAGCCTCTTCTGCGGCACGTACCGACCCAGTTGTGGATTACGTAAATCAGCGCCAATGATCAGGACCTTTTTATTTGAAGCCAGCGCAAGGGCAGAATTTATCGAGACCGTTGTCTTTCCTTCACCTTTTACTGACGATGTAAAGAGAATTATTGGCGCTTCAGCGGGATTCTTTAGCATAAATTTCAGGTTCGACGTGAGAATTCTGAATGCTTCTGCATAAACCGAAAGGTCATTTTTTCCAATCAGATCGCTCTCATTTTTTCCAACTGTGGGTACCTCTGCCAGCACAGGCACATCAGGTAATGCTGTCGTGATATCGCTTTTTGATTTAACCTGAGTATCTAATGAAAACAGTCCGAAAAGCACGAGGAGGGGAAGAAGAAGACCGGCTGCAAGGCTGCCCAGCAGTATCTGCTGCCGGTTAGGCTCTACGGGTCCCGCTGTTGTATAAGCCGGATTCACCACCCTTACTTTAGGCATCGTTACTGCCATAGCAATTGACGTTTCTTCCTTTTTTTGCAGCAGATATAGGTATAATGATTCCTTCAGATTCTGTTGCCTGTCAATATTTCTGAATATTTTTTCCTGTGTTGGGAATTTACTGATATCCGTCCTGGATTCATTAAGCTGCCCGTTTAAACGGGCGATATTCATCTGTATCGATTGTCTGGATTTCACCAGATTATCAACAATAAGCGACCGTAATGATGATATTTCACGGTTGAAATCCTGTATAGCGGGATGCGATGGCGTGGCCTGCTTCAGCGTCCGGTTACGGGTAATAATAAGATCATTATATTGCGTAATGGCCTGATCTACTCCGGACGGCATCCCTACGTTGGTAGGCAACAACTGCTCACGGCTGCCGCGGCTGGCCACATTCAGCACCGAATTAACCAGTTCCAGCTGAGTAGCCTGACCTAAGAGTTCCTTGGTATTTTCATTGGCATTCTGCAGGGAAAGTTGTGCCTGCGATTCCAGATCGGTTATTTGGTTCTGCCGTTTATAGCCCTCCTTCTCGTTCTCGATGCTGCCCAGATCCTGTGTCAGAACCTCCAGCCTCTCATCAATGAACGCCAGCGAAACCCTGGACTGCTCACGTTTATTATCAAGATCTGCTGCGTTGTATTGTGCCACCACGGAATTAAGGATGGCTTCCGACTTATCGGGTACCTCTGATTTATAGGAAAGTTCGAGAATCTCCGTATTCAGCTCATTTTCCGCTATGGTAATGGCAGATTGTAATCCCTCCGCTACTTTAACCGCATTCATAAAATGAATCTCCAGCGGCTCTTTGATGCGGGTGTAACCAGCCTTTGGCTTCACTATAAATGTACCGAAATCCAGTGTGCAGACTTTATTATAAGCAAGCTTGTGCGACCTCCCGCCCTCTTCTTTAAGTTCAAAAGCGTTTCCTTTGTCACTAAAGGTATAGGTTCGTCCGCCAAAATTCTTTACGTCCTTTAGAGTTAGGATTCGGACTTCAATCGGTGCCTCATTATAAAGTTCCTTATCCTTCACCTGTCCTTTAATCACATAACTTACATCCGCATTAAGGACCTTTACTACATCATAAAGAATAGGTCGGGAGAGTACTATAGGGATCTCCACACCTGCACCTTCCTTTGCCATAACAGGGGTATTTCCCAAATTCTGTATGGCACCTAAACTGCCTTTCTCCAGATTTTCAATCTTAACGCTTGATTTCGTAAGATAAATATCGGAAGTATACCGTAGATAAATTTTCGCCGCCACATAAAAAACCAGGATACTAAGCAGGATCCACGGCCATTTCTTAAAATAACGCCCAATTTCTTTCTTAAGATTAATGGGGCTCTTCCCGGCACCCTTTACTTCTTCAAGTAACTCCATAAAATTAGCGGGCTAAGGTGATAATTAGAGTAAGGATTCCAAGCGCAAAGCCGGTGTACTGCATCCAGCGCGTAGAATTAGGATTGGAATTAGCTTCAATCTGTTTAAATTTATCAGGTTCCACATACAGAATATCATTCTGTTGCAGATAATAATAAGGTGAAGAAGTTATATTTGAACTTGAAAGATCTAAATTTACTACAAGATCAGCATTCCCTTCCTGTGCGCGGATCAGCTTTACTTTAGTCCGGTCTCCCGATTGTGTCATATCACCCGCCAGAGCAAGTGCCTGGAAAACATTTACTTTTTGTGTTGTACTCTGATGCTGCCCTGGTTCTTTTACCTCACCCAGTACGCTGATATTGAAATTCTTCAGTGAAACAGATACCATGGGATCGGTTAGATAGCGCGTAAGTCGCTCCTCAAGGTCTTCCCGCGCCTGTTGCAAAGTCATTCCTTTAACAAAAACATTTCCCAATACTGGAAAATTAATGAATCCTGATTCATTAACGGTGTACTCACTTGGAGTTACAGGGGCAGCCCCGGAGGTATTGGAATTGGTTGCACCCATACTTCCCAAATTAAAAGGTCGAACGGCAATATCATCAAGGCCGGAAACTAATATCAGAAGCTGGTCACCTTCCTGAATTTGGTTTCCTAAGAATTTTGCTTGCGTAATTTGCTGGTCTGGATGAGCCGTGGACATATAAACCATATTTTCCTTTGGCTTGCACGAGGCCAGCGCCATTACAAGGAGTATATAAAAGAACGTATTTTTCATCATCAAACGTAAATTCGGGCAAAGATAAATAAATTTCGTTAAGCACCGGTACATTTCCTTCACCACTTCCCACAATATCCCGCAGCCCTCTTTCCCCTTACCTCTTTGCTCTTTCTTACGCTTTGTCATCTCGTCCTCGACAAGATCTCTTCCGCGCATAGCGGAAGCCTTTTGTGTTCCCGCAGGGATCTCTTCCGACCCTTCGGAAGCCTTCGCTCTTATCCCCCTATCATCCCGTCGAAGACGGGACCTCTTCCGACCCCGTCGGAAGCCTCTCTGTCCCTCCGCGCCTCCTCCGTGTCTCAGTGGTTAGGAAAAAACCGAGGCGCCTTTGCGCCCCTTGTGCAAATCCTAGTGCCCTTTGTGGTTAAAAAATCCCTTACCCGGCTTAATCATAATGTCAGCCCAGAATCTTAAAAATGGAAAACTGCAAATCATCAACTGCTACATTGGTACACTGCTAAATTGGTACACTGCTAAATTGCGTCACTCGTACATTGATACATTCTCCTATTTAAAATTTTACATCTCCCATCTCAAATCTGATGTCTGACATCTGAAATCTTACATCTTGACTCCTGGTTCTTGGTTCTTGGCTCACTTTTTACTTTTGCCTTGGCTCTTAATCCTCCTTAACCTCTGCCTCAGCCTTAACCTCAGCCTCAACCTCAGCCTTAACCTCAACCTCAACCTTATCTCACCTTCACCTTCCCCGCAAACGGAAACTGAGAATAGTACGTCAGCCGGTCACCGATGATTGCTTCTGAGCCTTCAGAATGGTAAACAAACCTCTCCCCCTGCTGTATATATAGCGTGAATTTAGTACCCTTACCAATCTTAAGTTTGCCCAGGTCCAGGCTAAGTGAATAGTTTTTCTGTAGCTGGTGCGACACCCAGTCGTTCTCATCAAAAAAAAGGTCACGCTCGCGCGTACCAAAAAGTTTCTGGATCATCATTATTAGTTTTGTGCAAAAATAGGCATTTACAGCCAATTAATATGAATATAACATTAATTTAACACAAATGGGCAAATTTGGATAATAACAATCCTCAATACCCTCCCAAAACCTCAATTGAAAAGATCTTCCCTTTCCACAATTCCATAACTCACACTTTCCTCACTGCCCTCGTAGTCGCCCCTCCCAAGAAGCACCTGTCTTTTTTAATAACTTTTCACTACCGCACCAACCCAATTTTGTCATCTGGTCCCTGACGAGATCTCCTCCGAACCCTATCGGAAGCCTTGGCTCCTGTTTTGTCATATCGTCTCCAGACGAGATCTCTTTCGCTTACAGCGGAAGACCCTTTGTGCCCTTTGTGCAAAACCATTGTGCACCTTGTGGTTAAACAACCCCTCAAACCACATACTTATAATTTTCCCTCTTCGGGGTTCTTAATAATCGGACTTTTCTTTATCTATAAAAATGTCACCCCTTCGGGGTTTCAAAATCTTAAAAATGGGAACCTGTCATACTGCTACGTTTTAATCCCCGCATTTGAAATCTGATGTCACGGCTAAAATCCATAAGCTATAAGCTATAGGCTAAAAGCTATAAGCCCCCTTGTCATCCAGTCTAAGACGGAACCTCTACCAACCCCGTCGGAAGCCACTCCGTGCCCTCCGCGCCTCGTCCGTGCCTCAGTGGTTAGGAATAAACAAAAAAACCTTTGTGTCCCTTGTGCAACCCCTCGTGCCCCTTGTGGTAAATAACACTGCACCGGGGTTAATCATAATGTCACCCTTCGGCGTTCTCTATAATCCGCCTTTTAATATCTGTAAAAATGCCTCCTCCGAAGTTCAAAATCTTTAAAATGGATAACTGCAAATCGTCAGCTGCTATACTGGTACATTGGTACATTGGTACATTGCTACATTGCTACATTGCTACATTGATGCATTCTCCCATCTCAAATCTCCCATCTCAAATCTGATGTCTGAAATCTTACATCTTCCCTCAATCACTCAAACACCCAAACACCCAAACACAGAAAAACCCAAACACCTGACCACACTACCACTTCACCCCTAACCCAAACCACTTAACCTTAACCTTAACCTTAACCTCAGCCTTAACCTCAGCCTCAACCCCAACATCTAGGCTCTTTACCCTGACCCGTCCCGCAACCTCATCTGCGCAAAAAAGCCCGGTTTCCCGGGCTCCTGTCAAAAAATATTCTGATTCTTAATTAGACTGGCTTACAATAATCGTATTGGATTGCCCGGACTGCATACCCATATGAAGATGATTCTGGCCATTCTGAACCAACGAGATATAATTATGATCTCCCATCATAACATCAGCAGCCCAGTTTCCGGCACCGGTCTGGAACTGACCAAGTTCATTCGAATTGCCCGTTTGAACCCCCAGACTGCCGTTTCCGTTTCCGGTTTGGTGCGAATCGGCACTGTTATCATTTCCGCTCTGATTATAATAGGCTATATTAAAATGCCCGCTCTGAAGCTGATGAGCATAATTATTGTTGCCCGCCTGGCTCACCGCCGCCCAGTCCGCGTTGCCGAACTGATCCTGGTACACCGCATTATCACCGCCCTGCTGGTCGGCCTGCACATCACTGAAATTTCCGTTCTGTTGTTGCGCAGTCATATTATCGCTACCGCTTTGGAAAGTTTTGGCCCAGTTGGCAAAGCCGGTCTGAATAACTGTATTCCCATTGTCAGTGCCCACCTGGTCTGCGTCCACTTCATTGAAACTGCCGGTGCTCGTAGCCGTGTTCACATTAGACCATCCCGTCTGGTCCACATCGGCCAGATTACTGTTCCCGGTTTGCAGCAAAGTATTGCTGTTTGTTTGTCCGGTTTGTGTAATGGTAGCATAATTACTGTCTCCGCTTTGAGTGGATACATCAACGTTGCTCTGTGCACAGGCCAGACCGAATGTCATAAGTGCCAATGCACCTGTCAATTTTTTTTTCATGTCATTTGTTTTTTTTGGTTACAGTACAAATCTACCTGCAATACTGAAAACGTGTATCATTAAAAACCGCTAGATTAAAAATATACTGTGTTTCAGTATTATCTTAAGGAAAACCATTGCGATACCTCAAGGTTTTAAGCCAGACCCATATCGCAGCTTTATAAGATAATCACCCACCCATCTCACAGCAACGTCTGCTTAGTAATCTGTTAGCTCATGCTGGAATACGTTTTCCATTCTCTTTTTCCTCATCCGTAATACATTGTCTCTGGTCCCATACTCCTGCAGCCCCTTCTGTTTTCCTGCATTCCCAAAGTATCCCGCTAGTCAGTAACTAAAAAAGCCGTCCATCTGCCAGAGGACGGCAAAAAATAGAAAATAACTTCACACCGGAAGCAGACGAAGATTCGTAAGCCTCAAAGTGCTGAAGTGTTTGTTTGTACCATTTTATTCAATTCCAATATCTCACGCAACTTCTTAATTTCTAAATAAACACGAGGAGGTACAGAACAAAGGTAATTTTTAATCTCACTATTCTACCTCCCCAAAAACAGCGAAATTGAAAATATCCCCAATTTAATGGACATCCCCGGCTTTATTAAAATCCCATCCCAGCTCATTAAACCAATACCCCAATCACCAACCACCACTCACCAGTCACCAGTCGCCAATCACCAGTCACCAACCACCATTCACCAGTCACCAATCCCCAATCCCCAAAGAAAAATGCCACCCCGGAAAAGGACGGCATTCAAAAACACACGTAAAATAACCCTCAAACAAACTATGGAATAGTTGGTTACACTGCGCTTGGGAAATTTTATCTTATACCCTTCATGTTCTGCGATGAAATCTGAAACGCGACCCTGGTTATCTGCGGAACATGGTGAAGAGTACATCTCAAAGTTACATTCATCTGTACCATAACACATCCCAAGAAACAGTGAAATCAACAATATCCCACCGCACCACCACTCCATTCATCCCTCCAACAAAAAAAACAACTGAACTCTTTTCACTTTTGCCGTGTTCCTTGGCTCTTTCTTCTTTCTTCCCTTTTGTCATCTCGTCGAAGTCGGGATCTCTTCCGACCCCGTCGGAAGCTTCTCCGTTCCCTCCGCGCCTCCTCCGTGCCTCCGTGGTTAGGAAAACCCGAAGCCCCTTTGTGTTCCTTGTGCAAAACCCTCGTGCACTTCGTGGTTAAAAATTCCCTTCACCCGGGTTAATCATAATGTCACCCTTCACGCTTCTTTGTAATCCGACGTCTTATTCATCTATAAAAACACCACCCCTTCGGGGTTCAAAAATCTTAAAAATGGAAAACTGCAAATCGTAAGCTGCTGTACTGCTACATTGGTGCACTGCTACACTGCTACACTGCTACACCGCTACATTACTACACTCATATATTGGTAAACTGGTACATTGCTGCATTCTCCTATCTCAAATCTCCCATCTCAAATCTGATGTCTGATATCTGAAATCCTACATCTTGACTCCTGCTTCTTGGTTCTTGGCTCACTTTTTACTTTTGCCTTGGCCCTTCTACCTTTGTGCTCCTTGTGCAAAACCCTAGTGCACTTCGTGGTTAAAAATTCCCTTCACCCGGGTTAATCATAATATCACCCCTTCACGGTTCTTTGTAATCGGACGTCTTATTCATCTATAAAAATGCCACCCCTTCGGGGTTCAAAATTTTAAAATGGAAAACTGCAAATCATCAGCTGCTGTACTGCTACATTGGTACACTGCTACACTGCTACACTGCTACACTGCTACATTACTGTAAATTTCGGTCATATTGACCACCCATTTTCAATTCAAAGTGACCATGTGATTTCGGTTTAAATTGACCACCTGTAATTTTGATAAATACTCTTGCTATTCATGTGTTATTTGTTTTCAAATATATAAATTATTACTCCCTGTTCAATCCTCTTTTCTTTCTCATAGACTCTCCCTGTAGTTCCAGGAGGTGAGACTGATGGATTAGTCTGTCCAGAATAGCATCTGCAATGGTTTTTTCACCAATAAGGTCATACCATCCCTGCACTGGGATCTGCGATGTTACAATGATGGATCCGTTGTTGTGACGGTCTTCTATGATCTCCAGAAGGGTTATTCTGTTGGAACTGTCCAATGTCTGAAGACCAAAATCGTCCAGGATGATCACATCTTGTCTTTGTATTTTTGCCAGTTCGCGAAGGTAGGATCCGTCTGCTTTGGCTATTTTTAATTTGGCAAACAGCTTGGAAGTATTAAAGTAATTGACCTTATAGCCCTCAATACAGGCTTGATAACCTAGGGCAGTTCCCAGGTAGCTTTTGCCCACCCCTGTACTTCCTGTGATCAGGACGTTCTCATTTTTCTCCACGAACTCACATCCTGCAAGACGCATTACCAGATTACGGTCAAGATTGCGGACCTGATCGAAGTTGATACTTTCAATACTGGATTTGTAATGGAACTTTGCATTTTTAATGCTTCGCTCTATGCGCCTGTTGTGTCTTTCATCCCATTCGGCATCGATGAGCATCGATATAAACTCATCCAAGGTATAATGGTCTGTCCTGCCGCTTTCAATAGCGGTCTTAAAGGCATTGTGCATGCCGTAAAGCTTCATTTGCTTCATCTTGCTTACTGTAGGTTCGATCATAACTGTTGATATTTAATGATAGTATTGTTTTCCTCTGATATTGCCGTGATCAGGCAGTTCCTGCTCTCTGTCTTCTTCTTCCGGACCGATCATCTGATCAAGATTGTTCTCCAGGATTTTCTGCACCGTCTTAAAACTGTAGATCTTAAAATCCAATGCCCGTTTACAGGCAATAATCGATCGTTCCCTGCCTACCTTCTTTTCGAAGTTCAAAATGCCCAGGCAGCTTTTGTAAGCCTGCTCGGGATAATTGCGACTCTCGATGATCTGGAGAATATATTCTCCCACTGTAGGGTCAATACTGTTTGCCCAATCAATAAAGCGGAAAGCACTCCATCCGGCCACGAACTGATGAGTGCTGGCCAGGTGTTCCGTAATGGTTGTATAGACGTAGGGTTGGTAGTTGCGCCGGTGCATTGCGACCCTGTTGTATTTGTAGTAAATCTCCACTGTGGAGGATGTGTATAGGATCTTTATTTTCTTCTTGATATATTGGTACGGCACGCTATAGTAGTTCTTATCGTGACTCAACTGTACGTGCCCGTTCTGCATCACTGTGGCAAATGTTTGATACCTGATCTCAAAACGACGCTCTGGAAGTAGGCGCAGCTGCTGCCTCTCGTCCTCCATGAAGAGTTCATAGCGGGAGTAAGGGCGTCCTGTGAGCTTGCATTTATTATGAGAGTGCAGCAGGTCCCGGATCTCACGGTTTAATTCATCCAGACCGAAGAACCCTGGTTGAAGGTGGGCATAAATCCTTCTGTACAGGATCTTGACTGCCCCCTCCACCAAAGATTATCCCTGGGTTTGTAAGCTCTTGCAGGCAGGATGGTGGTTTCATAATGTTCAGTCAGATCCGCCAGGGTCTCATTAATGGTGGGTTCAAAACGGCTGCTTTTTATCACTGCCGATTTTAAATTATCAGGAACAATCGCTGCCGGTGTGCCTTCAAAAAAACGCATGGCGTTCTCTACAGAACGTACAAAGTCTTCCTTCTGCTGGCGCATAGAGGCTTCAGCATAAGTATACTGGCTGGCTCCCAGGATGGCTACAAAAAACTGAACGTCTTTTAGTTCTCCGCTCTCTTTATCAAGAATGGAGAGTGTCTTGCCTGCATAATCGACATACATCTTATCACCGGATTTATGATTCATGTGCATCACCGGGTTCACTCTCTTGCCCCAGATTTTGTAATGATACCGGAACTGCGAACTCTGAAAACCATCAGGGTGCAACAAAAGATACTGTTCCCACATATGATGTACTGTGACACCAACCTTTTTAAGTTCACGCTCCATCTTGGGGAAAAAATCGTAAAGAGACTGCAGCTGGGGACTGACGGCCTGCACAGTGTGATGGGAAAACAAAAGTTCCAACTCGGCATCCGTCTTCTCATTAATCACATCGAGGCTTAGGCCCAGAACCTCATAAAGAGAAATGTATTTCTTAACTGTATTTCTGGAAAGGGATAAATAGCTGCTTATAAATAACTTGCTCTTTCCAGTGCTGTAGAATTTTATGACTTTTCTAATTTTACTCATGTCTGTTATTTTATTTGCCATAATCCGCCTTTTTTAAACGAATGTATGACGCTAACATCATGAAAAATCAAGTAGTTTTATCTCAAATATAACCCAGATAATAGGTGGTCATCTTGAACCGAAAAGTTGTGGTCAATTTGCTCAGAAATCAGTGGTCATTTTAATCCGAAATCAGGTGGTCATTTTAACCGGTTTTTCCACATTAATATTATAAAAGATTGGAAACAACCGTTAGAATGACTGTTTCATATACCTACATTCATTTTGTAGAAATAACTGCTCTATTTAGTGACAGTCAGGTAGTTAAGCCAGCCTTCCCCCATTTGTAATGGTCTGATTTCTACCAGTCTGGCTTTTCATTCCCCTGTCTGTTGCCAAAAAAAACAGAAGCCCCATAGGGAACTTCTGCATAAATTTATTTATTACAGCTAAAATCAGTGCACTGCCAGAGCTTGTCGCGTCGCTTCCTTCGTCCGCTCTTTGCAATGACGTCCTTGATAGGGCGCTTATATCAGTCAAACACTCAAACACTCCGCCTCATCAACTCCCCTTTGTGTCCCTTGTGCAAACCCGCGCCCTCTGTGCTAAAAAATCCCTGCAACTAGGTAATTATAATGTCTCCCTATTAGAGGTTCTTTGTAAGCGGACTTTTATTATCTATAAAAATGACCCCCTTCGGGGTTCAGGAATCTTAAAAATGGAAAACTGCAAATCGTTAACTGCAACACATCTATATCACTATACTGGTGCACTGCTACATTGCTACATTGTTACATTCCCATATCTCACCTCTAATCTAAAGTCTAACATCTGGAATCTGATGTCTGAAATCTGAAATCCGCAATCTAACGTCCTGACTGAAACACTCAATAACTCAAACACTCCGTACCGCCTCTGAGCCCTCCGTGGTTAAGAAAATACCCTCTGGCTAAAACTCTAAGCCCTTTAGTGCCCCTTGTGAACGTCTTCGTGCCCTTTGTGGTAAAAAAACCTTTGCTCAATAAGTCTTACAGTAAATTTAAAACTCAGCAGCTTTACACCTCAACAACTCTGCAACTTTACAACTTACAACTCAGCAACTTTACAACCCAACAACATTACGACTCCCCAACCACCTCCAGGATATCGCCGTACTCAAACCCACGTCCCATTAAATATTTCACCGTTTTGGATTTTCGTTGATAGTCCTTGCCGGTTTGTTTTTCGTAATAGGAATCATAAATTTTACGGAGCGTGCGCTCATAATCCTCAGGATGGATTTCATCAAAACAGTTGCGGACTAGTTTTTCCGGCACCCCTTTGAACTTAAGATGATTCAGGATTTTGTTCCGGCCCCATGACTTTATGTAAAACTTCCCGCGAATATAGCTCCTGACAAAACGTTCCTCGTTAAGGTAGTTTTCCTCCATCAGATAGAGAAGGATTTCTTCCCTTGCTTCAGGAATCAGCAGGAAATCACGCATCTTCTGCTCCACTTCCTGATGGCAGCGGTCCTGATAAACGCAGTAGTTCACCATCTTTTGTTTGATTTCCGAAAAAGTATAGGATTTATGCTGCATGGAGTGCCTGGGTGATTGGTTATTGGTGAGTAGTGATTGGTCGTTGGTAATTGGTGTCTGGTGGCTTGTGAATGGAAGGCAACACCAGCTTTCAGTGGTTTGTTATTTTCGATGATTATTTACCATTTGTAAATTTACAGGTATAGGTATTGGTGTTCCTTTACTGATCCCTGCAACTTTTCAAATACTAAATGTGTTACGGTTGTTCCCTTACTTACTCAATTTTTTATTTTGCATTTTGACTTGAGTCTACTTCTAACTTTCTAAGCCCAAAATTACTTCCTGATAAAAAAACCGCAGAAATCTCCGCGGTTTTATTAAATATCTCCATCTAATATCTGAAATCCTACTCTCCCTACAGATATCACAAGATAAACAAAAAGATCTTGACTCTTAGCTCCGATCTAACCACAGAGAACGGCGCTTATACAGAGGACACTGAGTATAATTCAAAATCCATAGAACGTCACCCTCTGTCATTCCGAAGGGATCTTTTTAACCACAAAGTGCACAAAGGCTTCGCAAAGGACACAAAGTTAAACGCAATTAATCTCTTCTGTCACCTCGAAGGAATCTATTGCCACACTGTCAGAGATCTTTTTACTTTCTTCTTTTCCTTCAAGAGGTCTGTAATCTGATGTCTGAAATCTGATATCTAAAATCTTGACTCTTGGTTCTAGTATTGAAACAGCGGTCTGGAATCCATCAGTTCATTCACCTCTTTGCGGACTCTTGAAATCACTTCTTCATCTTTGAGGTTCATGACTACATCGTTGATGAGAGTTGCAATGGTTTCCATATCTTCTTCCCTCATCCCGCGGGTAGTGATCGCTGCGGTTCCCAGGCGGATACCGGAAGTGGTGAATGCCGATTTATCATCAAACGGCACCATATTCTTGTTACAGGTGATATCGGCCTTTACAAGGGCTTTTTCGGTTTCCTTACCGTTCACGTTTTTATTTCTGAGGTCCACCAGCATCAGGTGGTTATCGGTACCTCCGCTCACGATATCAAACCCTTTGTCCATCATCGCTTTCGCCAGCGCCTGTGCATTGGCAACAACCTGTTTGGTATAGACCTCAAATTTCGGATCAAGCGCTTCACCGAAAGCTACCGCTTTGGCAGCGATAACATGCTCCAAAGGTCCACCCTGTGTTCCCGGAAAGACTGCGCTGTCCAGCACCGCGCTCATCATTTTTGTTTCTCCCTTGGGCGTTTTGTGTCCGTAAGTATTTTCATAATCCTTACCCATCATGATAAGCCCGCCGCGTGGTCCGCGCAGGGTTTTATGGGTGGTAGTAGTCACTACATGACAGTGTTCGAAAGGGCTGTTCAGCAAGCCTTTGGCAATAAGTCCTGCCGGGTGTGCGATATCTGCCCAGAGTGTAGCTCCCACCTCATCGGCTACTTCGCGGAATTTCTTATAGTCCAGGTCGCGTGAATAGGCAGAAAAACCGGCGATAATCATCTTTGGCTTTACTTCCAGCGCTTTCTGACGCATGGCATCGTAGTCGATAAGTCCGTCTTCGCGGTTCACGCCATAGAAATTGGCATTATACTGAATGCCTGAAAAATTAACAAAACTACCGTGCGTAAGGTGCCCGCCCATAGAAAGGTCAAGGCCAAGGATGGAATCGCCAGGCTTAAGAACCGCCAGATATACTGCGGCATTGGCCTGCGAGCCGGAATGGGGCTGCACATTTACATACTCGATGCCAAAAAGTTCCTTAGCTCTTGCAATGGCTAGGTTCTCAACCTCATCCACTACTTCACAGCCACCGTAATATCTTCTGCCCGGATATCCTTCCGCATATTTATTGGTAAGCACGCTGCCCATGGCCTTCATCACATTATCCGAAACAAAGTTTTCCGAGGCGATAAGTTCGATTCCGTGGGTCTGTCTTTTTCTTTCCTGTTCAATAAGGTCAAATATTGGGTCGTGCATGATAAATTTTTGATTAAAGATTAGATAATTAGTATTTAACAAAAGAGATTCAGCGGTAAGAACTGCCCGTCCGGAGTTGGAAAATATAAATAATTCAACACCCGCTCAGTAACAGAAAAAACGCCGATATCTTTTTCCCAAAATTAGGCAAAATTTAGCTAAGGAAAAAAGCGGTGGAGGAAGAAGTGGGTACGGTGGACAAATTATATTTAAGAGTCAAGATTTCAGATCTAGATGTCAGATTTCAGATCTAGATGTCAGATATCAGATATCAGATATCAGTCTATAGAGTTTAGTTTAGCTTTGTGTCCTTTGCGCAACCTTTGCGTTCTTTGTGGTTAAATAGATCCCTTCGGGATGACAGAGGGTAAAGTATTATGGATTTTGAACTTAACTCCGTGCACTCTTTTTAAGCGCTGTGTGCTCCGTGGTTAAATTATCGAGCAGATTTGAGATATCAGATATCAGATGTCAGATGTCAGATATAGAGTTTAGTTTAGCTTTGTGTCCTTTGTTCAGGCTTTGTGTTCTTTGTGGTTAAATTACCAAGAACTCAATAATCAAGAGTTATGATTTTAAATTATGAACTATTGATTTTCCTCTGTGTGCGTTGTAAATTCTCTGTGTCTCTGTGGTTAAATAAACCAGGGAGGCGCGATGTCAGATCTCAGATTTTAGATTTTAATTTTGAGGAAAGAAGAAAGACAATTCAACTAACCTCCTAACCACCCAATCACCCAACTACTCAATCACTCAACTCCCCTCCTCAACTCAAAAAAAATAGATATCTTTACTAAATAATTGAACAGAATGAAACTTAAAAAGAAATACAAAAAGGAGCTTATTAAATCCCTTAAAACACTGGCTTTTACAGAACATGAGTTATTGGAAACAATGACCAACCTGATGTTGTTGAAAGAGCTCAAAAAGAACGACATCACTTTTGAAAAGGGTGATACATTCTCCTTCGAAGACAATATCTTTGACTACAGTGAAGACAAGAACATCCGCAAACTGGCCAAACTGCGCCGAAAAATGATCAAAACCATGGGTAAATTAGTTGACGGCACTGAGTTCAAGGACAAGGAAATTGAATTCCTGGCCTGATTTACTGCCTCCCAATAATATCAAAAATTTCAGGCTGGAAGCTGTGCCAGTTTTCGTGATTGCACAACTTCCTTCCCATACAAGAAACCGCAGATCACCACTGCGGTTTTTTTTACTTATTTATTTGTTGATTTTTGCCCTAGCTCTTGGCTCTATCTAACCACAGAGCACACAGAGCTTAAACAGAGCGCACAGAATTTAATACAAAATCTGATATCTGACATCTGATATATGAAATCTGATGTCTGACATCTTTTTCTTTCCTCTAATCCAAACACAGAGCACACAGAGCTTAAACAGAGCGCACAGAATTTAATCCAAAATCTGATATCTGAAATCTGATATCTGAAATCTGACATCTGAAATCTGATATCTGACATCTAAAATCCTGGCCCCGGCTCTAACCTAACCACAAGGTTCACAAAGCCCTTCACAAGGAACACAAAGAAGGCCGCAGAAATTCTCCGCGGCCTTATCTTTTCTCTGAAATCTGACGTCTGATGTCTGAAATCTGATGTCTAACGTCTTTCCTCTAAATAAGAAATCTTGTCTCTTATCTCTGGTCTCTTAATCTCTCTCCACTTACGCCTCACACGACGAGCACGTCACAAAGTTCACCATCATCTCCTTCGATACAGATGAACTTCTCTGGTAATAAAGTGTCTTCACGCCTTTTTTCCAGGCTTCAATATAGAGATAGTTCACATCCTTCACCGGCATTGTAGACGGGATCTGAAGGTTCAGCGACTGTGCCTGGTCGATATACTGCTGACGCTGCGCCGCCTGGGAAATAATTTCCATCGGAGAAATCTCGCGGAAGGTTTTGAACACTGCCTTTTCCTCATCGGAAAGCTCAGTCAGATGCTGTACGGAACCGTGGTTCAGCATAATTGTTCTCCACGTCTCCTCATTGTCAATTCCTTTCTCCTGAAGCAGCTTCGCCAGGTACTTGTTCTTACGCATGAAATTACCTTTGGCAAGTCCGGCCTTATAGTAATTGGACGCAAACGGCTCGATTCCCGGAGAAGTCTGACCCAGAATAGCGGAACTTGACGTCGTGGGTGCGATAGCCATCGTGGTGGTATTACGCATACCGTAGCCTTTCAGTAATTCCGGTTCACCGTAAATATTAGCCAGTTCCTGTGATGCCTGCAGGGACTGTTCTTTGATTTGTCTGAAGGCGCGTGCATTGAACTGCGTAGCTTCAAAACTTTCAAAAGGAATCATATTCTTCTGCAAGTACGAATGGTAACCCAGCACACCAAGCCCCAGAGCTCTGTGTCTCATGGCAAAGTTTCTGGCACCCGTTAGATAGTAATTACCTTCCGTTTTCTCAATGAATTCGGAAAGTACCGCATCCAGGAAGTAAATGGCCAGTTTCACGGCATTGGTATCCTTCCACTCGTCATAAAGCTCTAGGTTCATGGAGGACAGGCAGCAGATAAAGGATTCCTCCTCACTGGATGGCAGCATAATCTCGGAGCACAGGTTGCTGGCGTTAATTGTCATACCCAAATCCTTGTAGACCTGAGGTTTGTTACGGTTCACATTATCGGAGAACAGGATATAAGGCAGACCTTTCTGCTGACGGCTTTCCAGCACGCGGGCCCAAATCCGGCGCTTCTCCATATCACCGTCAATCATGTCCTGCATCCAGTAATCCGGTACGCAGATACCCGTAAACAGGTTCTGGATCGGGCTGCCAATGTCCTTAATGGACAGGAATTCTTCAATATCACCATGGTCCACATCCAGGTAAGCAGCAAATGCCCCACGGCGCACACCGCCCTGAGATACTACGTCCATCGCGGTATCGTAAAGTTTCATAAACGAAACCGCACCGGAAGATTTTCCGTTGTCCGTCACGGCAGTCCCGCGGTTACGCAGTTCCCCGAAATAACCCGAGGTACCTCCGCCAATCTTGGTCTGCATAATCACCTCGCCCAGTTTATGGGTAATGCCCTCAATATTATCCGGAACATGCACGTTGAAACATGAAATCGGCAACCCCCGCTGGGTACCCATATTGGCCCAAACCGGCGACGAGAAGCTGATCCAGCCTTTGGTAATCATTTCCTCAAAAGCAGGCTGAAGCTCCGGTTTGTAGAGTCTTTTTGCCGCTGCAGTGGTTATACGTTCTATAGCGCCTTTCACGGTTTCACCTTTCAGCAGGTAACCGCGGTTCAGCATTTGCTCGGACTCTTCATTGAGCCACCAGATGTCGTTTTTTTGTTCTTCCATCATAAATATGTTGTAAAATGTAGAGGTTCAGCTACCGTCTTCATTGTTAATAATTTCAATTTTTAGAAGCAGATTGCTTGCTGCTTCGTTTCACCAGTCCGCCCGCTCTCCGCTGTATCTTTTTCGGTAATTTCGGCTACGCTCAATCACCAAAAAAAGATGCCGCTGCGATCGGGGCTATTATTTTGCCTGGTGATTTGTTCACCGCTTTATGTTTTGCTGTTAGAACTCAGCCTTCAGCACTCAGCTTTTAGCCTTCAGTCCTAACTTCTAAATCTTTATATCAAAAATCTCCACGTCTGAAATCTGATATCTGAAATCTTACTTCTCGGCTCTCACCTAACCACTGAGCGCACAGCACTGAAACAGAGGGCACAGAGCAAAGTTCAAAATTTAAAACATGGCCTTTGACTTCTGGCTTCTGGCTCTCATAACCACAAAGAACACAAAGGCTGCGCAAAGGACACAAAGCTAAAGGCAATTTACAGCGCAAACAGGGAAATCCATAATCCAAAATTTATAACTTAAAATCCTGGTTCTTGATTCTTGGCTCTTTCTTCTTTCTTCTTTCTTCTTTCCTCCAAAAAGTCTGATATCTGAAATCTAATCTCCCGGCTCTTGGCTCTAATTTAACCACAAAGAACACAAAGTATGAATAACGCACACAAAGTTAAATCCAACTGCTGCTTTTTGTCATCCCGTAGGAATTTCTTCCTACACCGTCCGAAGTCTTTTTTCATTCCTCTTTCTTCTTTCCTCAAATTAAAAGTCTGATATCTGATATCTGATATCTGATATCTGATATCTCGACTCTAAAACAAATCGTTCTCCGTAATACTCTTGTCGTGCTTGGTATAATCCACCGGTCTTTTCGCGAAGAAATCATCCATCGAGTTGGCGAAAACTTCCTCTTCAAACCAGATCATAGGTTTGTACTGTTCCGGTGTAATATTATAACGGGTTCGCATTCCGATTTTCTTCAGACTGTCGTCTACACGGTATTTCATAAAGTTCAGCAGGTCTTCCTTAGTGAAGTTGTCCAGATCACCCAGTTCAAAGATCCAGTCCAAAATTTCTTCCTCCACCTGAATGGAATGGTCTACAAGTGTATAAATATCTTCAATATCAGAATCGGTAAGCAGTTCCGGCTGTTCCTCACGGATCTTGTTAATAAGGTAAATACCTGCATTGGCATGGATTTGCTCATCCACAGACGTCCATGCAATGATATTGGATACGTTTTTCATATATCCTTTAAACCTTGTAAACGACAGGATAATGGCAAACTGCGAGAACAGGGATACGTTTTCGATAAGGATGCTGAAAAGCAGCAGTGACGATACATATTCCTTCGGTGTGGTAGAGTTGGCATGTTTGAGCACATTGCTCAGGAAATCAATCCTTTTCTTAATGGCCGGAATCTCAACTACCTGAGTGAAGGCATCGTTATAACCCAGGACTTCCAGCAAACGTGAATAAGCTTCAGAATGACGGAACTCACATTCTGCAAAAGTAGACCCCAGGCCGTTAAGTTCCGGCTTGGGCATATGGTTATACAGATTTCCCCAGAAAGTCTTTACCGAAACCTCAATCTGCGCGATGGCAAGCAATGCATTCTTTACGGCATGTTTTTCATGTGGCTCCAGCTGCGACTGGAAATCCTGTACATCGGCCGTAAAATCAACTTCAGAATGCACCCAGAAGGATTTGTTAATCGCATCTACAAACTGCAGAACTTCCGGATACTCAAATGGCTTATAACTTACTCTCTTTTCAAAAATCCCCATAAAGCGATTCGGTTTATATCTTGTTAAAATAATAGTCAGACAAAAGTCACCTTACTTGTATTCTACTGAATATCAGAAGGTTAAATTACCCACCACAGTTATTATGGCGAAAACAAAAATAGATAATACATCCCTACCATGAAAGGCATAGCTGAATGATAAACATAAAAGTTTTCCACAAAAGCAGGGAAGCGGCTGTTGGTGCAGGTTACATCAGTATTTAGGTGGATTAAAACCAATTATGAAGGCTGCAACTTAAACAGTTTTCAATAAACCTAGTATTCAGAGTATTTTATAACTAAACAAAACTTAGAATCCATTAAAACGGGCGCCCTGTAACAAATAAGGCGCGCTGCATACTTATAATGGAAGCAATCTGCAATATGTTAAGCATTCAGAACCTCCATAAATCATATGATACGGGCAAGAGCAAACTGCACGTCCTGAAGGGAATCAACCTTGAAATCGGCGCCGGGGAATTCGTTTCCATCATGGGCAGCTCAGGCTCGGGAAAATCTACACTGCTTAACATCATTGGTATTCTGGATGAAAAAGATTCCGGCACCTACACCTTAGACGGAATTCCTATTGAAGACCTTTCGGAAGTAAAAGCCGCAGAATACCGCAGCCGGTTCCTGGGTTTTGTATTTCAGTCCTTTAACCTCATCGCGTACAAAACGGCCCTGGAAAACGTGGCACTGCCACTGTACTATCAGAATGTAAACCGTAAGGAACGTAACTTTAAAGCCATGGAATATCTGGAAAAAGTAGGTCTTGCTCAATGGGCCAACCACCTGCCCAATGAACTATCCGGCGGACAGAAACAGCGTGTGGCAATTGCACGTGCCCTGATCACCGACCCCAAGATCATCCTGGCCGATGAACCTACGGGAGCGCTGGACAGCAAGACAACTTATGATATTATGAAACTGCTGCAGGACATCAACCGCGAGGGGAAAACAATCATTGTTGTTACCCACGAACCCGACGTAGCTGCCGAAACCAAAAGAAATGTAATACTGAAAGACGGAATCATTGAAAGCGATGAATACATTACCCAGCGGGTGCTTGTTTGAGAATAATTTTAAAATTGTAACAGTTTAAAAATATAACAGTTTAGCAGTTAAACAATTTACCAGTCTGTCAATTATCAGTTTATAAGTCAACTACCAATAAACAACTTTACAACTTTACGACTTAACAACTCAACAACTCAACAACTTTAAAACAAATCCCTCCAATAAAATGTTTGATCTGGACCGCTGGCAGGAAATATTCGCCTCCATACGAAGCAATGTACTGAGAACCGTGCTCTCCGGCTTTACTGTAGCGCTGGGTCTGTATATATTTATTGTCCTCTTTGGTATCGGTTCCGGTCTGAAGAACGCCTTTACGGAAGGTTTCGCACGCGACGCCCAGAACCTCATCGCCATTTTTTCGGGTAAGACCACTGTAGCGTACGGCGGACTGCAGGCGGACCGCCAGGTGGTATTCAAAAATGAGGACTTTGACGAAGTTATCGGCATAGACCCGGAAAAAGTGGAATATTCCGCACCAAAATACAGCACCGGAATGATGGTAAAATATGGCCGCGAGAGTGGCAGTTACCAGATAAGCGGAACTACCGGCGATGAAAAATTCATAGAGAACCGGCAACTGGTGGACGGCCGGTATATTAGCCCCGGCGATCTGCAGCGGCGGCAGAATGTGGCCGTTATAGGCAGGATGGTGCAGCGTGACCTCATAAAAGACGGCAGCCCCATTGGCAGGGACCTGGAAATTAACGGCACCATGTTTAAAGTGATTGGAGTCTTTTCAGATGAAGGCGGAGGCGATTTTGAAGAAAGGATGATTACCATACCTATCACCACGCTTCAGCAAATGAAAAAAGGTTCGGATACCGTAAATTCCATACAGCTTACCTATAATCAAGACCTCACCCCGGAACAGGCCATCACATTTGGCGAGGAAATCGAAAAGCAGGTAAAAGCACGCCACAGGGTTTCCCCCGACGATGAAAATGCAGTAAGGGTGCGGAACAACGCCGAAAATACCAAGAACAGTTTTCAGTTCCTGTTTATCCTCACGCTTGTAGTTGGGTTTATCGGCATGGGTACCCTGCTGGCCGGCATCATTGGCATCAGCAACATCATGGTTTATATTGTAAAGGAAAGGACCCAGGAAATCGGTGTACGGAAAGCCATAGGTGCCAAACCCAACAGCATTATTGCACTGATCATTCAGGAAAGTATTGTCATTACAGTGATTTCGGGATTCATAGGAGTGGGTCTGGGCGTCCTTACGCTCGAACTTATTGGCGACAGCCTGGAAGCCTACTTCATTAAGGATCCGAGTGTAGGTTGGGGCCTCATTATTGTCGCATTTGTCTGCCTGATCCTGGCTGGATTAATTGCCGGCTTTGTACCTTCGTACCGCGCGAGCAAAATAAAACCTATTGAAGCCCTGAGAGCCGAATAATTTAACAAAGACAGTACATTGTACATAGTACATTATACATAGTACATTATACATATTAAATAGTACATCGTACACCATTCTGCAATAAAAAGTAAGTGCCAAAACACAGTATAGAATGAATATCGTTTTCAAAAAAGACACCTGGCAGGAGATCTACCATTCCCTCAGATCGAACAAGCTGCGCACCTTCCTCACCATGATCGGTGTGGCCTGGGGCATGTTCCTGTACGTTTCCCTGCTGGGCGCCGCTAAAGGCATGGAAAACGGCTTCGATAAATTGTTTTCCGGATTCGCCACCAACAGTATTTTCCTTTGGGCCCAAAATACCAATATTCCTTATGCCGGTTTTGCTAAAGGACGGCAGATGGAGCTGGACCGTAACGATATCGAAATGCTCACCACGCGGATCCCGGAAATCGATTATATCTCGCCACAGAGTTCCAAAGGAAGTTTTGGCACACCCGGCGAACTGATGTCGCGCACCGGCAAAAATGGCACCTACGGTCTGAACGGCGACTCACCTATCGGCAATAAAATTTCAGAAAAGAAACTGATCTTCGGAAGATATCTGAATGATGCCGACCTCGCGCTTAACAAGAATGTGATAGTCATTGGTGAGGAAATCTACAAAAATTTCTTCGACCATAAAAAAAATGAAAACCCGATCGGCCAAAGCATCAATGTGCGGGGAACTTTCTTTAATGTCATTGGGGTGTTCTCTGTGAAACGGGCCAGTCCCATGGAAAATGCGCAAACCGCTTATATCCCCCTTACCACCTATATGAAGATGTTCAACGACGGCGACAAGGTTGATGTCTTCTCCATTGTGAGTAAACCTGATGCGGATGTGGCCATAGTGGAAACCAAAGTAAAGGATGTCCTGAAACAGAAGTACAATGTCTCACCGGAAGACACCAACGCTTTCGGAAGCTTTAATTTGGGCAAGGAATTTAAAAAACTGACAGGCTTCCTGGACGGCATGCAGCTCCTCACCATCATTGTGGGTACGCTAACCATCCTGGCAGGGGTCATTGCCATCTCCAACATCCTGCTGATCACCGTAAAGGAAAGGACAAAGGAAATAGGCATCAGACGGGCCATCGGCGCAAAACCCGCCGAAGTGCGTAACCAGATCCTGCTTGAAAGTGTGGTGATCACGCTTACTTCAGGATTGCTTGGATTTATTTTCGGTATCCTTCTGCTGATGGTTTTGGATATGATAACGAAGAACCAGGAAGATATTCCGTTTTACAATCCTACAGTGGATTACGGGAATGTATTTGCCGCAATGACAATTATGGTGACGCTGGGACTTATTGTCGGAATGATTCCCGCACAGCGCGCCGTAAAGATAAAGCCCATTGAGGCACTGCGCAGTGAGTAGTAATTGCAAGTGGAGGTACAGATATCTTTAATTAGAGGAAAGATGTCAGATCTCAGATTTCAGACTTGTTAAAGGAACAAGGAAGAAAGAGGAAAGAAAAAAGACTTCTGAGGGGTGGGTTGAGATCTCCTCGAGGATAAGATAACAGAAGGGAGTGGTGGAATTAACTTTGTGTCCTTTGTCCATACTTTGTGTTCTTTGTGGTTAAAGAGATCCCTACGGGATGACAGAGAGTATCGTAATATGGATTTGGATTATTCTCTGTGTCCTCTGTACAAGCGCTGTGTGAACTGTGGTTAGGTAAAAGCTAATTGTTGATCGCTGAAAGCCGAACGCTGAACGCAAAACTAAAAGCGCTTTGTGCTCCGTAATTAAATTCGCTCCATAAACAGCGTAACAAAAATTGAAACATTAAATAAAAACGATATATGAAAAAGAAAATTACCGGAAAAAGGGTGCTTTACATCATACTGGGCCTCCTGGTGGCCGTTGCACTTTTTGCCGGCATCGGCTACCTCATTAAATCCAATTCCACCAAAAGCGAAACTTTTCTCACCAAAAAACCAATGATCCAGAATATGGAAGACAAGGTGATGGCCACGGGAAAGATTGTTCCCCGCGAGGAAATTGAGATCAAACCCAATATGTCCGGTATTGTGGATAAAGTACTTGTAGATGAAGGCGACCGCGTAACCGTAGGACAGCTTATCGCTACAATACGTATCGTCCCGAATATCCAGAATGTAAACGCTTCACAGCAGGAAATAAACACGGCACAGCTGCAGATCAGCAATGCACAGCTGAACCTGGACAACCAGCAGAAACAGTTTGGTATGCAGGAGCGTCTGTTTAACCAGGGCGTTATTTCCAGGCAGGAATATCTCGCGGCACAGCAGCAGCTACAGTCGGCGCAGATTCAGTTGCGCAATGCAAGACAGCAACTGGTAACAGCCCAGAAAAACCTTCAGATTGCCAGAACAGGTGTTACACCGGAACTTCAGAGCCTTGCCACGACTCAAATCCGGTCCAAAGCCAACGGTACTGTGCTGGAAGTTCCCGTAAAGGTCGGCAGCCAGGTTATCGAGGCCAATTCATTTAATGCGGGTACTACAATAGCTGCTATCGCAGACCTGAACTCCCTTATTTTTCAGGGAGAGATAGATGAGGCTCAGGCCGGTAAACTTAAGGAAGGCATGAATATGAATATAGTGATCGGTGCGCTTCAGAATAAGAAATTTCCGGGCCGCCTTACAATGATCGCACCTAAAGGTAAAGACCAGAGCGGGACGATTAAATTCCCTGTGGAGGGTGATGTTTTTAATCCGAACAATGAATATATCCGTGCCGGGTTTTCGGCCAATGGAGAAATCGTGCTGAGCTCCCAGAAAAATGCGCTGCTCCTTGATGAAGCGCTTATTCAGTATGAGAAGAAGGGTGGTAAAGATATTCCTTTTGTTGAAGTAAAACAGGCAAACGGTACCTTCAGGAAAGTATATGTAACTCTGGGAGCAAGTGACGGCATTAACGTTCAGATCAAAGCCGGCATTGATAAAAATGCGGAGGTTAAAGTCTGGAATCCCAGCGACAAGGATAAGGAAGCACTGAAAGAGAAAAAAAGCTAACCTATGTCACAAAAATATCCTGGAGTTTTTCTTCAGGATATTTTTTTTAATGCCTTCGGAACAGCAGTACACCGTTCAGAAAAATCAGGAGAAAACTTAGGGTTACGTATATACTGATTCGGTGGTTCCTCATTTTCTGCGCGTCAATAAGCAGTCCGGCAGTCTTGCTGAGTTTTTGACTTTGGTTAATGTAATTATGAACTTCAACAACCTGGTCACTGCTGCGGTTGGGCACAGCGTGTTGCGAGAAATAGACCATATTTTTTTTGCCCAGATACCCCGCAATCCAGAATTCACCGGAATGGTCCATTTTCAGATATTCAACCTGATAATGCTCCGGACGTACCCGACCTGCATGTTTCAGGTCGTAAGGCTCACCGGGTGATTCAGCATCATTTACACGCACCACATAAAAATCGAGTGCCTGCGGTAATTTATTAATGATCTGTACAGCCATGGCATCCATGACAAACGGATATTTGCTCCGTTTCACAAACCATACAGTAAAGTAGGCTGCCGCAGAAAGCACAATGAGCATACGTGCAATCCTGGCCGACACTGCAAAACTGCCCTTGCGGATCAGTGACAGTGGCAGTGCGAGACACAGCAGTAAAAAAATGATAAAAGTAAAATTCTCCATCGGATGCAAATATAAGCAAATTGCCCATGCAGGCCGGCTTTAGCGCTTACCCTCCCACTCTGCAAAAAACTGCTCCAGGTAGACTTCCATAAAAGCATGTCGGCCGGCCGCGAGTTCTTTTCCTTTGGCCGTATTCATCCTGTCCTTCAGCAGCAGAAGTTTTTCATAAAAATGGTTGATGGTTGTTCCCTCATTTCTTTTGTATTCTTCCCGTGTCATATTCTTCCGGGGTGCCATCTCCGGATGGTGCAGCAGATTATTTTTAAATCCTCCGAAATTAAAGGTCCGTGCGATACCAATTGCACCCATCGCGTCCAGGCGGTCGGCATCCTGTACAATTTGAAGTTCAGCAATTACGGGGTTCTTTACTCGGATATTATGAAGTTCATCACCGGAAGTTTCCAGGCTGTTTTTGAAAGACATATTTTTTATGATGAAAAGAACAGATTCTGTGGTTGCGGGATCTGCATCAATATTCTGCAGATGATTTCGGGCAATGGTGAGCGCTATCTGCTCATCACCACCTTGAAATTTGGGATCTGCGATATCATGCAGAAGTGCAGCCAGTTCAACAACTTCGCGGTCGCAAACTTCCGAGCCGGCTATGGTTAAGGCCAGTTTCCATACCCTTTCCACATGAAACCAATCATGCCCGGCTTCCGCACTCTTGAGTTGTTCCTTTACAAACTGTACGGTTTTTTCAATTCTTGAATTCATCATTAACTTCTGTCAATTAATTATAAAGCTTCATTCTGCTCCAGAAAATCCGGCACCGCTTGCCACAGCTTGCGGTTATAACTTCGGAAAAAATTAATATGCCCAATTTCACCACGGTCACTTTCGGAAGTATGCAGGAGGCGGTAAGTGGGCTTCATTCCGGGATAAGTCTCCGTCATCAGCTTCCGGACGGCCCTGTCCGTCAGCCAGGTGTCATCTTCAGCGCGAATCACCAGCACTTCCTGGTTTAAATGGGGTGCAGTATTTTCAGCATGCTCTTCCAGCAGTTTATTGGTTGATTTCCTGCTGATGACCAGCGTGCGCCAGTCATGCGCAGACCCTTTGGGAAGACTTTCACCCAGGCCAAAACGGTGTGCCGGAAAATAACCCCACAGTGCCGTTGTAACCGGTAGCAAAAAGGCAAAGCCAAGATAGCCTAAAGCCGCGGTTTTCCAGCCCAGATTTCCTACAAATGCTTTCTGCGTGCCCACAAAGACAAACTTTTCAAACTGCCTGGAATCTGCATTCATACCGAGGATAAGTGCGCCCACCGAATGTCCCAGACAAAATTTTCTGAATCCCGGAAAACGGTTATCAATGAATTCGGTCAAGCAACCGTAATCCAGCGAACCCCAGTCCCCCATAGTGGCTTTAAAATGCCGCATTGATGCCGGTTTGCTCTGACCCACACCGCGGTAATCATAGGTGATCACGGTAAAGCCATGCGATGCCATGTAGCGGGAAAAAGCGTAATAAACCTGCTGTTTAACACCGGTTGCCGAATTGATGAGCAGAACTTTCTTACTGCAGCATTCCGGTGCAAACATCGTAGCCGAAATACTGAAGCCGTCCCTGGCTTTCACTGAGATGGGAACCATCGGTCGCTATAATGTATTTTTGATTTTCAATGCGGGAATTACCCGGCAATATCGGAATTCATCTCTTCCAGTAAGGGCAGTCCTCCCTGGGAACCTTCGTTCATCGCGACCTTCAGCGATACATCAGTACCAAAACGGACACAGTTGCCTATTGAATTTCCATGGCAGTAGGCCACGGCAAACCCCGAGGTAAAAGCATCGCCCATACCAATTCTGTACTGCATATCCTGATGGTCATTCCGGTAATATTTCATCTCGGAACCACTGTAATAAGTGGTTACATTTGTATTGTCCCGAATAAAAAGCTTGTTGGGATTGTGCTTTAGGATATCTTCCACATTATCATCTCCAAAAACGGTAGGTAAATCCGTGCTTTTAGCGACGATGAAAGATGCATACTCCTGCACGTTAAGAGGAAGCCGTGCCGCCGGTGCTGCATATAACAGCACTTTGGTATTGTATTTTTTAGCCAGTTCCACTGTAAATTCTACCGCTTCCATAGGAATTTCAAGCTGAAGAAGTAAAAGATCAGCGGTTTCGATAAGGGATTCGGCTTTCTGAATATGATCCACAGAAAGATGCAGGTTAGCGCCGGGAACTACAACAATGGCATTCCGGCCTTCTGCGGAAGTTACGAAAGCAGTACCGGTATCCGCCTCAGAAGTAACGTTTACATGATCCACATTTATTCCTTCAGCCTTAAGATTCCGGAATACTTCTCTGCCGGCATCATCAGCCCCTATACAACTCACAAAACTTACATTGGCACCCAGCCTGGCCGTTCCCACAGCCTGATTGGCACCCTTACCGCCGAAAAAACGTTCAGCCCTGGAGGCCATTACGGTTTCACTGGGTTCCGGGTGACGTTCCGTGACCAATACAAGGTCCAGGGACGAGCTGCCTACTACAACAATTTTGGGTCTGTCTGTACTTAACTTCATGATTCAGATTTAATAACAAATGTACTCATTCTAAACCAATGGCATGCCGCGGTGCTAGCCTGTTACCTCTATGAATTCAGTTACGATCTTCAAAGGTTGGTTATTGCTGCCGAACCCTATATAGCTGGCATAAAAACCTTCACCGTAGCCGGCTTCAAAAGCGAATACGGTTCCGCCACGCTGCTCATTGGGCTTTAGGAAGGCATACTGGTCGATGGCTCCGTTTTCGTCGAAGAAATGGTCATGAAAAAACTCCTCGTAAATTCCCATGAAATCTGCGCCTTTGCGGTGATAAAGGGTTTTCTCCAGATGATTGAGGCAGTCCTGGGTTTCGAGGTCCATAAAACTGGCCATGCCGCTTTCAACAGGATATCCAAAGACTTCCTCGCCCTTCAGGTCCTTAATGTTCTGACCCGCCGTAGTAGCCATTTGCCAGGAGGTAATTTCTCCTGTGCCGAAACGTATTTCCGCATAGGCTACACAGTTGCTCTCCCTTTCTTTATGCAGAAGTACAGGAAAAGAACCCTGCGGAAACAGGGTTGTAAACGGCAGCATGTCACTGGTGATTACCGGATCGCAGGCCACCAGATATCCCGTGGGCAGGTGAATATCACCTACCTCAAAGGACTCAATGAGCGGATTTTCCACAAAATCCCTTGTGAAAAGCCGGCTGATATTATCAATATGCGTCATGAGTAATTTTCTTATAAAGTCTGAAGTTTACCTGTGAGCAGTACAATCTTCTCCTGAGCATCCTTCTGTTTTTTCAGCTCATTGTCTACCACCTGCTGCGGTGCACCTGCCATAAATTTCTCGTTGGAAAGCTTTTTCTCTACAGATTTCAGGAAACCCTGCAGGTATTTTATCTCCTCTTCCGTTTTGCGCTTCTCTTCTTCCAGGTCAAGGCTCTCGCTAAGCGGAATGGAAACTTCAGTACCACCTACCAGGAAGGTGAAGCTTGGTTCGTCTGTTTTAGACGCAAAATTTACGGCTGAGATATTGGCCAGCTTAACGATTAACTCTGTGTTAGGGAAGGATTCCGCATTGGTAAACACCTCGGCTGCCTCGCGTGGCGAGATTCCTTTGCTCTGGCGGTAGTTGCGTACGCCCGCTACCAACTCCCTGGTAATTTCAAATTGGTTAAGGATCTCCGTACTGAACTCAGTTATTTTAGGCTGTTGAGCAATTACAAGTGCCTCATCGGCAGTACGGGGTGCAATATTCTGCCACAACTCTTCCGTGAGGAAAGGCATGAACGGATGAAGCAGTTTCATCAGGTTTTCGAAATAAACAATCGTCTGCTCATAGACTTCGTTCGAAACCGATTCGCCAAAACCAGGCTTTATGGCCTCCAGATACCACGAGCAGAAATCATCCCAAATCAGTTTATACAAAAGGTGAAGACTGTCTGAAATCCGGAACTTCGCAAACTGATCTTCAATCTCGGTGACTGTTTTTGCCATTTGATGACCCAGCCAATCAATAGCTTGCTTATCGGCCGCTGAAGCCTTTTTAGTATCATCCTTGGTCCAACCTTGGATCAGTCGGTAGGCATTCCAGATCTTGGTGGCAAAATTACGTCCCTGCAGCATGAGCTCCTCATCAAAAAGAAGGTCATTTCCTGCCGCCGAACTTAACAGGATACCGACACGCACCCCATCGGCACTATATTTTTCAATCAGTTCAATCGGATCCGGAGAGTTACCCAAAGATTTGGACATTTTCCGGCGTTGCTTGTCCCGGACGATCCCTGTGAAATAAACATTCTTAAAGGGCACCTCACCTCTGTATTCCTGGCCGGCCATAATCATACGGGCTACCCAGAAGAATATGATGTCCGGACCGGTTACCAGGTCGGAGGTAGGATAGTAGTAGTCAATCTCTTTATTTTCCGTATCCAGCAAACCGTTGAATACGGACATTGGCCAAAGCCAGGCAGAGAACCAGGTATCAAGCACATCATCATCCTGGCGAAGATCAGAAATCTTAAGATCACTGTTTCCGGATTTGGACTTTGCCAGTTGGAGTGCATCATCAAAATTTTCGGCTACTACAAAATCATCCTCGCCATCTCCATAGAAAAAAGCCGGGATTTGCTGCCCCCACCACAGCTGTCGGGAGATATTCCAGTCGCGGATGTTCTCCATCCAGTATTTATAGGTATTCTTAAATTTTTCCGGGTGGAACTTCACCTGGTCGTCCATCACCACATCCAGTGCTGGCTGGGCGAGGTCGGACATCCTGAGGAACCACTGTACTGAGACTTTAGGCTCAATTACTGCACCGGTACGTTCGGAAGTACCCACTTTATTTACATAATCTTCGGCCTTCAGTAACAATCCTTTCTCCTCCAGTTCCTTTGCAATAAGTTTACGTACCTCAAAGCGGTTTTTGCCGGCATAATGCTGTCCGTGCGAATTAAGGTTGGCATCATCGTCCAGTGAATCTATGATGGTCAGGTTATGGCGCTTTCCGATCTCATAGTCATTGATATCGTGCGCCGGAGTAATCTTCAGTGCCCCTGTTCCGAATTCAATATCCACATAATCATCCTCAATTACAGGAACCACCCTGTTTACAATGGGAACAATAACATTTTTGCCTTTCAGGTGTGCATAACGCTCATCTTCAGGGTTTACACACACGGCCATATCGCCAAAGATTGTCTCGGGACGCGTGGTAGCCACAGAAAGGTATTCTTCCGATCCTTCCACCTTATATTTAAGGTAATACAGTTTGCCGTTCTGCTCTTTAAAGATTACTTCTTCATCAGAGATATTGGTCTTGGCCTCAGGATCCCAGTTCACCATACGGTAACCGCGGTAGATCATTCCTTTGTTGTAAAGGTCTACAAAGGATTTTATTACCTGTTCGGACATTTTGGGCTCCAGGGTAAAGCGCGTCCTGTCCCAGTCGCAGGAGCAGCCCAATTTCTTAAGCTGTTCCAGAATGGTGCCGCCATACTCTTCTGTCCAGGCCCAGGCGTGCTTCAGGAATTCTTCCCTGCTGAGGTCTGATTTACTGATGCCTTCAGATTTCAGTTTAGCCACCACCTTGGCTTCCGTGGCGATGGAAGCATGGTCCGTACCCGGTACCCAGCAGGCATTGAAGCCCTGCATTCGCGCCCGGCGCACCAAAACATCCTGAATAGTATTATTCAGCATATGTCCCATGTGAAGGATCCCTGTAACATTGGGCGGCGGGATCACAACGGTGTATGGTGGTTTTTCGTTAGGTTTGGAATGAAAATAATTATTTTCCAGCCAGTAACTGTACCATTTGGACTCAGTTTCCCGGGGACTGTATTTCTCTGAAATCTGCATTATGCTCGCTTGTTTTGGCGTTAATGCTGCAAAAATAGGCAAAAGAAAAATTTCCTAAGTTTATTTAAATTTATTTTTAACTTTGCTACCTAATTTGAATCAAAAATCATATCAAACATTATCAATATGAAAAAATTATTTGCAGGTTTTGCAATTTTAGGAACAGTTGCTTTCGCTTCAGCCCAAACAATTACTTTTGACAACACTGTGCTTGATTACGGTACTGTGAAACCCGGTTCCGACGGTAACAGAGTTTTTATTGTAAAGAATACAGGTGACAAACCTCTTATCATTTCAAGCGTTAAGCCATCCTGCGGCTGTACTACGCCTGATTTCAGCAAAGACCCTATACTTCCAGGTAAAACAGGTCAGATAAAAGTTCACTACGATACTAAAAATCTGGGTGCCACTCAGAAGCTGATTGAAGTTTTCTCCAATGATCCCGAAAACCAAAGATCTGTGATCCATATTAAAGTAAATGTTGATCCAAATGCTCCGGAACCAAAGGTCCTTACGGAAGCTGAACTGAAAAAAGCTGAAGCTGAGAAAAATGCAGCATTGAAAAAGTCCAAGAAAATGGTTAAAAAAACCAAAAAAGCTACGGCCTAATTCCCCAGAATATTTCTTTTATAAAAACCGTTTCATTTTGTGAAGCGGTTTTTTTGTTACTTTTAATTTAAAATTAAATGCGCTATGAAATCAGACTTCAGCGAACATTTCCTAATAAAAGATTCTGTGGACCTAAGCAAACTGGAAACGGAATATAAAGGCCATCTGACCAAAGACGACGGAATAATACTATTGGAACAGGAGAAAGTTAAACTTCGCGAACTTCAGGAAAGACTTTATGCCGATGGCAGTAAGTCGCTGCTGATTGTCCTGCAGGCAATGGATGCAGCCGGCAAAGATTCATTAATTGAGCATGTGTTCGGAGGAGTAAATCCGCAGGGCTGTGAAGTTACCAGCTTTAAAACGCCCAGCGAAAAGGAATATTCGCACGACTTCCTTTGGCGCCATTATTTGGCTTTACCGGCAAAGGGAAAAATAGGAATCTTTAACAGGAGCCATTATGAAAGTGTACTTGTATGCAAAGTTCATCCGGAATACAATCTGAATGAAAATGTCTGGAAATCAACAAAGGAATTTAATGCCGAATTCTGGGAAAACCGATATGAAAGCATACGCAATTTTGAAAAACATCTCGCAAATAACGGCACGACAATCATAAAGATTTTTCTGCACATTTCGAAAAAGGAACAGAAAAAAAGGTTACTGGACCGTATTGAGGAAAAAGAAAAAAACTGGAAATTTTCCCCGGGCGACTTGCCGGAACGCGCATTGTGGGATGATTATATGACGGTATATGAAGAGGCCATTAACGAAACCTCAAAAAAGCACGCCCCATGGTTCGTAATTCCGGGCGATGACAAATGGTTTGCACGTGTGGCAGCGATACAGATTATCATCGATGCATTGGAGGATATGAACCTGCAGTTCCCTAAACTTTCAGATGACGGTCTCACTGAACTTAGTAAGGCCAAAAAACAGCTTGAAAGCGAGTAATACAATAAAAAGCAGAAACATTAATTTCTGCTTTATATAAATAAGTTTAACCGTCTGAATTATTACGGCTGTGCCGTTAATATGCGTAACATCCTGAGCTTCATTTATTTCTTAATGAACTTCATACTCTTCAGCTCATTGCCTGCATTGATCTCAATATAATAAAGTCCGGGAGCCATAGCTTTAACCGGAATCTCCAGTGAGCTACCCTTCGCTTCCAGGCTGCTCACTAAACGACCCTCCGCATTATAAATCTTAACCAGGTCTATTTTCTGCCCGGCCGAAAGATACAGAATATCGCTGGCAGGGTTTGGATAAACCTTAAAGTCTGCCTTTTCTGTTTCACGTACCGACAGTGGGCTCTCATTAATCTTTGCCATATACTGGAAAGCTCCGGTACTGAAGAGAGAACTGTGCGTTCCGGTAGCAGAATCAAGAATATGGAGTCCTGCCCCATTTGAGTAGAGATAATTGCCGTTACCGAGCTGCAGTACACCTGCATTACCGCTGGTGCCGGGTGTAGGATATGAGTTAAGTATGGCACCGGTAGCAGGATTAATCACATAGATTCCGCGGTTATTACCCGAAGCTGCATGATTTGCGAAGGTAGCCACCACAAGATTACCATCGGAATTGAAATTCATCTGCTCGATATTTGCAAGTACCGGAGCGGAAAACAGGGAGCCTACGACTGTTCCGTTATACCCCAGGATCTGTATTTCCGAGGGACTTGTAAATGATGAGACAAAGGCTGCAGTACCGTTATCCAACACATCAAAAGGTGAGCTTACGGTGGCATAATATCCAAGAGGCGCACCACTGAAAGACAGCCGGCGTATGGAGTTGGCAGTAGCTCCGTTCCCGCTTCCGGCATTAGTAACCCAAACTTCATTGTTCACGACATTGAGCCCCCGGATATTGTCCAGGCCTACAACATCGCCCTGTAATGTAGAATGTAGTGTACCGTCGAAATTATAGATATAAATATCATCGGCAATTTGGTCAGCAATCCAAATTTTATCGTTCACCTGCGCAATACCCTTAGGCGTTCCGCTGGGAAGTGAGATAAAATTGGCGTTTACTACAGCGCCGGTTACAGCATTAAGCTTATAAACAGTGTCGGTACTGCTGTTCAGCACCAGCACACTTTGTTGCGCGGTTGCATTGCCACTAACCAGGGCAAGAAAGCCCATTCCTAAAAAAATAGATAATGTTTTCATATTTTTTTTATTAAAAATACGAAAAACTATTAAAACCACAAGAAAAGCGGTAAGCCGGATTCTGTAGATTCGCCGAAACGAAAATGCCTGTTATTTATCTGCGTTTTACATTGCTGCAAAACTTTAGCTGTTTACCCCTCATCAACGGACGGGCCGCCCTTAACTGATGATATACTTAACATTGCACCGCAAAGAGTTTACCTGGTTTCACTATAAATTAATATACATACTTTCTGTTGCACTTGTCCTGATCTCACGACCGGCGGGCGTTACCCGCTTTGCTGCCCCGTGGTGTCCGGACTTTCCTACCCCCGCCAGAGCGGGAATCAACAGGCTGCTCTTCTTGTGGACTGCAAAGATACAAATAACCGTTTAACCTAGGCAGCCGCTCTCGCTGGGGCTCCACAAAAAAAACAAATTCGGGCATTACAGGATTGGAATCAAATTTTTATCTTCGTGTGCAGAAAAAGACAGTATACAGTGACCACAAAAGAGCAGGAATTTGCGAAACTGATAAAGGATAATCAGGGTTTGATTATCAAGATTTCGCGCTTATACACCAACTCTCTGGAGGACGAGGAAGACCTGTTTCAGGAAATTGTGTTACAACTGTGGCGCAGTTACGACACATTCAAAGGTGGGAGCAAAATTTCCACATGGATGTACAGAGTGGCGCTGAATACTGCAATTACCCTCTTCCGCAAGAAAACCCGCTCGCCCAAGACCGATGAACTGATGGATTTTCATTACAGTGATTATCTGGAAGATGATGAAGAGAAACAGCAGCAAATTGCCTTGCTGTACAAGGTAATAAAAATGCTTCCTAAGGTGGAAAGGGCCATCGTGATGATGTATCTGGATGATCTTCCCTACCGCGACATTTCCGAAAACCTGGGGATTTCTGAAGTGAATGCACGCGTAAAGATGAACCGGCTTAAGAAGCGATTAAAAGAACTAATGGAGAAACATGCCTGACTTTAATATAGACGATTTTAAGAAAACCTGGCAGGAACACGAAGTCCGTCCCAAATACGGAAACTCAGAGATCCTGGAGATGCTGAACCATAAATCACGTAACTATGTGAAATATATACTCTGGATCAGTGTAGTGGAATTCCTGTTCTTTACCGGACTGTCGGTATTTTACATTTTCCGTACCGAAGATTCAAACAGTTTCATCTCGGCTATGGAAAAACTGGGTGTGCACAATACACCGGAACTTCAGCAGGAATTTGGACACCTGTATAATATTCTGAAAGCCTTAAGTTTTCTGATTACCGGTTTTTTTGTGGTCAGGTTTTATCAGAACTACCGCCGGATCAATCTGGAAGCCAACTTAAAAAGGTTCATACTTCAGATTATGATTTTCCGCAGAACTGTAAACCATTTTATCCTGGCCAACATTCTGCTCCTGATTATCTTCACGGGAATACTTACCCTTTTTATTTTCCGTACCCTGGCTACACAGGAAATCACTCTTGAACAGCCCACTCTAGTCGGCTTCTTAACGGGTATCGGCATTGCCACACTCCTCAGTGTCGGATTGATCTGGCTATACTACAGGATTGTTTACGGAATCATTATGAAGAAACTGGGCCGAAATCTAAACCAGTTGAAGGACATTGAAAACAACAGCGAACAGAATTAGCGGGATTAATCAACAATAAATGCAAAAAAATATCCGTCGCAGCTGCACGGATATTTTTTTTTTGGGGTGTGGCTACAACTCTTTTCTAAGCCTGGCCACCGGAATATTCAGTTGTTCACGGTATTTTGCGATGGTACGCCGTGCAATATTGTATCCTTTTTCTTTCAGGATACCTACCAAAGCATCATCCGTATACGGTTTGCGTTTGTTTTCCTTCTCAATAGCCTCCATAAGGTGCATCTTGATTTCCTTTGTCGATACTTCCTCACCGTCATCATTGGTCAGACTGTCGGAGAAGAGGTCTTTAAGGTAGATGATTCCGTTTGGCGTATCAGCATATTTACTTTTTACCACACGGGATATTGTGGATATATCAAAACCGGTAATATCTGCTACATCTTTCAGGATCATAGGTCTAAGTGACTTGTCGTCGCCCGTAATGAAGTATTCTTTCTGAAGTTTTACGATGGCCGTAATGGTTTGCAGGAGTGTATTCTGACGCTGGTTGATGGCATCTATATACCATTTGGCCGCGTCCAGTTTCTGTTTAATAAAAAGTGCGGCCTGCTTATGCTCCGGCGAGTTTTTATCATGTGAATAAGTGGAAAGAATATCCTTATATTCATCGGAGACTCTTAATGAAGGTGCATTTTTGCTGTTCAGCAAAGGCACAACTTCAGGCTGTTCGCCTTTTTTATTCTCATTTACCTGGATTACGAAATCGGGAATGATTTCCTGGTTGATAGTGATGGTCTGTGTATCAAAATTTCCACCCACCCTTGGTGAGAGTCTGGAAATTTCGTCCAGTGCATCCTTCAGGTCATCCTCATCCACATCATACTTCTGCATGATCTTATTGTAATGCTTATTGGTGAGGGCATCAAACTGGTTACGCAGGATATTGGCCGCAAGGCTAATTGCTTTGTCCGCGCTCACTTTTTTCTCAATCTGAAGGAGCAGGCATTCCTGAAGATTGCGGGCACCAACTCCGGGAGGATCCAGTTTCTGAACATAATTTTCCAGGATATCTTCCACATTCTCCTTTGTGGTATATATTCCCTGCGAGAAAGCCAAATCATCTACAATGGCTTTCAGTTCCCGGCGAAGATAACCGTCGGTATCCAAATTCCCAATGATATACTCAGCAATTTTAAGTTCGTCATTTTCAATGTTAATGAGCCGAATCTGCTCCAGCAGATAATCATAAAGCGACTGTCCTTCTGTAAGCAGGCTTTCATTGTCGAACTCCTCATCGTCTGCTGAATAGTTGCTGGATGATGTCTTATAACTGGGTTCATCATCAAAAAGATACTCATTCACATCAAAATCAGTATCAATACTGCTGCTGCCTTCATCTTCATATTCGGTTACGGGCTCATCTTTCGCGTCCTTGTCCTCGTCATTTCTTTCGAGGGCAGGATTCTCTTCGAGTTCACGTTCCAGCTCTTCCTCAAACTCCAGCGTATGCAGCTGTATGAGCTTCATAAGCTGAATCTGTTGGGGGGCAAGTTTTTGTCCGAGTCTGAGTTGAAGGTTTTGTTTCAGCATATTTTTTTCTGCAAATTATTTTGTGCGTAGCAAAAGTAGGGATTGAATTATTTTACCGATTACAGATTAATTCCATATTCTTACAAGATTCTGTTAAAACTCCGCATTCTTGGGGGTTCGCGGGAATGGAATTACGTCGCGGATATTTGTCATACCCGTTACAAATAGCACCAGCCTTTCCAGACCAAGACCAAAACCGGCATGCGGCACCGAACCGAACTTACGTGTATCCAGATACCACCAAAGCTCATGCTCGTCCACATTCATATCCTGCATTTTCTGTTTCAGTACATCCAGCCTTTCCTCTCTCTGCGAACCACCGATAATCTCACCAATTCCCGGGAACAGAACGTCCATCGCGGCCACGGTTTTATTGTCATCATTAAGACGCATATAGAAGGCTTTGATCTCCTTTGGATAATCAAATAGCACTACAGGGCTTTCAAAATGCTTCTCAACCAGGAAGCGCTCATGCTCACTCTGAAGGTCAATTCCCCAGCGGTCTACAGGATACTGGAATTTTCCTTTTTTGTTTTCCTTGGAGCTCATCAGGATTTCTATGGCTTCCGTATAGGAAACCCGCATAAAGCGTTTTTTAACAACGTTTTCCAGTTTTTCAATCAACCCTTCTTTTGCACGGTCCTTTTCCGGCTTCTGTTTTTGCTCCTCAGCAAAACGGCTGTTCAGGAATTCAAGATCTTCGGCACAGTTCTTCAGAACATAGCTGATGACGTATTTCAGAAAATCCTCTGCAAGGTCAATATTATTTTCAAGGTTATTGAAGGCTACTTCGGGCTCTACCATCCAGAATTCGGCAAGGTGACGCGTCGTGTTGGAATTTTCGGCACGGAAAGTGGGTCCAAAGGTATAAACCCTGCCTAATCCCATAGCTGCAGTTTCCGCTTCAAGCTGGCCTGAGACTGTAAGATTGGTTTTCTTTCCGAAGAAATCCTGGGCAAAGTCTATTTCTCCCTCCTCATTTCTTGGAATATTGTTGAGGTCGAAATTGGTGACACCGAACATCTCCCCGGCACCTTCGGCATCTGCACCGGTAATGATCGGCGTATTGATATAGAAGAAGTGGTTTTTATTGTAGAATTCGTGAATGGCAAAACTTACGGCACTGCGAACACGGAAAACGGCTGAAAACAGGTTGGTCCTGAAACGAAGGTGCGCCTGCTCACGTAGCACTTCCAGTGAGTGTTTTTTGGGCTGAAGAATGGTTTTGTCGCGCTCTTCAGTAAAATTATCACCTAAGATAACAATTTTTTTGGCGATGATTTCAATGGCCTGACCGCTTCCCTGGCTTTCCACCACTTCACCGGTAATTTTAAGTGACGAGGCGACACTGATTTTACTTAGTGTGTCTTTATCAAAATTATCAAAATCCACAACTACCTGAAGGTTGGCCATAGTGGATCCGTCGTTAAGTGCGATAAAGCGGTTGGAGCGGAAGGCACGGACCCAACCCTGCACAGTAATATCGTGATGAAGTATTTTTTTGTAATCTCCGAGGAGTTCTTTTATAATCATTCTTTTCATTGCGGTCTTAGTCAATTATAGCAAAGATAGCACTTTTGGCTCATTTTTGCAGGCCGAAGGAGCCTGATTGTTTAATGCGGTACCTCCGAAATCAGTATCGTGAGCTTCGGCACGGTTTATCATTCATCTTTCACTGCAGGTGTAGTATATACTTCCAGCAAACCTTCCGGAAGCTGCATCGTAATTACTTTATCAGCACGGTTTACACTCAATATCCAGTCTTTGATCACGGGAATAATGACTTCCTTACCGTCCAGATCAAGAATAAAATAATGCTGGGCAATCTGATCGTTAATTTCCTTTATGGTTCCGCAGGAGTTTCCTTCTTCGTCTCGGATTTCAAAACCAAGGACTTCGTGATAATAAAACTGGTTTCCGGAAAGTTCCGGAAGTGTGGATAAAGGCATAAAAACGTTCTTGTTTACCAGCTGTTCTGCCATGGCAAGGTTGGCGTTTTTAAAGAAAACAATCTTTGTGTTATCGCGGCTCCATTGCTGTTTTTCTACAAAAAAGGGAACAAGCAGTCCGTTTACTTCTACAAAAACGCCGTCCAGCTTATTATAATGATTTGGCTGGTCGGTATCCAGTTTCAGAATTACATTTCCGGCCAGTCCGTGTGTCCTGGTGATTTTTCCCAGGTAATAACAGTCTTCTTTTTTCATGTTGATTTATTAGGATCAGCTGTGGCGCGGGTTTGGGGCCCACGGTTTGCATGCAGATTTGCAAATATACTCTTTAAATAAAAAAGACGCCAAACAGGCGTCTTCCGTAATTTATACAGTGAGGTAGATTAAGCTTTAGCTTCATCTGCAGCTTCACCGTCTTCTTTCTTAGGAGCAACTGCATCAGCAATTTTCTCAGTAACGTTTGCTACAGTTTCCTTTACGGAATCTACAGCGCCAGCTACTGCTGCCGCAGCACCACCAATTGTTTCTGCTACATTTTCAACAACTGATTTTTCAGTAGTTTCTTCTGTTGTTTCAGCGTTTTTAGCATCTTCAGCTGCTTTTTCCTCAGCTGCTTTCGCATCAGCCGCTGCTTTTTCTTCGGCAAGTTTTGCCTCAGCTTCAGCTTTTGCATCTGCCTCAACTTTCGCTGCTGCATCAATTCTTGCCTGATTTACTTTAACTTCTGCTTCCAAAGCTGCTTTCTTGGCATCTGCTTTAGATTTTGCCAAATCATCAGTTTTACCGCTTACCTGCTTTTCTTTAGTCTCCAACCAGGCACCAAATCTCTTCTCTGCTTCAGCTTCGTCAAAAGCACCTTTTGCTACACCACCCATAAGGTGTTTTTTGTAAAGTGCACCTTTGTAAGAAAGGATCGCTCTTGCAGTATCCGTAGGCTGAGCACCATTGTTCAACCACTTTACAGCCGCATCAACATTCAGTTCAATGGTTGCTGGGTTGGTAATTGGGTTGTACGTACCGATTTTCTCGATGAATCTACCGTCTCTTTTTGCTCTTGCATCGGCAACTACGATGTGGAAAAAAGGCTTTCCTTTTTTACCGTGTCTTTGTAATCTGATTTTTACTGACATAAAAGTTTGATTTTGTGGGAACTCGTCCCGTTAAATATTAAGTGCGCAAAGATAACCAATTTTATGGAATTGAACCCTTACACTTGAAAAAAAATCAAATTTCATCCAGTTCAGATTTCAGGGCACCCAAATAAAAAAGACCATAACATTTTTCGTTCTCAGCGAGACCCAAATAGCCGTCCAGATATTTGATGAGACCCGGCGAACTCCAGTAACAGCCTACATTTGCAGCAGTACAGGTCAGATACATATTCTGCACCCCCATAGCTACAGCGGCAATTTCTTCCCACTCGGGCACCAGACCGCTGAATGCAACCGAAATACTGATAATGGCCCCGGCCTTACCTGCTTTGGCAGGAATATCTTCGTATTTTTTCTGAAGGAAGACCGCAGGTGGCGTGGTATCACGGTATATTCCGGCAAGGGTGGCACCAAGCTCATCTTTTTGTGCACCCGTAAAAACCCGGAAACGCCAGGGCCTCGTCCTTTTATGGTTGGGAACGAACTGCGCCGAATCCAATATAGCCTTCAGCACTTCCGGTGCAAGACCTTCCCCTGTGTAATCTCTTGGAAAAGTGCTCTTCCGTGATTCGATGATTTCTTTTAATATCTGACTTTTATCCATCAGACAAAAATAATGAACTTTTAATGTCCCGCTGTTGATATAGGATATGAAGTGAAACCGAATTTTAAAAAATTTCTTCTATCCTTTGGTGAATTTTATTGAGGGTAAATTCATCACCCGCCCTTTTCCCTTTCATAATTTGCGCCATTGGACTTATTTCGGAGATGGCGTAAAACCGGTCTCCTTCAAAAAAGAACTCGCCTAGTGAGACCGAAATATAGAACCTGGCCTTATTCGTTATGACCAGCGAGCCCACAACTGCTGAGTCGGTCTTTTTATCTGGAACACGCTGCATTTCACGCTGCATATTTTTAAGCGCGGCCATCTGACGGTCCAAATGGTAAATCTCACTCTGTATTTCTTCCCGAATCGAGTCGTACTTACTGGTTTTTTTGATGTCGCGGCTGGCTTCCAGTGTGAAATTAAGATAAAACTCCAGCGTCTTTACCTTACCTGAAAGCATTTCCTGCACATACGTCCGCAAATCATTTTTATTATAGAGAGCCTTCTGCATATAAAACAACAATGCTGCAACTTGCTTCCAGCTGAATGTTGCAGGTTAAAACTAATGCTTTCTAAACAAAAAATATGCATTTTTATTTTAAATGCTCAAGCCCCCGTAGCGGAAGAAGCTTCCTACAATGAGCATGAAGATGCCTATAACCGTAACACTGATGATATGAAAAGCCATTAACGGCAAGGTACGGGCACTCAGTTTAGGCAGCACAAAAACATTGGCACTCAAGGCGAATAGTAAGGTGCTGAAAAGCAGAATCAACTTAACGGAAACAGCAGATTCAACAGGATTGGTGAAGTGAAACCATTGCGTAAAATCCACCCCGAAATCGTAAGCCATCCAGACGCCGGTGATCACCATTACCAGCAGCGCGGGAATTCCAATTTTTTCGTATTTCTTCTCAAAGGAGAGCAGGATTTCAGGATCACGATTCCTCAGCACTTCCGGCAAAATCCCCAGCGCGAGTACGAGATGACCGCCCACCCATATAGCGGCACCCAAAAGATGTAATACCAAAAGTAAGTGATGTGACATATTACTGCAAAAATAGAGGCCGCAATACCGAAAAATCTATGACCACAGTCATACTTACGGTCCTGTTGATTATTTTTCCGAAAGCGCCTTCAGAGCTGCAAGACCTTCACCATAGGACTTGTCCATCTGGCCGTCCATAAACACCGTCATTAGGTTCATAGGATAATCGAATTCGCAGTCCATATCCCAGGTCACTTTTGTGCTATTACCCTGAGGGGTCAATACAATATTAGAAGTAGCATCACTTTCAAAAGGTCTGGTAAAAAGCATCTTGGCGCTCTGTTTCTTATTGGGCACCAATGCCGTAATGATATGACAGCCGGCACCTGCATCATCGTTTCCGTCCCAGCAATACTGATCACCTACCTGACCGCTGTTCCCGGAATAATCAATTTTCATATTCGGATCCAGCTTCATCCAGGGGTTCCACTGGTTAAAAGCTTTCATCGAACTGATATTCTGGTACACTTTGTCGGCAGGCGCGTTAATGACAATCGATTTTTCAAAGTGATAATCCTTGCCAACAGCAAACATGGCGATAAGCAATACAATTACGATGGCTACGATGATTTTCAGTAAAGTTTTCATGATTGTTTAGTTTTACACAAATATAAAATTAATATTTTGAGTATTTTTACCTCACCAAGCAGGTGGATACCTGCTCAAATCTGAATAAATCCACTATTTTACAATGAGTAATCCTTTGTTACAACCCTTTCAAACTATACATTCCTCCGCACCTTTTTCCGAAATAAAAGAAGAACATTTTTTACCTGCTTTCCGTGAGCTTATTAAGGTTTCGGAAAAGGAAATTGATGCTATCGTCAATAACGAAGCTGAGCCCACTTTTGAAAACGTAATTGAAGCACTGTCGTACTCCGGACAACAACTGGATGTAGTTTCAGGCATTTTTTTCAATCTGAATTCCGCCGAGACCAATGACGAAATCCAAAAAATCGCTCAGGAAGTTTCACCTCTGCTTACGGAATATTCCGCAAGAATATCGCAGAATGAGGTCCTTTTTGAAAAAATTAAAAAGGTGTATGACGAGCAGGACAAATATCAACTGAGCGGAGAACAACAAATGCTTCTCAGCGAGACGTATAAAGGATTCGTGCGCAGCGGTGCCTTGCTGAATGGTGAGGATAAGGAAAGATTTAAAGAAATAAGCATTGAACTTTCCAAAAAATCACTGCAGTTCGGACAGAATGTATTGGCTGAAACAAATAACTATTTCAGGCACATCACAGATAAAAAGGAGTTGAAAGGCCTTCCGGAAGCCATTCTGGAACAGTACCGTGAAGAGGCAAAATCCAGGGGACTGGAAGGCTATGTGATCACGCTGCACATCCCAAGCTATCTGCCCGCCATGACGTATGCGGAAAACCGTGAACTGAGAAAAGAACTCGCTGACGCCTACGGAAAGAAATCCTTTAACAATAATGAATTCGACAATCAAGAACTCATCCGCGAAATGGTATCTCTGAAGCAGGAGAAGGCAAAGTTGCTGGGATATAGCAACTACTCAGAATTTGTACTGGAGGAAAGGATGGCTAAATCGCCGGACCAGGTACTCAATTTCCTGAATGAGCTTATGGAAAAAGCAAGACCTTATGCTGAGAAAGAAATTGCGGAACTGCAGGAGATGGCAAAAGCTGACGGCATAGACCAAATGCATAGTTATGACCACAGTTATTATGCAGAAAAACTCAGGAAAAAGAAATTCGATATTGATGATGAGGAGCTGAAACCTTACTTCCAGTTGGAAAAAGTGGAGGAGGCAGTATTTACATTGGCTAAAAAACTCTTCGGACTGGAATTTAAGGAATCCCTCGAGATCCAAAAATATCATGAGGAGGTAAAAACCTATGAGATATTTGAAAACAGCCAATTTAAGGCGCTGCTTTATACCGACTATTTTCCCAGAAAAGGAAAAAGGGCCGGCGCCTGGATGACCAGTTTCAGAAATCAGTACCGACAAAACGGTGAAAATATCAGACCGCATATTTCTGTTGTGTGCAACTTTTCGAAACCAAGTGCAGATACACCAAGCCTGCTCACCTTCCAGGAAGTTACGACCCTTTTTCATGAATTTGGTCATGCGCTGCACGGCATTTTGGCCGATACCACCTACCCCAACTTATCCGGCACCAATGTAAAATGGGATTTTGTGGAACTGCCTTCCCAGTTCCTGGAGAACTTCTGCTATGAACCTGACTTTCTGAAAACCTTCGCCATACATTATAAAACGCGCGAGACACTGCCGGATGATAAAATCCAGAAAATTTCTGACTCCAAGAATTTTATGGAAGGATACCAGACCCTAAGACAGATTGGCCTGGGTAAACTGGATATGGCCTATCACAGTACAGCTGATAAGATTGGTGACGTAAAGACGTTTGAGGTGAAGGAAACCGAAGGCACCAGTCTATACCCTGCAAATCCTGATACCGCAACAAGTCCAAGTTTCTCCCATATTTTCCAAGGCGGATATTCGGCAGGATACTATTCTTACAAATGGGCCGAAGTGCTGGATGCGGATGCATTTCAGTATTTTAAGGAAAACGGAATCTTCAACCCTGAAACTGCAGCCAGGTACCGACGTTTACTGGCAGCCGGCGGGACCAAGGATCCCATGGAACTCTACAAGGAATTCCGCGGAAGTGAACCCAAGGTTGAAAGTTTACTTAAGCGCGCTTTCGGATAAATAAGAAGAGACGGCAGCCGCCGTCTCTTCCATCTTTTATATATGGCCGAATATCAACTAGACTTTTCGGCTGTATTTAAAGTTCTTTTACGAAGGGCCTCACTCCTGCTTTTTGCCAGCACAGGAAGTGAGACAAAACCCATGACAGCCATAATGACCAGCTGCATGGTGTGTGAAATAAAGGCATACGCTAAACCTACTGCAGCACCTTCCTCAAAGGATTTGCCTTCCGAAAGAAACAGTGCGCCAATTCCAATCTTAAGCGCGAAATGGAATGCACCGATACCCCCCGAGGCCGGAATCATCATGCCCAAAGTACCAACTACTATGATGAAAAACCCGTCAGCCACAGAAAATGCCGAGGTTTCAGGCAGAGAGAAACACACCAGGTAAGCAGCCAGAAAATAGCAGATCCAGATGCCAAATGAATATAAGAAGAAACGAATCGGCTGCTTCAGGTGGAAAATTGATGTTATGCCCTGCAACAGACCATCCACAATTTTATAAATCTTTCCGAGAAGTGAGATTTTCTCCAGTCTGGACCTCAGGACGAAGAATAAAACCGCACCTGTAATCCCCACCGTCAATATTAGCCAAAGCCAGAAGTTGGAGGATTGGGCCGAACTGTCATTGCTCTGGGTAACGTGGTTGAAAAACGCAAGTATGGCCTCGTATTTAAAAACAAGAGTAAGCAGCAGGAAACCCATCATACAGATAAGGTCTACAATACGTTCCAGGATGATGGTACCGAATGATTTATCTACGGGAACCTGCTCAACGCCGTACAAAGCGGTAGATCTGGCCAGCTCGCCGCTGCGCGGGATGGTGAGATTCATAAGATACCCGAAAGAAATGGTCCAAAGTGAGTTGGAATTAGAAATCCGGTAACCCATGGGTTCAAGCAGCAAATTCCAGCGGATGGCACGGAACCAATAGGCTAAAATTCCAAAAACAGCAGCAACGGCTACCCAAAAGTAATTCGCTTTGGCAAAATAACCTTTAATCTCAGCGAAGTTAAGGCCCCGAAATGCCAGCCACATAAAAAAAACAGCCACTGCCAGCGAGAGGGCAATGGTCAGAATCATTTTCAGAGGATTTTTCTTGTTGGTTGTTTCCAATGGACAGGATTAGGTTAGGAGGTTGGTATTCTCGTCCGGAAACACAATTTTGGGCTGGAAGTCACGCGCTTCCTCGGGCGTCATTTGGGCATAAGCAATGATGATGATAATATCACCACGCTGTACACGTCTTGCAGCGGGCCCGTTCAGGCACACCTCGCCGGATTTTCTTTTTCCCTTTATGGCATAGGTATCGAACCTTTCACCGTTGTTTACATTCACGATATATACCCTTTCGCCCACCATAATGCCGGAGGCTTCCAGTAAATCTTCGTCAATCGTGATGCTTCCTATATAATTTAGATCAGATTCGGTAACCCTAACCCGGTGGATCTTGGATTTAAAAACTTCAATAAGCATTCTGCAAATTTATTAATAATTATCAACATAACTGAATGTACAAGACCTGAGTACAATTACGCCTGAAACACGCTGCCGGTGGATGAAACTCAATAATTTGACCTTCATTTGAATGATGTTTAACCTCAAAAGGTTAAAAATTAATATGTTTTACGAATTCATAAATTGCATCACAAAACCTCTGAATTGAAAAAAACATGATAAATAAAGGGGATAGTATGAATTGCAGTTTCTGCAAGTGCTGATAAACCGTTCCAACCCCAATTATCATTTTTTAATATATAGCCATATTTTTATAAAATTCTGTTCAATTAATCCTTAAAAATTTGCGCATATTGAATTTTGTATTATATTTGCTTATATAACCAAGTAAATTACTAACTTTTTAATATTAAAATTATGAACAAGTCTGAATTAATTGAGGCAATGGCAAACGATGCCGGTATCACCAAAGTAGCAGCAAAAGCAGCATTAGAATCTTTTATGTCTAACGTAATGAACACTTTACAGCAAAAGGACGGAAAGGTTTCCCTTGTAGGATTCGGAACTTTTTCCGTAGCCGAAAGAGCTGCAAGACAGGGTATCAACCCAGCCACTAAAAAGCCTATCAATATTGCTGCGAAGAAAGTAGCTAAATTCAAAGCTGGTGCAGATCTTGCCACTGCGGTTTCCGGAAATAAATAATTTCAGATTATTTACTATAAATAAACCTCACTTTCGGGTGAGGTTTTCGTTTTTATATATGGTTTGCTGCTCAGGGAGCAAGTCTTTTGATGCTCCAGTTGAAATCTGATTCCAAACTGTAGAGAATTCGGTCGTGCAAACGGTTGGGTCTGCCCTGCCAGAACTCAATTTCATAGGGACGGGCCATATAGCCACCCCAGTTTTCAGGCCGCGGGATTTCCCTGCCATCATACTGCTTCTCCAGATCCTTGAGTCTCTGCTCCAGAAATTCCCGGTCCGGTATAAATTCACTCTGTGGGGATACCACAGCACCCAGCTGACTGCCGCGTGGGCGCGAAGCGAAATAACCGTCGCTTAAATTTTCGGGCAGTCTTTCCAGTTCGGCTTTAATGATTACCTGCCGCTCCAGCGGTGGCCAGAAAAAATGAAGGCAGGCACGCTTGTCGGACTCAATTGCCTTACCCTTGCGGCTGTTATAGTTGGTATAGAAAATAAAACCTTCCCAGGTATAGGACTTCAGCAGGACCATACGGGTGCGCGGACAACCGTCTTCCTCCAGCGTTGAAACGGACATGGCATTGGCTTCAGAGATGGCGGAATGTGCGCCTGCATCCACAAACCAGTCACGGAACTGCTCAATTGGGTTTTCCCTGATCTGGCTTTCAAGCAATTCAGACTGGTCGTAAATTTTTCTTTTATCGTGTAAGTTTTCCATTTTTTTTCTATTTTTGATTGAAGCATAGCTCCAAAAAGAAAATGTGATGAATTCCTACAAAGGTAAAATTTTAATATCCACACCTGATGTGTCGGGCGACATTTTTTCCAGGTCAGTGGTGCTTATGGTGGACCATAGTGAAAATGGAGCCTTCGGACTTATTCTGAATAAAAAAAATGAAGATGTAAGCCGCGGAGTAGCGCAACTGCTGGGATTTGATGTGGATGTATATGAAGGCGGACCTGTTGAAAATGACAAGACATTCTTTATTGTAAAGGGTGAGGCGGCGAACGATTTTCACCTTAAGATTAATGAGAACTACTATCTGACCGAAGATACCGAAACAGTTATTGAGCAGCTGCTGAACAATACGCTTAATGTAAACGATGTAAAAGTATTTTCGGGTTACTCAGGCTGGGCAGCCTTGCAACTGGAAGGCGAGATACAGAGAAAATACTGGACGGTAGTTGATATCTATGACCTGGATTACACACTGTCCAACGACCATAATCTATGGAAAAAAATCATGCAGAACCTGGGCGGCGAATTCCTGATCTGGGCTAATGCCCCACAAAATATCTCACTGAATTAATACGGCTGCAAATAAGGTAAAATTTTACATTCCGCATACAATTTATAGGCAAGCCCGCCGTTATATCGGTAACACATTAATAAAACCCGGTAACTGACAAAGGTTGGTTATCGGGTTTGTCAATTTCAGAGCTTTTACAGGAACGATTTCTGCCATTGAGCAATAATCTGGGCAAAACGGGCGTGAGCAAAGGTTTTATTTCTGATCTTCTGTACAGGATGAAGTCCCTGCCCATCGGAAACCATAAGGATTTCTTCCGATTTCTGACTTTCAAATGCGATCAGTTCCTCTTCGCGGATTTCTGCGAGTCCGTTCTTATGAATGAAGGTAACCAGATTTTCCATAAGGGGAGAGATGTAAGCGCCTTCAGACTGCTTCGGAATTTTAATTACATTTCCTTCCAGAAAGAGCAGGTTTCCCGCCACGGTCCTGGCAATACGTTTGTTCGGATTCAGCAGGATAACATCGTCCAGGTCATTGTCGCGGGCATAAATCTCCGCATAAATATTCTCGGGGCAGTGAACTCTTATATTGCTAAGCAAATGGGTGTTTACGCTTATTTCTTTAATGAGGTCCAGTTCTATTGAGTTGCGCAGCTGCAGGACATCGCCCCTGGCTTCAACATGGATATGAAAAGATACGGGTCTTTTGTCAAGCTTTTCCGGTCCACTTTCGCGGTATACCATCATGTGGATGAAGGCATCCTGAGTTCCCGGTTTCATTGCCATTTCGGAAAGGATATGCTGAAAATAATCCAGGGTATAACTCAGCGGTATATTCATCCTCATCTTGCGCATGGAGGCCATCAGAAAAAAATAGCATTCTTCGGCCATAATCAGCTTTCCGTTACGTACAAAAAAAGTAACCTTCACCGCATCACCATGCAGGAATGCACGGTTAGCATTCATTTCTCCCAAACCATCTGTTGAAGTATTTTGGATCATTACAGGATATTTTATAAAAAACAAATGAACGATCGCTCGTCCATAGTGTTTCAGTTATTTTAAATATTTTTATGCTGCGCCCAGCTTAATCTGCAGGTTTTCGATCAGGTTGTCCCAATACAGCCTGTTCTCCTCCTCGTCGCCGGGATCACAGAAATCAGTAATATTGAGTGACAGATCTTCTGTAATCTCATCAATGACAATGGTCATTTCAAAGAAATTCTTCGTGCCCTCGTCTTCTTCCCAACGGAAGCGAACAAAACTTTCAGGCTTATAGCGGATCAGTGTGGCCTTCTCTTCCGGACCGTCGCCCCAGCTGAAATAGAAGTCATCTCCCTTCTCAGTTACATCATCGGCAAACCACTCGGAAAGCCCTTCGGCACTCGCAAGATATTCGTATAAAATCTCTGAAAGACAGTGCATTGGATATTCGTACTGCACTTTCTGCTTTGCCATACTGTTCTCTTTTTTTATTGTTGCGCAATATATAAATTAAAAACGCAACCATGCAACAGAATGGATATGATTTTTCTACGCTTCATTCAAAACGTCGATAATTATTTGGCAACCGAGGCGAATTTCATCAAAACTTAAAGTTAAGGGTGGGGAAATCCTGAGGTATTCATTGCGGTAAAGCTGCCAGAACACTACCAGACCTTCTTCCATACAGCGTTTTGATACCTGCAGGGTGTATTTTGGATCGCCCAGATTTACCGCCAGCATCAACCCTTTTCCGTTAATGTTTTTAATTTTTGGATGAATCAGAAGTTCGCGGAAGAGTTTTTCCTTTTCGGCGACCTCAGCCATCAGTCCACTCTCAAGAACCTCCTTTAAGGTAGCATGACTGGCCGCCGCAATTAGCGGATTTCCGCCAAAGGTTGTAATATGTCCCAATTTCGGCGAGTGCGACAGACTTTCCATGATTTTGCGTGAACTCATGAAGGCGCCTACCGGTACACCGCCGCCCATGCCTTTGCCCATGACCAGGATGTCCGGCACAATGCCGTAGTGTTCGAAAGCAAACAGTTTACCTGTCCTTCCGAAACCCGGCTGGATTTCATCCAGGATCAAAAGTGCGCCCACCTCTTCGCAGCGGGATTTCAGTTTCCTGAGGTAATCTGGCTGTGGAAGCAGAAATCCGGCGGCCCCCTGTATCGTTTCCAGAATAACACAGGCGGTTTTGTCCGTGATGAGTTGCAGGTCTTCTTCCCTGTTGAACCCGATGAAGTCTACTAAAGGAAGCAGCGGCCGGAATTCCCGTTTGTGGTATTCGTTACCGGAAACAGAGAGGGCACCGTGGGTATTCCCGTGGTAGGAGTTGTGAAAGGAAACGATTTCTTCCCTTCCGGTATATCTTTTGGCCAGTTTTAATGCACCGTCTATCGCTTCTGCACCTGAGTTTACGAGGTAAGTAACTTCGAGGGGTTCGGGCGTAGATTCAGCCAGCAACCTGCAGAGTTTCACGGGCATTTCCTGGGCATATTCGCCGTAGACCATGACGTGCAGGTATTTATCGGTTTGCTCCTTTATGGCTGAAATGATTTTGGGATGCGAATGACCCAAAGTATTGGCAGAAACTCCGGCCACAAAATCCAGGTATTTCCGGCCGTCTTTGCCGTAAATATAGCTTCCTTCCGCCTTTTCCACTTCGAAACCGGCAGCGAATTGGGTGGTTTGAGCCTGATATTTAAAGAAATCGTTTTGCATGGTGCAAAAATAAGAAAAACGATTGGGTGAGTGGGGTTTCAACTTTGTCAAGGTTCTCAGTTAGAAAAATCTAATTTAGCTTTATCTGATCGGAACCCTTACATGTTCCTGAGGAGTCACCCGCGCCCCGACCTGAGTGGAGCTCTTTTTATGTAGCAAAGCGGAATAAAAAAGCGGGAACGGAGGGCGGATAAAGGCGCCCTGAATAGAGACAAAAGACAAAAGGCAAAGGGCAAAGAAAAAAGAACAAAGAAGAAAGATAATACTCCTTACCTCCGGACGCGCTTCGGCTTTTTGGCTTCCTCAGCCGCACGGGCACGGTCAATTTCGGCCTGTGCCGCATCAAAAAGTGGGTTGTCTTCGGTATATTGGACTTCTTCATAATTGGGCGTGTCCACAAAAATGTCCTGCCACTTTAGCAGGCGGTCTTTGGTATTCCAGTTGAAACCCTGCAGAAACCTCATCTCTTTGGAGATCTTACTCATGGGATAAATGTCTGTTAAAGCACCAATATTGCAGGAAATGATCTGTACTCTGCGCTCTTCAAAAAGGGCTTCGATGATCCCACAGGTCGAAAGTGCTACACCGATCCTTTCGGTTTCACGCGTTTTCTCATTTTCATCGTCGGCATAAGTGACGGCCTGCGCATTACCGATGACATTGGCCAGATTCACCTCATTTTCCTTATAGTAAACGGTCATCAGCTTACCCTTCACTTGGTTGAATTCATCTTTTAGGTTCAGTGAATCGGCTTTACTGATGGCAAATGCATTCCCGATGACCTTCAGGGAGTCGATGTACTCATTTTCAGTATCGAAATAGGCTTCAATCTTATCGCCCGACACCTGTTTGGCACCGCTCCAGGCAATTGGGCTGCCCGCGAGGTGCAGCACGCCATCGGTTTCGTTGAAACTTAAAGAATCGGACCGCGACTGTATATTGGATTTAAAGAACCTGGCCTGACGGTACGCCCGCAGGAAACTCTTCTTTATATTCGTTGAGTCCATTTTCTGATACGCCAGGATACGGTTTGCCGAAAAGTAGATGGAGTCATTCTCCAGGATTTTCACAGCGTAAGCTTTTTCCGTGACCATGGCCGAATCGATTTTCTCATAAATTTCGCCATAACCACCTTTTATATAGCGGCGTTCCTGTGGGTCGTTAAGGGTAACATTTCCCGTAGCTGTACCAAAGCCGGTAATCTGGTTGTAGTACATCTTGTCTCCGACCAGGGTTTTGTTGTTATAGTAAATCGTGGAGTTTTTGTTGAGCCAAACTTCCTTTGTGTTCTGGTTATAGGTGCCGCTCTCGGTGTACACCCTGTTGGACGGGTTATCCCTGTTGATAATGGTTGTAGGACCGTTGAAAGTGGCTACATTGGTGTTCTGGTTCTGTACGATATTGGTGCCGTCCACAATATACTGGTTATTTTCAATCTTTACATTACCTGTAAAGTCAATGAGTTTTGTAGCGATATTATAGGTAGCTGATTTTGCATACATAATTCCCTGACCGTCCGTGATGGTACCACCGGTATTGAAATAGGCTTTATTGGAAATCCTGTCATAATACAGGGTTTCTGTACGGATGGTCTGTTTGGGATCAGTAAGGACCACATCTTTTTTGGCGATACCGCGCTGCGTATTGCCGTCATATTCCATTTCCTGGGCGGTAATTACAGAACCGTCGGCATTGCGGAGCTTTACATTGCCCACTGCTTTTACAAAATTCTCCTTTTCATACCAGATCACGAAATCGGAGGTCACAACAGATCCCTGATGATCGAACTGTACATTACCTTCAAAGAAAGTATTACCGTTAAATTTGGCAGGATCTTTTTTAACAAAATCGGCGTGAACAAGCTTTACCTTCTCCCCCTGCTTCTGCTGCGCCTGCTGCTGACTGAAAAAGGGATCCTTTACGAGAGGATCCGTAGGTCTGGTGGTAATTTGCGCCAGAAGCTGCACAGAGGCAAAGAGAAAAACAGCAAAATATTTCTTCATCAATCTTTTTTGGTGCCGTAGAAGTAAAGCGAGTGAGAATCAATATTTACACCAAATGCTTCCTCAATGGACTGCTTGATTCCCTGGATCCTGGGATCGCAGAACTCAATGATTTCGGCAATCTCCTTATCAGAGTCGCGCTTGTAGATAACGAGATGATCGTGCTGCTTATCAAAATAGGATTTCTCGTAGGAGGAAGTGCTCAGGGTTTTTTCGCCAAACTGGTGCTTGCGTATGAGACCGGCATCCAGAAAAATCTCTATAGTATTGTAAATCGTGGCTTTGGATACGTGATACTTCTTCTGCATCATCAGCAGATACAGATCATCGACATTGAAATGATGGTCCAAGGTATAGATTTCCTCCAGAATGGTGTAGCGTTCCGGCGTATTCCGGAAACCCTTTTCCTGAAGGTACTGCCTAAGTACATCTTTAATCTGTTCTACATTCTTTTCTTTCTGTACGGAATCCATTGCTGCTGTTTGCTGCAAATTTATCACTTTTTTCTTTGACTCTGAAATACAGTGTGGAAGCGTAGGCTATCAGCCTTCGGACCTTTTAAATTCTACCTGCTGAATTTTCTTCACGATAATATCCTGGTCCAGGAGAGGCGCCGACTCTACGACCACATTATGCGGGGAAACTCCCCAGGTCTTGAAATCGTCGCTGCCAATATATTTTACGAAGTTGTAGATATTGAGTGTGATTTTTTCTTTGATCGTAAGCAAGGTATCATTGATGTAAGTATTATCGATGATCACATACTTAAGGTCAGGCGGAATATTATGTGCCCTCAGTGAAGGATGACTGCTCCGGGACGGGATCACCCCTTCTGCCATAAGGTCTTTCAAAACATCATCGAAATAGTCATTGATCCTGCGGTCTACCTTGAAACCCAGCATGAAGTTCACGCGGTAAATGGTGCCCGCTACAATTTCCTCCACCGAGTATTTAAAAGTGAAAGGATCTTCCTGATTTACTATATTGAGGATAAAGTAATGGTCTGCACGTTTTGGCTGGCGGCGAAGGATGGAGTAAATGATTTTGGCCTCTATCTCATTTTCACGTTTCGCACGGCTCAGATAGGCCAGGTTGGTCGCATATTTCGGGATGGTCTCATCCAGCTTCATTTCCTTGATAATCGGGACATATTTGTCAAAACTTACAAATTTTATGAAGTTGTTTTTGATGCGCCGGCCATTGTACCAGGCATACATACACACGCCGATGAATCCCCCCAGCACTATGGTGAGCCAGCCGCCTTCAAAAAACTTAATGACATTCGCACTGAAAAAACCAAGTTCAATGAACAGGTAAGTTCCGCCGAAAAGCAACATAAGTAAAGGATGTACCCGTCTCCGCCTCAACCAGAACAGCAGCAGTACGGTGGTCATCAGCATGGTTATGGTGATGGTAAGGCCGTAGGCAGCTTCCATTTTCCCGGACTCCTGAAAATAGAGTACCACAATGATGCACATAAGTAGCAGACCCCAGTTAATGCGCGGAATGTACATTTGACCTTTCACACCAGATGGATAATCAATCTTTTGGTTAGGCCAGAAATTAATCGACATGGCCTCGGTAAACATGGTAAAGGAACCTGTAATTACTGCCTGACTTGCAATAATTGCAGCGGCCGACGCCAGAACCACACCCGGAAGGATAAGGTATTCCGGCATGATTGCGAAAAAAGGATTGAGGCCTTTTGCCTGAACGGTATCAATATTGTCCAGCAGCCAGGCACCCTGTCCCAAATAATTCAGAATAAGCATCAGCTTTACGAAGATCCAGCTTACTCGGATGTTCTTTATTCCACAGTGACCAAGGTCTGAATAAAGTGCTTCAGCTCCTGTAGTACAAAGAAAGACGGCACCCAAAATAATAATCGCACTGGGTGAGTGTGTGATAAGCTGATAGGCATAATACGGATTAAATGATTTGAATATTTCAATGTGATCCGAGATGTGGAGCGAACCAAAAATGCCCAGTGCCAGGAACCAGATCACCATCACCGGGCCAAAGAATTTACCTATGAAACTCGTGCCGAATTGCTGCACCACGAAAATGACGAGCAGGATTCCGCACGTGATGAAGACTACAGGTGTTTCGGGATTATAGATCTTGAGCCCTTCTATGGCCGACATTACGGTGAGCGAAGGTGTTATTACACTGTCGGCTACCAGGGTGGCACCGCCTATAATGGCAATGAGGTACAACCAGCGCTTCCGGAATTTTTTAACAAGAGAATAGAGCGCCAGGATTCCTCCTTCACCCTTATTATCTGCTCTTAGTGCAATAATCACATATTTCAGCGTTGTCTGCAGTGTGAGCGTCCATATGATGCAGGAGAGCGCACCTTCGATATATTCATCCAGAGGAAGAGTGGCCGAATCCTCGCGCGCACCCACGATGGCTTTCATCACATACAGCGGAGATGTTCCGATATCGCCAAAAACGATACCCAGAGAAACCAAAACTCCCATAAATGAGAGTTTCTTAAGATCAAAATGATGACCACCGTTTAATGCATCCATTTCAAAAAAAATATCGGCAAAGGTATTCTATTTAACCGCCTGTTTTCATGACTATTTATAAATGAAAAAACTCTCTTTCGAGAGTTTTTATCTATTTTATGCCTTGATGTACATGGCTTTCTTAATTTCGGCTTTCACGGTTTCCAGTTTGGGGAACCATTCTGCAAAAAGTGCGGAAGAATAAGGGGCCGGTGCATCCGGAGTTGTTATTCTCTTGATGGGTGCATCCAGATAATCAAATGCTTTCTGTTGTACCATATAAGTAATCTCAGTAGCTACGGAACCAAATGGCCACGCTTCTTCCAAAATTACAAGACGGTTGGTTTTTTTCACAGAGTTCAGGACTGTGTCATAATCCAGCGGACGAACCGTTCTAAGATCAATTACTTCAACTGAAATACCTTCTTTTTCCATGTCCTCGGCCGCCTGCATGGCCAGTTTCATAATCTTTCCGAAGGAAACCAGTGTAACATCCGTCCCTTCTCTCTTGATATCAGCTTTTCCTATAGGCAGATAATATTCCTCCTCAGGAATTTCCATCTTGTCGCCATACATCTGCTCGGACTCCATGAAGATTACAGGATCATTGTCCTGAATAGCAGATTTCAGAAGGCCTTTTGCGTCGTAAGGGTTGGACGGAACCACTACCTTAAGTCCCGGACAGTTGGCATACCAGGATTCGAAAGCCTGGCTGTGGGTGGCCCCAAGCTGTCCTGCCGAAGCCGTAGGTCCGCGGAAGACGATAGGACAGTTCCACTGGCCACCACTCATCTGGCGTATCTTGGCTGCATTATTAATAATCTGATCAATACCTACCATGGCAAAGTTGAAGGTCATGTATTCCACGATGGGGCGGTTACCGTTCATTGCGGCACCAACAGCGATACCTGTAAAACCGAGTTCTGCAATTGGAGTATCAATTACCCTTTTAGCACCAAATTCATCAAGCATACCTTTGGAAGCCTTATAAGCTCCGTTGTATTCTGCCACCTCTTCACCCATCAAAAAAATGGATTCGTCTTTACGCATTTCCTCGCTCATTGCCTGCGCAATCACTTCGCGGAAAGTATATTCTGCCATAGTTGCTTTAATTTATTAGAGCACAAAATTACAGATTTTTTATTGAATCCTTAAACAAAAAAAACAGGGCTCGTGCCCTGTATAATTATTATAACGCAGTAAGTGATCAGTTTACTTTATGCCATGTCTGGGTTCTGCCAATAAGTGAAAAGCCTACGTAGCCGCGCACATTCAGCTTATCGCCTTCCCTTTTAATGGTACATTTATAAGTCTTGCCACTTTTGGGATCCGTAATGGTTCCACCTGTAAATTCATTGCCGTCCTTATTCAGTCCGCGAATGATTTCGAGACCAATTAAAGGTTTATTCTTACGGTCGTCGGTACATTTCACACAGGTATTATTTTCGGGCTTGGCCAACAGCTGCACGATCTTACCTATGTACTGGCCTTTTGAATTCTTTGTAATCTCGACAATGGACTTGGCCTTGCCGGTTTCATCGTCTATGGTTTTCCATTTACCTTCAATCTGTGCAAAAGAAAGGACACCCACGAATAGGGCGGCGAAAGCGAGAGCAAACTTTTTCATATTCTATAAGTATTTTTTGTATTGAGTTATCTTTTGATAAAAATAATCAAAAAATGTTAAGCTCCAACTTTTTTATTATTCTGTTCATATAAAAACCTTAGTTCAGCTTCCGGTTGATCACACGGTCCATATAATCCTGATACCAGGCCTTCACCAAAAGTTCACCAGCGGCAGTTTTACTGTTAGTTACCGTACCCTTCAGGTTCTGCTCCAAATTAAGGTCAGTAACATTGTAAATTCCCTCCACTTCCCTGCCGTTAAACCTGTAGATATAGTCATTGGTCATAATCTGGTTGCTCACCGCATCTGAATTTACGATAAAGGGTGCGAACCGCTGCTCCGATACCAGGCTCCTGCCCCAGCTCCGGATTTTTCTGTTATATCCTATTAGATCGGCCAGTGTTGGGTAAATATCCATCTGTTGTGCCAGCTCCATATTAACTCCTTTCAGCCTATATTCCGGATTGGGTGAGTAAAACAGGATAGGTACAGCAAAACGGTTCATCATTTTTTCGTACTCGGGATAATGAACTTTATTGGGATGGTCGCCGGTTATGACGAAGATGGTATTCTTAAACCAGGGCTTGTTTTTTACTGTATCGAAATATTTCCGGATCGCCATGTCCGTATACTGCATCGGGATGTGCATCTCTACGGAGCCGGGGCGGAACTTATCCTTATATTTTTCGGGAACAGTGAAAGGATGATGTGATGAAGCCGTGAACACTGTTGACATAAACGGCTGGGTTCTGCCCGTGTTATTGGCAAAATACTGCAGAAAGGGCTCGTCCCAGATCGCCCACATACCGTCGAAATCTGCGTCATTATTGTATTCATTCTTTCCAAAATAATCTCTGAAACCCAATATGCCGGCAAAACCCTGGAAACCCATGGAACCATTGGGAGCACCGTGATAGAAAGAGGTATCATAACCCAGTTCGTTGCACACAGAAACGATGCTCTGGATTTTCTGGTTGGAATATGGGGAACTTGTAAAAGCATCCGTAAGACTTGGAATACCGGCGAGTATACTGCTCATCCCATGGATAGACTGACGCCCGTTCGCATAGGAATTCGGAAAAATAAGACTTTCGGCGGCCAGGCTGTCTACAAAGGGCGTATATGAAACAAAGTCACTGATATTTTTGTGCCTGTTAAAGGCGCCGGAATATTCCCTCCCGAAAGACTCTACAATCAGTATCACGATATTGGGACGGTTGGTTACCTGCCGTGAATATTGCTTATAGGGATGAACATTTTGCTGAATAAAATCGTCATCAACAAACTTGACAAGTTCGAAGTTATTGCTGCCCAGTGTCCGGAAGAACGAAAAAACACTGTTTAGCACGAGATTGGCCTGAACAGGATTTTTAACATGTCTGTTCGCATCTACCAGATTGATAGGGCGCGTGGAATGCCGGAAGTCGCCCCGAATTCCACCCACTGCCAAAACCGCTGTGAGACATAATACGATAACGGACAGAAGGAAATAAGGAATCAGCTTCACAGGTTTGCGCACTGCGATCCTGACTTTACGGTAAAGCCAAACCCAAAGTGCCATCAGTAATGCAAATAATACAAGAACTGAAGGATTCTGAAGCACAGAGACAAAAAACACCTTCATCAGGTTGGTCTCATGCTGTGCCACATGCATGGCCGCTGTGGTTAGCCTTGCCTGACTGAAACGGTAATATATAAAATCGCCGAAATTCATTCCGTAAGCAATTCCATTGGTAATGAAATATACCCAGAACAGCATTTTCTGATAGTAAACTTTGGTATTAATTACCAGCGGAAAAAGGCTCAGCAGGATAAACAGTGCATTGACGTACAGAATAGCTGTGGTATCGAAAGCAAAACCTCGGTAAGCAATATTAAGATAATCATAAAAACTGTCTACTTTAATAAGATCCTTGTTATAAAACCAGAAAAGCACGCGTGCCACCTGATAAAAGAAATACACAAGCAGAAGCCTGTAAGCCAGTACCAGCACTTCCCCGGACCTGAATTCCCTGAAAAATTTCATAGCGGCAAATTTACATTAAATTAACATTCAAGACAGACTGCAAATCGCGGGGAAAAAGAACGCAACCGGATAAAAAGCTTATTTTTGCGGATATGAGTTTTCTAAGAACAAACCTGGCTAACATCTTTACGCTTGGGAATCTTTTTTCGGGTTCCATAGGAGTAATCCAGTTGCTGGAAGGAAATTACGGTAATGCGGCGGTCTGCATCATCATCAGCCTTGTACTTGATTTTTTCGACGGCTTCATTGCCAGGCTCACCAAGACGGCCTCCAATTTGGGTGGCCAGCTGGACAGCCTTGCGGATATGGTGAGCTTCGGGTTCCTCCCGGGTGTGGTGATGTACAAAGCACTGGAATCGTTTGGCTACGATTTTATGGGGCTGATGCTGCCGTTTGAAATTAAGTATCTGGCTTTCTTCATCACTGTCTTCTCCTGCCTGCGCCTGGCTATTTTCAATATTGATGATGAGCAGAAATATTATTTCAAAGGACTTAACACACCCTCCAACACGGTACTGATCCTGGGACTTTATTATGCCAATATGGAAAATGGCAGTTTCAGTTTTCTTTTTGAAAACCCAATGCTGCTTCTGCTCCTCACCGCACTTTCGTCGTGGCTGCTTGTGAGTCCGCTGAAGATGATTGCCATGAAGTTTAAATCGATGAAACCGGCAGACAATTATCCCAAGATCGCATTACTCATTGGGGGGATTCTGCTGCTTGCGGTATTTGGAACCGTGGGTATTCCGCTGGCGGTAGTATATTATATGGTGATATCCCTTATATTTCAGAAACAGCTTAGATAAACTCAAACTCCCTGACAATGAATTTAAAACTATATAAACCGCTCTGTATCTTTGATCTGGAAACTACAGGAACCAATGTAGCGAAAGACCGGATTGTAGAGATCAGCATACTGAAAGTTTATCCCGATGCTTCACGCGAAAGCCGGACATGGCTCGTGAATCCGGGTATGTACATTCCGAAAGAATCTACAGCCGTACATGGAATCAGCGATGAAGATGTAAAGGATTCGCCGAAATTTGAGGAAATTTCCGCAAAAGTAATGGAAATGATAACGGGTTGCGACCTGGGCGGATTTAACTCCAACCGATTTGATGTTCCCCTGCTGGCTGAAGAATTACTGAGAGCCGGTATTGATTTTGACCTGAGTAAATTCAAGCTGGTGGACGCCCAAACCATCTTTCACAAAATGGAACCCAGAAACCTTACAGCAGCCTATAAGTTTTACTGCCGCAAGGAACTCACTAACGCACACTCGGCGGAGGCTGATGTACTCGCAACCTTTGAGGTACTGGACGCACAGGTAGCACATTATGAGGAACTGCCGAATGAAATTGCCGGACTCAGTGAGTTTTCACATCATTCGAGGTTTGCAGACCTGGCCGGCTTCATTGCATTTGATGACGATGCGAAAGAAATTTTCACCTTCGGGAAGTACAAAGGTCAGCGGGTGAAAGATGTTTTCCAGAAAGACCTGGGCTATTACGGCTGGATACAGAATGCCGACTTCCCGCTGTACACCAAAAAAGTACTGACCGGCATCCAACTCCGAAGCAAATTCTAGAAGTATGCCGTCACTGGTTAAATTCAAATTTTACAGCAACAGCATAGAAGCCAACCGCGACAAACAGATCCTGGCCAGTCATGGTATTGAAAGTTTCATTGCCAATGAGCAGACCATTCAGTCCGACTGGCTTCTCTCCCAGGCGCTGGGCGGCATACAGCTGCAGGTTTTTGAAGACGAGCGCGAAAAGGCCGCTGAGGTTCTGGAGAACTTTCTGGAAGATGAAGCAACCCGTCTTGAAGTGGAACACACTATTCCTGATCCCGAATTTGACCTTATTTGCCCCAAGTGCGGCTCCAACCACCTGTACCGCGACGAAACGCCCGGGGGACTTTTCGGAATTTCGCTGCTCTTCCTGGGACTGCCACTAAAAGCCAAAAGCAATATCTATCACTGCTACTACTGTGATCATGAATTCAAAGCTTAAAATTTACCGAACCTTATGAAAATCATTTGTATAGGCCGCAATTATGCAGAGCACGCAAAAGAATTGGGCAATGATGTACCCGAAAGTCCTGTTATTTTTATAAAACCCGATTCGGCGGTGCTGAAAAAAGGACTGGATTTCTATATCCCGGAGTTTTCTGATGATGTACACTATGAACTGGAGGTCGTACTGAAGATCTCAAAAGTGGGTAAGTATATACAGAAGGAAAGAGCCGGCGATTATTTTAACGAGATTGGACTGGGAATTGATTTTACCGCCCGCGACCTGCAGAGTGAACTGAAAGCAAAAGGCCTGCCCTGGGAACTGGCCAAAGGTTTCGACGGTGCTGCAGCTATTTCCAACTTCTATCCGAAAGGTGATTTTGACCTTAAAAACCTGAACTTCTCACTAAACAAAAATAAAACCGAGGTACAGTCCGGCAACACATCCATGATGCTGTTTTCACCGGAAGAGATCATCGCGTTTGTCTCCAAGTATTTTACACTGAAGAAAGGCGATCTGATTTTTACCGGAACACCCAAAGGAGTGGGAAAAGTGGCTGAAAATGACATTCTGGAAGCGTTCTTGGAAGGAAATCGGGTTATCAATCTAAGAATTCAGTAAAACCAGAGACTTTTCTGCGAAAATTTCTTAACTTTAAGGAACAAATTTCAGCATTATGGTTAATATCGTTTTACCGATCGATTTCACAGAAACAGCCGATGTTCTTATTGCAGGTGCCGTAAAGTTTGCGAAGGAAAACCGCGGAAAAATTTTCCTGATACATGTAGCGCCGTCTGATATTGGTTTTGCCATAGGTGATATGGGCTTCCAGTATTTTCCTGAGGTGGAGCAGAATGAAATCAATGAAGAACTGAAACAGCTGGACCGCATGCAGCAGCTGATTATTTCTCAGGGTGTGGAATGCGAACACCTGCTTCGCCAGGGAATTGCAAGAGATATTATCCTCGAGTATGCAGAGGAAAAAGATGCTTCCTACATCGTCATGGGTTCTCACGGACGCAGCGGTATCTATGATGTCTTTGTGGGCAGCCTCACCAAGGACCTTACCAAGAGTTCGCCCATTCCGGTGCTGGTGATTCCCTGTCACAAATAAAGGCAGCATATAGAATTCAACAAAAACAAAAACCCGCTTTTCCTTGAAAAACGGGTTTTTATTTATAATCAATTTATTTAACCTTTCTTGTAAACTTCAGGATCGTAATAAGGACGGATCACTTTGGACGGCGTCTTGTAATCCCGGTCTTTGTTATTTCCCAAAGGAACTACAAGTTCCCAGCACCAGTATATAAAAATGATTGATGCAACGATGAAAAGTATCCAGTTCAACAGATAACCGAAGGCTTCAAAAAAACCGAAGCTCCACTTGAAAACATCGCTTAAGAAGAGGAATATAGACGTCATTATTTTCTTTTTTAGATTAACTTTGCACAAATTTAAGAAAAATGTTCAGATTACTTTCAAAAGAAAGCAATATTTTTTCAATCCCCGTCTATATTGGTTTCCTGCTTTTGTCTGTAACTGCGTTTAATGTTTTTAGCCTCAACAGTTTATCGCTGATACCCACCCTTATTACAGTCGCCGGCATTGCACTGGGCTATTTCGGGTTCAACACCATCGGTTTAACCTACCAGACTCACCTCCCACTTTTCCTGTACACCTTTTTTGTCTTTGCCTTCTTTCCCGGAAGTATCGATATCGGAATAGCCACAGCGCTTTTCACGAACTCCTTTCTCATACTCATCATGACCAGCACAAACGATGATTTCCGGCGCAAATCTTACCTGATTGTAGGAGCTATTCTGGCTGTAAATTTTATATTCCTGCCGGCCACCTGGCCTATGGCTATATTTGCACTGTTGCATATATTGGGAACCTCCAACCGAATAGGCCTTCATATTTTCCGTTTGTTTTACGGAGTTTTCCTGGTTGCCATGAGCTACTTTTCGGTGATGTACTTTCTGGGAAACCACTCGTGGAACGAAGCCTACTTTCCCTTTACAGCCTTTAAATTCCACAACGATTACGGACAGTTACTGTACCTCCTGCCGGTAATTCTTATGATGGCCTACGCCATATTCGATCATTTCATACATTATAACAAGAAAAGCCCAATCAGCAAGTTCAAGTATTCCTTTATGCTGCTCTTCTTCACTGCCCAACTTATCACCGTTGTACTGTATATGGGGGACCATTACGAATACCTTTTACTGCTGGCCCTGCCGGCAAGCATCATATTAAGCCGTTTTCTGCGTTTCACAAAAAGAGGGTGGCAGAAAGAGCTGGGCCTCTGGGTAATCATAGGATGCGTGATTGCCTTTAAAATAGCCGGCTATCAATAAATTTTATTTTAGAACATGATACAGATTGACGATAAATTGATTTCCGAGGAAATTTTTTCCGAGGAATTTGTTTGTAACCTTACCAAATGCAAAGGCGCCTGCTGCGTAGAAGGCGATGTAGGTGCACCACTGGATAAGGAGGAGACTAAAATTCTGGAAGATATTTTTGATAAGGTAAAACCTTACCTGAGACCTGAGGGCGTACAGGCACTGGAGGAACAGGGAACCTGGACCATAGACCCGCATGACGGCGATTATGTGACTCCCATGGTAAACGGTGCCGAATGTGCCTATGTGATCTTTGACGAAAGAGGAATAACCAAGTGCGGAATCGAGAAAGCGTATGAGGACGGCGCCGTGGTTTGGCAAAAACCTATTTCCTGCCATCTCTACCCAATCCGTGTAACTGAATACTCCACTTTTACAGCGCTGAACTATCATGAGTGGCCAATTTGCAGTGATGCGTGCGTTTTGGGCAAAGAATTGCAGGTACCTGTTTACAAATTCCTGAAAACTCCACTTATCCGCAAGTATGGCGAAGATTTCTACCTTACACTGTCTGAAGCTGCTGAGGAATGGAAAAAGGAATTCAGCTGAAAACAATTTAAAACCCATTGATGTCTGAACATTTTGAACTTCTTGATGTATATAAAGCCCTTTTCTCTGTAGCCGCAGGTCTGATCCTGGGCTTTGAGCGGGAAATGAAGGATAAATCTGCCGGTTTGAAAACCATCACGGTCATCTGTCTGGGCTCTACCCTGTTTTCAATTCTGTCCTACAAACTTGCGGGCATTGGCGACCCTACCCGGATAGCCTCATACATCGTGAGCGGCATTGGCTTTCTGGGCGCGGGTGTCATTTTCAAGGAAGGTTTCAATGTGTACGGCCTAACCACGGCAGGCGTAATCTGGATTGCAGCTGCGGTGGGGATGTCTATCGGTTTCGGCGAGATTTATATGGCTTTCACATTCTTGGCCGCGGCCATGATCGTGATCAACCTGGCCAAATACTTTACCAGCCGCATGATGCCGCAGCACCACAGCAAAATCCTGAAACTGAAGATATCATCTGAAAAATTCTCCGGTAAATCCGGCATTGTAAATGAGATTGGAAAGATCGCTCGCGAAGCCAACGAGATAGGCCTGGAAAAAGACGGCGAGAGCCTCACCCTCACACTGGAAATCTTTATCTCTAATAAGGAACTGGGCAGGCTTGAGGAATATCTTGTGGAAAACAGGGATTTGCAGCACTTCAGCTTTTAGCAAACTGATAATTTTTACAAAAAAAATCCGTCCGGCAGTAAACTGCCGCACGGATTTTTATCTTAAGCTCAGAAGGATATTATCCCTGCTTTACCAATTCCATAAACTCGTCATGAGAAATAGGCGTTTCAGTCTTAGTCGCTTTTTCAAGGATTACATCCTTAAGTTTTGCCATGGCAACTTCTGAAGAGATCTGTCTTACCTGCTCCTGGTCTTTCAGCATTTCTACAGCATATTTCTGTACCTCTTCATCCGGAAGGTGGTGAATTCCGTAGATGGCCAACTGGTTTCTTACCAACTGTTCAGCCTGAGCCAACACATCTTCGTAATCCAGTTTAATTTCGTTGTCATTCATCAGTTTACCTTCGATGATCTGGTGCTTGATTGCAGCTCTTTCATTTTCCAGTACTCCTTTTGCCTGCTCTTCAGTCTTGATGTTCTCATTGCTGAATACCAACCACTTGGCAAGGAAAGCTTCAGGTAGCTGAACCTCTTCTTTCTCTGTGATCTGCTCCAGGATATTGTTTACGAAATGGATATCCGCGTTCTGCTGGAAATACTCGTCAAGTTCAGACTTTACTTTTTCCTTAAGTTCTTCTTCAGACTTAATGTTTCCCTCGCCATACACTTTATCAAAAAGCTCCTGGTTCAGTTCGTGATTGTTCAGTCCGTAAAAATCTTTCACTTTCACTTCTACCTCATCATGGTGCAAATGCTCGATTTCAGCTTTGCTGAAGCCCAACTGCTTGGCCAGTTCTTCCTTTTCAGTAAGGTCAGCTTTAGATACCTTTACAGAACCATCCATTTTCAGAGACTTCACCAGTTCGAATGCCTCCTTGCTTTCCGCATTGATTGTAACATTCTTTGGCGGATGATTATGCGCACCTTCAGCATCTTCTTCAACTACCTGGGTGATTTCAAGTGCGATAAAGCTGTCTTCAGTGATATTATCCTGAGGAACCTGCTCGGCGAAACGCTTCTGCATGTTTTCGATGGACTTAGTAATTTCCTTGTCAGATGCCTCTACTTTGTAGTGAGGGGCTTCATATTTGGAAAGGTCAATGGTCATTTCCGGCTCGTAACCCACTTCAAAGGCAACTGAAAGCTGCTCCGCAGTATGGTCAAAATCATTTACCGGAAGTGGAACCGGCTGGCCCACCATTTTTAAATTATTTTCGTTGATGTAATTGTTCAGACTGTCGTTAACCAACTTATTGATCTCTTCAAAGGCGATAGGAGCTTCATATTGTCTCTTCACCAGGCTCATAGGCACTTTACCTTTTCTGAAACCGGGTACCTGTGCATTTTTCGCGTAGTTGTGAAGTTGTTTTTCTACCTTGTCTTTATAATCTGCTCTGTCTACCGTTACGGTAAGTAAAGCACTAACCTCATCGTGGTTTTTTGCTGTTACATTCATTGTTATATCGAAATTTTTAGAGTTGCAAAAGTATGAATTTTATTTGATAAAGATTTGGCATTTCCATGCTAAAAAATGCTAAAAATCAGTCGGTAATACCAAAAATGGCGAGGGCATCTGTCTCGCCTCCCATTACGCTGCCCCAGGCAGTGCCGTTCTGAGCTTCAGAAACTTCCGCAGCATCATGTATCAATGCCAGATTCAGTTTGGGGTTACCGCCGTTCACCGCGCTGTTCACCAGCCATCTGCTCTTTACACCTAGCCTCCTACCGTCTGTCCTCAAATCATCATCCAACCTTGTAAGTGTGATATCTGTATCAGTAAATCCAAAGATCAGGAAATGCTCATCCCTTTCGTCTATGATTTCATCAGTAATGTCTTCGGCTCCGTTCCGGAAGGCCACAGAAACCAGGTAGCTTCTGCCATCCTGCAGTAAGATTTCAGGCTGGAAGGCAGAGTTGGCGATGTAAGTGTAAGTACTGGAAGCCCCGCTCAGTTCGTCCACCACAGTAAGCTCAATGGCCGAGATTTCCTCCTGCGTGAAGACGTCATCATTCTCATCAGCCCGGCTGCATGACTGTAAAAACAAAAATAAAACAACAGGTAAAATATATTTGAGTAAACTTTTCATTGTTACAGTTTTTAAAAATTAAGTTTAAGATTAAGGATGATGTTGCGGCCCATTTCCGGCGAAAAATACCGCATGCGGTTCAGGTAATCCCTGTACGTCACATCAAATAGATTGGTAACCGAAAGACCTGCCGAAAGATTTTTGTGCAGGTTGATGCCCGCCTGCAGACCCCAGAGCGAATATGCCGGCGGCGGTGTGGAAAGGTCCAGCTCGCGTGTGACTTCAATACCGTTTTCCTGAAGGGTGATTTCGGGGTTGTATAAAGGGAATCTTTTCTGCTCCAAAACAGTTTGATTGGATACGCTGAGGTAAAAGTTCTGCCATTCCTTTTTCCGGAATTCCAGACTGTTTGAGAAGTTGGCGGGCTGCATCAGGATCAGCGGCTGAGCATTGCTTTTATCATCACCATATACATAGGCAAAACTTCCTCTGTACAGAAGATCTTTGGTAATACCCAACTCCACGTCCAGGTCTAAACCATACATTACGGCTTTTATCTGTTCATAGGTCCAAACCGGGAAAATACCGCGGATGGTATTCTGCAGTCCTGTGGGAACCTGATTGATGAAGCTGTTGGAGGTGAACAAATAAGGATTGACAGAAAACTTCAGACCATTTAAAAGATCAAGTTCCGAACTGATATTCAGATTCACCTGATGGCCGGTCTCATTTTCGAGACTCATGTCGCCTACTTCAATTACCGCGGCTGAGTGGTGCAGTCCGCTGGAAAAAAGTTCCGCAATATTTGGCGTACGGGCTACTTTAGCATAATTCAGTTTAATATTCAGCATTTTGCTTTTGCCATATTCAAAACCGGCGTTGTAAGAGAAGTTTTGGAAATCCAAAACCGGTATCGTGAACACCCGTCCGCTTTCACTTTCATACTGAAAAAAGTGGGGATAAAGATCTTCAAAACGGTCCTCCCACTCGTGATGGTCGTACCACATCTTCACTTTATAGCGGTTATAATCGTAACGCAAACCGGCTTCAAGCCTCAGTGCGGGCGCCGCTTTATACTTCATTACGGAATAGACCCCGGCTGAGTATCGGTGGTAATTAGGCACCAGTCTTTTTGCCATGGTCTCCGCACTGGAATAATTGTACTGGTACATCAGGTCAATTCCGTTTTCCAGGCTCCACTTTTCCCTTTCCAAAAGTTGATTAAGATTGAACTGGTTGGTAAAAAGTTCCAGATCCAGCGAAGGCAGATCCGAAAAAGCTTCGCGGCGGATGTCAAATTCCTTTCTTCGGTTATACTGAAAACTGTAATCTGCGGAAAGTTTACCTAAATGTTCAAACCTTTTGTAAGCTGACAGTTTAGCCAGATGGTGCTGGATTTCCTGTTTGGGATGGTCTATATCATAACTGAAATCACGCTGATAAATGGGTGTCCCGGTACTGACTGCACGATAAAAGTCTTCAAGATTACCGATATGAGACCCCCTGTAAATACCTACTTCCTGATCGGTAAGAACATAGTTGAGACTGAAGCCCTTCATAAATTCTTCCTTTCCTGCCCGGAAATTAAAAGAGCTCGCGGCTGTACCGGTATTCCATAACGGATAATCCGGACTTTCCAGGTCGCCCAACTTTTTATAACCGCCATTGGCAGCAGCAAACCAACCGTTTTCCCACGTCTTTACAAGCGCAGCATCAATCGCAGCACCGCGCCCGTTTGAGATACCGGAGATGTTCAGATGTCCGCGGAGTGTGTCAGCCGGCTTAAAGTTTTCGGGCTGCAATACGATGACTCCGCCAATGGCATCGCTCCCATATTTAAGTGCCGATGCTCCTTTCACCACATCAATATGATCAAAACCGTTAATGTCCACATTAGGTGCATGCTCTACGCCCCACTCCTGCTCGGCCATCTTCACGCCATTGTTCAGGATGGAAATGCGGCTGCCGTAAAGTCCGTGAATTATAGGCTTACTTACATTGTTTCCCGTCTTCAGTGCACCCACGCCGGAGATCCGGCTCAACACATTGCCCAGATTTTCACTGGAATTGCGGGCTATATCCTCTTTTTCCAGGGTGCGCACGATAAGTGAACCTGTGGAACGGTGACCGCCCTGCAGAACAATCTCATCAATAACCTCGGCATGATGCTCCAGACTGATGGTCAGGTCCAGGTTTTTGTTTACCGTAATCTGCTCCGAAAAGGGGTTACATTCAGGATGTGAAACATTGATGCTATAGGCTCCGGCCGGAACCGTTTCAAAAATAAATTTGCCCTGCGCATCAGTTTGCGCTGTCTGTTTGCCCAGGGTAATTTTTGCGTTTGCGAGTGGGGTTTTGTCATGGAAGTCGAACACAGTTCCCTGTACACGGAAACCTGTTTGTGCGGTATAGAGTGTTAATCCAAAGAAGATTAACAACAGATTGATTGTCGTTTTCATTGTAAAATTTTAAAGTAAGTGAAGGAAAGGTGCATGCCCAGATTCCCACGGGAATCCGGTCATACTTTTACTTTGGTTAAATGAAAACAGACGGTGGACCACGCAGCGTAATCACTGCAGCGCTTCGGGTAGGAATTATGTAAACAGCCTGCCGGGAAAGTTCCTGAAAGGCTTCAATACTGTAAAAAGTATATTGGAACTCCTGCGGCACCAGGTTACTGCCGTCATGCAGAAGATGGCAGGCCAGGCAGTCCGCGTATTCCAGCGGTGTATGAGCATCCGAGACGGAGTCTTGCGCCTTCTGAAACTTAAACGCCCGGAACTCCAGACCACTTTTATGGCGGTGCATATGAACCGCGAAAAAGGCCACAAAAACATAGACACCTACGAGAAGTGCCGCCAGAATACGTTTTTTAGTGCCTGATACGTTCACACGGTAAAAATAAACAATTTATTCTTCAATCTGAAGTGCCAGCTCCTCCCAAAGGTCCAGATTCTCCTGAAGCTCTGCCTTCAAGGCTTCATACTTGGCAAGTTCCTGTTCATTGGGATTGCTTTTGGCGAAGATCTCCTCCAGCATTTTTATTTCCTTTTCGTAATCGGCTATTTTTTCCTCGGTCTTTTTAAGCTTGTTCTGAAGCTGCTTCTGCTCCTTACTAACAAACACGTTAGAAGGCTGCGGAACAGCCACTGCTTCAGGTTCAGCGGCTGGTTTGGACTTCATTTCCTGATTCTTCACCTCCAGCTTGGCTTTCTCCATGGAAATCTCGCGCAGGCTTTCCTTCTCGCGGTAGCTCAGGTACTCATCTACAGAACCCAAAAACTCCTTCATGCGGCCGTCGCGGAATTCAAAAATCTTATCGGCCAATCCCTGCAGGAACTCACGGTCGTGGGAAATAACGATCAGCGTACCTTCAAACTTCTGCAAAGCAATCTTGATAATCTCTTTGGACTGGATATCCAGGTGGTTGGTAGGCTCATCCATAATAAGCGTGTTGAAGGGCTTCAGCAGAAGTTTACACAGTGCAAGACGGTTACGCTCGCCACCGGACAGCACCTGCGTTTTCTTGTCAACATCTTCGCCGGAAAAAAGGAAACTTCCCAATAGGTCACGAACCCGTGGCCGGGTTTCTTCGGTGGCCGCATCTTCAGCTTCCTGAAGTACGGTTTTATTTGGTGTCAGCACCTCTTCCTGATTCTGGGCAAAGTAGCCTATGTTCACATTATGACCCAGTTTCCAGGAGCCGGTATAATCTTTAATATCGCCGGAAAGTATTTTGGCAAGCGTAGTTTTACCCTGTCCGTTCTGTCCGAGCAGGGCTATACGGTCGCCACGTTCTACAAAGAAATCAACCTTATCAAAAATCTGCTTCTGGCCATAGGCTTTGCCCAGATTTTCTGCCTCAAAAACCACTTTTCCCGGAATGACAGACTGCACAAAACGAATATTGAATTTGGAAACATCTTCATTATCCAGCTCAATGCGCTCAATTTTATCGAGTTTCTTGATGAGTGACTGGGCAAATGATGCTTTGGTAGCAGAAGCACGGAATTTGTTGATGTTGTCTTCCATCTGCTTGATCTCGGCATCCTGATTTTTCTTGGCCTGCTCCAGCTTTTCACGTCTTTCTTTACGAAGTTCCAGATACTTGGAATAATTGGCCTTATAATCATCTACTTTTCTGTTATTCACATCGAAGGTACGGTTACACACCGACGTCATGAACTGTTTGTCGTGACTCACCAGCACAATGGCACCACTGTAATCTTTCAGGAAGTTCTCCAGCCAGATAATGGATTCCATATCCAGGTGGTTGGTAGGCTCATCCAGCAGCAGCAGGTCATTGTTCTGCAGAAGCAGTTTGGCCAGTTCAATCCTCATTCGCCAGCCGCCGGAGAAATGATCGGTCAGCCGGTGGAAATCATCAGCGCGGAAACCTAATCCCAAAAGGACCTTTTCCATATCACCCTCCAGGTTATAGGCATCATGATGGTGCAGGATATCGTTAAGGTCGGTCATACGGTTGATGAGGTCGTGGTAAGCATCGCTTTCATAGTCAGTACGTGTGGCCAACTGATCGTTCACCTCCTCCAGCTCATTTTTCCATTTATTAATCTGCTCGAAAGCCTGTTTGGTCTCTTCCCAAACGGTTCGGCCCTTTACAAATTCCAGGTCCTGTTTCAGGAAACCCATGGTAATATTGCCATCGGGTACCACATTACCTTCAAAGAAATTAATCTCGCCCGAAAGAATTTTCAGCAGCGTCGATTTACCGGCGCCGTTCTTTCCTACAAGCCCAATTTTATCGGCTTTCTTAATGGTAAAGTTAACGTCGCGGAAGAGATAATTTCCTGAATGGTGAAGGCCAAGGCCCTGAACTGACAGCATAACTGATGGTGGATTTTAGGGTGATGTTTACAGGCTGCAAAAGTAGTGATTTTGAAGCAGTTTTCGGGCAAAATAAAAGCCACCCGCATTTGGGTGGCTTTCATACCTGTTTATTTTTTAATGTTTATTTGAGTGAGCAATGATGGCCAAGCGGGTTAACCTTCATTACCTGTGTACAAATTTAGGAGGTTTATGCAATGTTCACTTTATAGATTTCACTGCAAAAATTATAAGAATTACATCTACCAAAATCCTGAGGCTGTGGCGGCCGCTTGGGCCGCCATGTGCAAGGCCTTATGAAGAAACTTTATTTTTTAATCACGCATCATATTTATCCGGTTGCTGCGTTTGCCAGAAGGGCAGCCAGTGAAAATTAAATTGTTGCATCTCCTATCAACAAACTAATTCCCTAAAATGACCTAGGAGATTTTTGCGTTAAGAAAAAATAACGGAGTGCCGTTAATAAAATTCTTCTGTTCGAAGCGCGACGACAGCCGAACTTAGTCACCTTATCGTGGATCCGCGCAAGTTTACGAAACCCGCCTCCGGCGAGGTTAGCCGAATCCATTAAAAATAAATTATTGAGGCAATTTTTAGGCACGTAGTTACTTTTTTAGCAAAAAGGTCCAAGTCTTGATTTTTTTGGTTACTTTTTTCATCAAGGAAAAAAGTGACGAAACAATTTAATATATAAAAACATTATTTTTTAATCACTTTACCGGTGGTGGCAAAGCCCTCGCCCAGTACTTTTACATAGTACACTCCCGTGGTCATACCGGTCATATCAACGGTGTAGGTGCGGGCAAATTTACCCTGGGTAATCAGCCTGCCGTCTGCGGTGATGACTTCATAAGAAAGGAGCTTTTCTTTGGTTTTAATATTTAAAACATCCTGCACCGGGTTCGGGTAGAAAGCTACATCCGTTTGCTGTACCGGAGTTTCGGCGGTAGCCATAGCGCTGCAGGCCGATTTTGCCAGCTTGCTCACAAAGAACTGTGATTTGCCGCTGCCTGTAAGGCCGTTCATGCTGGGGAGCCCGTCATTAGGGTCCTCGAAAAGAATACCGTGCATAAACCCTCCTAAAACATAGTTACCGTCATTATCTACCGCCACGGCCGTAAATTCATCCTGCGATCCAAAGGAACTTAACACTTCATGCGTTCCAATTACTGCTCCGGTACCCGTGTTAAGCCTTACAAGTAGCGGGTCGGCTTGGTCATTTACTGGTCTCTGCATTGCAAATGAACCCCAGGTATCCCCGCGGCTTCCTTTTACAAAGGCAACTTCATTATTATTGAGTGTAAGACGCCCTTTCATAAATTTGTACCCTTCTATTGAATTTGCAGATATAGCACTTGGAATGGTTGCCCAAAGTACAGTTCCTGCCGGATTGAGCTTCATGACGTAGGGGTTGTAGCCCTGGAATACGTATGGGAATGTATAGTTGCCGAACGAAACACTGTTGTTAAAAACTACAGAACCATTTTGATTATAAATATAATAGTTGCCCGCTATATAAATATCTGAGGTATTTGGATCCTTTACAACATCAAGGACACTGTTGTCATCCGGTACGTTCGCGGGGTTAGTAGACATTGTAAATTCTTTTCTCCACACTTCAGCTCCGGTGGTGCCGTTAAAGGCCAGCAGATAGCCATCTTCTGTAAATGGAGTGCCACCGTAGGAAAAATCGGAATAAGTGAAATTTCCATACTGCATTCTTTTGCCGGCCAGATAGTACTGGTTTACTCCTGCAGTTCCGTCATATAATAGACTTACTTTTCCTTCGCTGTACCCCTGAACTATAAAACCGGTAATTGGCAACAGTAAAGGATTTGGGTCAGGGGTCATATTGCCGTTGTTATAACTGAATTTTATCAGATAGTATTGATAACTGCCTGTAAAACTTGCCGGGACCGTTATAGCTCCGTTAAGATGGGTACCGGCAGCAAATCCAACAATAGCGTGGATGTTTTTGGACGAATCCATATAAAATATTCCACAGTCTGAAGAGCGTAAGGCGGAGGTAACATTACCCTGTAACGGTTTTTGCCACTCCAGATTCCCGTTAGCCGTACTGTATTTTAACAGGTATGCGGTCTTCAGACCCGGATCCGGAGTCGTGGTATCGGTTTGTGATATCTGTATTACAGGTATGTGATTGGCAGAATCGAAGTGCAAGGGTGCATAGGTAGGATTACTTGCATAGGCTCTGTTTTGAAATGTTCCCATTATGTAAAGCCCGCCATTATTATCCACCTCGATATTCCAGCTTTGCTGCACGGCAGTGGTGCCACCAATATTTCGTGTCCAGCGTACATTCCCCTGGCAATCGGTAGAAAACAGAAACAGATCCTGCCGGTCATAGTTATCTACCGCAGTTCCGTTTAAGGTAGGATTTGTTGGGTTCATGGTAGCCAGGTAATAATAGTTGTTCTGATTGTCCACCGCGATATCCCGTATACTTTCGTCCTGTGTATAATTAAAGCCCGAACTCGTTGAACCTGTATTCCCACCACCGTATTTGGCCCACTGCCAACTGTAGGTTTGGGCAGAAGCAAGGGTGGTTAAAGTGGTGAGGAGTAAAAGGTAAAGTTTGTTTTTCATATCGTTTAGTTCTAATTGGCTATTGTCAAAATACTTGCATTACTATAATTCGCTGATTATTTGTGTAGAATTGACCTTTAAACATTTCTTAAAACTAATAACTTTTGCACGACCCATCAAATAAGTTCCTCACAATAAACCCTGTTTTTATAAAAATTATCGGTAAAATGATAAATATTTTTAATAAATCATTAAAACAACACCTCCTTTCACAAAAGGAAATAAATTAAAGAATTACCGCATATCCTGCAGTTAAAATTGGTTCGTGATCCGTCGCGACTTTCGCCGGTACGTCCGCCTCGCAAGGACAGCAAAGTCCTGGAAAAGCGCGTCCCGGCACTGTTCGGATTACTATTTTACGGGGAAAAAATAAGGGTACAAGTATTCAGTAACGGATCTGGCAGGCCTTTTACTATATCAGTTTAAATTAAGAGATCTTAATTAAGCCCGTCCGACACCCGACCCGTCTTTTAATGCCAACTGGTCCTTCTTTTCGGTAATGCTGCCGGGATTCTCCAGCAGGAAATTTTTGGAGCTTAACAGTTCGGTCATCAGCGTACGCATTTGTTCCGCAGCCACTTGCGGCAGGTGCGATTTTTTTGCAGCCTCTATGACCTGCTGTTTGCTGTTCTGCTGAATTTTCGCCAAATCTTCCTTGCTGAAGAGGTTGAAAAACTGCTCCTCCATATTATAATACTTATAGTCGGTTTCGGTAGAAAGGATTTCAGGTGCGGGAAAATCGACCAGCCTGACCTTACGGGTACCCTCATCAACTTCCCACTTCAGTTTTTCAAAATCATACCCAACCAGAATCTTTGCCTGAACAATCACCAGCGCCTTCTTTTTGGAAGGGATGAAATTGAGCAGCTTGGTGGTTTCTTCATAATTGTAGATTTCCTGAAACTGACCCTCCGCAGATACAATCTTAAAGACCTTGCGCATACTTTCGGCAATGGTGTGCGAACTTTCGGTAATTACGGGTGGCTGTGAAGTCAGTTTTTTTGAAGCTAAAAAAGCGATGGCTCCGCCCAGAATGAGTCCCAGCAACAACATCAGCAGCGTCATTATGGAGTTTATGGATTCACTTTGGGTAAGCTGGTAAAGAAATATTACGAGAAAACCTGCAGCCAGAATGCCCAGGGACCAAAGGATGATCTTAAACTTTTTAGACGTCATTTTTAGTTGTTTAGAAGTAAAGATAGGATTTTACTCCTGCTTTACATCAAAACCAATGCTACATTTCCGGGATCTGCTGACTATTTCTTTTGCAGGAAGCCCGGTGGCAGAATAAGTTCCTCCAGCTTACCTTTCACCTCCAGCTTTTTATAGTAGAGGTTGCGCGCCATCATCTTCAGCATAAGGTCTTTATCTACAAGGTTCCAGAATTTTTCCTGATGTACCTGCCGCGGTTTCCGGACCTCATTAAATGTTGTTTCCCACTTGTCGGGATTGTGGTAAAACTCGATGACTCCGCAATGTTCGGGCACCTGACCGGGGTCAATGAGTCCCATAGGCAGCAGGAAGCTGAACTGATTACAGATATAATCGCCGCAGGAAATCTTGTCGTGTTTCAGGAACTTTTCCTTTGTTTTGGAGTTCTGATAGTTTTTCTTGAAATCGTTCTTAAAATCACTTTTCGAATATTTGATCTCAAATTCGTGGCTGAAGCCTTCGGAATTTACCACAAGTATGTCCGCTTCCCAATCGGAGTGAAAATGATTGGTGAGCACCAGGTCCTTCTCAAAGTCATAAAACTGTGAGATAAAATTATAGGTAAGCTCTTCTATTTTAAGCATGCTCAAATTTAAAGTTATGTGATCAATAAGCTGCAGCCCCGGATGTCCGAATGGTCTATGCGCCCCAATACCTGAAACTTGTCATTGCGAAGAAACGAAGTTGATGAAGCCGTATCAAAATGGTTAACGGTTTTTCCCAGATCCTGCGTAGCGATAAAACTGCAGGAATGCCGGTTGGCCAGGTCGATGATGTTGAGGGCACCGGTCCTGCCCGCTTCCACATAGGAAAAAGGATCTTCAGTATTCCGTACTAAAATCCGCATCCAGGAAGGTGTTTCGTAGATATTTTCACCCATTGAATAGGCCTGTGACAAAAGTTCGGTCATGGAATATTCGGAAAATATCCTGTCGGTCCTGAATCCGTTCTGAAGGATTCTGAGCAACTCGTCTTTGGTCATTTCTTCCTTTCGGCCTTTCATCCCGCCGGTTTCTATTACCGTAAGTGTAGTTGAATTGTTAAGTATTTGAGTGTTTGAGTTGTTTTGTGATCGGGTTTTACAGAAATCCAGGAAATCCAACAATGCGAAGGACACACCGAAAAGTATTACTTTTTTGTTTTGACTGGAAAGTTGTTGCAAGAGATCATATAACTCCGCGTGATTGTAAAGAAAGTAGCCGTTTTCGGGTTTGCCGGATTTCTTCATCAGGAAATCGACCATATAAATCAGGGACGAGTGCGGATTTTCTGAGTAATTGGGAAGCAGGCCCAGGAAAACATAATCTTCCGGCGCGCCTATGAATGTGCTGAAACTGCGGTAAATGCTCTCTTCGTAAAGACTGAAATCGGCAATATAATGTTTGGAGCGGTTCAGCTGGGTGGTACCTGAACTTTGGAAATATTTTTCTGCAGGCAAGCTCCTGTCCGCGACCACATGATTTTTAAACATTTCAATGGGCAGGAAAGGGATTTTTTCCACCGCATCTACCGTTTGCGGATCAATGTTTAAGTGACCGACAAACTTCCTGTAAATCTCCACATGATCATACTGATAGCGGAATGTTTCCAGGCAGGCCTGCCGGAATTCGGATTCTGTTTTTATGTTGAAGATGTTATTAACCACGGAGATACGGAGATTTAAGGGAGAACACGGAGAATTTAAAATAGCTTAATTTTTCTTAACCACAGCGATACGGAGGTTTTACGGAGGAAGAAAAACTAGAGTGCCACATCTCCATTCAAAATTCTGCGGTAACCTACTTTAAATAAATTAACATTAAAATTAATCAGAAGGCCCAGTTTACATTTACTCAGTTTTAGATAAGTTAATACCTGTGCGAGATGTACCTCGTTAAGACTTTCCACAGATTTTATTTCTACCACAACTTTTCCTTCTATCAGAAAATCCAGTCGATATCCCACATCCATCTTTATCTCCTCATAAATTAGTGGCATTGCTTTTTGCTTTTCTATATAGAGCCCTGTTTTCAATAATTCATAGTAAAGACATTCCTCATAGGCAGATTCCAATAATCCCGGTCCAAGATTCCTATGAACCTTTAAACCGGCATCAAACACCATTTGCGAAATATCGTTCTCGTGCATTACTTATAAACCCTGTGTTCTCCGCGCAGACTCTGTGTCGCCGTGGTTAAAACTTCTCAAACTGAACTCTCTTTCCTCAAAAACCCCATATGTATAATAGGAAATCCAGTCGCCCAGGTTCACGTATTTTGCATTGTTTTCCTTCACCTTTAAATCCAGAACCATGGGCAGATGCCTGTGCCCGTACACAAAGTAATCAATCTTTTCCGTCTTTAGCTTCTCCTTCGAATAGATGATTAGGAACTCTTTATCCTCACCCAGGAATTCCTTGTCTTCCTCGCCCGAGATCATTTTGTTTTTTGTGGAGAAGTAGATGGCTACCTTCATCGCGATGTCCGGATGCAGCCATTTGAAGGCCCACTGCGCCAGCGGGTTGGTGAAGAGTTTCTTCATCCTCTTATAGCCTTTATCACCCGGGCCGAGGCCATCGCCGTGTGCAAGGAGAAAATTCTGACCGTTAATTTCGAAGTATTGCTTATCAAAGAAAACCCTGCAGCCTATTTCGTCTTCAAAATAATTCTTCATCCACAGATCGTGGTTACCCACAAACATAAAAAGTTCAATTCCTGAGTCTTTCAGTTCGGCCAGCTTTCCCAGGACACGCACGTAACCTTTCGGGATTACGTGATTCCACTCGTGCCAGAAATCGAACAGGTCGCCCATGAGGAAGAGCGCCTGGGCGTCCGCTTTTATGGAATCGAGCCAGCGGATAAACTTTTCCTCGCGCGGCTTGCTTTCCCTGGCAGTGGGAGCACCGAAATGCTGGTCGGAGGCAAAGTATATTTTTTTGCCGGGAAGAAGATCTATTTTATTCACAAATACACATTTATTATATTTTTAACCACAGAGAGACAGAGGCATTCACGGTGTTCACGGAGAATTCGCCGTGTTCGCCGTGCAGTCGTAGTGTCGCTGTGGTTAAATTTGATCCTCGGCAAACCATTCACCATAGGAATTTTCGGTTTCATGGAGCTTAAGATAAGCAAGGTTTACACCTGCCGGCAGACGGGCCTGTACCTTAGCTGCGATTTCGTACAGCATATTTTCGCAGGTGGGCTGATAGTCACAGAATATCACCTTATGACCCTTCTGTTCCAGGTCCTGGCCCAAAGCTTTATGAGGAGAGGCAGCATTCACCAAAACTGCGTGGTCCCAAAGATCCACTATTTCAGACTTGACAACCTGCTTGATATCGCCAAAGTCTACCACCATACCGTTTTTAGGATGATCCAGATCATTGATCAGGTTTCCCTTCACCGTCACAAAAAGTTTGTAGGAATGACCATGCATATTCCTGCATTTTCCGTCGTAGTTATAGAGCACATGTGCAGTTTCAAACGTAAATATCTTGGTGATTCTAATCATGCGGCAAAGATAATGAAAGTTACAGGACATGGCTTTACTGAACGCATTCCTGCCTCAGGACCTTAATATTTTGTAATTTTAATGGTGAAATCATCTGATAATGCTTCTGGACCTGCTTTTTCCGAACCGCTGCCTGCACTGCAACAGAATCATCGATGCCAGGGAACTGGTGTGCGGGATCTGCATGGATCAGATAAAGTTCACGCACCATGACTTTATAACTCCCAATTTCCTTACCGAAAGATGCAGTCTCCTATTTCCCGTGAGGCATGCCTGCGCACTGATGCAGTTTGAAGAAGACAGCCTGAGCCGGAAAATCGTGCACCAGCTGAAATACGGCCAAAGGGAAATGGCAGGTAAAGTTCTTGCCGGCTGGGCTTGTGAAAGACTTGATTTTGCTGAAGAGGTACCGGATCTGATGATTAGCGTGCCGCTGCATCCCAGAAAACTTCGTGAGCGCGGCTATAACCAGCTTCATCTCTTCACCGAAACCGTGGCAGCACACTTCAGCATTGACTTTGATCATCAACTTGTAAAACGCAACCATTACCGTAAGGCTCAGGCCAAAAAAGACAAGTCGCACCGCACGGAAACAGAGGGTTTATTTTCGGTCGCGAAAAGGTTTGAGAACAGACATGTACTGATTATTGACGATGTTTTTACAACCGGCAACACCATGAGCTCGGTAGCCTGGGAAATCCTGAAAGCCGGCAATAACACGGTCTCTGTTCTGGTAATGGCTGTTGATGAGTAACGTAAGAACAGAGTACTCAGCGCTGCAGTTTTTCACCATAGGAAAGGTCACCGGCATCGCCCAGACCAGGGCTTATATATCCTTTCGAGGTCAGACTTTCATCAACGACACCCACCCAGATATAAGCGTCGGGATATGCCGCACGGATGGTTTCCAGGCCCTGTTCTGAAGCAATGGCTGCCACAATATGCAGCTGGGTAGGCCGGCCATGATTCAGCAGATCCTTGATGGCTTCAATAAGACTTGCACCGGTTGCCAGCATAGGGTCAGCCACAATAAGCGGGCGGCCGTCTATATTCGGACAGGTTAGATAATCCTGTTTGATGGAAAAATAATCATTGGCGTCATGCTTCCTGTAAGCCGCTACAAAACCACAGTCCGCTTTGTCCAGATAGTTCAGGATTCCCTGAAACAGAGGTACCCCAGCCCTCAAAATGGTTGTAAGCACCGGCTGAACGGCTATTTCCTTCACCCTGATTTTATCCAGAGGCGTGGTAATTTCAATTTCCTTTTGCTCCAGATGTTTGCTGATCTCAAAAGCAGCAATCTCTCCGATACGCTCCATATTCCTGCGGAATTTCAGTCGGTCATTCTGAACTTCGATGTTGCGGAGCTCATTGATCCAGGTATTGACGAGGGAAAATTGGTTGGATAAAACTGTAGTCATAATGATGTGATGATTTGATAATTGGATGATTTGATCATGCGATACAGGTCACTTCCACTCTAAACACTTATATATCCTTTTTTGAAGTTGATATTATTTTTGATAAGAGTTTCTGAATGCTGAGTAAGTTTATTTGCAAATTTTCAGCAGAAGGTAAACCCGTTGATCTTTCACAAAGCAACAGCCAATAGCCGGTCTCCTTTGCCTCCTTATCAGCCACTTTCATCTTATGAATAAAATCTGCCCGGCTTTCTGCACTTTGTGCCTCATGAACGTTTGCTCCGATTGAAGTGCCGGACTTCAGCAATTGATTGGCAATTACATACTTCCTTTTGGTTTCAAGAACGTCAGTGAATGCCATGATGTCTAAAGCGAATCGAACACTCAATTCTAATATTTCATTCCTGGCTTCCATTTGCTATCCGTTTTAACAGCACATTACCCAATTAACACATCATCAGATCAAACCTATTTTTGTCGGAAATATACTTCGATTGGAACACCTGTAAAACCAAAGTGCTTACGAAGCTGGTTTTCAGCAAAACGTTTATAGGGCTCCTTTACATATTGCGGCAGGTTGCAGAAAAATACAAACTGCGGACTTGGCGTAGGTAACTGTACACAATATTTAATCTTTACAAACTTACCTTTTGTTGCGGGTGGCGGAGTATGTTCGAAAACGGGAAGCATCACCTCATTCAGTTTTGAGGTTTTGATTTTCTTGGCGCGGTTTTCATACACTTCCATAGCGACTTCTACAGTTTTCAGGATTCTTTGTTTGGTAAGCGCAGATACAAACAGGATGGGAATATCGGTAAACTGGCCGATGCGCTCCTTGATCTGATTTTCGAAATCGCGCGTGGTATTGGTACTTTTGTCTTCTACCAAATCCCATTTGTTCACCACGATCACAATCCCTTTACGGTTCTTCTGTGCCAGACCGAAAATGTTCATATCCTGTGATTCCCAACCTAAAGTGGCATCCACCATGATGATTACAACGTCTGAATATTCAATGGAACGTACGGAACGCATTACGGAGTAAAATTCCAGGTCTTCCTTCACCTTTGCTTTACGTCTCATACCTGCCGTATCCACCAGTACGAATTCGTAGCCGAATTTATTGTAAAGCGTCTGGATAGAATCCCGGGTGGTACCCGCGATATCGGTAACGATATTGCGCTCTACATCAAGCAGTGCATTGGTAAGTGTAGATTTTCCAACATTAGGCCGCCCCGCGATCGTGATCTTGGGCAGACCTTCAAAGGGGTCTTTATATTCGGTTGTCGGAAACTCCGAAACAATGGCATCCAGCAATTCACCGGTTCCGGAACCGGACGCGGATGACATCGTGAAGTACCTGTCAATACCCAACTGATAAAATTCGGTAGCCGCCAGTTCTTCTTTGGCAGAATCAACCTTGTTAACCGTAATATATACTGGCTTTTTGGAGCGGCGCAGCATTTCGTAGATTTCCTGGTCGGTATCGGTAAGCCCTTCATCCACATTAAGCATGAAAATGATGGACGTAGCTTCATCAATTGCAAGCTGCACCTGCTTGGATATTTCCTCCTGAAAGATATCTTCTGTGTTTACCTCGTAACCACCTGTATCGATAACCGTAAATTCTACACCGTTCCAGTCCGACTTTCCGTAATGACGGTCACGCGTAACTCCTGAAGTGGCATCAACTATCGCCTCCCTTCTTTCAAGCAAACGGTTAAACAGTGTGGATTTTCCTACGTTGGGCCTCCCAACGATTGCAACTATATTGCTCATGAAATTTTGTTTAATAATATAATTATTAATGGGTTACTTCAACTTTTGAAGCCCAAAAATTTTTGCAAAGATAGGTTTAAATCGCGAAATCCGGTTTTTTACGTTAATATTCGTAATTTCACCTGAGAATATATTCCCATGAAAAAAGTACTTGTTGTCCTGCTGATGGCTTTCATCATTATTCAGTTTTTCCCCATCGACCGTGAAAACCCGCCTACCAACGAAGGCATGGACTTTCTGACCATCAAGAATACTCCGGAAAGTACCGCCACGCTGATCCGGAACGGTTGTTACGACTGCCACAGCAACGAAACAAAATACCCCTGGTACACAAATGTTCAACCTATCGCATGGTTTTTGAAGGACCATATTGAAGAAGGCCGCAAAGAGCTGAACTTTTCCACATTCGCCACCTATGAACCGAAACGCCAGGCACACAAGCTTTTCGAAGCGGCCGAAATGGTTCAGACGGGTGAAATGCCGCTGGATTCCTACGAACTGGGACATCCCGAAGCGCAGTTCACTGAGGCCCAGCGTAATGAAATCATTAAATATTTCAAAAAGGTGGAAGGAGACATCCGTTTGGAGTACAGTCTGCCGGCCGAAGTAGTGAAATAAACGATGGAAAATATTGATTCTACAAAATACTACGTTCTTTATGACGGCGATTGCGGTTTCTGCAATTTTTGGGTACAGTGGATCCTTGCCCGTGATACCAGGGACCACTTTATGTTTGCTTCCCTTCAATCCGATTTTGGGCAGAAATTCCTGAAAGAAAGGGGACTGGAAACGAAGAATTTCAATACACTCTATCTCTGGAAACCTCAGGGCTTTTATCTCATTAAATCCAAAGCGGTACTGGAAATCGCTAAAATACTCGGCGGCACATACGGTTTGCTGGCCAGGTTAAATTTTCTTCCGGCAGGAGTAACGGATATCATCTACGACCGAATAGCTGCCAACAGACAGCGTCTGGCCACCGAAAGCTGCCTGCTGCCCACGCCCGAGCAGCGCAGGAAAATTATCTCTTAACTTTTCCTTGGGATTTAGACATCCAACAAAACATTATATTTGCAGCTATGGAATACAACACCGACCGAACACAACTTCATATGCCGGAATACGGCCGTATTATACAGCAGCTGGTGGAGCGCTGCAAGGAACTTGAGAATAAAGAAGAGCGGGACGAAATGGCGGTGGCCATCGTAGATTTTATGGGTCAGAGAAACCCACAGCTTCGCGATGAGGAGAATTATAAGCACAAACTTTGGGATCACCTCTTCATACTTGCAGATTATGACCTGGAGGTTACCTCGCCCTACCCGATACCTACGCGTGAGCAGCTGGCAGAGAAACCCAAGAGAATGGAATATCCAAAACTTCAGGGCGATTTCAAATTTTACGGCAAAAGCATTCTACAGCTTATCGACAAAGCCATTGAACTGGAAGAAGGTGAGGAAAAGGAAGCTTTGATTGAAGTGATTGCCAACAATATGAAAAAGTCCTACAACATCTACAATAAGGAACATGTTACGGACGATGTAATCTTCAGGCACCTAAAGGAACTTTCGGATGACCGTCTGGATCTTACAAATCTGGAATCGCTGGAAAAAAGCAAGATTTACCACAATACCAGCCGCAATAAAAACCAAAAAGGCCAGGGGCAAACTCAAAACTCTAAAAATCCAAACCGTCACCGAAACCAACAAAACCAAAACAGAAGGAAATAATGAGCGGAACATTTCAGATTCGGGGAGGAAAACAGTTGCAGGGCGAAATCACTCCGCAGGGCGCAAAAAATGAGGCACTACAGATTCTGTGTGCCGTTTTGCTTACAGAGGACGAAGTCAGAATTAAGAATATTCCGGACATTCACGATGTAAACAGGCTGATTGAAATCCTTGCCGACTTCGGTGTAAAGATTACCAAGCACGCGCACGGCGATTACTCATTTAAGGCCGACAGTGTCAATTTTGACTATATAAAATCTGCTGAATTTAAGAAAGACGGTGCAAAACTGCGCGGTTCCATTATGCTTTTGGGGCCCATGCTGGCCAGGTTTGGCGAAGGTTATATGCCTACCCCCGGAGGCGATAAGATCGGACGCCGCCGTTTGGACACCCATTTCCAGGGATTTGTGGAACTGGGAGCTGAATTCCGTTATGATGAGGCCGAAGCCTGGTATTGCCTGAAAGCAAAACAGTTAACCGGCAAATTCATCCTGCTTGAAGAAGCCTCCGTAACCGGTACTGCAAACATCATTATGGCCGCTGTGCTTGCTGAAGGGCTTACCAGAATTTACAACGCTGCCTGCGAACCTTACCTTCAGCAGCTTTGCCATATGCTTAACAGAATGGGCGCCAAAATTTCCGGAATAGGCTCCAATTTGCTCACCATCGAAGGGGTTTCTCATCTGAACGGTACCGAACATACCATGCTGCCGGACATGGTGGAAATAGGTTCGTGGATCGGACTGGCCGCTATGACGAAGTCTGAAATCACCATTAAAAATGTGGAATGGGACCACCTGGGTGTCATCCCGAACACCTTCAGAAAACTGGGAATCCAGCTGGAAAGGTCAGGTGAAGATATTTACATACCCGCTCAGGAGCAGTATAAAATCCAGAAATTTATAGACGGTTCCATACTAACAGTTTCAGACGCACCCTGGCCCGGCTTTACGCCTGACTTACTGTCGATTGTTCTGGTAGTTGCCACCCAGGCGCACGGCACGGTGCTGGTACACCAGAAAATGTTTGAATCCCGCCTGTTCTTTGTTGATAAGCTGATTGATATGGGTGCGCAGATTATCCTTTGTGATCCACACCGTGCTACCGTAGTAGGTCTGAACCATGAATCACCACTACGCGGTACCACCATGATTTCCCCGGATATCAGGGCTGGTAATGCACTTTTGATCGCAGCCCTGTCTGCAACCGGGCAGTCCATCATTCAGAATATTGAACAGATAGACCGTGGGTACGAAAATATAGACGGCCGTCTGCGGGCAATCGGTGCCGATATTATCAGAATATAATTCATCAGTGCAGCATCAGGCTGCATTTTTTGTACATGGCAATAACAGCGAAACATCAAGCTTCAAACCTTATTACGCGACTTACGGCACTATGGGCGGTAAGCGAAAGCGGTTTGGGCGGCCTGTTTCATGCGATGAAACTTCCCTTCAGCGGATTGATTCTGGGCAGTTTTGCCGTGATGATTGTTACCTTTTTGGCTTCGCATTCCGACCGGAAGTTCCGGACCATTGTGCAGGCTACGCTTACCGTTGTACTTATAAAAGCCATTGCCAGTCCGCATTCACCTTTTACAGCCTATGTAGCAGTGCTCTTTCAGGGTTTGGCAGGCGCCCTGATCTATTCGCTTTTGCGGGTGAATTACCTGTCCTCTGTAATTTACGGTATTATTGCGTTAATGGAAAGCGCCTTGCAGAAACTGCTGATGCTGGTTCTTATTTTCGGAAAGAATCTGTGGGAAGCTTTTCAGGAATTTTTCACTTCACTGGCAAAACAGTTTGGACTGCACAGTCTGGAGCATCTTCCTCTGCTCATCGTTGGTGGATATTGTCTGATCTATTTTTGTGGCGGAATCTTAGCAGGCGTCTATTCAATAGCATTTCCGGCAGCCATCAGGAAAAGAGCGGAAGAATTAAGATACCAAACAGTGAAGGTAACAGCTCCGGAAATTCCAAAAAGGAAGAAAAAAAATAAGATGAAACTTTTGGGGATAATGTCCATACTTTTTTTCATTGTTATGGTATTTGCATTTTCAGGCTCGGTGAATAAGGCAGTCTATTCGCTGCTGCGCACATTTGCCGCGCTGGCACTTATCTACCTGATTATAAATCCACTTTTCACTTATTTTCTCACCCAGTGGAAGGACCGCACAAGAAACAGTAATCCCGGAAAACTTCAGGCTGTACTTGCTTTTGTACCCGCCTTCAGGAACCACGCCAGGACCGCATATCTTTACGCAGAAGGTGAACATTCTTACCTTAAAAAGGTGAAAATTTTTCTGCTTACATGGATGGCACTCGCACTGTTCTGTGAGGAGTGAAAATTCACTACATTTAGCTGATGGCTTTCTGTAAGAATATTTATATACTTTCCGGCCATACAGGCTCAGGAAAAACTACAATGCTGACCGAATGGGCGGCAGATCACCCTAATGCCGGTGGAATTTTATCGCCCGTGATTAACGGCAGACGCCATTTCCTGGATATTTCTACAGTTGAAAAGCAACTGCAGGAAACGCCGCAGGGTTCACTTAGGGTAGGCCGCTTCAGGTTTTCGCAAGCGGCATTCAACTGGGCCTATGAAGTTTTACAAAAGCAGCTTCAAAAGGGCTACGAATGGCTCATCGTTGATGAAGTTGGTCCTTTGGAACTGTCGCAGGGAAAAGGTTTTCATTCACTTGTCACGGAAATTATAAATTCTGAACCTCATCCCGCCAAACTGCTTTTTGTAGTACGACCCACTCTCGTTAACGAATTCATCCGAACGTACAACTTAGAAAAAGTTAAAATATTTCCCAAGAACTGTTTAAAAGGACAGCTCCTGCCTGAACTTAAAGGAATTGTCCTTTGCGGCGGTAGGAGTACAAGGATGGGAATGGATAAAGCTTTGCTGCAGTATGCAGACCTGCCTCAGTGGAAAATGGTACACCGGATGCTGGGGAGTTTTTGTGAAAAAGTAATGATTTCCGTGAATGAGCACCAGCATAACAAATGGTGCCGCGAAGACACTTTTCTCTGGTGTACAGACCACCCGCAATACAATGGCAAAGGACCCCTCACCGGCATTCTTAGCTGTCTGGAAGGTTCTGATCAGGGCTGCTTTATTGTAGCTGTTGATTATCCACTGCTTAAAACGGAGCACCTGATAGAACTTTGGAATGCCCGCAACGCTCACTCGGAAGCGGTCTGTTTCAGCGTGAAGGGTCAAAACGAGCCTCTGGTTTCCATTCTGGAGCCCGCAGCCGTGGCAAAACTTAAAAAGTTCGCCGCAGCCGGCGGAAACTCATTAAATAAATTTCTCGGGGAGATTAAAACACTAAAAGTGGAACTTGCGGATATGGGATTTATGCTGAACATCAACACGGAGCAGGAATACCTGCAACTAAAATTGGATCCTGATTTCAGAAATGCGTAACAAACAGAAAAAAACATGACAAAAGAAGTGACCATCTATAAAATCAGTGATTTTGGGACCTCGGTAACCGCAAAAAAAGATATTCTTGCAGTAGAGGAACCGCTTGAGATTTCGGTAACCGCCGGCGGGAAAACCACTCCCCTGTCGGTAACGATGAGAACCCCCGGCAATGACGGCGAACTGGCCATAGGCTTCCTGTTTACCGAGGGCATTATTTCTTCTGCCAACGACCTGGCCGACCCACCTTATAAAAACACCGGTGACAATCAGACCACTGTTTACCTGAAGCCGGGCCTGGAACATAATCTTCAGAAGGTGAAAAGAAATTTTTATACAACAAGCAGCTGCGGTGTATGCGGTAAAGAAAGTATTGAGGCCATTATGCAGGTTTGCAGAACACCTGCGCAGATCGATGACGGAAAATTAGACATCCGGCATTTATTTGAACTAAACGGAAAACTGCGGACGGCTCAGGAAACGTTCAATTCAACCGGTGGCATCCATGCTTCCGCGCTGTTTGATTTTCAGGGAGAATTAATTACGCTTCGCGAAGATGTAGGCCGGCATAATGCTTTAGATAAACTTATAGGCGCAGAACTGCTGAAATGGAATGATAAGGAGTTTTTTTTGCAGCAGCATATCCTGCTTCTGAGTGGACGGGCAAGTTTTGAACTCGTGCAAAAGGCTGCTATGGCCGGAATTCAGGTTATTTGCGCCATTGGCGCACCCAGTTCACTGGCGGTGGAAACTGCAGAAAAATTTGGCATTACCCTGATCGGATTCCTGAAAAATGGAAACGCAAATATCTACTGCGGTTCGGATCGCCTAACTTACTAATCGTTATATTTATCTCATGAAAATTAGAATTAAAGGCAACAGCGTTCGTTTACGCCTCACAAAAAGCGACGTTCAGGCACTTAGAGAAACAGGTAAAGTTTCAGAATCGACAGTAATCTCACCCGGGAATATCTTTACCTACGTACTACAGAAGAATACCGAAGCACCCAGGATGTACTGCAGCTTTTCTGAGGGTAAAATGACTGTACATTTGCCGCACGACAAACTTTGTACCCTGATCTATACAGAGGAAATAGGGGTACAGGACTATGCCGAAAACGGACAGGAAGGCGGCCTGTTTCTTCTTGTTGAAAAAGACCTGAAATGTATGGACACCACCTCTGAAGACCAGTCCGATATGTTTGATAATCCGAAAACTTCCTGCTAACCTGTTACTTCTTCAGATTACCTTCATATAAACTGATCCACTCCTGCGCAGTCATCTTCTGGACCAGCTGCCCCATAAGTTCAAAAGGAATTTCGTCCGGCTTCTTGAAGCGGATGCACGATTTCCCCATGTCTAACTTTCGTTTGCAGTGTTTTGGATACTCGGCAACAAACCAGTCGTGCAGTTCGGGACTGGCATAGATTCCCATATGATAGAATGCAATGAAATTTTTTTGCGAGGCCATACCCAGAAATGGAAGCGGCTCACCGGGTGTACAGTGATAACCGTTCGGATAAACCGACAGCGGAACATTCCAGCCCATCATACCATAACTTACAGCCTCCTCAAAATCCGGCGGAAGATTTTCTTTCACTGTTTCATAAAGTTTCTGCATTGCTGGCTTACGCTCGTCCGGCACCTTGCTCAGGTAATCTTCTACACTCACAGACTCAATTCTCATGGTAATTTTTTTATAAAAATAAATAATTTACTGTACTATCCATTAATATATAATCCTACCGAAGAACTTAACAGGTCGGAAAATCTTTAAATGCAACAGCCCGCTGTGGCGGGCTGTGATATTAGTCTATTATTTCAGCATCAGAAATGTTCCTGGTATTTCCAATCTTCTCAGCTTCCCAAAGGAGGAATTTATCTACTTCCTTCAGTAATTTGGGTAAGGCCAGCGACAAAACCGCCAGGTCGTCAGCCACACCCAAAACAGGAATGGCGATTTCCGGCAGCAGATCAATTGGCGAAATAACATACAGTAGGCCCAAAAGCGGCAGAATAATATCAACTGCATTTACGGGATACATACCTTTTCTCCAGTAATTGACCATCCGGATAATGTCCGGAATCTTTTTTATGAAACCTTTGTGCTTAATGGCCTGTTTAGCCAGTTCAATTTTAGAATATTTCATTATTGGTGTTATATTTTTCTAAGAAAAGAAATAAACAATTAGCCTGCCAACGCTGATCGCATACCTGTTAACAAAGTATAAAATTACTTCTCTGCCTTTGTAAACTTATCAAGAAATGAATGTACTTCCGCGGCGTTCCAATCCTTAGTGGCGGTTTCCTTCTGAAGAATTCGACCGTTTGCGTCCAGAACAAAAGTGGTAGGAAAAACTTTAGGCAGGATCTTGCCGTCAATGGGACTTTCGGCAATGTAAACAGGAACCGTATAATTATTGTCCTTCATAAATTTTCTCACATCCTCTTCCTTATCCATCATTGCGATAAGCACAAAATCCATGTTGTGCTTGCGGCTGTCATACAGTTTCTGAATAGAAGGCCACTCCTCGCGGCAGGGCTTGCACCAGGTACCCCAAAAATTGAGGAAGAGCAATTTTTTTCCTTTAAAATTCTTAAGATTTGTGCTTGTTGTATTAATACCTTTCAGGACCACATCATAATCCGCGTCATCTACCGTTACAGCCTCCTGCACCGTAGCCACCGGAACAAACTGTTCCTGCAGGTACTGTCGTACTCCGGGAACGGCTACTGCGATTCCCGCGGCTAAAAGGAGGACTATAAAAATTAAATTCTTACGTAAAAACCTCATTTTCAAATTAGTTTAAGTATTTCCTCAATAGCGTCTTTACCCCTGTTTTTGGCATAATACACCTGCAGGTCATTATAAAACTGCTCACGCGGATAAGCTGCTTCGTCCGCCTTGAATTTAGCCAGCAACTGGTTGCCGTATTGTGGCCGTGGGCCCCAGACTGCAGTTACGTTGAACTCTTCATCCAGGACGAGAACCTTAGGAATGGACTGTGTTCCATTTGTTAAATACTGATTGATCAGTGTAGTGTCGGAATCCCTCAGAAAAATCCTGACCTGCACGCCGGCTGCATCAAAAAATTCAGCAACTGCCGGAACCGTAGCACTTGCGTCACCACACCAGGGTTCAGAAATAATTAAAATCCGGCCTTTGAACTGCTTAGCCTTAAAGTTCTCAAGCAATTCCGCATCAGGCTTAAAGGTCTTGAGTGTGCGCTCCATGCGGTGCAGCCCCAGTTCATAATATTCAAAATAGTCATCTTTTTCTGATGTCTCGGTAGCACGGCGCTGGGCCTCGTCCATATATTCTTCAAAAGACAGTGCGGTTTGCCAGTATTTTTCCATTTTAATTCCTGTTTATCAATTAATTGCTAAAATTAAATCTTCCTGAGTTTATTGATGAGATAAAGGTCTGCCAGCACAAAGGCGGCAAGGTTTTCCACGATAGGCACGGCGCGCGGTAAGACACAGGCATCATGACGTCCCCTTCCCTCTACGGTTACAGTATTCCCGTGTCGGTCTACACTTTGCTGGTTCCGCAACAGGGTAGCCACTGGCTTGAAAGCCACACGGAAATAGATGTCCATCCCATTTGAGATACCACCCTGTATTCCACCGGAAAGATTGGTCTTAGTACTGAAATCTTCATTAAAAAGATCATTATGCTCTTTACCGGTCATTCGGGCGCCGCAAAATCCGCTTCCATATTCAAAACCTTTTGCGGCATTGATGTTCAGCATGGCCTTAGCAAGTTCAGCCTGTAGTTTCCCAAACACAGGTTCGCCTATGCCGGCAGGCATATTACGGATAACACAGGTAATGGTTCCGCCAATCGTATTGCCTTCTTTTTTTATTTCCTTTATCCGGCTGATCATTTTTTCAGCTGTAACGGGATCAGGACAGCGTACATCACTTTCATCTGTTTTTGACAGGTCCAGGTCCTGATAGGGTTTTTCGCAAAAAATGTCACCAACTGAAGAAACATAAGCCTCAATTGTAACTTCAGCAGGCAGAATTTGGCGTGCTAAACTTCCAGCCACGACCCAGTTTACTGTTTCACGTGCTGAGGATTTGCCGCCACCGCGGTGATCCCGGATCCCGAACTTGCGGTCATAAGTGAAATCGGCATGGCTGGGCCTGTAAGAATGGGCCAAATGCTCGTAATCCCCGCTTTTCTGATTATGATTTTCAATGATAAATCCAATGGGTGTGCCTGTGGTTTGGCCATCAAAAATCCCGGAAAGAAACTGTACCTTATCACTTTCCTTTCTTTGGGTGACAATATTAGACTGCCCGGGTTTCCGTCGGTCCAACTGATGCTGCACCATTTCAAGATCAGCGGACACACCCGCCGGAAAATTGGTGATGATGCCGCCATATGCCGGCCCGTGACTTTCACCTAAGGTGCAAAGCGTTAAAAAATTCCCCAGATTGAACATAGTACAAAGTTAAGGAAAAGTTGGATGCGGATGCATGAGTGCAGGGCCGTCCGGAGGAAGGGATTAAAAAAAGGACCGCTGCATGCGGCCCCTGTACTTAAAATGTTCTTATTATTGTGGCATACGTCCCTGCTTCTTATCAACCTGTCGTCCGATTACATAACCACTGGCACCACCAATGATACCACCAACTACGGCGCCACCACCTCTGTTTTTCTTGTTAAGCAAAGCACCAGCTGCGGCACCTGTTACAGCACCTACGACCGTACCTTTGGCTGTGTGACTCATTCCCTGTCTTTGGGGAGCCTGCTGAACGGTACCTGCATTACCGGAAGATGATCCGCTATTGCTGGAGTAACGAGGAGTATTATCCACGTAAACAGTTCTGGTCTCACGTACTACATTGGTTTTGGCTGATGCTGCGGAGGCCTGTCTTGCCTGTTGCACCTGGGCAACACTGTCAGCTTTTTTCTGTGTTTCGTACGCCATTCTTTCTTTCTCAATAGCCAGTTTTTGCTTTTCAATCTCTAACTGACGCTGCTGAAATTCTATTTTCTGCTGCTCAAGAGATTTCTCGGCTAATTTATCCTCTTTTTGACATGCGGTAAGCATCATGATTGACACTGCACCTGCTGCTATTATATTTTTCATAACTTTAATTTTAAATGCAACTTTTCTATTTTCAGATAAAAGTATGCCAAATGTGAAACCAAAGCAGTGTTAACAGAATGTTAAATACTTTAAATGTTCATAAAATAAAAAAACCAACAGTTTAAAACTGCTGGTTTAGAGGTTCCTAGCGGATTCGAACCGCTGTACGTGGTGTTGCAGACCACTGCCTAGCCACTCGGCCAAAGAACCATTTTGGTGTGCAAATATAGGGTTTTATTTAAATTTAAAAAAATTATTTCAGAAAATATAGGGTAAGCCCCCTGCATCACTAAGTTTTGCAGTCTTAAATGGCTTGTTACCTGAAACTTTTTGCCAGCTCCACACTCACCCCGTCCATTTCACCCTGCATTGGTGGATTAGTCTTGGTGAGTTTTATGCGGATATATGTTAGCTGGTTAAATTCGTCCTGAAGTCTGTTGATAATCCTTGCAGTTACATGCTCCAGCAATTTTGAGGGGATTTTCATCTCCTCATGAATTACGGAATTTATTTCCGCATAATTAACGGTGTCAGCCAGATCGTCGGTTGCCGATGCCTTCCAGAGATCCGCATGCAACTCCACATCCAGCAAATAATAGGTGCCGGTAAGCGTTTCCTCCGGAAGCACACCATGGTAAGCGTAGATCTTCAGGTTTTCCAGCAGTATTTTTGAGGTCATAGGCTCTTTCTTCTGTTTTATAAATAGTTATCCTATAATTCACGGAGATCAGCTGTGAACAGACGAACTCATCACTGAATCATCAAATCATTGAACCATGGAATCAGATCACTTTATCGTCTTGCTCATTTCAAGCATGGCCTCAATAGGTTTTAATGCCTTAAGGCGCAACTCTTCATCAATCAGAATTTCAGGTAACTCATACTTCATACACAGATAAAGTTTTTCCATTGTATTCCGTTTCATATAAAAACATTCGGAGCAGTTGCAGCTTTCATCAAAAACCAATGCAGGAATAAGCTCTTTGTGCGGGGCACGCTTTCTCATCTCATGCAGAATTCCTTCTTCAGTAGCTACGATAAATTTCTGACTGTCATCTTTTTCCACATAATTAAGCAGTGCCGAAGTTGAACCGATAAAATGTGCCAGATCAAGAACGGCAGATTCACTTTCGGGGTGGGCAATAAGTTTTGCATCTGGGTTCTGAGCAAGTTGTGAGGCAATCCTTTCCATGGAGAAAGCTTCATGAACGATACAGCTGCCGTCCCAGAGAATCATATCGCGACCGGTCTTCTTGGTTAACCACGCACCCAGATTCTTATCCGGAGCAAAGATGATAGGCCTGTCCTGCGGAAGGGACCGGATAATGGTTTCGGCATTTGAGCTTGTTACAATTATGTCGGATTCTGCTTTGGTCTCCGCGTTACAGTTGATGTAGGTAGCAATAAGCGCATCAGGATATTTGGCACGCATAGCCCGCAGACCTTCACCACTACAGCCGTCTGCCAGTGAACAGCCTGCCTGGGTATCCGGCAACACCACTTTCTTGGTGGGATTCAGGATTTTGGCAGCTTCAGCCATAAAATGCACGCCACAGAAGGCGATCATATCTGCATCGGTATCCTTTGCCTGTCTGGCCAGTTGCAGTGAATCACCCAAAAAATCAGCAATGTCCTGGATGGCGGGTGGCTGATAATAATGCGCTAGGATGACGGCATTCTTTTCTTTTTTAAGGTCCATAATGGCCTGCACCAACGCTTCACCTTGCGGAATGACCACATTTTCTATGTTGAGAAATCCCCTGACCGGGAGATTTGCCTTTGCTTTATCTAAAAATTCGGTACTCATGCTAAAAATATTTAGGATTAGGATGTTTAAATGTATAATTAAAATCGTCAATGAACTTCTGAGAGCTGATGATGCGGCCATTTACTCCATCGGCTGAGTCATCGCTTCTATGAACTTCCAGGTCCAGAATCTCCCCGACTGTTGGGTGTACCGGAGCCACCAGATTGTATGTTTCACCGGCAGGTGGACTGTTCAAAACAGCTTCAACAGCAAGAATAATGTCCGTAAAATGGATGTGATTTGCCAACTTTTCCGGATCAGGCGGTGATTTGCTGCGGTAAAAGTTTTGCAGCGACCGTCCATCACCCATAATTCCGCCCAAACGAAGAACAATCGTTTGAGGATATTTTGCGGACACTATTCTTTCAGCGCTTACAAGATCTGCTCTCAGACCTTCCTTATTCTCCTCTGTGAAAACACCATTTTGCTGCGGATAAATTCCTGTAGAACTGAAAAAAACGGAATGATTTGTTTCCAGTTCCAGTTTCTTAAAGCCGGCATGCCAATTGGGGCTTGCTGCCGGCATACTGAAAATCACCGCATCCAGAGTCTCACACGCCGGAATTTCCTCAGTATTTGTAAAGTCAAACAAATACACCTCGGAAGCCACAGACTGCAGTTCCTGTACTTTCTCCCGACTGGTTGTGGTAACAATTAAATGATGTCCCTTCTGCTTCAGATAAGCAGCAAGCCTTACGCCAACCCAACCACAACCCACGATGGCAATTTTCATGAAGCCAGGAAATTTTCAATTACCTTAACTACGGCATCCTTGGCCACCTGGAGATCGTCATTAACCAAAATCTCATCAAACTGATCTTTATAGGTCATTTCTTCACCGGCTTTCGCCACACGGTTTACAATTGTTTCAGCATCGTCCGTAGCGCGAAGGTGCAACCGTCTCTCCAGTTCTTCAATGGACGGAGGCATTATGAAAATGGAGATGGCTTTATCATCAAAATACTTTTTCAGGGCAATTCCGCCTTTAACATCCACATCAAAAATGACCGTCTTATTCTCTTCCCAAATGCGCTCCACTTCAGATTTCAGGGTACCGTAATATTTGTCATTGTACACTTCCTCATACTCCACAAAAGCATTCTCAGCGATCCGTGTACGGAATTCGTCTGGGCTGATGAAATGATAATCTATACCATTTTTCTCCTCCCCTCGCGGACTGCGTGTAGTGCAGGAAACAGAAAACGACAGTTGCGGGAAGGTTTCCAGACAGTGTTTCACCAGGGTGGTTTTACCACTACCGGAGGGTGCCGAGAAAATAATCACTTTTTGCATCTTTCAGAATCAGTATTTTTATAAAACGTTCAGGGTTTGCTCTTTAATCTTCTCCAGATCATCCTTCATCATTACCACAAGCTTCTGGATCTCTGCATGGTTTGCCTTGGAACCCAGCGTGTTGATCTCGCGCCCTATTTCCTGAGAGATGAAACCTAATTTTTTACCGTTAAGGTTTTCGTTCTTCATAACTTCGGTATAGTACTTCAGATGCTGTACCAGGCGCACTTTTTCTTCTGAAATATCCAGTTTCTCGGTATAATAGGCCAGTTCCTGATAAAATCTTGTCTCATCAATATTTCCGAACTCTTTCAGCGTGTTTTGATAGCGCTCTTTCACTGCTTCCAGTCGGATTCCTTCATACGGAACCACCATGGAAAGATAGGTTTCTATATTATGAATATTCCGCTTAAGCTCTTCGTGCAGGATATCGCCTTCAGTCTTGCGGAATTCTTCAAATTTCGTTAATGCCTCGTCCACAAGTTCACTGATCAGGAGCCATTCCCTTTCGGTGACCTCCTCATTCTTTGCTGTTGTAGCGTCCGGCATCCTGATGGCCATTTTAAGGTACTCAAAGTCGGGACCGTCTGCGGCTACCGCTTTTAGCTGAGCCATATATGATTTTACAAGTTCCGAATTAATGCTGGTATCACCGGTCACAGCGGTAGTCTCCAGGTTGATGTAACAGTCCACTTTACCACGCATAATGCGGTCGTTCAACACCTTACGGATTTCAAACTCCTTTTCTTTGTATCGCTGCGGCATCTTGATATTAAGGTCAAAAGCTTTACTGTTCAGCGATTTGATGTCAACTGTAATTTTTCTGCCTTCTAAGACCCCTTCGCTTCTGCCGAAGCCGGTCATGGATAAAATCATAGAATGTAATTAGGTAACAAAGATAAAGATTATTGAGGGAAACTGCGGACCCGGCGCGGCTAATTCGGGAATGTGCATTTCTGAAAAAAATTAAGGAAATTTGCAGCGTGAAAAAGTTAATTTCCATCGTTGGGACTACAGGAATTGGGAAAACCACGCTTGCCATCAATATTGCAAAATATTTCGGCACCGAAATCATCTCCTGCGACTCGCGGCAGTTTTTTCGTGAAATGCCCATTGGCACGGCCGCGCCCTCGCCTGAAGAGTTGGCTGCTGTACCTCATCATTTCATCGGAAACCTCTCGGTAAAGGATTATTATTCCATTGGTCAGTATGAGCGGGACGCTCTTCAACGGATTTCTGAACTTTTCGGAAAGCACGATGTTGCGGTGCTGGTGGGTGGCAGCATGATGTACGAAAAAGCCGTCATTAAAGGACTGAACAGTCTGCCGGAGGCCGATGAAACGAATCAGAAAAAACTGGAAGCCCTGTTTAAAGAAGGTGGAATTGCTGCATTACAGGCCTTACTTCAAAAAGAAGACCCTGCTTACTTTGAAATTGTGGACAGAGATAATCACCGCCGGCTGCTGCGCGCGCTGGATGTGATTTGGCAGACGGGGAAAACGTACACTGAAAATATTGCGGAGCCAACGGATCCGCGCGATTTTGAAGTGATCCGTATCGGTATCGAGGCTCCGCGTGAAATCATTTATGAGCGCATCAACCAACGCGTGACGCAGATGATGGAGAAGGGGCTGCCGGCAGAGGTTCAGTCACTTCTTCCGTACCGGGACCTCACCGCACTGCAAACCGTGGGATATACAGAGCTTTTCAGATATCTTGATGGTGAATGGACGCTTGATGTTGCACTTGATGAGGTCAGGAAAAATTCGCGCAGGTTTGCCAAAAGACAACTGACCTGGTACCGTAAAGAAGAGGATATACATTGGGTAAACTACGAAAATTCACTGCAGGAATCCTTATCTTTGCTGTTGAATCACAACATCAAACCAAAAAACTGAAAGTAATGGCAAACACTCCTTCCAATATGCTTGAGTTGGGCACTAAGGCTCCCTTCTTTGAACTTCCTAACCCTTCACACTCCAACGAACTTCAGTCGCTGGATGAACTGAAAGGTGAAAAAGGAACTCTTGTAATTTTTATGTGCAACCACTGTCCCTTCGTTTTACATGTAATTGATAAACTGGCGGAACTGTACGAGGATTACAATGATAAAGGAATTGAGTTCATCGCGATCAATGCGAATGATGCTGAAAAGTATCCCGCTGATGCTCCGGAGAAGATGGCCGAGTTTCAGGTGGAGAGAAAATTTGACTTTCCATATCTGTACGATGAAAGCCAGGCCATTGCAAAAGCTTATAATGCAGCCTGTACCCCGGATTTCTACTTTTTTGATGACAAACTGGATCTTGTTTACCGCGGTCAGATGGACGACAGCCGGCCGGGTAACCAAAAGGAAGTTACCGGCGAGGATTTGATCGTTGCTTTTGAAAATCTGCTTGCCGGAGCACCTCAGGAAGAAATGCAGCGGCCCAGTATGGGATGTAATATCAAATGGAAATAAAACTGAACGCACCCGATTGGGTGCGTTTACTTTATCTGAAAAAAGGATTATACTGTTTTTCAAAACCTATGGTGGTAGGATTACCGTGCCCGCTGTACACTTTGGTATCGTCGGGAAGGGTAAAGAGCTTTTTGCTGACACTTGCGATCAGCTGTTCATGATTTCCCTTATATAAGTCCGTCCGACCGATGCTGCCTTCAAAGAGTACATCGCCGGAAAGAGTCAGACCGCTTTCTTTACTGTAATAGGCAACACTTCCGGGGGAGTGGCCCGGCACATGAAAAACTTCCAGTTGATCTTCACCCAGGGAAATCATCTCTTTTTCATTCAGGAATTTAATTTCTCCGCTGAAAGGTTTAAAAAAGAAACCGAAACGGTTGGCATCCATAGGATTGCGGTCCAAAATCTCCTTTTCAATTTCGTGCAGCATCACGGGAACTTTATAGGTATCGTGTGCCCACTGCAAACCCAGCACATGGTCGATATGCGCATGGGTCAGCAGAATATTCTGAACGGTTAAGCCATTTTCGCCGATAAAATTCTGAAGTTGCTGTGTTTCTGCATCACTGAAATTGCCGGGATCCACAATAAAAGCATGCCGTTCGTTATTATAAATGATGTAGGTATTTTCTGAGAAAGGATTAAAGACAAAAGATTTTATATGAAGCATTGCTTTGTTTTATAAAAAGCAAAAATACGAATATCTGTAAGAGTGGAGAACCACCCCCTAACCAGTTGGTGTAATTTTCGTTATCTTCGTGGAGATGAAACCATTAACTATAACCTTACTGTTTCTGTCGGTTTTTATTTTCGGGCAGGACATCCGCAGTATACAGCTTTTCAACCCCCAAACCAACGATGAAACACCTGTAATTGGCTTTAATGAAAGACTCATTCTGAAGTTTGACGATTTTTCCAATTCCAGCACCGCTTACAGATACACAATCCGGCATCTGGACCGGAACTGGAAGGACGACGGCCTTTTTTTCACGGAATATGCACAGGGCAGCCTGAACGCGCTGATCGATGATTTCAGATACTCATTCAACACTTTACAGAAATATACCAATTACACGCTTACCATTCCAAACGAAAAAATAAAACCAAAGATCTCAGGTAATTACGAGCTGGTGGTTTATACCGACAGTGCCAGCAGGCCGGTGTTCACAAAGAGATTCTCAGTCACTGAATCTGCGGCCGAAGTAGGTGTATTGGTAGGCCGAACCACCGACGCCCGGAACCCGCAGATCAACCAGAGGGTTGAAGTGCAGGCCAGCGGTCCGGCTCTGCTTCAGAATTTGAATTCCGTAAGTCTTTCGGTGGTGCAGAACAACAATATAAATATGTCTCTTAATAATCTGAGACCTACGACAACTTTGGGTAACCGCATAATGTTCCAGCAGATGAACCTTGCATTCCCCGGAAACATGGAATTTTATTATTTCGACAATAAAATAATTGATCAGGCAATAGACATGGTATCAGGCACGGAGCAGATTGACGGAACCAACTATACTTATCTTCATCCCGTATGGGCCTATCCGGAGAACTATCAGTATCAACCTGATGTAAACGGCGCTTTCTATTTCCGCAGAAATGATTTGGGTATTGAGCGGAATGCCGACAATGAGGCCGATTATTCCTGGGTACATTTCACCCTGGAATCGCACAAAATGGATAAAGACATCTTTGTCCTGGGTGCTTTTAACGATTTTAAACCGGGGAAAGAAAACCAGATGATATATGATGAAGGAAGAGGAATGTACGTTGGCAGGATATATTTGAAACAGGGTTTCTACAATTACATCCTGGCCACAAGGCCTCCCGGCGGACAGTTAAACTTCGGCGAAATCAACGGTAATTTCTGGCAAACCGAAAACCTGTACCAGGCGTACCTTTACTACACTCCTTTTGGCCGAAACTATGACGGTCTTATAGGTTACGGCGAATTCAGAACGCCTGTTCGCTAACTCAGACCAGAAAAAAATCTTCCAGCCGCTCTTCGCAAAGGGTCTTCACTACTTCAATCCAGCGGTCTTCATCGTTAAGACACGGAATATAGTGGAAATTTTCGCCTCCGGCATGCATGAATTCCTCTTTGCCTTCCACGGAAATTTCTTCCAGCGTCTCCAGACAGTCCGAAACAAAGGCGGGACACACGATCGCGAGATTTTTAATCCCTTTCTTCGGTAAGTTTTTCAGAGTTTCGTCGGTGTAAGGCTCAATCCATTTATCGTTGCCCAATCTGGACTGAAAGGTAACAATAGTTTTCTCCTTTGGGATATTTAGCCTTTCAATGACTGACTCCGTAGTTTTGAAGCACTGGTGCCTGTAACAGAACTGATGACTGGGATTGGTATCGCGTGAACAGCAGTCGTTCAGGTTGCAGGTTTTGGTAGGATCCGTTTTATAGATATGCCTTTCCGGAACACCGTGATAGGAAAACTGCAGCGCATCATAATTTTCAGGCAGCTTTTCGCGGATGCTTTCAGCCAGACAGTCAATATAAATATCACGGTTATAGAAAGGCTGCACATAATTGATTCTGACTCCCGGGAAGAACTTTTTCCGGACCTCTTCGGCTTTTTCTACAACTGTTTCCGTAGTACTCATGGCATACTGTGGGTAAAGCGGGAACAGCACAATATCGGTAACGCCCTGCTCAGTAAGGCTGCGGATACCGTTTTCAATGCTGGGTTCGGCATATCTCATACCTATTTCCACCGGCACATCCACAAGCTTCTGTAATTTTGTCTGAATCTGTTTGGTTATAACAATCAGCGGTGATCCTTCCGGTGTCCAGACCGTTTTATAGGCTTCAGCAGACTTTGGCGGCCGCGTGCGCAGGATGATTCCCTGCACGAGCAAACTCCGGAAAAACCATCTGTAATCAATCACTCTTTCGTCCATCAGAAATTCATCCAGATACTCTTTTACATCCTGGACATCTGTAGATTTCGGAGAACCCAGATTAACAAGTAAAATACCTTTGCGTGTAGGCATTCCTGACGCCTGACTGTTGATATCCTGCAATTTTTTATTTTTAATGTTTTGGAGACTTAATTTCCTGATGGTTCTGAAAGTATTTTCATCAGGAGGTATAGAAAAATAGGACTTGGAAAAGTGGCTGTTAACCGTTCACGGCCTCCACCTGCTCCACAAGTTCCGGAACAAACTGTTTCAGCAGGTTTTCAATTCCGCCTTTCAGTGTGGCCGTAGAGCTTGGACATCCTGAGCATGCGCCCTGAAGCAACATCTTAGCTGTTTTGGTAGAGGCGTCGTACTCTAACAGGGAGATTTTACCGCCGTCATTTTCAACTGCCGGCGCTACATATTCATTCAGAATGTCAGAAATTTTCTGCTCCTGGTCCGTATATTCCCTTTTGATGATATTTTCAACGGGACTTTCATGTTTCTGTGCTGTAATATTGGAAATGGAGCCGCCATTCTGAAGGTACTCGGCAATAAAAGCGCGAACGGCGACCATTACTTCATGCCACTGCACCGATTCATCCCTTGTTACTGCCACAAAATTATCAGAGATGAAGACTTCCCTGGCAAAATCAAATTCCTCAAACACGGCTTTAGCCAGTGGAACGTCTAAATCCTGGTCCCTGCTCTTCACTTCCACAAACCCATCCAGCAGCAGTCGGCTCGAAACAAATTTCATTACATTTGGATTGGGAGTCATTTCAGCATAAATCTGGTACATCTCCTTTCTCTTTTGAAGATAGATGCGTGGATTGGCCAGTAATTCATCCTCGATGACATTCTTAAGACTTTCGGCCACCATATCCCACTCTACACTGTCCTGTTTGGCCACAGCGATAAAATTGGCTGTAATAAAGATCCTGTCTACGAAAGGATAGTTGAAAAGTTCCTGTGCCAGCGGAATTTCTGATATATCTGAAGACCTGTCCAGTTCCAGAGAACCCGGAATAAGGTTGTAGTCGGCTACAAACTTCATCACTTTCGGGTTTTCGGTAGGCTCTATAATTATTTGTCTCATTTTATTCTTTAAATTTGAATGTACAAAAATACAGATTATTAAGCGGCTTACAGAATCCGGCATTTAGATATTTTCAATTCCGCTGTAACCATCTTTCAATTAAGAAAATTCATAATGGCTTTAGTAAAAGAACTTTTGGGTAAGAGTCCACAAATAGGCGATAACACCTTTCTGGCAGAAACTGCAACCATCATTGGTGACGTGACAATGGGTAAAGACTGCAGCATTTGGTATAATGCCGTAATCCGTGGCGATGTTCATTATATAAAAATGGGCGATAAAGTAAATGTACAGGACAATGCCATGCTGCACTGCACTTACGAGAAATATCCGCTGATTATCGGTAACAATGTTTCCATTGGCCACAACGCAATCGTTCACGGCTGCCACATTAAGGATAATGTACTGATCGGTATGGGAGCCATTGTTATGGACGACTGCACCGTAGAAAGTAATTCCATAGTAGGAGCAGGTTCCGTGGTGACCCAGGGAACCCACATTAAATCCGGTGAAGTTTGGGGCGGAATCCCGGCCAGGAAAATAAAGGACATTTCTTCTGATCTGCTGGAAGGCGAAGTAAACCGCATTGCCAACAATTATGTAAAATACTCCGGGTGGTATAAATAGGATTACTGCTGCAAAATTTTCTAGGTAATGCGAACTGAGGTTTCCTAAATAAATTATGAGAATATTTTTTTTAACAGTTTTATTTTTAAGCTCGTTTGCTTTCGGGCAGAATGAATTTTATGACAAATTTTTTCATATTCCTTCTAAACTTCAGGATAAAGAACTTAGAGTTTATATATCTCAAGATGGAACGGTAAACGATCGGTCCGCTTTTATTCTTAAGCAAACTAAGGAAAAATGGAATGGAAAATTCTATCTTGAGAAAGAACAGGGAAAATTTACAGTGAGGAAATTTAAATTAAAAAACGGAGATAAATTTTGGAGCATTTTGATGAACAATATTCCCAAAGTGGACACTTCATTTTCTGATTACAGTCTTCACCCTACTTTCTATAACCTTCACATAAAAAACAACCGATCAGCTAAAGAGTATAATTTCATGGATGCTACGAACTGCGAAAACACAAATAATGAAACTATGAAATCCGTTTTTGTGTTCTTTTCTATTTTAGAACGAAAGTTTAGAATCAAACTGTAAAAAATGGATAGTATTTATGCAGAGTTGTACACCCACGATCTACTACTGAACCAGCCCACCGAATCCGATCTGGAGGATATTACTGCGCAGATCAATTCAACCGAAGATATTGCGCGGAATATCTTTAATATCCCTTGGCCTTATACCGCAACCGATGCGGAGAACTGGCTTTCTGTTTGCCACGAGGGATGGGAAAACCGCACTTCTTTCCGTTTTGCAGTTAAAGATAAGGATACCGGTCAATTTATGGGGATGATTGGCCTGCATCCGCACACAGCACATCAAAAGGCTGAGGTAGGCTATTGGCTGGGTAAAGATTTCCACGGCTTCGGTTATGCCACCGAGGCTCTCAAAACCGTTATTCAGTTTGGCTTTGAAAATCTCACTCTCAATAAGATTTTTGCTACCCATTTCGCACACAATCCAGCCTCAGGAAAGGTATTGCAGAAGGCGGGCATGAAGCATGAAGGATTCCTGAAACAGGAATACCGTCATCGGGAAATCTTCCAGGATGTTCACAGGTATGGTATCCTGAGAAAAGAATGGAAGGACATAATGCGCTAAAGCCTGCGGTTCTGAAAGGCATTAAAATTGAATTCGGTTTCGGCAAAATCAACTATGAAAAAGCTAAAGGAACTGTGGAGTATTATTGTGGCCACATTTAAGGACTGGAGTGCCCGGGATTTAGGAACAGACGCCGCGAGTTTGGCCTACAGCGCGATTTTCTCGGTACCGGGTCTGCTCATCATCATTATTTGGGTGGCAGGCATCTTTTTTGGCGCCGAAGCTGTGCGGGGCGAGATAACCCAGTTCATAGGGAGTATGATGGGGAAAAATGTCGGCAAGCAGGTAGAAGAAATGGTGGTGAGCGGCATGATAGACAAAGAAAACATCTGGATGAAAGCTTTTGGTGTAGCCACCCTCGTATTTGGTGCTACATCACTCTTCTTTCAGCTTCAGAAATCACTGAATAAATTATGGGATGTGGAGGCGGCTCCCAAAAAAGCGTGGCAAAAATTCATACTGGACCGCGCCAATTCTCTGGGACTAATCCTTGTAATCGCATTTCTGCTGCTCATCACCCTGCTCCTTTCATCATTCATTGGTATGGCCAATGACTGGATAGTGGCCCATTTTAGCGTGGAGACCTATCTCCTGGTTCAGCTGTTAAACATTGGCGTGGGCTTTATGATTACTATGGTGCTCTTCGGATTTATGTTTAAAGTATTGCCGGATGTGGAATTACCCTGGAAATCCGTTTGGACAGGAGCCTTTACCACTACCCTTCTGTTCACGGTGGGTAAATATCTGATCACTTATTATTTCGAAAATTTCAATCCCACCTCAGCTTTTGGTGCAGCCGGTACGGTGATCCTGCTGATGCTTTGGGTAAATTATACCTGCCAGCTCATTTTTCTGGGGGCTGAGTTCACCAAAGTTTATTCGCAGAAAAAAGGCCTGGCGGTGAAACCGTCACGTCATGCGAAATGGAACCCGCAAATGATTGCCGAGGACAAAAAAACTCAAATCGTATGCATGGTTGATGCTGAGACCGATGAGGACAGGAAGACTCCGGACGATTCTATGATTTAATTTACAGCAGCATCACCGGACTGCTCACCATACACCAGGACCGCCTTACCCAATTCGCAACGGACTCCCGCCGGCTGTGGCTCCACCCTGCAATCTGAGAAAAGATTCCTGCGGCGGTTATATGCAGCCTGACGCCTAGTAAACTCCTGTATTTTAGGCAGGATTTCCGTCTCAACATCCTTATGATAAGCAATATAGGCTGCCGGTCCTCCACAGGGCTTGGAACCTAACGGAGATACGCGCCAGTCCGCAGAACCACTGCAAGTGCGGGCAACGCTCAGCGAATCTATGGAGGCTTTCATCACCCGAATATTTTCCCTTTCCTGTACCAGCACTTCTTCACTTTCTTCCGGCTGGCGCTCGGGCTTTAATGCTACATCCTTAGGTAAAGTTTCCGGGTCGGCCACATTTTTTTTAACGGAACAGGAAGCAGCGGTTAAAACAAGGGCAAAAATCACAAATCTTATCTTCATTGCTATGGTGTATGAAGGCCAAATTTAGCCAAAAAAACCGGGTAATGTAAAATTTACCGCCACATGTTTTGACCTTATTTTTGCTAATTTTGCCTGATGAACCAGCAGCTTTTTGACCTCGCAGAACATACCAGCCGAAGCATTTTCCTTACCGGAAAGGCCGGCACCGGTAAGACAACATTCTTAAGCGGGTTCGTAAAGAAGACCTCCAAGAAACATATTGTTCTGGCTCCCACGGGAATTGCCGCCATCAATGCAGGCGGAGTTACCATACACTCCATGTTTGGGCTGCCGCCACGCACCTTCCTGCCTACGAATGAACGTATAGACGGAAACATAGCCCTGAACATCGCAGATCTCATGCACCACTTCAAATACAGGAAGGAAAAACTGAAACTGCTGAGGGAAATCGAGCTCATTATTATTGATGAGGTATCCATGCTGCGTGCCGATGTACTGGACATGATGGATCATTCGCTGCGTTTTGTACGGCGGAATGACAGCCGGTTTGGTGGCGTACAGATGCTCTTCATCGGCGACCTTTATCAGTTGCCGCCCGTGGTCCGTGACGAACATATCTTAAAGCAATATTACAGTTCTCCTTTCTTCTTTGAAAGTCATGCCCTGAAAGAAGTTCCGCTGATCACCATTGAACTCACCACTGTTTACCGGCAGACAGATGAGGCATTTCTGGATATCCTGAACCATATCCGCGAAGGTGTTACCGGTGATATTGATTTTGACCTTCTGAATGAAAGGTATCTGCCCGATTTTGATCCTGGCGCGGAACCCTACGTCTATCTGACTTCGCATAACCGTATGGCCGACGAAATCAACCGTAAGAGGCTTGCCGAACTTCCGGGCAAGTCCCGATTGTATGCCGCGGACATTGAGGGCACCTTTAACGAAAATCAGTATCCAAATGATGAGGTACTTGAACTGAAACCCGGCTGTCAGGTGATGTTTATCCGTAATGATGCCAGCGGCGAACGGAAATATTTCAATGGTAAACTGGCAGAAGTCCTGGAAGTCGGGGAAAAGGAAATAGTGGTTCAGATTGATGGCAGCGAAGATACCTATACACTGAAAAAGGAAACCTGGGAACAGAAAAAATATTCCCTGGCACCGGATAAAACCATAAAGGAAGAGATACTGGGCAGTTTCAACCAGTATCCCATCCGCCTGGCATGGGCCGTAACCATACATAAATCGCAGGGTCTCACGTTTGACCGGTTAATTATTGATGCGGGACAGTCTTTCGCCTCGGGACAGGTTTACGTGGCACTCTCCAGGTGCCGTACCCTGGAAGGAATTGTACTTAAATCAAAAATTACCCCGGATGTGATTATTACAGACCGCCGGGTGGCGCAGTTTCAGGACGAGACGCAGGCAAATGACCGTCTGGCTGACATCCTGAATTCCGAGAAATATGATTACAGCATCAACAAAATCACCAGCCGACTGGACTGCACCTGGATAAGCGCAGCACTGCAGTCCTGGTATCATTCCGCAAAAGCAAGCAAATTCATTGACAGCCATAAAGTGAAGTTCCTGTACGAATCCATTAAGCCGGAAAGCGAAAACCTCAGCAGAATCTTCAGGAAGTTTGATAAGGTAATTCACCAGAAAGCACATCATTTCGTCGCCGGAAAAGAGGAATGGAAAGAGGTGGAAACAAAGGCCGCCGGGGCAGTGAATTTTTTCTTTGCACAGATTAATTCCAAAGTATTTGCACCTCTAAAGGAATTTTACGCCGAGAATAAAGGTACGAAGGGTCTGAAGCAATACAATGATGATTTTCGGGTGTTGCTGGATGACCTGGAAGATTATCTGAACAGCCTTAAGTCGCTTCAGTTACTTGAGGTTTCATTGTTTGACAAGACCAATGATGTTCCGGTTACCTCCAAAATTGCAAAAGTACCATCGCATATACTCACCTTCCAGCTTTTTGAAGACGGCAAAACGATTCCTGAAATTGCCCGCGAGCGCGGACTGGTAACAGAAACAATTTATGGCCACCTTGCCAAATTTGCCGAGCGCGGACTGCTGGATCTACAGCGCGTATTTGCGAAGGAAAAAATCAGTGTTTTTGAGAGAGAATTCCGCGAAAATACTCATGAGACCCTCACCGACTGGAAAAAAGCCTTACCCAGTGAATTCGAATTCAATGAAATCCGTATTCTGCTCAATCACTATAATTATTTGAAGTCGAAGGAAGAAGAAAACGGATAAATGATGAGGTAATAAGTGGGTGGTTAATAATAATTTGTGTTCCGGAGAATATTTAGGTAATTGGACTCGGATAATTTCCCCTGATTATACCACGTCTCCAAAACATCTTTTTTGTCCCGTAGTTTGTTTGAAGAGGTCTGCTCAAAATTCACTTCCGTAATGCTCCCATCCTTAAATGATATGACCATCTGATTCCTGATTCCGCGCGATATAAAACCCCGGAAGTCACCTTTTATATCATTTCCGATGAGCCTTAACCGCTCAATATCATCCGCCGGAATTACTTGGTCGTCCACAATGATCCGGTCATGCAGCAACTCAAATGTACCGTTAGGACGTGCCTTGTTTTTGGCGCTGAACAGAACATAATTTAGTACAGCGAGCAGAAAAATACCAATCAGCACCATGTTCAGGGTGAAGGTACTTTCCAGAAAATAGTCCTTCTTACGGTAAAACTGCGGAAAAAGGCTGAGGATGAGTAAACCCACAATAAGAAGTGCATCGATAACCATCAGGATAACGAGGAATTTGCCGACTGTAAATTTCTTCTTTGCAACTGTGCTGAATGTTCTGAACATAATTTTTTGTTAAGGCAGAATTACCTATAAGATTTACATTTAAATCAGGATATGGATGGAGTTTGGGGGATTCAGGCTTTCTTTACGAATTCCGATTTTAAAGCCATGGACCCGAAACCATCAATTTTACAGTCAATATTATGATCAGAATCAGGACGTAATCTTATGTTTTTCACTTTTGTCCCGGCTTTCACCGGTTTGGGTGCCCCTTTCACAGGAAGGTCCTTTATGACAACCACGCTGTCGCCGTCCTGCAGTTCATTACCGTTACTGTCCAGTACCTTGCTCTCCGCATCGGTCTCGGCCGGATCCCACTCATGGAAACATTGCGAACATACCTGGAGATTATCCTGTTCGTAGGTAAATTCGGATTTACATTTAGGGCAAATAATTACATCACTCATGGTATTGTTTTATACGCTCAAAGATACGGCTTTTATCTAAAACGGCTGTTTCCGCAGGACAGCTGAATCGTTTTAATAGCTTAAATTTGAAACCTGACAAACAAGAAAGTTTAAACCGGAGTTTTTATGATGAAATATTTAATATTATCACTGATCTCGGCGATGCTGCTCAGTATTTCCTGGCCCACCTACGGCATCCCCTTTTTTATTTTAATAGCTCTGGTACCACTGCTGCTCATGGAGCACGAAATTTCGAAATTTTCTAAGATAAAACACAAGACGGCCGCCGTCTTTGGCCTATCCTACCTTGCTTTCCTCATTTGGAACATTGTAACCACCGGCTGGCTGTACGGAGCAAAAAATCCGGACGGATCCAATTCGGCTTTTGCAGTGCTAGTACCTGTTCTGGCCAATTCCCTGCTCTATACAACGGTCTTTACGCTCTATCACCGTTATAAAAACATACAGGGAACTTATTGGGGACTGGCTTTCCTGGTGGCACTCTGGATGGCGTTTGAAAAATTTCATCTGGAGTGGGAACTTACCTGGCCCTGGCTTAATCTGGGCAACGCTTTTGCCGACTATCCACGGATCATCCAGTGGTACGACACGCTGGGAGCCACAGGCGGCAGTTTCTGGATCCTGCTTGTTAACGTGTATGCATTCTACACAATCAGAATCTGGGAAGCGGGCCGCAAAAGACAGGCACTCCTCAAAAATATTGCGGTTTTGTCTTTGGGCATATTCCTGCCAATGGGAGTTTCGCTTATACAGTACAGCACCTTCAGCGAAAAACCTACCGGAGAAGTAAGCGTACTGATGCTGCAGCCCGACCTGGACCCGTATACCGAGAAATACAGTAAAGACAGCCTTCAGATCCTGAATGAACTGCTGACTCTGGCGCATGAAGGATCTGGTGGAAAAATTGACTATTATATAGCGCCCGAAACCGCATTACCAGGATATGGCTCGATTTCGGAAGCGGGTATGGAAAACAGCACTTTGCTGAATTCGCTGAAAAGCTTTACAACCGGAAAACCCGGCTCTGTATTTGCTACCGGCATTTCCTCACACCGTTTTTATTCCGGCAATGATAATGTGCCCAGAAATGCTTATCAAACCCGTCAGGGTGTTTGGGTAGAGAGCTTTAACACAGCAGTGCAGGTAGCACCGGCCGGCACAACCCAAGTCTACCATAAGGGAAAATTGGTTCCCGGAGTAGAAATATTTCCCTATATCGGTGTCCTGAAACCCATATTAGGTGATGCGATGCTCAACCTGGGCGGCACCGTCGCATCTCTTGGGGTGGATGATGAACGCAGGGTGTTCAGCAACAGTTTCAATAATGGCAGGCTGGCACCGATTATCTGTTACGAAAGTATATATGGTGAATTCACTACCGAATACGTAAAGAAGGGTGCAAATTTCCTGGCCATTATGACCAACGACAGTTGGTGGGGCGTGAGCCAGGGACACAAACAGTTGCTGGCTTATGCCAGACTGCGTGCTATAGAAACCAGACGCGAGATCGCGCGTGCAGCAAACAGTGGAATCTCTGCACATATTAATGCGAGAGGAGATATTGAAGCCGACACTTTTTATGGTGACCAAACCACTCTGCACGCCAGTATTAATCTGTATGAAGGTCAAACAATTTATACCAGAACAGGTGATCTTCTGTCGCGAATCTGTATCTTTGCCCTCGGATTTCTTCTTTTTTACCCCATATTAAAGAAACTTCAGTCGGTAAAAGATAACTACGGGAAGAAAAAGTCATGATTTGCAGTTATTTAATTTACAAATATTTGCCTAAGTAATATTTTCTTCATAGTTTTGCAACCTCAAATAATTAAGTCAAAAAAGAACATCGAGATATGTCAAGAATTTGCCAAATAACAGGAAAGCGTGCAATGGTTGGTAACAACGTTTCCCACGCTAACAACAAAACGAAGCGTCGTTTTGAAATTAATTTGTTGGAAAAGAAATTTTACATTCCGGAAACAGAAGAGAACATTACACTGAAGGTTTCTGCTCACGGATTGAGGATCATCAATAAAGTTGGGATCGAGGAAGCAGTTCAGAGAGGAAAAAGAAACGGATTTATTAAATAATTAGTAATCATGGCAAAAAAAGGTAACAGAGTTCAGGTAATCCTGGAATGCACCGAGCATAAAGAAACAGGAGTGGCCGGAATGAGCAGATACATTACGACCAAGAATAAAAAGAATACGACGGAAAGACTGGAACTTAAGAAGTACAATCCTGTTTTGAAGAAGTATACCGTTCACAAAGAAATTAAGTAATCTTTATAAAGATATATTACAATGGCAAAGAAAGTTGTAGCAACCCTGAAAGACGCCAGCTCTAAAAAAATGGCGAAAGTGGTAAAGATGAACAAATCTCCTAAGACAGGAGCGTACATTTTTGAAGAAAAAGTAATGAACGCTGATGATGTTGATGCTTTCCTGAAGAAATAATTGACATTATAACGTAATGATATCAGACTACTCAAAATATTGGGTAGTTTTTTTATTTATCTTTGTATCTGCAGTCTTCGGGGGCATTTAATGCCTTCAGGAGGAAGGTGCAGACATCATTTTAACCGGACAGTTTCTGTCTGTAATCTGAGATCTCATATATGAGTTGGTTTAAAAAAATATTCAATAAACAGGAAAAGGAAACCCTGAACCAGGGACTGGAAAAGTCCAGCCAAGGATTTTTTGAGAAAGTATCCAAAGCAGTAGTTGGCAAAAGTAAAGTAGATGACGATGTACTGGATGATCTGGAAGAAATCCTGATCAGGTCCGACGTTGGTGCTGCTACCACTGTAAAAATTATAGACCGTATAGAAAACCGTGTGGCACGTGACAAATATGTGGGAACCGAGGAACTGGACAAAATCCTGAGGGAAGAGATTACCGCCTTGCTCCTGGAAAACCCGCACGCCGCAACCCAGAATATTGACATCAGCAAAAAACCTTATGTAATTATGGTGGTAGGCGTGAATGGTGTAGGCAAGACTACAACGATTGGGAAACTTGCACACCAGTTTAAATCCGAGGGCAAGAATGTCGTGCTTGGAGCCGCTGATACCTTCCGCGCAGCAGCCGTAGACCAGCTGGTGATCTGGAGCGAACGTGTGGGCGTGCCTATTGTAAAACAGGGCATGGGCGCCGATCCGGCTTCGGTTGCCTTCGACACGGTGCAGAGTGGCGCAGCACAGGGCGCGGATGTAATTATCATTGATACAGCAGGCCGCCTTCACAATAAGGTAAATTTAATGAATGAACTCACCAAGATCAAAAAGGTGATGCAGAAGGTGATACCCGATGCCCCGCACGAAATCCTTCTGGTGTTGGACGGTTCTACAGGCCAGAACGCTTTTGAGCAGGCGCGGCAGTTCACCGCAGCTACAGAGGTAAGTGCCCTGGCCGTAACAAAATTGGACGGTACAGCCAAAGGCGGTGTTGTTATCGGCATTTCCGACCAGTTTCAGATTCCCGTGAAATATATTGGTGTGGGAGAAAAGATGAATGACCTCCAGCTCTTCAACGGCGCTGAGTTTGTAGACTCCTTTTTCAGGCGCTCCTAGACTTTTAAAATTTTAGTGTTTTTTTATATCATTCCAACAATTATTAATTCTTGGTTTAAAAAGGTCTGACTTTAGCTTAGACTAAGTAAATCAAATAATAATTATTAACATTAAAATTTTAAAACTATGGGTATTTTAACTTGGATCATTTTTGGTCTTATCGCAGGTGCAATCGCAAAATTCATTATGCCGGGTAATCAGGGAATGGGTTGGTTAATGACAATCATTCTGGGCATCGTAGGCGCGTTTGTAGGAGGCTGGATCGGAACGATGTTTGGTTGGGGAACAGTAGACGATTTTGATTTCGGAAGCATGGTTCTTGCCGTTGTAGGTGCACTCCTTGTTCTCTGGATTTACGGTATGGCAACCAGACGCGGATAATCAATTATTAAAAACAAAAAGAATCCCCCACCAGATTTGGTGAGGGATTTTTTTTGTTTGAGTAGTCCGATTTACTGAAGTTTAATTGTATATGGCATTCCCATGATGATCCCGGACTGCAATTTAGGATTGGTAAATTGCTCGAAAAGCTGGTAGTTTTCTTTGCCCATCTTACTTTTAAGGAATTTTGCAGAGATCTCATCCTGGTTCAATCCTTCAAAAAACTGCTCCAGCTGCGAACGCTTCTTAGGAAACGCGGTAACGCTGTATTCTTTAACATTTGCCTTTTTGGCTGCGAATGCCAGCGCATCTTCTAAAGATCCCAGTTCATCCACAAGGCCAATCTGCTTTGCACGGGTGCCGGACCATACACGTCCACCACCTACTTCATCAATTTGGGCAAAGGACTTCTTACGGTTCTGGGTTACAAAGTGTACAAATCTTTTGTAGGTTCCTTCCACACTGCGGGTCATCATCCTGACCGTGCCCGGTGACACACCGTTGATCAGGGAGAAATTATTTGAATTGGCATTGGTAGCAACACCATGTGCATAAATTCCGTTCCTGTTTGCTAAATCTTTAGCGTATGGAATCATTCCAAACACTCCAATCGATCCTGTAATCGTATTTTCCTCGGAGTATATGCGGTCGGCAGCCATGGCTATATAATATCCTCCCGAAGCAGCATAATCGCCAAAGGAAACTACCAATGGTTTCTTCTTTTTCAGTTGCTGAAGTTCAAATAAAATCTCATCGGATGCGTTGGCACTACCTCCCGGTGAGTTCACCCTAAGTACAACCGCCTTCACATCTTTGTCTTCAGCGATTTTCTTTATTTCCTTTACAAAGTTCTGTGCATAAATATCCTTGGCGCCCTCACCATTATAAATAGCACCCGAGGCATAAAGTACCGCTATCTGCCCTTTATCCGATTTTTCATCATCTTTAAAAGAACGGACATACTTAGCCAGACTCATACGGTTAAGATCCTCTTTTTCCTTAAGCTTAAGTTTTGACTTTAAAAGATCATCATACTGCGATTTCTGAAGCAGTTTATCAGCCAGTCCGTGCTTCACGGTCAGCTCAGGGATCACACCGTACAGGCTGTCTGTCACCATTGCGAGTTGTGTGGGTGAAATTTTTCTTGAAGCTGCAATTTTAGCAGAGGTGCCACTCCAGATATCATTAAGCAGTGTACTAAGCTGTTCACGGTTTTCCTCAGACATATCATCCCTTATATAAGGCTCTACTGCTGCCTTGTATTTTCCATGACGAATGATTTCGAGTCCAATGCCATATTTTTCGGCAAAACTTTTCATATACATCACTTCGGTTCCCAGTCCTTTCAGTTCAATACCGCCGGAGGGATTCAGATAATACTGGTCCGCTACGGAACCCAGATAATAGGCAGGTTGTGAAACTGTATTCCCATAGGCCATCACAAATTTTCCGGATTTCCGGAAGTCCTGTAATGCCTCGCGGATAGCATCAAGCTGGGTCATTCCGGCACTTATAAAATCGGTCTCTATACTGATCCCTTTAATTTTCGGATCATCCTTTGCTTTTTTTATGGCATTTACCGCATCATAAACCAAAACGCTTGACATTGGATTATTAAATTCAAAGATGGATTCCTGATCTTCCGTGGGACTGTCAATAATATTGGTTTTCATATCAAGGGTAAGCACGGTGTTCTTTTTTACCTGCGTCTTCTTGTCTCCCGCAGCCGCACTTACCACCATCATCAGCATAAAAAACAAGGTAAATACGCCACCGATCAGCAGGATTGCGACTATATTTGCAAGTACAGTTCTGAAAAAACTTTTCATAATAAATTTAGAATTTAACGATATGTCGCACAATGAAGCCATTTTGTTACTGGGCAGCAACAGGGGAATTCCGGAGGAAAATCTGAAAATGGCATTAGAGTTGCTAGAGAAGAGTAGCTGCGTAATAAAACGCAAGAGTAAAGTTCTTAAAACTGAACCTGTAGAGTTTGAATCTGACCGATTATTTTGTAATATTGCTATAGAGGTCTGTACCGCTCTTTCACCTGTAAAACTGCTTAAAACATTAAAAGGCATTGAACAGGGTATGGGACGAGAAACGGACAGCGGTAATTCCAGGTTGTATACGGACAGAATAATTGACATAGACATCGTTACGTTTAGCAGTCTGGTTTTTATTTCAGCTTTGCTTGAAATTCCGCATCGTAGACATTTGTTTGAGCGGGAATTTTCAAAAGAACTTATTGCAGATTTACGCAGTAGTCAGACCTTGCAGGAACCGAATTTAGATGATTAGGGGATTTCATCTGTACTTCAAAAAGGGTTTCAAGGTTTGTAAATTAGAAATCAATTATTAACAATTAAAAATAATAAATTATGAAAGTAACTACCGCTGTACTTGCACTGTCGCTGGCTTTACCATTTGCCGCCTCTGCGCAGGATTCCATCGCAGTAATGAGCAATGAATACCCAAACACGTATTCATCAGGATCTGCCAATGTCTATCCTTTCACCCAGGATTCCAAAAGATTTAACGACTGGGCTATTTCTGCCGGGGTCGGAGTACCTTTATTGCAGACTGCAGAGTTAACATCTTTAAAATTCGGGGATAACAGCCCTAAAAACACCTGGGGTTATTCTGCTTATTTAAGTATTGATAAAGCAATCACCCACGCATTTGGTCTAAAACTCCAGTACGACAGAGGTGAAACAAGACAAGGTTGGTTTAACACTAAAAATGCTGATGCTACCGCCGCAGCACCAATTGGAGGGCGTACTCAGTATGATGCACTTTCACTGTTAGGTGATGTAAACCTTTCTAATCTTCTTAGAAGAGTGGATAACAAATCACCATATAGATGGGCGCTTCATGCTTATGCCGGACTAGGTAGTTTAGCATACAGAGCTTATGTAGAAGACGCAAATGGACAGCGTATGACTGGTGAAATCAAACCTTTCTCTCTTGATTCATGGTTTGGTCAGGGGGGTACCGGTTTAAAATACAGACTGACTAGAAGCCTGGACGCTGAAGCGAGATTAATGTATGTTTACACTGGAGATGATTCCTTTGATGGTGTTGTAGAAACCTCTCGTAAATCGGACAATTTCTTTAATGCAACTTTAGGTCTTACCTACAACATTGGTAAACATGAATCACACCTGATGTGGCATGATCCTTTACAGGAAATTTACTATAAATTGGATGTTCTTGCTGACAAAAATCAGGACATTGAGGTTTGTAAGGCAGGTGACAACGATAATGATGGTGTTTGTGATGACTGGGACAGACAGCTTGATACTCCTGCAGGAGCAAGAGTTGACGGTGCAGGCGTTGCCCTTGATACAGATCTGGACGGTGTAATTGACCTTTACGATAAATGTGTTACGGTTCCGGGACCTGTTGAAAACGACGGGTGTCCAACGTCAGGGCCCTCAAACGGTGGTATAATCACTGATGATACAAGAACCCTGGAAGGTATTGAATTTGACCTGAACTCAGACAGAATTCTTCCGTCCAATACACCAATTCTAAACAACGCAATCAACTATATTAATTCCACTCAAGGATCTTACCGAGTAGTAGGTGGTACTGATACAAGAGCCAGTGATGCTTATAACCAAAATCTTTCTCAAAGAAGAGCGAACACGGTTAAAAACTACCTGGTGCAAAACGGTGTGAACAGCGGAAAACTTGAAGCTGTAGGCCGTGGAGAAAAGGATCTTAAATACCCGGAATGTGATCCGGCTACGAAATGTCCGGAATGGAAAAACAGAGCTAACAGACGTGTTTATTTCGAAGCGAAATAACCTGACCTAAGTTTTTTTGAAGCCACGCAATGCGTGGCTTTTTTTATGATTACGGATCAGAATTCCTTATTTTTACACCATGATATCCACGAGTGAATTTCAGAAACTTAAGCTGGAGACCTTAAAACACTTTTGGGGTCACACTGAATTCCGCGAACAGCAGGAGGAGGTTATAAATGAGGTTCTGTCCGGACACGACGTTGTGGCGCTGCTCCCAACCGGAGGCGGCAAATCAGTCTGCTATCAACTGCCTGCACTTCTTCTGCAGGGTACCTGCCTGGTCATATCTCCGCTGCTGGCACTTATGAGAGATCAGGTAAACCAACTGAAAAGCAACGGAATCGAAGCGGAGTACCTTTCTTCCGAACTTGAAGATTTTCAGAGCGAAATTATTTATAGCCGCTGCAGGGACAATATCACGAAACTCCTCTACGTTTCACCGGAAAGACTGAACAATCCGGTTTTTCTGGAAAACATCCGCGATATTGAACTGTCTTTCATCGCAGTGGATGAAGCTCACTGTATCTCCGAGTGGGGTCAGGATTTCAGACCCAGTTATCAGAACATCCGTTCATTTCGTGCCGCCTACCCGGGACTCGCCTGCCTGGCACTTACCGCAACAGCAACGCCAAAGGTCCTTAAAGAAATTACAGACAGACTGGAGTTGAAAAACGCTTCCATCTACAGGAAAAGCTTCCGTCGGGAAAACATTAAAATCTACACCGATAAGATTGCTGACAAATATCAAAGAATCTACGATCTTCTTCGTTTTACAAAAAATGCAGGCCTTATTTACACCCGCACCCGGCGGGAGGCAGAGGAACTGACCCGCTTCCTGAGAAGTAAGAACATCACGCACGTAGATTACTATCATGCAGGTCTGAGCCTGAAAGAAAAACGCCTCAGGCAGCAGCATTGGCTTCAGTCACGTGATCAGGTCTTGGTGTCCACGAACGCTTTTGGGATGGGAATTGACAAGGACAATGTGCGCTTCGTTATTCATTACTCCTGTCCCGCAAGCCTGGAAAACTATTTCCAGGAAATTGGAAGAGCCGGCCGGGACGGCTTGGAAAGTTATGCTTTTCTTTTATGGAACGAGCAGGAATTTGATGCGTTCGACCAGCTTATTAAGTATCAGACTCCGGACAAAAGGGAGTTTCAGGTAATTGTTACTTACCTGTATTCCCTTTTCCAAATTGCGGATAATGACCTTCCTGAGAAAACATTTCAGCTTCATATCGATACCTTACGCAGATTAACCAAATCATCTACGGGGAAAATCAGGAACATCCTGAATTTTATGCATAATCAGGAACTTATCTATGTAAACAGTCATAAAAGTCTGTCCTCGCTGGAACTGAAACTGTTGCCGGACGAAATAGACCAGCTTCCAAAAAAAGATGCCTATTTCCTGGAATTACTGCTGCGTAATCTGGCGGGAATCTCTGCCCGAAAAGTGATGTTCAGTGAAGCTAATTTAAGTTCGAAGATGGGGGTTGATACCCTGCTTCTCAAAGAGCGCATACGCGAACTGCAGGCCGGCGGTCATCTGGAATATATAGATGGGGCACTAGCCAGCATCAAATTCCTTCAGCACCGGAATGACCGGCTTCTTGCCTCAAAATACTGGCAGCTGTTTTATCAGATTCAAAAAAACAAACTTCAGAAATGGGAGGAGATGAAGTTTTATGTGCGGAACAGGGAACATTGCAAAATGCGTATGATCCTTTCCTATTTCGGTGAAAAAAAACCTGTAAACTGCAGAAAATGTGTAGTGTGCGAATCCCGTAAAGGACATTCACCAAAATCTGTAACCGACGAAATTTTAACGGTGCTCGGCCGTCAGGCATGTACAGCAGATGAGATCGCCATTCAGCTTAATTTCTATGAGAAGGAAAAAATCCTGGAACAACTGATTCTTCTGCTTGATGCCGGAAAAGTAAAGATGCTTAATTTCCGTACCTATGCATTGGCCCAACATTAATTTTTAATTATACTTTGTACTAAATCATGAAATCATTAAGAGCCGTCTTTTTCGGGACACCTGAATTCGCAGCTGCCAGCCTTAAGGCCATCCATGAATCTTCGCACAAGATCGTGGGCGTTGTTACCGTGCCTGATAAAGCTAGTGGACGCGGACAGAAAATAACCGAATCAGCCGTAAAAAAATATGCTGCTCAACAGCAATTTCCTGTCTTTCAACCCGAAAAACTGCGGGACAGTGAGTTTCTGGATCAGATGAGAAAACTGGACGCCGATGTTTTCGTAGTGGTGGCATTCCGGATGATGCCAAAGGTCCTTTTTGAACTGCCCAGACTGGGCACTTTCAATCTGCATGCCTCATTATTGCCGGATTACCGGGGTGCAGCTCCCATCAATTATGCCATTATCAACGGTGAAACAAAAACCGGTATTACAACATTTTTCATCAACGAAAAGATAGACGAGGGCAACATATTGCTGCAACATGAGGTGGAAATAAACCCGGAGGACAATGCCGGTTCGCTGCATGACCGTTTGATGGAAGAAGGAGCTCAATTAGTGGTGCAGACTATGGACCGACTAGCTGAAGGAAACCTGACAGAGCAACCTCAGCAGGAAAAAAAAGAAGTTAAAAATGCGTTCAAAATTTTCAAAGAAGATACACGTATCAACTGGCAGCAGGACGCGCAGACCGTACATAATTTTATCCGTGGACTTTCTCCCTACCCCTGCGCATTTACGAAACTGAAGATTGGCGGAGAAGAAAAGACCTTTAAGATTTTTTCCGGCAGCACAGAAAGCACCGACAGCCAGGAACCAGCGGCTAATCTGTATGTGGACCGAAAGAACTTTAAGATTATGACCGGTAAAGGTTGGTATTTGCCGGCGGAAGTACAGTTGGAAGGTAAAAAAAGAATGGGAATTAAAGATTTCCTGAATGGCCTGGGATCTTACGATAATATTTTACTTATTCAATAAAAAAACCGTTGCTGAATTTCGGCAACGGTTTTTATATGCAGACGGAAATTGAATTATCCCTGTTTTCTGTGTGTACTTTTAGGGGCAGATTTAGCTGCTGACGTAGAGGCCTTTACCTTTGGAGCACTTGGCTTTTCGGCCTTTGCTGTTGCAGCTTTCTTTTCAGCAGGTTTCAGCTCTACTTTTTCGTCATTATCCTCAGTTCTGGTTTCTTCGGACCTTTTGAAGCTGTCCTGATGGATAAAGCCTGCTTTATGGAGAATGTTGTACCACTGTGCCAGTTTCTTGATATCGGAAACGTAGACTCTGTCCTTATCATAATCCGGAAGGGCTGTTTGCATAAACGTTCTGAGTTCAGCTTCACCGGACTTATGTGAAAGGGTTTCAGTATATCCGTTGGATGTGGCAATATTTTCAAAAACCTCAAAAAGCGGAACTTCCCTGTCCGTGGTAAACATAGCAATATTGTCCAGCAGACTTACCTGGCTGGAGTTACCAATGCTTACTTTCTTCTTGGTACTTACATCCTCAATTATAAAGCCGTTCTTCAGTTGTGAAACCAGCTTAAAAAGTCCCGGTTTTCCGGAAATTGAAATAATTTTCTCTAACTCCATAGTCTTTATTTAAAATTTAGTTACGTGCGGTTACGCAACCTATTGACATTAATACTTTATTAAATAGGTGGGTGCCCTATTTAGGAAACCTCATCTTATAGTCTACATTTACATCTCCCTGCATGATCCTTGACAACTTGCCCTTTACCAGTTTTTTCTTGAGTGAAGAAAGATGGTCCGTGAAGAGAATACCCTCAATATGATCATATTCATGCTGGATAACCCGGGCACGAATATCGGAAAAAGTTTCGGTATGCTTTACAAAATTCTCGTCAAAATATTCGATAAGGATGGTTTCCTGCCGCTTCACATCTTCGCGTACATCCGGGATGGAAAGGCATCCTTCATTGAACTTCCATTCTGGTCCGCTTTCTTCAAGAATTCTGGCATTGATGAATACTTTTCTGAAATTCTTCAGTTCCTCAGCAATATCTGCATAATCCTCATCTTCCGCCAGTGGACGTACATCTACGCAGAAAAGACGGATATCCAACCCGATCTGCGGAGCAGCCAGACCAATACCGTGTGCACTGTACATGGTCTCATACATATTCTCAATCAATTCCTTAAGATTGGGGTAATCTTCATCAATATCCTGCCCTTTTTTTCTTAGGACCGGATCTCCAAATGAACGGATGGGTAATATCATTTCTGTATCTGTTGTAAATAATTCTGTAAAATAATGGTGGCACTCACTTTGTCGATCAAGGCCTTATCCTCTCTTTTTTTCTTGCTTTTACCACTTTGTGAAATATAAAGCGAGGCAAGTTTAGAGGTAAAGCGCTCATCCATGCGATTAACAGGAATTCCGGGAAATTTCGCTTCAAAGACTTTAATGAAAGCCAGGATATCTTTTTCCACCTCGGAAGGTTCTCCCTGCAGATTGGTAGGAAGTCCCACTACTATCGCATCCACCTTGTAGGTCTGGAAATAATTATTCAGGAAGTCAAAAAGCCTGGCATTTTCCACAGTCTCCAGACCACTTGCAATAATCTGCATATCATCAGTAACAGCAACGCCTACTCTTTTCTTTCCGTAATCAATTCCCATGATCTGTCCCATGGGCGCAAATTTACTAATTTTATGTGGTTCAGGGCGGTCTAATTCAAGTATACAAAATGTATTATGAAAAATTATTTATAATTTTAGTACTCCAAATCAACACATTAAATGAAAAAACTGATACTTGTTCGGCATGCAAAAAGCGACTGGCCTGAAAACACCGACGATTTTAACCGTCCGCTGGCTACCCGCGGTCATACAGATGCCCAAAAGATGGCCCATTACCTTAAAAGTAAGGCTATTGATATTGAGCAGTTAATTACAAGTCCGGCCTTGCGGGCAAAAAGTACCTGCGAAATTTTTGGCGAAACCTACTGTAAAGAATTCCTGACAGACGAAAAACTGTACCAGCCCTCGGAGAGGAATATTATGTCCGTACTCTACGACCTTGACAATGAGGTGGGCTCTGTGGCTTTATTTTCACATAACAATGGCATCTCCAACTTTGCCAATACCATGACGGAAGATGTATTTCTCTTTCCTACATGTGGCGTAGCCGGTTTTGAGGTGAACTGCAGTTCCTGGCTGGATTTTGAGGCTGCCGATAAAAAACTGATCTTCTTCTACGAACCCGAATCCATCTGACCGGATACCGGCGGGTTGGGTGCAATAAAGGAAAAACTTAAATTTCCGTACTTTCTGGTGTCTGTGATATTCTCATGAACGGGAACATTCTTTGCGGGATGCTCCAGCACGAAGACGCCGTTTTCCTTCAGATAATTGTTGTTCAGCACCAGGGAAATTAATTCCGAATACTTCCTCTCGTCCATATTGAATGGCGGGTCCGCAAAGATCAGGTCATACTGCTTCCGGTTGCGGTTTTTTTTCAGCCAGTCGAAGGAATCTCCCCGCTGTACATTAATCTGGAGCTGCATTTCCAGTTCTGCCGCTGTACTGTTAATAAATCCGGCATGCTTTGCATTCATTTCCACAGCCGTCACATCCTGGCATCCACGTGAGGCCAACTCCAGGGAAATGGAACCTATACCTGCAAAAAGATCGAGTGCGGACACGTAGGACAGGTCAAAACGGTTTTCAAGCATGCTGAAAAGAGCTTCCTTGGCAAAATCCGTGGTGGGCCGGACATCAAAATTTTTGGGTGCCGAGATCCTCTTGGCTTTCCACTTTCCCGCTATGATTCTGAACATATTTCGTTTTTTAGGATCCGCAGCGCATTAGGAATTAACCAGAAATCTGCGTTTTGGAAGGTTATCAAACACGATCTTCAGGTTCCTTACAAATTTCTGAAGTTCGGATATAAAGGTTTCGTTTTCCGATGTTTCCCCGTAAACAAAGAACCGCGTCTCGCCCAGACCGAAACCAATCTTACTTAGGCTGAACATGATAAAGTAAAGAAAATCCACTTCAGAGTTCACATCGAGGTTATTATAAAGAATCACCTTTCGGCTTTCCAGCGCAAAAAATTCACACTGATTGTTGTAAAGGTTGATATGAATTTCTTTGCCGCCCTTCGGGGTGAGCGTGTTCAGGAACTTCTCTCCGGAAAAATTAAACTGTGCCGGTATATGGGTCTGCTTGATCTGCGTGTACAAATCTTTGGGAAAAGTATAGTAGAACTGCACCTTAAACTTTTTGTTTACGCTCAGCATCAACTCCTCCGCCTCCTTCTCTACGGGTGAATTATATGAAATAAGGTCCAGCCCAAGATCATGGCGGTCAAATCCTTCCGGCATCAGCGAAAAGTGATTAAGTGCCGAAAGTACAGTGACAGAAGCGTACTTCCTCTCTAAAATTTCCGCCAGTTTTTCACTGATGGAAGCTTGCGGCATTTCCTCATTCACGAAGAAAGACGATTCAGAAAGGACGCTTTTGTTACGGAGAATCTGGTAGAAAAGCCCGTCGCGGGTGAAAAGTAAATTTAATTTTTCCATCTTGAAGTGGACAAATTTATTAAATAATTCCCGGCTTCGGAAGTGAGGCCTGTTTTATTACAGGATATTTGTTAACTTAGCATCTGATAAATAAACATTTAACGATGAAAAAGGCTGCGTTCATATTACTGTTATTTCTTAGTTCACTTGTATTTGCTCAGAAAAAAATTCAGGACCGCATAGTGCCCGCATCATGCGGAATGTGTCAGTTCAAACAGAAAACCGATAAAGGCTGTGTGCTTTCAGTAAAGATAGACGGCAAGGTATACACAGTTGCCGGTACGGGCATCAATGACCATGGCGATGCTCACGCAGCCGATGGGTTCTGCAATAAAGTCAGGAAAGCCAAAGTTTCGGGAGAAATAACAGGAAGTGTGTTTGTGGCATCAAAATTCAGTTTGATTCCCCTGGAGTAATTCAGTCAAATTTTACCGTCACGGAGCCGGACTCATGATGGAGGATGGCATTATTGTAATATTCCAGTCCTGTCTGTGCGCTCAGCACATCATGCACCATTTGCTGTAGTACGCCGTCACCGATTCCGTGTATTACCTCAAGGTTTTTCAGATGGTTTTTGCGGCAAAAATCCAGTGTTTCAATCAGTTTTTCCCTTTGCATAAACAATCTTTCAAAGCTGCTGTAGCGTGATGTATCTTTCACAATATTTTCAAAATGCAGATCCAGTATCAGGGGTTTCTTATTGTGTTTTTTTGATGATTTCTTGGGCGTTTCCTTTTTTAATTCCACTTTTAAATCTTCATAGATAGAAGGATTCTGCAGAACCAGCTGACTTTTCAGGTACTGATGAGTAAATCCGTGCGTGTCCCGGAAAACCACAGTTTCGCCATGTACTGAAGTTATTGTGCCTGCCAGATCGTCGTCCAGCACGGAAACATGGTCACCTATTTTCATTTTGGTCCGAGTTCAATGATTTCCAGCTTATCTATAGTTCCGCTGCACACCTCAAATCGCATCATCGTACGCATTTTATGCCAGCCTTGCGTGCCGCATGCGCCGGGGTTAAGGTGAAGAAGCTGATTTTGCCTGTCAAACATGGCTTTTAATATGTGCGAATGTCCGGAGATAAAAAGTGCCGGACGCTGAGTACTGATTTCTTTTCTCGCCAGCGGCGAATACTTTCCGGGATAACCTCCGATGTGAATCATCATCACTTCCACGCCTTCACAGTTGAAGCGGTTGACTTCGGGAACGCATTTGCGGATTGGCTCACCGTCTATATTACCATACACGCCCCTCAGCGGCTTCAGGCCCTCCAGTGCTGTTAGTACATCCAAACTGCCAAAGTCTCCGCAGTGCCATACCTCATCGGCTTCACCGGCATAATCCAGGATACGCTGATCTATATATGAATGGGTATCCGACAGCAGTAAAATTTTCTTCACCCTGCAAAATTATTAAATTCAGACTTGCAAACTGCAGTTTCACCCATTTAATGCGCCGGCAGCCAAACCGGGGGTGCGGAAAATTTCCTACTTTTGTAAAAAATCTGAATAAATGCCTAAGATATCCACCAGAGCTGCGGAAATGCCCGCTTCACCAGTTAGAAAACTCGTTCCTTACGCCCTGCTGGCCAAGCAGAAAGGAATAAAGGTATATCACCTCAATATTGGTCAGCCAGATATTGACACCCCCCAAAGTGCAATAGACGCACTGAAAAATATTGACCTTAAGGTCCTGGAATACGCCCTGTCTGAAGGCAATCTGGAATACCGGACAGCGCTTAAGGATTATTATCATTCTTTAGGATTTACCGACCTAACCACAGATAATTTTATTGTGACTAACGGTGGCTCCGAGGCTTTGAACTTTGCCCTGTCCACACTTTGCGACGACGGCGATGAGGTAATTATTCCCGAACCGTATTACGCCAATTATAACGGTTTCACCAGCACTTTCAACATTAAGGTGGTAGCTATCCCATCCACCATTGATACCGGATTTGCACTTCCTGCAATTGAGGAATTTGAAAAGAAGATTACTCCAAAGACACGTGCAATCATCATCTGCAACCCCGGCAACCCTACCGGCTACCTGTATACCCGCGAAGAGTTGCAGCAACTGGCAGATATTGCGCTGAAGCATGACATCGTTATTATTTCTGATGAAGTTTACCGCGAATATGTTTATGACGGCAAGCAGCAAATCTCAATGTTCGATTTTCCTGAATTAGCTGAAAACTGTATCATCATCGATTCCGAGTCCAAGCGTTATTCCATGTGTGGCGCCCGGATCGGCTGCATGATCACCCGTTCCAAAACCATCCACGATGCAGCCATGCTGTTTGCTCAGGCCAGGCTTTCGCCTGTTCTTTTGGGTCAGATCGCGGCTACCGCCGCACATAGAGATGATGCTGCCTATATCATGCAGGTCCGCAGTGAATATACCCACAGGAGAAACGTCCTTGTGGATTTATTGAACGGAATCCCGGGTGTAATCTGCCCGAAGCCCAAAGGGGCATTTTACTGTGTGGCCGAACTTCCTGTGGATGATTCAGAAAAATTCGCTCAGTGGTTGCTGGAACATTATTCCAGTAACAACGAAACCGTAATGGTTGCACCCGCAGGTGGTTTCTACAGTGATCCGGAACTGGGCAAAAAACAGGTTCGTATTGCCTACGTACTGAAGGAAGAAGATTTACGCCGCAGTGTAGAGCTCCTGAACGATGCACTTCAAAAATACCGGGAGGAATTCAGCCTTTAGGTACCGCCATTTACTTCCCCAACAGTATGATCTTATTTGAAAATCATTCCCTAAAAGAACACAACACTTTTGGGGTCGATGTTTCCGCACGATACTTCGCAGTGGTTGCTACCCTGCAGGATTTAATAGCTGCATTGGATTTTGCGAAAAGCAGTAATCTCCCAACACTGATGCTCGGTGCCGGTTCCAATGTGCTTTTCACAAAAGATTTTGAAGGTATTGCCATACAGATTAACTTTAAGGGTATAGAAGAAATTATTCTCAGTGAAGATAAGGTCCTGGTTAAAGCCCGGGCTGGAGAAAACTGGCATTCCTTTGTTGAATACTGCCTTCAGAAAGATTATGGTGGCTTGGAAAATCTGTCGCTGATACCCGGCAACGTAGGAACCTCTCCTATGCAGAACATAGGCGCGTACGGCACCGAAATCAAAGACGTTTTTGTAAGCTGCCTGGTCTTAAACCTTGAAAACCTGGAAACGGAGGAACTCAGCCAGGAAAAATGCAGATTTGGATACCGCGATTCTATATTTAAGCAGGAAGGCAAAGGAAAATACGTCATCCTGGAAGTCACGTTTAAACTCAGCAGAATAAACCATGTCATCAAGGCAGGATACGGCGCCATTCAGTCGGAACTGGAAAAAATGGGAACCGTAAATCCTACCGTTCAGGACATCTCTGCTGCTGTGATTAATATCCGCAAAAGTAAATTGCCCGATCCTGCAGTACTTGGAAATGCCGGCAGTTTTTTTAAAAATCCGGTTATAACCGCAGAACACTTTGCTAAGGTACAGCAACGCTACCCGGATTTACCGTCTTATCCTGCTGGCGACCTGATAAAAGTGCCGGCCGGCTGGTTGATAGAGCAGTGTGGCTGGAAAGGAAAACAAATTGGCAATGTGGCCTGTCATGATTTGCAGGCCTTGGTGATTGTCAATAAAACCGGCAAGGCATCTGGACAGGAAATTTTCGATTTTTCTGCTATGATCATTGATTCGGTGAAAGAGAAATTTGGTATTGAGCTCGAAAGAGAAGTAAATATAATCTAATTATTCCGCTGCCAACTAACTGAAATTTCCTAAGCATAATGCTAATGCGGATAGAGACATCATCACATCCGCGCATCACACATCATCACATCAGCAAATCATCACACCTCCATACTACCTCATCACCCCATCTTCTGTACATTCTTCAAATTATCACTATTTTTGCAAAGCCTTATCAACTTCTAAGGCAATACCACTTTATGGAACTCATACACCGCAACTTACTGATTGGTATCCACGATGCATTACAGGAAACCTTCTTTCAGGAAAGAAAATATGCCGACAAGGTAATTGAAAGACTTCTTAAAGCTCATAAAAAATGGGGCAGTGAAGACCGCAAAGTCGTTTCGCAGATTTTCTATGACATTATCCGCTGGAAAAAACGCCTCGAATACTATATGGGAGAGGGCGTAAAGCCGAACAATGTTTACAAACTGATACTTGCGTACTGTCTTTGGAGCAAGACCCATTATAAAAAATTTGAGGAATTTGACGGTATCAAGACAGCCGATATCCTTACCAAGCTGAAGAAAAACACCGTTCCGAACAAGGCAATTGAACATTCCATCCCGGAATGGCTGGCCGGTACGCTGGAGAAGGAGCTGGGCAGCGGTTGGGAGCGTGAAATGAACGCACTGAATGAACAGGCACCCACTATTTTACGGGCTAACACATTGAAAACGACAGCGAAAGAACTTGTTTCCGACCTCAAGGATGAAGATGTGGAAAGTTTCCAGATACGCAACTATCCGGACGCCGTTCAGCTGGAGGAAAAGAAAAATGTTTTCCTTACCTCCGCCTTCAAAGACGGACTTTTTGAAGTTCAGGATGCCTCCTCGCAGAAAATTGGTGAACTGCTCGATGTTCAGGAAGGTATGCGCGTGGTTGATGCCTGTGCCGGCGCAGGTGGTAAAACACTGCATCTGGCCGCTTTGATGAAAAATAAAGGTCAGATTATCGCTCTGGATATTTATGAATGGAAACTGGCCGAATTGAAACGCCGGGCGAAGCGGGCCGGTGCTCACAATATTGAAACAAGGTTTATTGAAGATAACAAAGTAATCAAGCGCCTGCACGAAAAAGCAGACCGACTGCTTATAGATGCACCCTGTTCCGGGCTGGGCGTACTGAAAAGGAACCCGGACTCCAAGTGGAAAATTGACCAGGATTTTATAGACCGTATTAAGCAGGAACAGCAGCAAATCCTTCAGGACTACTCAAAAATGCTGAAGAAAGGCGGAAAGATGCTGTATGCCACCTGTTCCATTTTACCAAGTGAGAACAACGAGCAGGTAGAAATTTTCCTGAAGAACAATCCGGAATTCAAACTTATAAAAGAAGAGAAAGTGATGCCCAGCGATGGTTTCGACGGATTTTACATGGCGCTTATGGCACGTAACCTCTGAAAACCAGACTAATTAAATTATTAAACAGCTTTCGGGCTGTTTTTTTTGTGAAAAATTTTTCGCGGGGACATTATGAAAACCTTATCAAATTAATTTTTTACACACAATTTCATTTAAACAGTCTATTTATTTCATAAATAATGATTTTTATTTGGTAATATTAAGTATATTGATAAGTTTGTATTAAATATAACTACTAACCAAATAACTTTTTATTATGTGTGGAATCGTTTGCTTGCTTGATGCAAAACAGAAAACAGAAACATTAAGGCCCCAAATCCTTCAGATGTCCCGAAAAGTTCGCCACCGCGGTCCCGACTGGAGCGGCATTTTCCAGGATGAGCGGGTGATCTTCTCCCACGAAAGGCTGGCCATCGTAGATCCCACCTCCGGAAAACAACCCCTTTTTACCAAAGACGGAAAAGTAGTGTTGGCAGTAAACGGGGAAATATATAATCACCGCGAGCTACGTGCTGAGTTTCCGGACTATGAATTCCTTACGCAATCGGACTGCGAAGTAATTCTGGCTCTCTACCGCAGGCATGGGAAGGATTTTCTGGAAAAACTGAACGGCATATTTGCCTTCGCCCTTTATGATTCCGAAACAGGAGTTTATCTGGTTGGTCGTGACCATATGGGTATTTGCCCGCTTTATCAGGGTTGGGACCGTAACGGAAATTATTATGTAGCCTCTGAACTGAAGGCTCTGGAAGGAGTCTGCAAATCGATTGAGGTATTTCTGCCAGGCCACTATCTGTACAGTGCAGAAGGATTTGAATTACAAAAATGGTATAGCCGTGGCTGGGAGGACTACGACAGTGTTAAAGAGAATCAAACGGACATCAGTAAAATCCGGCAAGGCTTGGAAGCCGCGGTGCACCGCCAGCTCATGAGTGATGTTCCCTATGGGGTTTTGTTAAGCGGTGGTCTGGACTCGTCTATTATTGCTGCCGTAACAGCCAAGTACGCCCGCAACCGTATTGAAAGCGGTGATCAGGAGGAAGCCTGGTATCCGCGCCTGCACAGTTTTGCTGTAGGTCTGCAAGGCTCGCCCGACCTTGTTGCAGCACAAAAAGCCGCAGATCATATTGGTTCCATACATCATGAAGTCCATTTTACTGTTCAGGAAGGTCTGGATGCAATCCGCGATGTTATCTATCATCTGGAAACCTATGACGTTACAACTGTAAGAGCATCTACGCCTATGTACCTTCTGGCCAGGGTAATTAAATCCATGGGAATTAAAATGGTACTTTCCGGTGAAGGCAGCGACGAACTTTTTGGTGGATATCTTTACTTCCATAAAGCACCCAATGCAAAGGAATTCCATGACGAAACCGTAAGAAAATTAAGTAAACTGCACCTTTACGACTGTCTTCGGGCCAACAAAGCGCTTATGAGCTGGGGCATTGAAGGTAGGGTTCCGTTTCTGGACAAAGAGTTTATGGATGTAGCGATGACTGTAAATCCAGCCGACAAGATGATCAGTCTGGCAAATGGCCGGATGGAAAAATACATACTCAGAAAAGCATTTGAAGATTTGTTGCCGGACAGCATTGCGTGGCGTCAGAAAGAGCAGTTCTCAGACGGCGTAGGATATTCCTGGATCGATTCGCTTAAAGAGGCAGCCGAAAACGAAGTTTCTGATGAGATGATGGTCAATGCAAAATTCAGATTTCCGCTTAATACTCCGCAAAATAAGGAAGAGTACCGCTACAGAACCATTTTTGAGGAACACTTCCCGAGTGAAACTGCTGCCGCTACAGTTCCGTCTGTACCTTCTGTAGCCTGTTCAACGCCCATTGCTTTGGAGTGGGATGAAGCCTTTAAAAACTTAAGTGACCCAAGTGGCCGCGCTGTAAATGTGCATGAGGAGTCATATTAACATATTCATTTTAGTGGCTTAAAAAAATAAGGACATTAAAACACTGATAATGTGAACGTTTTGTTCAGCAAATCTGAATAATGGCAAAATATTAAATTTGAATTTTAACAAATGCGCCCAAAGATTATCCAATAATTAACTATATTTGGAAAATACTTAACAATTCAAAAAAATGAGAAGAAACTTAATTCTACTTTTTACTGCATTGCTGGCTTTTAACTTAAACTTTGCACAAAATAAGTTTGAGTCCGTAATGAATTCAAAAAAACTGGGCGTTTCATACAAAAATGTAAAATCCAAGGATAAAGAAGATTTTTACCAGCAATATTTCTGGCTTACAAAGGTTGAGGAATTGCAGGCTTACCCCCATCTAAAAGAAATTAAGCCTCGGGTACTTTATACTTTTGTAAAGGAAATTATGCCTCAAATCCCTACAAAAACCCTTACTAAAGAAAACAGAAAGTATAGGGAAGATGCCGAACTTTCACTGGACCAGTATTTCAAGAACAAAGACTGGACTAATCCGGTGATGGCGCTTAACCTGCGTACTTACGTAGATCCTCAAAATGAGAAATATTTCTCAGTCGTTAAGCCTGAAAGTGTAGTTACCATGCTTCCTAAGAAGCTATATTCGTTCACATCTGACAATCAGAAAACACAGGAGCAGAAAATTTACTATATGTGGATCGATGAAGATGATTATAAGATTGTGGACATTGTACCGGACCCTAAGAAAAATGAAGTGTTTTACACTGAACTGAAGAGCATCCTGCCTAATTACTCATTCCCAAACTTTGTTCCCGAAAGTGCTAAAATGGGCGACAAGAAAGTGAAGAGCGATGCCGACTATTATTACATCACTGCCTTTCAGGTAGGAAATGACAACATTGTTTACAAAACTCTTGATTTTGAGGATTATATTTTTGTGAGATATAAAAAAGATGGCGGTCCGTGGACTGACGTGGAACACAGAGACAAGAAATATTAAAATGAAACCTGCCTGATCCGGCAGGTTTTTTTTGTATCGCTTTAAAGGATTTTAAATTACACGCCATTTTTTAGGTTCATTTTTTGATAACACCTGTTGATGCCCAATTCCACAAAGACTTTCGATACCCCAACTAAAAGAATTCTACCCTTCATCCTTGCGACGGCAATTTTCATGCAGATGCTGGACTCCACGATCCTGAACACATCTTTACCTTCCATTGCTGCAGATCTGCGCGAATCGCCGCTGGATATGCAGAATACCATCATAAGCTACGTACTCACACTGGCACTGTTCATGCCCGTGAGTGGTTTTTTGGCAGATAAATTCGGCACAAAGAAGATATTTATATTTTCCATTATTGTATTCAGCCTGGGATCTCTGTTTTGCGCAGCATCTCAAAACCTCACTCAACTTGTTATTTCGCGGGTTGTACAGGGAATTGGAGGCAGTCTGATGACTCCGGTAGGCCGTCTGGCGCTGATTAAAACTTATGACAGGAACGAACTTTTGCCGGCACTTAATTATGCCATTGTTCCGGCCTTAATCGGTCCGGTGCTGGGTCCTCTTGTAGGTGGATATATGGTAGATTATCTCTCATGGCACTGGATATTCCTCATCAATATACCTATAGGATTAACCGGCATTTTCCTGAGCCTGAAATACATGCCCGACTATAAATCGGCTGAAATCAGTTTTGATTTGAAAGGCTTCCTTATTTTCGCTTCCGCCTCGCTGCTTCTTTCAGTGGCTCTTGAACTTTTCGGAACCAGCACGCGTACCACTCCTGTGCTGCTTATTTTTGTACTTGGATTCCTGATGATCTACTACTATTACCGACATGCAAGCAAGACTACCGATCCGATTTTTCCGTTAAATCTGTTTCAGGTCCGCACCTTCAGAGTAGGCGTTTTGGGAAATCTGGCCACACGCCTGGGCATCAGTTCAGTGCCGCTGCTCCTGCCACTCATGATACAGATTGCTTATGGCCAAAGCGCAGTGATATCGGGCTGGATTGTAGCACCCATGGCACTGACAGCCATGTTTGGAAAATCGTCTGTTATTAAGATTCTGAACAGATTCGGCTATAGAAAAACACTCATGATCAATACTTTCATTATCGGATTCCTGATTTGCTGTATGGCTCTACCAAATATTAACACGTCCATCTGGTGGTTTCTGCCTATCATAGCCATCCTCGGCTTTTTCAATTCCATACAGTTCACCTCCATGAATACCATTTCCCTCGCCGACCTGCGAAACAGCCATACAAGCAGCGGAAACTCACTGCTGGCAGTAAACCAACAGCTGGCCATCGGTTTCGGTATTGCTTTCGGGCTTATCGTACTCAAGATTTTTGAAGGTAACGCTGCATTGATGCACGGGAATCCCCATCTGGCTTTCCGATACACCTTTATCGTGGTTGGTATACTGACCATATTTTCAGGTTTTGTCTTCCGCCGGCTTCACTACCGCGACGGCGAAAACATGCGGTCCGCCCATTAATAACAAAAGCTGCGTAAGACACCGGGCTGCAGCTTCTTAACTTAAGTCAATGTACAGGCAGTAAAGGATGGATATATTTGTATGAACATTAAATCCGACATCAATGAATAAAAAGATAGAATTCGGTCTGATGACCTTCGCCGATGCCGCACCTGAAACAGCTGCAAACACAGGCCTCAATGCGCAGCAGAGAATTAAAGATCTGCTGGAGGAAATAAAACTGGCAGATGAACTTGGAATAGAAATATACGGAGTAGGCGAGCATCACCGTCCGGATTACGCTGTATCGTCACCAACAACAGTGCTGGCTGCAGCGGCTGCCATTACCAAAAATATAAAACTCACCTCTGCAGTTACCGTTCTGAGTTCCGAAGATCCTGTGCGGGTTTACCAGCAGTTTGCCACCGTAGATGCTATCTCAGGCGGCCGTGCGGAAATAATGGCCGGTCGCGGTTCTTTTATTGAGTCCTTCCCTCTTTTTGGCTATGACCTGGATCATTATAACGAACTTTTTGAAGAAAAACTGGATCTTCTGTTGGAAATTAACAAATCAGAAATCGTAAACTGGTCCGGACAGCACCGTGCTTCCATAAACAATCTGGGAGTTTATCCGCGTGCAGTTGAGGGTGAAATCCCCGTTTGGCTGGCTGCCGGCGGAACACCGGCCTCAGCAATCCGGGCTGCGAAACTGCATTTGCCGCTCATGCTGGCCATCATTGGCGGTATGCCACAACAGTTTACTCCGTTTATAAACCTTTATAAAAAAACTGCTCTGGAAAATGGTGTGAAGTCCGAAGATCTACAAATAGGCATTAACAACCATATGTTCATTGGTGAAGACGGTGAAAAAGTCGCTAATGAATACTATCCTTACTATGCGCAGATGCTGGACCGTGTAGGCAGAAGCCGTGGGTGGCAGCCGATGACCCGTCAGCAGTTTGAATTCATGCGTTCACCGGAAGGTTCATTGCTGGTTGGCAGCGTGGGGCAGGTGGTGGACAAAATCGTATACGAACATCAACTTTTTGGATTTACACGTTTCCTGGGTCATGCCAGCCTGGGCTTCGTGCCGCATGAGCTTACCATGAAGTCCATTGAACTTTATGCTACTCAGGTGATACCGGAAGTTAAGCGCCGACTGGGGGTTCTTTAAAACATCTGATCTATTTTTGCTAAATTCGTGTCTGAGTCTTCCAGAATTGGTATAACTCAGAGTTCCACTATTAAAACATTTCACCATGTCTAACCTTGGATTAATCATTGAAGAAAAAGCCGCAGATATCGGCAATTTTCTGGTGGGCCGCCTACTGCCTTTCCGCGAGAAAAGAGCGGTCGGACCCTTTGTATTTATAGACCATATGGGTCCCGCGGCACTGAAGGATTACCAGAATCTTGATGTCGCACCGCACCCACATATCGGACTTTCTACGCTTACCTATCTGCTGGAAGGAGCCATACAGCATAAAGACAGTCTCGGAAACGACTTGGAGATACAGCCGGGAGCGGTAAACTGGATGACAGCGGGGAAAGGTGTAGTACATTCTGAAAGAACTCCTGAATATCTGAGAAACACTGAAAAACATCTGCACGGATTCCAGATTTGGGTAGGACTTCCCAAAGATCTTGAACAGAGTGAACCCAGTTTTCATCACACCGAAGCAGCTGATGTTCCCGACTGGACAGATGACGGCTTGCGCTACAAACTTATTGCAGGTGAACTATCTGGCAAAAAATCACCCGTACCGGTTCACTCGCCACTATTCTTCCTTGAAATTTACAGTACCGGAAGTCAGAAAGTGAATATTGGAGGTGAACTTTTCGGCGAAGTGGCAATGTATGTTCTGGAAGGAACGGTGACAGTGGACGGACAGGTTTTCGGTGGTAAGCAACTGTTAATAGCTAAGGATGCAAAACTCTGCGAATTTGAAATGAGTGACAAGGCGACCGTTTATCTTTTTGGCGGTGAACCCTTTCCTGAAGAGCGGTATATATTCTGGAACTTCGTAAATTCCGATAAAGCGGTTATAGAAAAGGCTACGGAGAACTGGCATCAGCAAAACCATGAGGCATTTCCTTTGGTTCCGGGTGATACAGATGATTACGTGCCTTTGCCGGAGGCAGTTCTCAAGTCGAGACTTTCAAGGTAAATTCTTAAACCAGTTAACACTAAACAAATAAACGATATGACTGAAATTAAACACGAAAACGATGGCCATAAGGGAGCATTCAACCTGTATGTAGACGGAAAAAAGGCCGGCAGCATGACCTACACCGGCGCGGGGGATGATAAGTTTATCATAGACCATACGGAAGTTGATGAAGCGTACAACGGTCAGGGTCTGGCGAAAAAGCTGGTATTTGCAGGCGCGGAATATGCACGGGAAAACGGAAAGAAAATCATTCCGCTTTGCACATATGCCAAGGCGACATTCCAGAAGAATAAAGAAATTCAGGACGTACTGGCGTAATCCAAAACTATTTTAGCCAATCTAACCTTTCCCTGCCGGAAAGGTTTTTTTTTATTTCTACCCTGCGCCCCGGATTGAACGGCCTGTCTGAGCTCTTGCGCGGCAAAAAATATCATTTTTTGCCGCGCAAAGCGAGTAGTGAAAGCCGGATAAGGCGCCCAAATAATTGCACAACCTTCTTTCCCGACCCGAATTAGCGTCCGAATAGTCACAAAAAACTATATTTGCGACACTAAAATGTAATTAATGAATTCCGCCACAATACTGATTCTGTTTGTATTTGCCTATTTTATCGGTCTGCTCGTCATTGCGTACCTGACCAGCCGTAACGCTGATAACCAGTCGTTTTTTATCGGGAACAAGAAAAGTAAATGGTGGCTGGTGGCTTTCGGGATGATAGGGACCAGCCTAAGCGGCGTCACCTTTATTTCGGTACCCGGAACGGTGGGGAAAATGACAACCGGTGAATATCCTTTTGGCGGTTTCGAGTACTATATGATGGTGATCGGCTTTTTCCTGGGCTATTTTATTGTGGCTTTTGTGCTGCTGCCGCTATATTACAGAATGAACCTGACCTCCATTTACACTTACCTGGGCCGACGGTTCAACGTGGAGGCGCATAAAATCGGGTCCCTGTTCTTTATCATTTCACGCTCCATTGGCGCCACAGCCCGCCTGTACCTGGTGGTGAACGTGCTCCAGATTTTCCTGCTTCAGGCGCTGGGCGTACCTTTTTGGGTTACGGCCGGTGTTATTTTACTCATGGTTTTGCTTTACACTTTTGAAGGTGGTGTGAAGACCATCGTGATTACTGATACGCTGCAGACCTCTTTTATGATCCTGAGTCTTGTGGCGTGTATCATCTTTATCCTTTCGAACCTGAACCTGTCTTACGGCGAAGCCTACACTATACTAGCCGACAAGGATTATACGCATCTCATCAATACGGATATCAACTCCAAAACTTTCTTCCTGAAAACGGTTCTGGGCGGGATGTTTATCACCATCGCTATGACGGGTCTGGACCAGGAAATGATGCAGAAAAACATTTCTGTGGACAACCTTAAAAATTCCAAAAAGAACATGCTCACCTTTGCCGGTACGCTGCTGATCGTAAATCTGGCTTTCCTGTTCCTGGGTGGCTTGCTTTACCTGTTTGCCATGGAAAACGGCGCGGTGTACAGTCAGGTTGTTGATGTTGTAAACGGCAAGCAGAACATCACCAATGTATTCGGCTTCCCGGATGCCGCTACCGGGAACATCACCAATATTATGGGCGATGACCTCTTCCCGGCACTTTCTTTACAGGGGTATTTCCCGCTGTTTATTGCGGTTATATTTATTATCGGATTAATTTCAGCTTTATTTCCTTCCGCCGACGGTGCGCTTACGGCCGTTACCAGTTCTTACTGTGTGGATTTGCTGAACATAAACGAAGACCAGACGAAAACCGAGAAGCAGAAAAAAAGACTCCGGATGAAGATTCATCTCATTTTTACTGTTATTTTCTTTGCGCTCATCATGATTTTTAAAGCCATCAACGATAAGTCGATTGTTTACCTGATTATGGAAGTGGCCGGATACACCTACGGTCCGCTGTTGGGTCTGTTTGCCTTCGGCATCCTGACCAGGTTCAGGATTACTAAAAAATACAGCATCATCGCTGTTACTTTGCTGGCGCCGGTGCTCACATACCTGATTAACTATCTGGTGACACAAAACAGCGATTACAGGATAGGCGTGGAACTGATTATGATTAACGGGCTACTGACCTTCATAGGGTTGTGGCTCATCCGCGACCGCAGCACCCACCTGAAGGTTGTGGAGTAACAATTTGAGATCCTGCTTTTTAAGGCAGGATTTTTTAGTTTCACCAAGCCGTCAATTATTTGTAAATTTGCACGCAAATAAATCGATATAATGAGTAAAAGTATTGAAGAGCTGAAATCTCTTACAACACAAATCAGAAGAGACATTTTGAGGATGGTGCACGCCGTTAATTCCGGCCATCCTGGCGGAAGCCTTGGCTGTACAGAGTACTTCACCGCACTGTACGGTAAGGTGATGAACTACAAACTGCCGTTTACGATGGAAGGTAAAGGTGAGGATCTGTTCTTCCTTTCCAACGGGCACATTTCGCCGGTATTCTACTCTACTCTGGCAAGATTTGGATTTTTCCCGGTTGCAGAACTGGGTACATTCAGAAAACTGAACACCAGATTACAGGGACACCCTACCACTCACGACAATTTACCGGGCGTTAGGATCGCTTCAGGTTCATTAGGTCAGGGACTGTCGGTGGCTGTAGGCGCGGCACTGGCTAAGAAAATGGACGGCGACGATTCGCTGGTGTACACGCTGCACGGCGACGGTGAACTGCAAGAAGGGCAGATTTGGGAAGCTCTGATGTTTGCTGCTCATAATAAAGTAGATAATTTAATTGCAACCATTGACTATAACAACAGGCAGATAGATGGTGATACCGACGATGTTTTAAGTCTGGGAGATCTGCATGCAAAACTGGAAGCTTTTGGCTGGAAAGTGCTGAATGAGAAAAACGGTAACGACCTGGAGACCGTGATTTCAATCCTGGAGCGTGCGAAACAGGAAACAGGAAATGGTAAACCAGTAGCTATTATTCTTCATACCGAAATGGGCTTTGGGGTAGATTATATGATGGGAACCCACGCGTGGCACGGAAAAGCGCCAAACGACGAGCAGCTGGACACAGCCTTCAAACAGCTTTATCTGGAAGGTCCTGCTGATTACTAAATCGCTTTTGGCTTTCAGCAACTCGCTTTAGACCGATTTAACACACTCAATTCTAACCACAAACCCGCAAGAAGCCTAATGCAAAAAGCTGATTGCAAAAATTAAGTCATGAAATACCAAGTTTTAGATAATAAAGATACAAGAAGCGGTTTCGGTGCCGGACTGGCCGAACTTGCTGATACTAACCCCAACGTCGTAGCGCTTTGCGCAGACCTCATCGGCTCCCTGAAGATGGAAAAGTTCATCGAAAAAGCACCGGAACGTTTCATACAGGTAGGAATTGCCGAAGCCAATATGATGGGAATTGCCGCCGGACTTACCATTAACGGCAAAATTCCTTTCACAGGAACCTTCGCCAACTTCTCTACCTCACGAGTGTACGACCAGATCCGTCAGTCCATTGCCTACTCCGGCAAGAACGTGAAGATCTGTGCATCCCACGCGGGACTTACTTTAGGTGAAGACGGCGCTACACACCAGGTTCTGGAGGATATAGGAATGATGAAAATGCTTCCCGGAATGACGGTAATCAACACCTGCGATTACAACCAGACCAAAGCGGCCACATTGGCGATAGCCGATTTCGAAGGTCCTGTGTACCTTAGGTTCGGACGTCCTGTTGTGCCGGTTTTTATTCCGGAAGACATGCCGTTTGAAATTGGCAAAGGAATTATGCTGCAGGAAGGCACCGATGTAACCATCGTAGCTACGGGGCACCTGGTTTGGGAGTCTCTGGTTGCGGCTGATCAGCTTGAAAAGGAAGGAATTTCCTGCGAGGTGATCAACATCCACACAATCAAACCTCTGGACGAAGAAATCATCCTGAGATCAGTGGAAAAAACCGGAAGGATTGTTACAGCCGAAGAACACAACTACCTTGGAGGTTTAGGCGAATCTGTAGCCGGATTGCTGGCCAGAAAAAGACCGACCATCCAGGAATTTGTAGCTGTGAATGACACCTTCGGAGAATCTGCAACTCCGGCAGAACTCATGAAGAAATACGAAATTGATGCAGATGCCGTAAAGGCCGCTGTAAAAAGGATTATGTCCAGATAACTTTTTCTGAAATACATTTTAAAACACGTCTTCGGGCGTGTTTTTTTTATTTTTACAATAGTTATTTCGAAAAAATAAACTTACACTACATATCGATGAAAAATTTCTTTTTCTTTTTAGCGCTAATACTGATTTCCTGTAATACCTCCAAAAAAACTTATAAACCCGTTACTACAGGACCAAATTGTAGATAACAATCAACCTTTTCAATATCTTAAAAACCGGCTTCAGTTAAGCAATTCTGTTAAAAAACAGTACGAACAAACTGTTATCTTATTAAATGGAAAGGAGATCGGTTAAGACAAATTCAGTCAACTACTGAAAAACAAGAAAATAAATTCTATTGAAAGTATTTTTGATAAAGATAAAATAGAGAATTTAGGTTACTCTTATAAGCAGGTGAAAAGAGTATTGTTGACTAGCAATTAAATTCACCGCTCTTTGGAAATTTCCAAAAAATCCTACCATTCACCTTAAATATCCTATAATTCCACTTTCAATTAAGATAATTTCGTCAGTCATAAATTTAATCAACCACCATGACTGACCCATTTAAAAAAACTTATAAACATTTCCTTTACTGCCCTTACTTTGTTTGCAGGAATTAGCCTTGACGCTCAGGAAACGGAAGCGAACCCAATACAAAATCCTCCGGTAAACGTCGAAGGAATGACAGGCAACCGTGGAGTTTCTTTCCAGATGACTCTGGACAAAAAATTAAGGAGCGTTCCTCAAATCGGCTTTTTTGGCGTAACAGATTTTAATTCCGATTGGGGAAATGACCAGCTAAGTGATTTGATGATTATGGATAAAGCTACGGTTGACCTCTATAAAGGACTTAAAGTGGGTGCGGGATTTCAGAGCACTCCTGGTGGAATCCGGCCTTCTGCAGCTTTAATTTGCACTTACGCAACCCCCGAATGGCTTGTAATCGCCATCCCAAGCGTGGATGAGCAGGAATGCAAATATCGAAGGGTTAGGAATTATTGAATACAAACCGGCACCCAGTGATAAATGGAGACTGTATACCAGGCTACAGGGGACGTATGTCCATGCCATGACTGCAGATCTGCATACCAGAAGTTATATTCGCAGCCGCGTGGGCTTTACCTATAAAGAATTTACTTTCGGTGCGGGAGCCAACCTGGAATATTACAGCCCTTTAAAACATAAACAAAGCAATATCGGCGGCTTTCTGCAGGTAGCGTTGTTTTAAAACACAATTCGAAAATTCCGAAGCCTCTCTTCCAGTACCCGCGCAGTCACAGCGCTATCCTGTTCCATAGTAAATGATTGCTTCGTTGTTTCCCATCGTTATCGGAACAGATTACGATCGGTACTTCCGACTCGAAGGACGAAAGTCCACTTGCTCCCATGTCGCGGATTCTCAACCGAGGATCAGTAGTTATACAGAAGACATCCAGACTCTTGAGATTCCTGCGGAATGACAAAGAGGCTTTTATTTTGATGATAACAAGCGAACAATCAATTCAAAATTTTGAATTTTAGAATTTTGATTTTAGATTTATTCGACATTAAAATATAGAGCCTCTTCTCCGTGCACATTGTGAAAACCTTTGTGCCCTTTGTGGTTAAAAGTATCAAGATTTCGGATATCAGATCTCAGATCTCAGTTGTTAGATTTATGCAAAATTGAAGTATAGAACCTCTTCTCCGTGCACGCTGAGAAAACCTTTGTGCCCTTTGTGGTTAAAAGTATCAGGATTTCAGACATCAGATCTCAGTTGTTAGATTTATGCAAAATTGAAGTACAGAACACCTTCTCCGTGCGCGCTGAGAAAACCTCCATGAACGCTGTGGTTAGCAGCACTCCTATTTTTAGCTCACAAATATCACTGATCAGCACAGAAAAATTTAAGGTTAAAAAAAGCATGGATTATAAATCCGCGACATCGGCTCAACTATTACATTAAGCATCATGCTTCAGGCGCGCGTAAAAAATGTTCTGTGAAAGTTTCCTAAATTTGCGCCAGTGATGGACAGTCAACGGTCCGTTTTCCTCTCAACTTCAGCTTAATATACTCCTTTGGAAAGAAAGAAAATTGTAAAGCAGCATTATTTCAGGCTTATTTTGGCATCAATTGCTGTTGCCCTCGCAAGTGCGATACTTGCTTTTGGCCTCAAGCATCTCACTGAGTACCTGCAGCATCAAATATTTGGCGTCGCAGGCAGTTACGCTGCATTATACGTAATCCTGCCCTCAGTCGGAATAACGATGATTTATTTCTTAAGGAAATATGTTTTTCAGTACAGGAAAAATAAAGGCATCACCGAGATTTACAAAACACTGGACCAGCGGAAGGAACATTTACCCTTATTTAAGATTCCGTCGCACTTCATCAATGGTTTCCTAACTGTTATTTTCGGCGGATCCACCGGTATTGAGGTGTCAACCGTGGTAGCGACAGCTACCATTGGAAATTATGGCTATAAAAAGGAGTTCTCCGCCAGAATGTACAAGCGCGAACTTATTTGCGCAGGCGTAGTTGCGGGTGTTGCTGTTTTGTTTGCAAGCCCGCTGGCCGGATTTCTGTTTGCCATGGAGGTTATTGCACGTAAAATACGTCTTTCACTCGTTATTTCCTGCACAGTGGCTGCACTGAGCAGTTTTCTTTTCATCCGGCTTTTCGACAACCAGACAATATTTAATACGCCTGTAGCCAACTGGAACTATGCTGCAGTACCCTTTTTTATATTGTTAAGTATTTCAGGTGGTCTTCTTTCTGTATATTTCACGCTGTTGGTTACGCGTATGAAAACATTTTTCGGAGGTATCAGCAACAATTTTATTAGGGTAAACCTGGGTGCTATAGCCGTTGGTCTCCTAATTTTCTTTTTTCCGGCTTTATACGGGGACAGTTATCACGGTTTACGAATGATGTTGGAAAGCCCGCCGGAGGGCAGCAGCGCAACTTTGATATTAATCCTTACGCTGGCCATTCTGAAACCATTGGCTGCAGCACTGACACTTGGCGCCGGCGGTGACGGGGGCGTTTTTGCGCCAAGCATCGTGGCCGGCGCTTTTCTGGGGTTAAGCTTTGCTATAATTGGTAACACCTATTTTGGAATGCAGTTTATTCCGGTAAACTTTGCCCTGATAGGGGCTGCATCTATGCTCTCTGCAGCTTTGTTTGCTCCGCTTACTTCAAGCGTTCTGATCTGCAGCTTACTACCGGGTGGATTTATGCTTTATTTCCCCGTGTTCATTTGCTGTTTCATTGCCACTGCAACCGCAAAGAAGATGCTGCCTTATAACGTATATACTTATGACCGGTATGTAAATGCAACTGCTTAGTATATTCGTAAGAGATTCGAATCAGAACTGTTAAAAAAAGCCGGTTTATGAACTAAAACGGCTTTCTTCTTTCTTCTGTTAGCGGAACCAGATACCTGCTCTATAAAGTTTTCTCAAGTGCGACAGCCTTGGGGAACAGGATATTGTTTTCCAGATGGATGTGCTTGTGAAGGTCGTTTTCAAAATCTTCAAGCATCTTAAATGTTACCTGATAGGTTCCGCAGGCATCATCGGGAAACTGATAACCATTGGTCAGTTCTGAGATTTTCACAAAACGGTCGCCTTCGGCTTCGTGTTCCTCTTTCATCATAGCCACCGGATTTTCTACAGTTCCGAAATGCGGCTTATCAAGAGGCTCTCCACTACGCTGTGCTGTAACCATTTTTTTGATGAAGGGAAAAAGAATAAGTTCTTCTTTTTTCATGTGAGCACCTAAATCTTTCGCACTTTCTACAAAAAGCCTATTAATCTCAAACAGTTCGGGGTGACGGTCACCGTGGACTTTACATAATTTGTCCAGATATGGAATAAGCATGGCCGTTTTTTCCTCAACATAGCGGTGGTGGGTTTTCTCCACATAATCCGCCAGCAGGTCCAGCGGCCAGCTGTTAAAATCAATGTCTGAAGATTTCTGACTAGAAATTTCCTCCAACTCCCGATAGATGTCTTCGGGATTAACTTTTTTTCTGTCGCAGGCTTCCTCTATTGTTCTGCCGCCTTTGCAACAGAAATCTATGTTATACTTTTTAAAAACTTCCGCAGTCCTGAAATTTTCCGCTACGTAATCGCCTATTGTTTTTTCCTGGGTTAGCATATCACTTTTTTTTTAAGATTATATGACAAAGGTACACCAAATTTTTAATTCGGACTATTTCATCCTATTTAAAAACAAAAAAAATCAGCGTAGCCAGGCCAGCCCACTTTCAGTTCGCACAGCGAGGTCAAAGAAGGAAAATTTCTGAGTCATGATCTGCAGTTTTTCACGTACTATCTTAAAGTCATCATGAACCGGACAGGGATTAAGAGCTGAGCATCTGTGCAGTCCCAGCCCACATTCTGTAAATACTCCGGGACCGTCAAAAAGAATGACGATATCGTAAATGGTAGTGCCTTTCTGTTTTTCCTCATTAAAAACAAAACCGCCCATTTTGCCACGCGACGATTCCAGTATCTTTTCACGGTTCATACGCTGCAGTATCTTAGCAGTGAAGGCCACCGGTGCGTCCACAGATACTGCTACCTGCTTCACGTTTACGAGTTCATTCCGCAAACTTTGTTTGGCAACATAGATCGCAGCTTTGATCGCGTATTCACATGCTTTCGAAAACATCGGTCCGATTATTTAAAGAACTGCCATTTGGGAATAAAGGCAAGCAGACCTATTCCTGTAAAGAGGAACAGCGAAGTAACATCTGTATAGAGAAATGTATCCAGATAATAGATGTGGGAATAAAAATGTGCACCTACCAGCAATGGAAAAAGGATTACGCCAATTTTCCGGTACAGATAAATGAGGAGAAGCGAAAGGATAATAAGCAAATCGACAGAGAAAATAATGTAAAAATACCACTCCGGAATTTTAAGTTCACCTTGCTGCAGGTACTGATCCACATCTACACCAATACCCATAATTGTGAAAAGTAAAAGCGCGAGCAGTGACAGTATAAAACCTAAATCTTTTTTAGGGCTTTCATCGGCAAATTCATTCCTTTCCATAGGTGCAAAAATAATGAAACCTGCGAACAATCCGCAGGTTTCAGTAAAGGTAATTAATAAATTAGATCCTAACGGCATCAATAAGTCTGTTCTTGTCGCTCAGATACTCTTCCATGGAGATCATACTTTCGGTTCTCATAACATCCTGGATGTCATCAATCATATAAATGATTCTTTTGGCATCCTCGGTATTCTTGGCACGCATCTTACAGAAAATATTATATTTTCCAGAAATTACGCTGGCTTCCACAACATTTGGAATAGCAGCAAGTTCTTTCAGTACTTCCTGAGTACGGTTTGATTTGGTAAGGAGAATCCCGATAAAGGCAGTAAAATGGTAATCAAGTTTGCCATAATCTATGCTAAGTGAAGATCCAAGAATGATTCCGGCATCTTCCATTTTCTTAACCCGAACATGAATTGTGCCGGCAGAAACGTCCATTTGTTTAGCAATTTCGGTAAAGGGCATACGGGTGTTTTTCACCAGGAAATCAAGAATTCTCTTGTCTATCTCATCTAACTGATAATTCATTTTATTTAATTGAGTATTTATTAATAAATTACTGTATTTTTTGCAAAATTACAAAAAAATATTAAACAACACAATATTTAGAATGTATTAACGATAATTTAACGCAACCTTATGTTCAACCTAATAATTACAAAGCAATTGAATCTTTTGTTTTTGATTCTTTGGAATTTGAGGGGTTTTGTGAAGAGGGTATTTTATCCTTCTGCCTTCTTTTGAAGATGGTATTAAAACTTTTGCTCCATACTACCCCACCTCCATAGGTTTGGTTGGCTGCACCGTTACTTCCTCCACTTCCCATTCCGATATTCATTGGTTTGGAGTAGCCCCGAAGCACCAGTGTGCCGTCATTTTTCTTGCTTACGTCAATTTCTACAGTTCCTTCTCCGGAAAGCAGGTCGGTGTCTGTGCCCTCCGGTCCTCTGGACAAAGGTATACCCAGACCTGTTTTCACCTTAACGCGTGGTGAGAGATCGAAACTCACTCCGGCATTGGCACGGTCTCCTGTATTTGAGGCCTCATCGCCGCGTACATAATTCAGGTCAATCTGAAATTCATTGCTGATGGTGTTCAGTACAGATCCGAGCTGTCTGAAAAGCAGGTTATATCCTGTATTTTCGGCAATATTACCCACATCCAGTCCGGTTGCGGTTGTATTAAATCGGTTAAGCAATAATACAGAACCAAACTGTATCACCTTTTCATCCTCCTGATTCATTTTCGATGCCAGTGTTTCCCGAATCTGGCTGGAAACATCAACAGCCGACACACCCAGTTCAATTTTAGGATTATTCAGTGTCTGCGTAATCCTGGTTTGAAGCAGAACATTCACAGGCTGCAGAGAACCAACTCCCAGATAATCGCCGGTGTTGGAAACAGTACGCATATAGTTGGCAGTGATGTCGAGTGCAGGTGTTAAGGCATCGCCATCCCAGCGGATGCTGCTGCCCTGAACAATCTGGAAGGTACGGTTTAAGACGGCTTTGGAGGTGAAGGTTCCGTTTTCAACGATATAAGAACCGTTCATTTCAATGTTTCCAGTCCGGGCCATCACAAACCGCAGTTCGTCGGATGTTCCGCGCACAGATATATTCCCTATATCATCTCCTACGAGTACATTCACGGTAGTTCCTTTGTCCACAGCCAGATTGAAGTCAATATTCATATTGGCACCTGATCGTTTTTTATCTTCCAGGGTAATGACCCCTTTGTCATCCTCCTTGAGAAACCGCAGCATCTTAAATTCTTCAACATTGGAGGTGGAATTGGAGTTAAAAGTAAACACACTGTTGTTGAGGGCCCTCATATTAGGCGTTTGTATACTCAGCGATTTCACCGGACCGGAAACATAGAGATCTCCCTGACCGTATATCCTACCCCAGAATAAATCATAATCGCTTTGCGTGGTATTAAGCATCATTAGATTATCTGCCCTCATTATGAGCTCGACCGCCATAGAAGCCAGGGTTTCAAAATAAATCGCCCCGGAAATTGTACCGCTGGAATTGTTACGACCGTCCCGGACTCCAATATTATTAAGTATCGCGCGGCCCCGTGACAATGGAATTACGGTGTCCTCAAAAGAATAATCGACACCTGTAAAATCAAGTTTAAGCCCGAATTTACTCATTGCGATGTCACCACTGTAATCCAGATCCTTCAGCGTACCGTTCACAGACAGCACCCCATTGGCATATCCACGCATATTACTGAAAACCCCTTTAACGAACTGATTGGCAAATTTAAGATCGAAGTCCTTCATATCAGCCTTGATGTCCAGGGTAGGTGAAGGCGTGTTATTGTCAATGGTGCCGGTTACCAGCAAATTGTTATCGCCGATGATTCCGGCGGAAATTACCTGAGCTTCTATGTCGAACACATTTGCAGTAGCTGAATTCTTAGCATTGATAACAATATTACCAAGATCCTCGCCATCCATTGTAATGTTATCAATCCTCAAATCCACGAGTGGTTCCAGGTTATTCCGGTTCATTGTAATGTTGATGCTTCCGTTTGCAAGTCCCTGCATATCCAGAGAATTTCCACCAGCCTGCATTTCCAGGATTTTGGCAATCTGCATATTCTTAACTTCAGCCTCGGCATGGAAATCCTTAGCAGATTTGAACGTAGCAGTTTTAACAAGTAACTCGCTGCTGTCCGAGAAAATACGCAGATTCTCTATCAGGAAATCTTTGGTTGCCTTGCGGTAAGTAATGGAATGATTAAGTTGCGGACTGGTATCAATACTCCATGTAACATTATTGAAATTAACCGAAGTAGGGTCAAACCTTACTACATAGTCACCCTGAGTGTTTGTAGACTGGTTTAAGTTAATGCTGTAATTCTTGAGTTCTCCGTTAACTTCCTCCTGCGGACTTCCGTGTTGAAAATTGGCGGCAATATGAAGCAACCGGTTGTTTTCGTTTCGGCCCGTTATGCTTACCTCTTTTAGAACATTATTACCATACTGCGCCCGGTCCACCTTTGCGAATATCTGTTCATCAAGATTGGCAGTATTGATGCGAACCACCAAGTTGTTTACCATGGTACTGTCCCTTTTTACGAGGTCACTTTGTGTGATGCGGTATTCAGGGTTTACTGCCGCAAGCGCACGGTCCGCGTCGGTGATTTCCTGCTTTTTCGTCGTATAATACATCAGTTCGGACGCATCCAGATTCAGGACCAGGTTGTTGGCATCCCCATTATAGGAGCCGTTCACAAAAGCTCCGCGCGGGATCCGCAGGTCCGGCATAAAATAATTCATCAAATTCTGGCGAATATTGAATTCCATATTAAAATTCTGCCCACGGAACATCCGGCGCGGCGGCGGACCCACCAGGATTTTATTGAGGCCGTTTTCTATCATTGCAGGAAGATCACCCAGATTATAACGGCCCGCAATCCTGCCGCTTACAGCGCCCGGTGCATCTACTGCTACAACGCGGCTGCCGTCCTCAAAAAATGCCTGTACTTTTGCATTTGGTATATTAAATTTTTGAGTGGATGTAGCGAAATTCAGATTGGTAAGCTCTGCGTCCAGGTTCATATCGTTCAGACTGGTCATTGCTATCTTACCGTTTACCTGGCCACTCATAACCTGGCTGCCGGAGGCCCCGGTAAAATAATTCAGGTTCAGATAGCCAATATCTGCATTTACATCGGCAAGGATCCGGGAGGTCCGGAAATCAATAAGACCCTTCACTGCGCCCCGCGCCTGATCATCATTCACCTTTACAATCCCATTATAGGTTCTGCGGTCCAGCAAACCATCCAAGGTGACATTATTAATTACTTTATCCAATATTTCAATGCTGGCAATCTGGGACTGCGTACGGATGCGCATGGTATTTACATCAAAACTCTGCCCGTCCACATTAAATTTACCTGTAATGAGTCCAACCTGCTTACTTTTGGTGATTATGGAAGTGTTAAGATCAAAAACCTCGGCATATCCACGGTATTTGGGCATAACCGTGCTGTAATCAGTCAGGTAGAAATTCCGGATATTTGCCCTGCCGATGCCGGTGATGAGATTGCCTCTGGGTACATAAATCTGCTCGGGCATTACCCTTACGCCACCCCGGTATCTGAGCCGGCCGAAATCATCGGCAAAATTCTTCATCTTTTCGGAAACAAATGTGGGTAACATGGCTTTCAGACCCTTATAGGTAAAATCGGTTGACAGATCATTGGTCTCAATTACAAACTTGCCATTCAGTAAATTACTGAGTTTCATGGTGCCCGTACGTACACTCACATCGCGGTTGCCCAGAACAAAGTTACTGAGATAGAAGTTGTTAAGGGGTCCGGCCATCGATCCGGATATGTTTACCGGCTTGTAATTGTCCCACTGCGTTACAAAATAACTGATATCATAGCCGCTGATCTGACTACCCTGTTTCATTACCATTTCCCAACGTACCCGGTTGGTAAAATCTGCCCACGACCCATTTTTGAGGTTGAATTTTACATCACCCTGCAGCAGGGTGTGGTCTGTGAGCAGAGTAAGATCCCGAAGTGAAAGAAAATCTTTCGTAAGTGAAATATCTGCTGAAAAGGTATCCACAGTATGTTTCTTGCCCCACCGGCTCGTATTGAAGCTAAGGTTATTAACCTGAGCGAAAACATCGCCACCATTTACACGCACACTTGGTGCGCGCAGGTTTAGATTTTGGGCTACCAACCACCGGCCCTTATCTCCACTGCTGTTCCTGTTGATAATGGAAACCCTGGAGTTCACAAGTTCTACCCGGGAGTTGAGCAGAAAAGGGGGCTTGGTGGGATCCGCTTTCTTTCCTGAATCAAAATTTCCGATATATCTGATGAAGTTTGAAATGCTGTCGCCTTCATAGGTGATTACTTTAATATCGGCCTCAGTCAATGTCAAAGCATCAAAACTTAGCGAGTTACTTCTGCCGCTAATGGCATTGGTGGCCAAGGCAATCCAGTTTGAGTTGGCACGGAATTCACGAACTTTTATAAATTCAAGTCCTTTATAGTCTTTTATGGTGAGGCCGCGAATGGTAACATCGCCAAAGTAATCTACATGGACATCTCGTGTGGACATCTCTGCCTTAAAATCCTGGTTTAGGATCTGCAGAGCCTGGTTGGCAGCCCAGCGCTTTGTTACAGGTAAATTTACTGCTACCAGTGCAATTACGAACAGCGAGAGACTGAACCAGAAAATAATGAGCATCAGCTTCACCCACCAGCGAACGTTGGTTACATCCTTTGCGGCCTGCTCTACAATAGCCCCGGCTGAACCTACGGGATCCTGCACTACATCGGAGACCACCTCCTTTACCTGCTCCACTTTTTCACCGATCTTTTCGGGAATAGTATTTGAATGCTGCTCGTTACTGTTTTTATTATTCTCTATATTTGCCATTGTAATGAACGAGTCAATAATTTTAGGGATAGAGTCGTCCTGTGACGATACTTCTGCGGCAGTGATCAGAGGTAATGAGATTCTCTCCAATATTGCAGCAAATCAGGAAATTCACAACTTATACGGCGGGGTTGTCCCCGAACTGGCTTCCCGTGCGCATCAGCAAAACATCATTCCAGTTGTACAGCAGTCCATAACCAGAGCAAATATACAACAAAATGATATTGACGCCGTAGGCTTCACCCGGGGTCCCGGTCTGTTGGGATCACTGCTTGTGGGAACCTCCTTTGCTAAATCACTGGCTATGAGCCTGAATGTACCCTTAATTGAGGTAAATCATCTCCAGGCCCACATTTTAGCGCATTTTATTGCCGATGCAAATCCTGTGCCTCCGAAATTCCCTTTTCTATGCCTTACTGTAAGTGGCGGACATACCATGATTGTGCTGGTTAAGGATTACTTTGACATGCAGATCATCGGTAAAACTACGGACGATGCGGCTGGTGAAGCCTTCGACAAGATTGGAAAGATATTTGGCCTGGATTACCCGGCCGGTCCCATCATTGACAGATTAGCCAAGGACGGAAATCCTACGGCCTACGAATTCAGCAAGCCGAAGATGCAGGACTACGATTACTCCTTTAGCGGCATTAAAACTTCAGTGCTTTATTTTATCCAAAAAGAAATCAGGAAGAATCCGGAATTCATCAGCGAAAACATAAATGACCTTTGTGCCTCTGTTCAGAAAAGTATCGTAGATATCCTGATGCAGAAACTTACAAAGGCAGCTACTGAACTGAAAATTTCCGAAGTTGCGATAGCAGGAGGTGTTTCAGCCAACTCAGCACTGAGAGAAGCAATGCAGGATACAGGACGACGATTAGGTTGGAATATTTATATACCAAAATTTGAGTATACTACAGATAACGCCGCAATGATTGCCATGGTAGCAAAACTCAAATTTGAACGTGGTGAATTTTCGGACCTCTCCGTTTCTGCCGCAGCCAGGTATGATCTGGTGACTGATTTCACTAATAAGGATTAATTCATACAGTGATGAAATTATTTTTTGGCGAAATTTTCCCCGAAGTTAAGATTGATGAAGATGAACAGCAGCACATCCTTAAGGTTTTGCGTATGCGTGATGGTGATGAAATTACAGTCACTGACGGAAAAGGAAATGCGGCAAACGGCCAGCTGATCCTGGAGGGTAAAAAAGTTATTTTGGATAATGTAAAATACCTTCCGCCGGCTCTACCCTTTTCCCTGAACCTTCATATTGCGATTGCACCAACCAAAAATATAGACCGTATCGAATTTTTCGTGGAAAAAGCCACTGAAATGGGCATCAGCGAGATAACATTCTTACTGACGGAAAAGACGGAACGGCGGAATTTGAACTTCGAAAAATTACAGAAGCAGGTGATCGCCGCATCCAAACAGTCGCTTCGTTTTCACTTTCCAAAGGTGAACAACCTAACTAAGTTTTCAGATTTTATTCAGAAACAGGCCCCCGGGGAAACATTTGTAGCACACTGTGATTCTGCTTTTGAGAGAAGAGAACTCCATCAGATTCCTTCTATGGACAGTATAACCTTTATGATAGGACCTGAGGGCGATTTCAGTCCGGCAGAGATTACGCTGCTGGCAGACGCTGGCATCACAGCGGTTTCGCTGGGAAATCAAAGGTTACGCACCGAAACGGCAGGTACATTTGTAGCAGCATGGAATTACAACCGGATAAATGGAGGACTATAGTATACGTTGAGCATTTATCTTCTGCAAAAGTGGCTCGTGGAACCTAACTTATCAAACTTTGAGATTTCGAGAGAGGTCACATAAGTAAATTTCATGGCAAGGAGGCAAATGGAACTTCAGAAGATTTCCAATGATCTGTTTGAGAGCCACGCTAACTACAACCTATCCTTATTGCTTCCCGTCATTCTTGAAGGGAATATTTTTAACCAGCAATTAACTTTAAGATTGAATTTCTATTCAGTCTTTTTATACGTTTCTCCTCTACTAAAGCTTCTTTTTTTGTTTGGTATGGCGCTATATAAACCACTCTCCAGTCACGTACAGAAGAGGTGAATTTATGCAGGCCATTAAGATGATGATTGAGACGCTGTGCTACATCGGTTGAAAACCCTTTGTAGTAAACATCTATTTCAGCCGAATATAGAATATAAACATAGCACATAAATAAATTCTAAGTTAAGAATTAAATAGTACTGTTGGAAAATTACTTGTGGACTATATAAAACAAAAAAGCCCCAAAATGGGGCTTTATGCAATCCGGACGGGACTCGAACCCGTCTCGTCATGAATGACGAGATGACAGGGCAGCATTCTAACCCTTTATTAACTTCTCAATTGATGCTCTATTCTATTTCAGCAGAATATAGAATATAAACATAGTACGTAAATGAATTCTAAGTTAAGAATTAAACAGTACTGTTGGAAAATTACTTGTGGACTATATAAAACAAAAAAGCCCCAAAATGGGGCTGCATGCGATCCGGACGGGACTCGAACCCGTCTCGTCATGAATGACGAGATGACAGGGCAGCATTCTAACCCTTAATTAACTTCCCAATTGATGCTCTATTCAGTCTTCTTATACGTTTCTCCTCTACTAAAGCTTCTTTTTTTGTTTGGTATGGCGCTATATAAACCACTCTCCAGTCACGTACAGAAGAGGTGAATTTATGCAGGCCATTAAGATGATGATTGAGACGCTGTGCTACATCGGTTGAAAACCCTTTGTAATAAACATCTATTTCAGCCGAATATAGAATATAAACATAGTACATAAATGAATTCTAAGTTAAGAATTAAATAGTACTGTTGGATAATTACTTGTGGCCTATATAAAACAAAAAAGCCCCAAAATGGGGCTTTATGCGATCCGGACGGGACTCGAACCCGTCTCGTCATTCATGACGAGATGACAGGGTAGCATTCTAACCCTTTATTAACTTCTCAATTGATGCTCTATTCAGTCTTTTTATACGTTTCTCCTCTACTAAAGCTTCTTTTTTTGTTTGGTATGGCGCTATATAAACCACTCTCCAGTCACGTACAGAAGAGGTGAATTTATGCAGGCCATTAAGATGATGATTGAGACGTTGTGCTACATCGGTTGAAAACCCTTTGTAGTAAACATCTATTTCAGCCGAATATAGAATATAAACATAGTACATAAATAAATTCTAAGTTAAGAATTAAAATAGTACTGTTGGATAATTACTTGTGGCCTATATAAAACAAAAAAGCCCCTAAATGGGGCTTTATGCGATCCGGACGGGACTCGAACCCGCGACCTCCGCCGTGACAGGGCGGCATTCTAACCAGCTGAACTACCGGATCAGATTTTAAAAAGTTCTGATAAACTTCAATTTTAACTCCTGCATCTCACTTCTGATAATGCGTACTTCAACATCTGATGACGTGAATAATAAGCTGCGATCCGGACGGGACTCGAACCCGCGACCTCCGCCGTGACAGGGCGGCATTCTAACCAGCTGAACTACCGGATCAGATTTTAAAAAGTTCTGATAAACTTTTGTATCCATCTGGACTCGAACCCGTCTCGTCACTCTTGACGAGAGCATTCTAACCAGCTGAACTACCGGATCAGATTTTAAAAAGTTCTGATAAACTTTTGTATCCATCTGAACTCGAACCCGTCTCGTCACTCTTGACGAGATGACAGGGCGGCATTCTAACCAGCTGAACTACCGGATCAGATTTTAAAAAGTTCTGATAAACTTTTGTATCCATCTGGACTCGAACCCGTCTCGTCACTCTTGACGAGAGCATTCTAACCAGCTGAACTATCTTACCAATTAATGTTAAAGAACTTCTTCCTTTTTGGTGAGTGCAAAAGTACACAAATTTCTATACGGCACCAATTTTTTATTAATAAAAATACTTCCCCCGAAGGGAAAGCATTCATTATCAATCTGATTATTTTTATAAATGTGCTGAAAGTTTTTCAGAAATAACCTCTTTTGAAGCTACACCTACAATCTTATCTACCACCTCTCCATTTTTGAAGATGAGCACAGTCGGTATATTTCTGATACCATAATCTACAGAAACCTGCTGATTATTATCTACATCTACCTTACCCACTATAGCCTTTCCTTCAAAATCGGCGGCAACTTCTTCGATAATGGGTCCAAGCATACGGCATGGTCCGCACCATACTGCCCAAAAATCTACAAGTACCGGTTTATCTGATTTAAGCACTGTTTCCTGAAACGAGCTGTCTGTAATCTCTATTGCCATTTTTTATATTTTTTTATTAATACTGTATGAACTATTGCAAATGTACACTTTTATAGGTCAACCCTCTTCATGTGGCACCTATTCTAACTATTTACACTTTCTATATTATAACTTCCGCAATTTTCTGCAATGCATCAGCCAAAACGTCAATTTCATCTGTCGTTGTAAGATGACTAAAGGATACACGCAGTGGTGTGGTGGTGTTCAGTTCTTCATCATTAAGGAGCATCAGCATCACCATTGAAGGCTTAGAGGCACCTGAAGAACAGGCGCTCCCCTGTGAAACCGCGATACCCTGCATATCGAGCTTCATACCAATCATGGGATCTTTAAAAGGAAGCAAGACACTTAATACCGTATAGAGACTGCTATGTTCACTACTCCTTCCATTAAACTTAACACCGGGGACACTTTCTGATATCCTCTTAACGGCATAATCCTTAATTTGTATGATATGCTCAGAATATTCTTTCATATGCTTCATCGCAAGTTCCATTGCGGCGCCAAGCCCTACAATTCCGGCAACATTTTCAGTACCGGCTCTCAAGCTTCTTTCCTGAGGACCTCCGGTGATCAAAGCTTTCAGACCGGAAGACTTTCTTATAAATGCGAAACCGCTGCCCTTTGGACCGTGGAATTTATGAGCACTGCAGGACGCAAAATCCACCGGAATGTCTGAGAAATCAAGATCCATATGTGCCATACTCTGTACGGTATCCGAGTGAAACAATGCATTAAACTCTTTACAGATTGTTGCGACCTTCTTAAGGTCTATCATGTTACCAATTTCATTATTGGCATGCATAAGGGAAACCAGTGTCTTAGCGTCTGATTGCTTCAGCACTTCCTCCAGCTGCACCAAATCTATATCGCCTTTCTTATCCGGACGAAGGTAAACCACCTCAACATTCTTACGGTTTTTCATTTCCGCAACCGTTTCGGCAACACATTTATGTTCGATGGGTGATGTAATTATCCTGGTAACGCCCAAATTACGCACACAAGATTTAATAATCATGTTATTGCTTTCGGTACCGCAAGAGGTGAAAATAATCTCTGCCGGACTTACACGTAGATAATCCGCAATCTTCCTCCGCACATTTTCAATAAGGATTTTAGCTTCCTGACCAAAGCTGTGGGTGGATGATGGATTTCCAAAGTTTTTCATGGCTGCAACCATTTCAGTAATTACCTGATCTGCAATAGGTGTAGTTGCAGCGTTATCCAAATAGACTTTCTTCATGAGGAGTACGTGTTATAGCTTTCAAAATTAATGAAAAAAACGGAAATAGCTTTCGTCGGCCCAGTTCAGCATGGGCTTGTCACCCGCCGTATCGCCAAAGGCTATTATCTTGTCAAATTTCCGCCCCTTGATTTCTGCGCGAATGCGGTTAAGTTTTTCATTACCGTTACAATTAGGCGTAATAAACCTACCTGTAAACACATCATCCCTAAATTCTGCTTCCGTAGCCAGAAGTTTCATATTGAACTTCTGTGCAAACGGGCGGACCCAAATATCCAGCGAGGCGGTAACCAGCCAACTTTCAGTTTGAGCCGGATCACGGCTGTTCAGAAAATCAAGCGCATTCTGCCGCATTACAGCGGGGAAATTCTCGTTAAAAAACCTATCCGATTCTTCTTCAATCCGGCTACGTCTTTCACCTTTAAGTACTGAGGATATGAAACTTTTCTTAACCGTCTCAGCATCCATAAGCCTTAATTTCAATAATATAAAAAGAGGAATGTGAAGTACAAATCTGATGTAAAACCTACGGGCATTATAGTGCCTAAGAAACATGAACATGGTGTCCCTATAGGTAAGGGTACCGTCAAAATCAAAGCAATAAAGTTTTCTCATCAGATAAATATCAGAGTTTAAGTTTAACAAAAATAAACTCCGGAATATTCTTTATAACAAACATTATAAGACGCCAAACAGGCAAAACATAAATGACATTACGTTTATTTCTGTAAGCTGTATAAATATTTGCGGCTGCCCTGGATGGTGTAACTGTAAGTACAGGATTGAGCGGCAGCCCCTCGGTCATTTTAGTCCTCATAAATCCCGGTTTCACTGTCATTATGTGTACGCGCCGGTGGTGCATATAATTACGCAGACCACTTAAGTATGCGGTCAGTCCGGCTTTGGCACTTCCATAAATAAAATTGCTTTGCCTGCCCCGGTCTCCCGCCACCGACGAAAGCACAATCATGGTTCCTCCGCGGCGGCGTTCCATTTTCTCAGCAAAATGCGTCAACAGCGGAATGAGACGGCTAAAGTTAATATCCAGAACTCTGGTTGTATTTTTTGTGTCATAAAGACCTTCCTCACTGTCCATACCCAGATATCCAACCGCACAGAACAGGAGCGATGACTCAACCCGCTCAAAACGTGAAAAATTGAGTTCGGAGGTAAGGTCCAGCATTACAATCTCTGACTCCTGCAGATATTTAACCTGAAGATGCTGTGCAAATTTGTGTGCGAGTTCAGGTTCGGAGGTAAACAGATACAGTTTTTCCAAATTTCCGTCCCGCTGCAGGACCTCTTCCACAAAAGCCTGGGCCACTTCCGAATTACTGCCTAATACAATCATTGCCTATTTCTTTTGCTGTTTGTGCCGTGTGTAGTTTGCGACGTAATGGTGCTGTTCAGGATTCTTTTATGCTGAAGCGACACAAATTTGGGATTTTCCACATTCCTTAAATAGTTGGTTAATGAGTTTTTACTCATCGAATCCTTGGTCAGATAAATTCTTCCGCCATAGTTCTCAACTATAGTATCCAGCTGTGCTACCAATGTGGGAAGTTCCAGGTTCACCTTAAAATCCAGTGCCAGCGTATACCCTTCCATCGGAAAAGAATTGTAGGCCAGTGGATTATTCTTACCAAACAGTTTAAGTACCGCCAAAAACGATCCATTACCACTTTCCGCAATGGCAGAAAGTATTTCCTGCATACCCTGACGGCCGTGCTCTTTCGGAATCACCATCTGATACTGGATAAAGCCCTTCTTCCCATAGATCCGGTTCCAGTTTCCCACTGCATCCAATGGAAAGAAAAACCTTTCATAATCTACAATATTCTCTGTTCTTTTCTGCCTTTGCTGAGCATAATACAGTTTATTAAACAGTTTCACTGTGAATCTGTTCAGCAGGACGGAAGGCAGATATGCCGGCACTGAAGGCAGCAGCCGCTTCTTTATTACGTAAGGGGTTTCGCGCTTCTTTGCATCAATTTCATTTCTGGTGGCATGTTCGCCACGCATCAGAATGGACCGCCCTATACTGTTGCCCGTTTGCAGGCAGTCTATCCAGGCCACATTGTACGTCCACGAGTCACTCTCCTCGAACAGGGAAAAGATCTGGTCCAGATTTTCAGCTTTTATGCTTTCCTGCCGGATATAAGCAGTTTCTATATTACGGAGTTTGAAAACGGCCGAAAGTATGATACCTGTAAGGCCCATCCCTCCAATGGTGGACCAAAACAGATGTGCATTTTCGGTTTCCGAGCAGTTATGTACAGAACCGTCTTCAATCATTAGTTTAAATGAAATCAAATAATCTGAAAAACAACCCTCAGAATGATGATTTTTGCCATGCACATCGGAAGCAATGGCACCTCCAACGGTTATGAATTTGGTTCCGGGAGTAACATAGAGGAAATATCCCTGTTTAATTATAAGGTCCAGCACATCCGCCAGCAAAACCCCGGACTCACATTCGATTATCCCGTTAATCCGGTCAAAATTTATAAATTTATTCAGTCTTGCAGTGGAGAAAATATTTTCTGCCAGCGCAGCATCACCATAACATCTTCCGTTGCCCCTCGCAATTACTTCGTTATGTTGCTTAACAAAGGACCTGATTGCGGAGAGCGTGTCTGCGGTGCGGATATTCTTTGTTACCACAGGATAATTGCCCCAATTGGCTATCTTCTGTACAAAATTCTTCTTCATCCTAATTAAAACTGCTTATCATATATCAAGAGCAGAAAGGTAGCAAACCACATGGCAAGAGTTACCTGTATATAACGGTCTTTGTATATGATTTTTGTCGGAGATTCTGTCTTGTTATGCACAAGAGTTTGCTGAAGGTATCTCATAAATGCAAACACTACAAAAATAAATGTATAGAATATCCGGCTGCCAAACCGATCCTGCACCTCCGGCTGCACGGTGAACATAAGGTAGGAAATTATAGCGAGAGTAACGGATATTGACAGCGCAATATCGGCAAACTGAACATTATAACCATCCAGGGCTTTCCGCGTACGCCCGGAAATCTGGGCATTGATAAGTTCACCCCGCCGTTTGCCAAATGCAAGCACGAGTGCTAACACGAATGTAAGAAGGATGGCCCACTGGGATATAGGGATTCCTGAAATATAACCACCTGCCAGTACACGGAGCACGAAACCTGTTGCAATTATGGACACATCAATGATGGCTACATGTTTCAGATGAAAGGTATAGGCCACATTAAGCAATACATAGAACAGGATGACGGAGGAAAATTTTCCGACACTGATTCCGAGACAGAACTGCGAAACAGCCAATAACAGGAGTGCGGCTGCGAGCACCATAAACATAAAAGCAATCGCGGTACTCTTTGATATGGCACCGCTGGCAATCGGTCTGTTGCATTTTTCGGGATGCCTGCGGTCGGACTCTACATCGGAATAGTCGTTCAGAATATATATAAAGCTGGCGGCCAGAGAGAACACTACAAAAGCTGCTAAACTCTTTAAAACCAGATCAGCATTAGTGATGTTGCCGGAAAAAAACAGCGGAAGAAAAACAAAAAGGTTCTTGACCCACTGCTCCACACGTAGCAGTTTTATATATTTTGTCATAAATAATTTGAGGAATCAAGCGTAAAAATACGTTATTTTAAGACAATGCATTTTACAGGCAACAAAAAAAACTGCCAGGAGGCAGTTTACTATAAATATTAGGCTCAAGAAGTTCTTACTGTTCCTGCTGAGCTTCCTTAATCATATTTTCATTCGCAGTAATTGCAAATTCTACACGACGGTTATCTGCCCGGCCCGCTTCGGTGTCATTAGAGGACTTGGGATCACTTTCACCCATACCCATGGTGTACATGCGGCTGGAAGCCACTCCTTTGCCTACCAGATAGGACTTTACCGCAGCTGCTCTTCTTTCAGACAAAGCCTGGTTGTAACTATCCGTTCCTTTACTGTCAGTGTGACCATAAATATTAATGTTGGTGTCTTCATTATTTTTAAGAATATCCGCAAGTTTATCGAGGTTTGCTCTGGAGGTCGCTGAAAGTTCAGACGAATCAAAACCAAAATTCACCATTCTCTCCGGCAGAGTTACCTTAATTCCTTCATTTACCCTTTCAACTTCGGCGCCAGGCAGCGTTTGCTTTATCTCTTTAGCCTGTTGGTCCATTTTGCGACCAATCACATTACCGGCTACACCACCAATGATGCCCCCAAGGACAGCTCCCGCCGGCGCGTTGCCACCTTTACCCACATTGTTACCCAACACACCGCCGATAACAGCACCTGTAGATGCGCCTACAACGGTACCTCTTTGCTGGTGATTTGAATTCTGAATAGTTTCGCAACTCGTAAGCATAAGAGCCGCTGTAATTCCTGCTATATAAGTATTCCTTAATTTCATGATTTTATTATTTATTGATTATTTTGCAGTTCTCTGGAAATTATAAATTACATTAACGTTCTGACCTTCAAAAGGAACAGATTGCTGCACTGAAAACTGGTCGGCGGTCTGGTTTAACAAAGTAAGTGCATATCCGGTTTCATTCTCTTTCGGTTTTGTACCGTCAAAGATTTTCTTGAACTGAAAAGTAGTACCGCTTACCACCTCAAACTTAATTGGCTGCGTTTTTACCGGGCAGGCTCCGCCACCGTTCAATGTGTATGATCCTGTATAATTATTCGGTACCAGTACCCACTGGCTTCCTACGAAACACTGGGCATCGGCCCCTTCATCAAAAGGTCTTATCATATAAGATTTATCGTAATCTACACTTGTAATTTGCCATGTACCTTTCATCTTAAGAAATTCCGCTCTGTTGGCCTGGGCAGTTTTTGCAGTGGAGCAGGAAACAGCCAGCGAAGCTGCTGCAATTCCCGTTAAAAGTATTTTTTTCATTGTTTTAATATTTGATAATGGCAAACAGGCGAAAACCGTGCCAGCAAAAAAGTCTGAAAACAGAAAAAGCCCATAAAAATGGACTTTTTGTGACTAACTTTTTATTGAATGACAACAGCTTATTTAGCTTTTTTCTTTGCTGCCGGCTTTTTGGCTGCGGGCTTAGAAGCTTTGCTGTCAGCTTTGTAGAAATTGGTAAAAGCATATTCTGCCGCCTTATACAGGTCAATAACTCCCCCTGATCTGGAAATCATTTCAAAAGTGCTGTTCTTATCAGAATCAAGCATCGCACTGACTGTGGATTTATTTGACGTTTTAACCAGCGATTCAATTATCTGTTCGGGCTTCAGGTTGGGCATATAAGCCCACAGCACAGCTGCGGCACCCGCCACAACCGGAGAAGCCATGGAAGTCCCCTGTTCGTATTTGTATTTGCCATCGGGTACAGGTGCGTAGATCTCCTGCCCCGGAGCGAATACATCTACCATCTTCTGGTTATAATTGGAAAAGGAAGCTCTTAAAGATCCGGCGTCCTTCGTGCTGGCACCTACAACAATCATATTGTTAATGAAAGGTTTTTCATCGGCAGTACTTTTAAAGTTGCTTGGAAAATAAGTGTGTTCAGCAACGTTGTGGTTGTCATTTCCGGCCGCTTTAACCAAAAGAACCCCTTTGTCCTGCGCATATTTAAACGCATCCCAAACGACTTCCTTACCAGGTGAAACCGGCTTACCAAAGCTCATGTTCAGGATTTTTGCACCGTTATCCACCGCGTATCTAATGGCATTTGCCACGTCCTTGTCACGCTCATCACCGTTTGGAACTGTACGCACAGCCATAATTCGGGCTACCCGGGAGGCTACACCATACTGAACCTCATTCCCATGCGGAAGTCCTGCAATAATTCCGGCCACATGGGTACCATGTCCGGCATCCGGTCCCTCATAGTTATTATTTCCGTAATATCTCTCCGAATAATCCTCATAATTGTCGCCCACTATTTCAGAACGCGGATCGAAATCAAGGTTATAATGTTTGGTTGCCTGTGCTTCAAAGTGGTCTATAGCCTCCTTCATTTGCTCCTTCAGCATTTTCTCAACCTCTGCAGGTGTCTTTCCTGCAAAATCAGGATCGGCAGCGATTCCGGCCAATACCTGCGCAGACATAGCCTGCTCCTGTGTTGCAGGCTTAATGGCAGCAACCGTTGCCGGTGTAAGCACCTTACCGTTCAGCATAGACACCATGGTAGGAATAAGTGTGTTGATCATACTGTAGGTTTGATAGGCCTGCTTTGCTTCCATTCCCTTTTTCGTATAAAGTTCCTTGGATTTCATATACAGCTCAAACTCCGCGGGTCTCTTTGCCTGATTGGCTTTATTTTCAGCTGAATTGGGACCTTCAAAAATTTGCTGGTATTTTTTAACCATACGGGTTACCTCCAAATTGTCTGCATCTATATCGCCATTCTTGCCTCCTATGAAGTTCCAGCCATGTACATCGTCTATATACCCGTTCCCATCATCGTCCTTACCATTGTTAGGAACCTCGTTTGGATTTTTCCACATATTTTTTACTAGACCGGGATGATCTACCTCCACACCACTGTCCAATACTCCTACAACAACAGTTTTCGGCTTCAAACCTTTTGATTCCAGGAATTTATATGCATTATCGGTGTTTATTCCATAAACTTTGGTCGCAGAAAAATCTTTATGGTACCATGTCATCAGATCTTTATCCTTTGCAGGCTCCACGGCCGTTGTAGACTGTGCGCTGAACAATCCGAATCCAAAAAGGAAGGATGTTGCTATAAAAAGTCTTTTCATAAAATTAATATTGTATTGTTGAAATATTTCTAAGATAGGTAGTGGATTCCGGACCAATGTTACACAGAAGATCCAAAACGGATAAATCTTCAATGAAGCCGTGTTTGGCAGAAAAGGACTGGTAATACTCCGGCAAACCTTTTGGCTGCGCATTTTTTGCAGAGAAATGGTCGCGCAAATTATTATGTTCCGGTTCTTTTATGAATTCCTGTGTCATGGCAAAACTCACCTCTGTTTTCAGAAGTGATTGGATAACGTCGAGGACCATAAGGTTAAAGTCGAAAAGGTATTTTTTCTTTTCCGAATAGATGGTCTGCAGTTTATCTTCATAAAATTCAAAGTAAGGTGAACTTTGATAGGCTGTTTTAATTGATTTCCAGTGGATTTTCTGCCAGTCCTCAGCATAGGAGATCACAGTTTCCCTGTAAAGCCGGTTACCGTTGTGGCATACAGGTATCATTAATGCCAATTTCCCGTTAGCACCATAAATGATTGCGCGGTTGCGGTAAGTTTGCTTGGGAAAGTTCTCAAACTGCTCCAGCGTTATGCCGCGGTCAGGCTTTAAAAATTCAGCGTACCACGAAATAGGAGGAAGATAAAACAGAGGTAGTAAAACGTTCATTTGAGTTCTATTAAAATTAAAAAACGCGATCGGAACCGCGTTTTGTATGATTAAGTTTAAGCATCGTTATCTTTTTTCCGGAAGAGTTTTGCAAAATAATCCCACCCGAAAAATAGGACCAGCACAAGCACCGCCAGCCACCAGTAGGAGGTTTTGTGAAGTTCACCGGTATTGGCCGCTTTAAACATCCTATCCCACCGAACTTTCTTACCCGGTGCCTGATAAGTGGACCCTTCATCAGAGAAAAGGCCTTCAATACTCAACCAGGTAAACATCGGTTTTCCTACAATATGAGTTTCCGGAACATAACCAAAGAAACGTGCATCCAGCGAAGCATCACGGTTATCACCCACCATCATGTAGTAGTCATATTTGACGGTGTATGTATCGGTTTCGTGGCCGTTGATTGTTATTTTGCCGTTCTTTTCAGCCAGCGTGTTACCTTCATGCTGTACAATCAGTTTCCGGTATTCGGGCAGGTTTTCGGGGGTCAGTTTCAGTACATCACCTTTCTTTGGGATCCGCAGTGGACCGTACCAGTCCACATTCCAGTTTTTATTATTCGGGAAGATGGTGGATGAGGTATTGATTTTGTCGCTGAAAACCAACTGTTGCTGCTCAATACTCTTTTGTATATCCGGATAGTAAGAAATATCTTTCTTGCCCTGTGGTTCTACAGCTTCCACCATATTTACAACCTGCGGAAGCGATTTAATTTCCTTAGCTGTTTGGTCAGTCAACCCCTGAAACCGGTAATAGAACCCGGAATCCGTGCGCTGTTCCTGTACCGGCAAAAATCCGTAAACATTGTATAGAGAACCTATGTCCAACTGTGAACTGGTAAGGACTTCATAAGCATGCTGCACCTGAGCATCGCCCATCCTCACTTCCGGCTTACCGTTGATGAAAAGTTTTCCGGCTCTGAATTCCATAACATCTCCCGGTTGAGCTACCAGCCTCTTTACATAGGGATCCTTTCTGTCTATAGCTACATGAACGGAATCATCCGGGTAGTTAAAGACCACAATGTCATTTCTCTGTGGCTTCTCCCATCCAGGCAGCCGCAGGTAGGGAAGCTTTACAGCTTCCGCATAGGATTTCGGATCATCCTTTGGGTTACCTTTCTCGCCCGTGTCAATGATGGTTCCCTGCAGAAAGGGTATCGCCAGCGGCCGCATAGGCATACGGTAACCGTAATTCAGTTTATTAACAAAGAGGAAATCTCCTACCAGCAGTGTGCGCTCCATAGAACCAGTAGGAATTCCGAAAGGCTGCGTAAAGAATACATGAATTATTGTGGCAAACACTACAGCAAAGGTAACGGAGCCCAGGAAGGAATCCTTTTTGCCGGCATTTTTTTCATCATCTGTCAGATATAAATCCTCTTCTGTCCATCGTTCTGCATCTTTTGAATAATTAACCACTGCCATATAGATGAAAGGCAGAAACACGGTCATCAGTTTTTGCTGAAAGAGTGTCTTCCCGAATTCCTTCATCAGATTGAGATGAAACACCGTCATCATAATGGGTCCAACAATTGGGAGATAGGCAAGCACTACCCACCACCTGGGCTGGTCCGATTCCTTCTGAACAATATAATAGTTATAAAAGGGTACAAATGCCAGCAGAGGGCTGTAACCCAATTTTTGGAAAAGTTTCCAGGTGGATACTCCCATCAATACGGTGAGTATAATTACATATAAGGTATAGGTCAGAAAATAATCCATATTCAGTTGCTTAACGCTATTAGTTTAAATGATTAAGTAAATGTTACTCTTTATTGTGGAAGAATGATCAGTTAAATAATACATCCTGCATGCTGAAGTTACCCTTTTTCCCGATAATCCATTCGGCGGCGATAACCGCGCCCTGCGCGAAACCGTTCCGGCTGAAGGCGGTATGGCTAACTTCAATCTCATCTACATCCGAACGGTAGTAAACCCTGTGTGTACCGGGTACCTCATCTTCGCGGATGGCAAAAATTCCAAGTTCTGCATCCCGGGTCTCTTCCAGTTTCCAGGCGTTAAAACGTGGATTATGGGAAATAATGCCCTCAGCAAGGGAAATAGCAGTGCCGCTGGGCGCATCTTTTTTATGGGTATGGTGTGTTTCTTCCAGCTGTACATTATATTGCTGAAATGGCCGCATAAGATCAGCCAGCTTTTCATTGAGCGCAAAAAAGAGATTTACCCCCAAACTGAAGTTGGATCCGTAAAGGAATGCAGTGTCATTATCGAGCGCAATCTGCTCTGCTTCAGTCTTTCGGGCCAGCCAACCGGTTGTTCCGCAAACTACCGGGATCTGAAGTTCCAGACAGTTTTTTATGTTGATGAATGCCACTTCGGGCTGGGAAAATTCAATTACTACATCCGGGTTATTCAGATTCTGGGCAGTGGGGGTTTCCGTGAGGCGAGCCACAATCTCGTGACCTTTCGCCGAGGCAAGCTCATCAATGATCTTACCCATTTTCCCATATCCTACCAATGCTATTTTCATCAGGGATTCATTTAAAATTTATAATTGAGGGCTACTCCCACAGTGGACGGTCTATCCGTAAATTCATCATGTATCAGTGTGGGTCGGACAGCCAAATCAGGATCATTACGACCCTCGTAGAGATGAGCGTCTACTACGGCATCCACAATATTAAGAATATAAATAAGGCCAGTCGCGGCTATGGCGTAGTCCCGGTTCCTTTTCCATAGATCCTGCTGTCGGCCCAGGGCCTCTTTCAGATTAGAAATATTATAGTTGGAAAATTCGTGGGGCACGCCATTAATTTCCGATACGAATGCATTCCTGTATCTGCGGTACCGTTTGTCGTTGTAGATCGTTACGCCAATTCCGGCTCCAAGGGCGCCCCAGACTACCGGTATTTTCCAGTATTTCTTATTATAATACTGACCTAAACCAGGCAATACCGCCGAATAGAGACCCGCTTTGGTGGGACTGAAAACAGGTTTTGAATAGGGCGCATTCAGATCCTCGATATTGCTTACTACTTCCAGTTCACTTTTTGGCGTTTTTGCTGAAAGGGTGTCGCGCGGATGATTTTCCGTCCGTATGGTATCATTACGGTTTACCTGAGCCAGGCAGAACACAGACGTCAGCAGGAATAAGACGGTCACGAAGCTCCTCATAACCTAAAATGCGAGAGAATATTATCGAGGTCATCCTGGTTTTTAAAGTCCAGTACAATCTTTCCTTTGTCACCCTTGCCAGAAGCTTTGATTTCAACATTCACATCCAGCGCATCGGCCAGTGATTTCTGCACCCTTTTCAGGCTGTTGGGCAATGCGGTTTTGGCTTTGGGTTCAGCCTTTTTTTCCGGATTCTTAATCTCGGTAGAAGCGAGTTCTGCCTGTCTCACATTGAGTCCTTCACGGATTATTTTCCTGAAGAGGTAATTTTGAGCTTCCGGATCTTCCAGACTGATGATTGCACGGCCGTGACCGGCAGAAATCTCTCCGCTGCGTATGGCATTCTGCACCTCAGGAGTTAAACGCAGAAGTCTTATGGAGTTGGTGATCGTGCTCCTTTCCTTCCCCACCCGCTGACTCAAACTTTCCTGAGTAAGACCAATCTCGTCCAGAAGGCGCTGATAAGTGAGCGCAACTTCAATGGCGTCCAGATCTTCACGCTGGATATTCTCCACCAGGGCCATCTCCAGCAGTTCCTGGTCATTTACGAGGCGTATGTAGGCCGGAATCGTCTCCAGACCTGCAATTTTCGAAGCACGGTAACGCCTTTCACCGGAAATGATTTCAAACTTATCACCTTCTTTGCGGACGGTAATAGGCTGTATAACCCCCAAATTCCGGATGGACTGTGCGAGGTCATTAAGAGCCCGCTGATCGAAATAGGTTCTGGGTTGAGAGGCATTTGGATAAATGTCCTCAATCTGAACCTCCACAATATTGCCTACAAACTTATCTGCACCCTCGTCGGTCGCCGAGTTTACTGTCGCTTTGGATTCTGCACTCAGGATAGCACCTAAGCCGCGGCCCATGGCTCTCTTTTTATCTTTCATTTATGTGTTATCGCTTATATAACCTTCTGCCAAGGTTAATTATTCACCAGATTTTCGTTTTTCAGCAATACCTCTTCAGCCAGCTGAAGGTACTGAATGGCGCCTTTACTTTCAGCATCGTAATTAAGGATACTCTCTCCAAAGCTGGGCGCCTCACTTAAACGCACATTACGGCTTATAATTGTATCAAATACCATCTCGGGGAAATGGCTGTTCACCTCTTCAACTACCTGATTCGAAAGCCGCAGGCGGGAATCATACATCGTGAGCAGTAAGCCTTCAATGTCTAAATCTTTATTGTGGATTTTCTGCACATTTTTAATTGTGTTAAGCAGTTTACCCAACCCTTCCAGCGCGAAATACTCACACTGAATAGGGATAATTACTGAATCCGCGGCTGTTAAAGCATTCACAGTAATTAATCCGAGTGAAGGCGCACAGTCAATAACAATAAAATCATAATCTGCCTGAATCTGGGTCAGCGCATCCTTCAGCATATACTCTCTCTGATCGCGGTCCACCAGTTCAATTTCGGCTGCCACAAGGTCGATATGAGACGGAATGATATCCAGATTGGGTGACGAAGTGCGCTGTATGCATTTTTTGGCGTCCGAACTGTGATCCAGCAGGTTGTAGGTGGAATACTTCACTTCCTCTACACCCAAACCGGAGGTAGCATTGGCCTGCGGGTCTGCATCAATCAGAAGCACTTTCTTTTCCAATACCCCCAAAGCTGCAGCCAGGTTCACGGCGGTCGTGGTTTTGCCTACTCCCCCTTTCTGATTCGCTATACCGATGATCTTACCCATTTTTTATCTTTAAAAGACAAAAATACATATTTTTTAATGTCAGGGTAAGCGCATAATGCCGGATAAAATTAAAATACTGACCTTTAACCTCTTAGTATATAAAAATTTATCCACAACCGATAAATCAATTGTGGATAAAAACACTCGTCAAGGGCAGGGTTATTCGAACTGCATTGAAATTGGTATACGGAAGTAAGAGCGAACTTTATGGCCGTCCAGCACTGCAGGGTTCCACTTGCCACGGGCTGCAGCAACCGCTTTTTCGGCCTCACGGTTAAAATCTGCATCTTTACCTGTTGCTTTAACCGCGGAAATACTTCCATCGCGTTCTACCACAAAAGTAACCACAGCCGAGATTTTTTCTCCGGAACCCTCGTACGCAGAACCATCAAAATTCTGAAGAACTTTCTTACGGAAAGCCTGGATACCGCCCTGGAAATCAGCCATCACATCCACCCTGGCAGGTATAGCGTTGGGATCCGGTATTACAGCCGGCGCCTGAGGAGTGGTGGCTTCCGGTCCCTGAACCGTTGCCGGCGGGTTATATGTGCTGACAGGAGCCTCGCCGGGGGTATCCTGTAATCCCGGTACAGCCGTTTCCGGATTTATGGTGGAGACCGGTCTCTCTACAGCATTTTGAGTCGGAACCGGCACGGAAGTGTCATACGTCTGCACTGAAGTGGAAACAGGTTTCACTGCAGGTGGCTCAACCGTCCGATCCGGCAGAACCCAATCCTCTACAGGGACCCAATGCGGCGGAGTACCCGGGTCGGGAACTGCACCCGGCGACCTGTCTAAATTGGAGAGCAAAAGTGGCGCTATACCAAGAATCACAAAAATGCTGATACCAAAAAACATAGCCTTTCCCAAAAAAGCACCTTCTTCTTTCCTGAGTGCGTAAGCACCATAGTTCTTATTTCTGTGCTGGAATACGATTTCATCTAAAGTCTGCAAACTCTGGGAATCGAATAACTTTTTCATAATGCGGTATTTTACGTGTCGGAAATAATTTACACTTAAACAATGCAACCCTAATATCCTTAAATTACTTTTAATTATATGGCAGCACCATTTACAGTCTTACAACGAATTTTTTCATGCAATAGATATACCGCAATATTAATTTTGATAAAAAAAATGGGTAGACACCGGAACTCCTGTAGATTAAACGAAAATCAAGTAACAAACAGCTGTAAAATAGCTGATTTCATCCACTGAAAAAGGGTGATTCACCTTTTGTCACTGCTATCATACACACATAAATTTGTACATCTGCTAACCGCAAAAACACAGGAAATGGAAACCATTTTAGTCCTTATATATACCACAGGCAGCCTGCCGCAGACCAAAGCCTATAGTTATACCATCAATTTTTACAAAGACTGCACGGCATCCTTAAAAGTTTTCAGGGGCTATGAGGATTCACCTGCATATACGGATACCACTACTTATGACAGGACTGCTTTGGACCAAATAATACAAGACCTCTCACGCCTCCCGGAGTTCCAATCATGGGCGGCAGTCGCAGGAACGGAAAGGAGAGAAATTATCTATATGGACGGCGACCGGACGCTTAGGAGAGTCATCACACCGCAGACCATTGAAGACCTTAGAATATTTGAACAGCTGCTTCTTCTTTATGATGAAGACTTCCATTTCCTGCTGAGTAATCAAACCCAAAAACCGTAGATTTCACCTAAAGTGTATGCATCACCGGGGCTACTTGCACGAACTAAAGCAGCACGATAAAATCCGGATTCTTTACAAAAAAAAGACACCGGCTGCGCGGTGTCTTAACTCTAAGAATATTCTTGCATTAAAAAAGTTCCTTCCGTATAATATTCTGACTTCTTTCCGGCCCTACCGAAACAAGATAAACATTGATACCAAGGTACTCCTCAATAAACTCTATATATTTTTTTGCATTTGCAGGCAGTTCATCGTAGGACCTGGCATGCGTAATATCTTCGGTCCAACCCTCCAGTTCCTTATAGATCGGTTCGTAGTTGTACAGCTTAGTGGTGGATGAAGTAAAGTAATCAATAATCTTTCCGTCCTCTGTTTTGTACTGCGTAGCCACTTTAAGAGTCGGGATTCCGGACAATACATCCAGTTTAGTGATAACCAGGTTATTGATACCGTTAATCATTGTCGCATGTTTGAGCGATACAAGGTCCAGCCAACCCGTCCTTCTTGGCCTTCCCGTAGTAGCACCGAATTCATGACCTACTTTGCGGATCTCTTCACCCAGCTCGTTGTCCAACTCGGTTGGAAACGGCCCATGACCCACACGGGTTGTGTATGCTTTGGCCACACCGATAAGATTTTGCAGACTTGTTGGCGGCACACCGGCACCCGTACAAACTCCACCGGTTGATGGTGATGAAGATGTCACATATGGGTAGGTCCCAAAATCAATATCGAGCATCAATGCCTGAGCGCCTTCAAAAAGTATATTTTTTCCGTCTCTGATCGCCTGATTCAGTTCCACTTCCGTATCTACGATCCGGTCTTTCAGTTTTTCACCTATCTCCAGGAACTCATTATAGATTTCATCCACATCAAGAGTAGGCTTGTTGAAATACTTTTCAAAAAGGCTGTTTTTGCTTTTCAGGTTTTTCTCAATCTTCTCACGCAGGACTTCAGGGTTCAGTAGGTCTACCATGCGGATTCCCGCCCTGGCAATCTTGTCCTCATAGCATGGACCGATACCTTTCTTGGTGGTGCCAATCTGTGTTCCATCCTCATCTTCCTCACGGTAAGTATCCAGTAATATATGATAAGGCATTATGACATGTGCCCGGCGGCTGATGAAAACATGATCTGTTCTCATTCCTTTGGCTTCCAGCTGGCCAACCTCTTTCATAAAGGCTTTGGGGTTTACCACCACTCCATTGGCTATGATGCATTTCCCACGGCACTGTAAAACTCCGGAGGGCAAAAGGTGAAGTACAAATTTCTCTTCGCCGGCATATACCGTATGCCCCGCATTGTCGCCACCCTGAAAACGTACGACATAATCTGATTTTGCGGAAAGCACATCCGTTATTTTTCCTTTGCCTTCATCTCCGTACTGAAGACCAACAACCACGTAAGTTGACATATTTTACTGTTTTTAGATTCGCGCAAAGTTACTTTTAATATAAGTTTCAGACAAAGTTTGCCGGAAAAATCTTGGCTATTGGGTCATATTTTGGTGGCTGAATGACAGTAAAAACTTTTCCGATAAAAATGCTTAAATTTGCGGTCTTCAAAACAGCGTATGGAATCCATTGAAATTCACGACAAGACCTTCGTTCCTTATTTAAAGGATGCTGAAATACAGGAAATTGTAAAAGCGACCGCTTTAAAGATCTATGAAGATTACAGGGATAAAGTTCCGGTTTTCATTGGCGTACTGAACGGTGTAATTATGTTTTTTTCCGATTTGCTGAAACACTATCCGGGACCCTGCGAAATCGCGTTTATACAGATGAGTTCTTATGTCGGGACGCAGTCCACAGGAATTGTTTACCAGAAAATGGAACTTACCAAGGAGATAAAAGACAGGCATATTATTCTGGTGGAAGACATTGTAGATACCGGCAACACGGTTGAAAGTCTATTCCAGTATTTTAACGAGACACAAAGACCAAAATCTGTGAAACTTGCATCCTTCCTGCTTAAGCCGGAAGTGTACAAGAAGGATTTCAAACTGGATTATATAGGCAAAGAAATTCCGAACAAGTTTGTCCTTGGCTACGGTCTGGATTATGATGAACTCGGCAGGAACCTGAAAGACCTTTACCAACTTGAAGAAGGCCAGATCAACCACTAATCATCCGCCAGGGCGGAACTCTTCCATAACAAACAATTATTCATGATCAATATCGTATTATTTGGTCCTCCGGGCAGCGGAAAAGGCACACAGGCACAGAACCTGATAGAGAAATTTAACCTGAAGCAGATTTCTACGGGCGACCTGTTCCGTTATAACATAAAGAATGAAACCGAACTGGGCAAACTGGCAAAATCTTATATAGATAAAGGAGAACTCGTACCTGACCAGGTAACCACAGATATGCTCACGGAGGAAGTTAAAAAACCAACCGACACCAACGGCTTTATCTTTGATGGTTACCCAAGAACGGTAAACCAGACCGAAGCACTGGAGGAAATTGTAAAAAAAGTGCTGAATTCAGAAATTTCTGTTTGTCTTTCTTTGGTGGTTGAAGATGAGATCCTTGTAGACCGCTTACTGAAAAGAGGCGAAACCAGCGGCCGTTCCGATGACTCAAATGAGGAAATTATCCGCACCAGGATTCAGGAATACTACAGTAAAACTGCTGAGGTAGCCGAACTGTACAAGAAGCAGAATAAATATGTAGAAATAAACGGTGTAGGCGAAATAGAAGAGATCTCGGAAATGCTGTACGCTGAAGTAGAAAAAATAAAATAGGATGCAGGTGCGGAGATTTAGGACACAGAATGCATTTCCTTACAAATCCAGATCCGTAAACTAAACCTTAACCTAAACCCTAAAAAGTATAATATGTCAAACTTTGTAGATTACGTAAAAATTCACTGTAAATCCGGACACGGAGGTGCAGGATCGGCGCACCTTCGCCGTGAAAAATATATTCCCAAAGGCGGTCCCGACGGTGGCGACGGCGGTCGCGGGGGACACGTGATCATGAAAGGTGACGCACATGAGTGGACGCTACTGCCGCTGCGGTTTACACGCCACATAAAGGCGGAACGCGGACATAACGGTGCAAAAAACCAGCTTACCGGCGCTTATGGCGAAGATGTATATATTAAAGTTCCATTGGGAACCATAGCCAAAAATGAGGACGGCGAAGTAATTGCCGAAATCATGGAGGATGGCCAGGAAATCATCCTGATGCATGGCGGTAAGGGTGGCTTGGGTAATGAGCATTTCAAATCTTCCACCAACCAGACTCCGCGTTATGCCCAACCCGGAATGCCCGGTGAGGAAGGTTATATTACCTTCGAACTAAAAATCCTTGCTGATGTAGGCCTGGTAGGCTTCCCCAATGCAGGGAAATCCACGCTGCTGGCCGCAGTTTCGGCCGCCAAACCAAAGATTGCCGACTATGCCTTCACTACCCTGACTCCAAACTTAGGTATCGTGGATTACAGGAATTACAAATCTTTTGTAATGGCCGATATACCCGGGATCATTGAAGGTGCCGCTGAAGGCAAGGGATTAGGTCACCGTTTCCTGCGACACATAGAAAGGAATTCCATCCTGCTCTTTTTAATTCCGGCAGATTCTGAAAGTCATTATAAGGAATTTGAAATTCTGGAAAACGAACTGAAAAAATACAATCCGGAACTGCTGGATAAGAACTACATTATTTCCATCTCCAAAGCCGATTTGCTTGATGACGAATTAAAAGAAGACATCTCAAAGGAATTTCCCGAAAACCGCAAGCCCATTTATTTTTCCAGCGTCACGCAGGAAGGCCTGACGGAACTGAAGGATGTGATCTGGAAGAAGCTGCATGGATAACAACAAACAACAGACCTGATTTTTGGGTCTGTTTTTTTTGATAATGGGTGCTGTACGTTTTATAAACCTATTCAACGTAAGCAGTTTTTAACTCTTCAGACCTATTTAACCGCAATATAAAACTTTTTGCCACACGATGTAGTCGTATGGAGGCTTGAGGTTTTTACATATTTCTACACTACATGGATAATCTACAAAGGAATTTCCCTATTAGGAGTACAATCCAACTTAAACTCAGCTTTTAAGGAATGTTGTCCACGCTACGGCAGTACCATTTCAATAGAAAAATATAAGTTATTATATACAAGCTGCATTTGAACCGTAGTATAGAAACAATAAGGAATAGTATCAATGGACTAAAATAAATTGTTAAATTATAAGAAAATTGCACTGACTAAATTGATATTATTAGTATATTGCGTCGTGTTTAGCCATGTAGATAACGCAGAAATTTATTATACATTTAATAAATTTTGATTAATACGTAGTTAAACAAAAAACCCCCTTCAAAACACACAAGATGAAACGAACTAATTTAAAATATCAAATTCAGATTCCAAAGTTATCTCACCAACGCGCGTTAAGAATAAACTTCATCATTTGATATAGAGTATTTCCAAATTTTTAATCAACCTTTTTTTATTGATTATATAACTTCCGAAAGTAATAATCTCAACCTGAGTAGCACATGTGGGAGTAAAATCAAACTGCTTACTACTACTTAGTGCCATGATATGGCGCGATGCAAATATGATAAACAGAAAGGTTGCATTTCGAAAAAGATGTTCCTCAAGAACTTCACAATAATATTTTAGAATACGAACTATCCTGCAGAACGATGGCAATTTCAGCACCCGTCCGAGCACTGCTGAAGAAGCATTATAATATATAAATTACATAAAAATTTTAATGGTATTTGTGTAGCAACAGAATTTGCGCATGAGAATGTTACTGAATTAAATTATTCAATTAGCTTAAAATCAAACAATATGTCTACTAATGTATTTTCCTTTAACGGAAGAATAAGAAGAAGTGAATATGTTCTTAGTTTCATTGGGTATGTAATTGCATACGTGATAATTACAGCGTCTATGGAGAGCGAAGGACTGGAAGCAATTATTCTTTTATATATTCCGTTACTATGGTTTTTATGGGCGCAGGGCGCAAAACGGTGTCATGATATAGGGAAGAGCGGCTGGTGGCAACTCGTACCCTTCTATATGCTTTGGATGATCTTTGAAGAGGGTCAGCGACACACCAATGAGTATGGTCCTGATCCAAAAAACGTGGAGCAAACTGTTCATGAGGACAGGATTTCGTTGGATAAGGAAGATGTGTCGGAAAAACCAGTACAGGTGGCGGTAGACATTAACCAAGGACAAGAGGAATTTAAGATGGGACTTAAATTTTATAATGGTAGTGATGACATTGCTGAACAGTCTTTCGCGAAGGCAGTAACCTATTTTAAGCAGTCCGCAACAAAAGGTCACCCGCAAGCTGCAGAAATTTTAGCCAATTGCTATTATAATGGGGATGGTGTTGAGCAATCGTATGAAAATGCTGTTGAACTTTGGGAGCGCTTGGCGCAGGAAGGCAATACAAATGCACAATACAACCTTGGTTTGTGCTACTACCAGGGTAAAGGCGTTGAGAAAAACAATGAAACGGCAATCAGCTTACTACGACCTGCATGTGAAAATCTTAATGACAACGCCTGCAGTTTGCTTAACCGTATAAAAAAAGAAACAGATTATTCATTAAAAACTTCAATATGAAAATTAAACCTACAGACCTTTTTCTGGCAGTGCTTGCCCTAATGTTAATTGGAGTCAGTTTTTGGCAGACTTGGCTCGGACTCAGCCAAATTTTTGGTGGTGCCTCTTTTGTTATTGCCCTTGTACTGTCCCTTCTACTGCTTTTCCTGATTTGGATGTTAAGAGATTATAAGATGAACGGAAAACCAACGTCTGGGCTTATAGGTATGTACATATTCATCGCTTCATTTTGTTTCATAGCGAACTTCAATGCGTTGTACACCCGCTTTATGAAGACCGAGATATATACAACCGAACTTAAAAGCGCAAATGATCAGCTAAACAAACTTGAGGCAGATGTGGATGCTCGGCTCACATACAGCGTTGATGCCAAGACGCGGCAGGATATAATCAGTGATGTGAACCAGCTAATGATTCAGATTCAGGATCCATCTAATTCCGGAATTGGACCGGAAGCCCGAACTATCCTGGATAGAATACAAAAAAAACTGGGCAAATCTATAACGCCATTAACGCCTGTTAGCCAAACGCCTTCCGGATATAGGGATCTTGCGGAAAGAATGGGACAGCAAATTCTTGATATGCTTGAAGTACTGAACCCAGACGAGCGAGCACTTAAAACTGATATAGATGCAGCTGCACTCAAGTGGAATAAAAAAACCCAACAGTTGATTGCGGAGTCACCTGATGTTATTAACTCTGCAGCACCAGGATTGATTGATGAAATGTTGCTTGATTATAATAAATTAGGCAATCGTGCTGAGACTGTATTAGGTGCAACTAAATATGATTTTGTGCCCACAAAATCAACTGCTCAGGATGTGGGTAAAATTGGATTTGCATTCAGGCATGCCATTGAAAATTTTGGAATGTATCAATTTGTAGTATTGCTGGGATGTATACTGTTAGACTTTGGTATTATGATCATTGTTCTACTTGTAACTGAGCCTGGAGGTGCCGGTAGAGGCCGTGGAAATGAGGGCATTTTTGGTCCTAAAAGAAAAAGTACAACCCTTGTAAACTAACAGATGATGAACGATGAATTAAAACCTTTGCCTATCAATGGGACGGAATACATAGATCACGAGGAAATTAGGTTTGGTGGAAACGATACAGTGAATGGTACAGTGGACGAACTGAAGCCGATCTCAGATTTACCTGTAAATTCTTCTAGAAGCGCAGCGGAGTCTGACTTTGTACCTTTACAGGGTACTGTGAACATCTCAGATATCAAAAACAAGGACAGTAACTATATCTTCTTTTTCGGTACTGCACAGTCAGGAAAATCCGTAATACTGTCCTCCATGCTTTACGCTTTAAGAACAAAATTCGGGGTTATTAGGCCTCAAAAAGGCACACCTAATAGCAGGGAAGCAATGGTACTGTTATCCGATTTTTTTGAGAATATCCGACGCGGTATTTTGCCGGGAAGAACAGTTCGTGATCAGGTCACGCGTATGGATTTGGTCTTTGAGCCTAATAATAAATCCAAGAAAGTAGGACCGGTCAATCTTACATTTCTGGAAGCATCAGGCGAAAATCATAATGAAATTCGCAGAGGTGGTAATTATCATGGCAGCATAGCGCAATATCTTAAAGCTAATATCCCTATGACCTTTATTCTTGTGACGGGATATAATTCCGCCCACAATGAGGACAGTATTTTAAATGAGTTTCTTTATTTACTTGAACATGAGGGTAAAAATTTGCGCAATATAAATTTAATTCTTGTTGTCTCCAAATGGGATAAATCTGGCAACCAAGCTCCTTCTGAGGAGGAACTGGATTATTTCGTAAAAGAAAGGCTTCCGATGACTTACCAGTTTTTGGAAACCAATAGCTTAGCAAAAACATTCTATACTGTAGGGCAATTGGAAAATACAGGAGGTGAAGATAAAATCGTTGCCCTAAGCCTAGACTCCGCCGAGTTGCTGTCCAAGTGGTTATACAAAAATATCGCCGGCCAAAGTTTAGATTACGAAGGTGGATTTTGGGAGCAGTTTAAGTGGTCTTTAGGCAAAAAATAGCAGGAAATGACAGCAAGTATATCTTATACAATTTTTGGAACTTTTGGTAATCCAAATGGTTTTACCCAATCTACATCCGGTCCTATACAATCAATTAGGAAGTTTGATTTGAATCCGACGGCAATCCAACTTTTTGAAAGTACCGTAGCGATGTACGCCCTGCGCAAAGAAATGGTGGGTCATGATATGGTGATTTCACTTGCGAAATACTCTTACGCTGCGGAGAGGGAATCTAGTCGCGGTGGCACATTTGTAGGCGCGTCAATAGTGATGAGCAACGGCATAGTTGACGCTAAAACGGTATTAAATGTTCTGGACAATTTACACAGCAGGTTAATTTCAAACAGTAATAATGTTCAGAATGGCATCATACAGGTAAGCCACTCGGATCATTTTCAAGTATATATACAGAATAATAGTGCTCTTAAATTAAATCCTAACGCAATTTCGGACGTAGATTTTACTGAAAAAGGCAAAAATGTCGTTGTTTTTACATCTTTAAAAAATATTTCAGAGGCCTTAAATAATGCTATTGATCTATTAAATGATTATGATAGTATCTACTTCACAGACGATCAGAATGTTGCATTCTATGTGCAAAGGAAGGGGTTATTTGAGTTGATTCAGGAGGTTGGCGAGCTTAAACAGTTCAGTGCTAAATTGCAGTTGGTAGAGAAGCGTAAGTTAGAGAAGCAACAGAAATCTTTTGCTAAGGTACAGAGAGAGTTGGATGAAATTAATAACGTAAAGAATTTGCACATGCAGCGGTACTTGGAAACCATTAATCGTAATAAGGAAATTCATCAGAATAATCAAAAAAAGATTACCGATTCTGAACGAAATCTCAAAGAATACGAAGCATCTTATAACCAACATATTGCTGAACTTAAAAGGCTCCAGTTACGGCTCAATGGACCAGCGTTGAAGTTAAGAGAACTGCAGCAAATTGAAAATGAAATAAGAAAACTACATAGCGATTTTGATAAAAGAAAAGCCAGTTTTAACGAGCCGCAGCAAATGGAATCGCTGGCTGTAAACCGCAGCGCACCCGGGGTAACGAGAGCGCCGGTTCCAGAAACTACAAGTTATATGGCTGAAGGGCGTGAGAGGCGCGGGAGGGGCCGCTTGTCACCAAAAATAATAACTGCTGGGGTCGTACTTCTGCTTGTTCTTGTAACAGCCGCAACGCTGTACTTTCTTAGAGACAGCACATCTAAGGAACATTCTCCGATTATTGCAAGTGAAGCAGAAGCAAACCAGGACACCGAACTTGACAGTACCCAGGCGATACAGTTGAGTCCGGAATCTAACGGTTTTCTAAATGAAGATGAACTAAAGATGACAATTAAAAAGCAGTTTTCCGATTCCCCACTTCCTATGTCTTTGGACTCAGTGGTTAGCAGGATATTTAAGGCAAATCCCACTGATATCGGGTCGCCTTATTTTAAAAAAACCAAAGAATACGGCGAACATCTTGTACAAATTAATCCCGATAATTTCAAAGACAGAAAGTTGGTGAGAACAGATGGTTTACAAATCCCAATCTATAAGAAAGAGTCTCAACAAACAGGTCAGGAGGGCAATAGTGCGACGGTTCAAGCTTCTCCATCCAACTTAGGTAAAGATAGAGAAAATACAAAGGTCTTAAATAATAATGAAAGCGCTACCCCTCCTTCTACTGTCAGCACTCTTAGTAAATAGCTGCGAGCACCCCTCTGCAGATTCTATGAAAAAGGGTAGCAGTGGCACTCCAGTTATAACCAATTCTGTGGTCACCTCGCCTGAACATGCTTCAGTGCGTATATCAGATCCGGTTGCATTAGCACCGGCAGCCCAAACGGGGCTGGAGGCTCCGCAAGAGAATGTCGTGCAGATGGAGCGGGAAAACGGGGTGAATTTTGTATGGATTGAACTGAATGGTATTCCGCTTCGCTTTATATTCGATACGGGCGCAAGTTCTATTTTTATCTCACCGGCCGAAGCATTGGTTCTGGTGAAACAGGGGACCTTGAACGAGGAAGATTTAATTGGTGAGGAGCAATATCAGGACGCAACTGGTGATGTTTCTGTCGGAACAGTGATCAATTTGAAAGAGGTGAAGATTGGTAACAGAATTCTCCGAAACGTAAAAGCCAGTGTTTCTGATAATATTGAATCACCCTTACTTCTGGGTCAGTCCGCACTGGAACAGTTTGGCACTATTGAGATTGACAACAGGAATAGCAGGATTATATTAAGGTGATTCTAAGTCTGCTTTTTGAGAATTTTTCCTTTAGTTAGTATCAATATTATTTTAATATGACCAGACACAAAGCTAATCCTATGGCTAAAGGTGATTCTGGTTTGGTTTTTTATACTGCTCCAAGATCTTGCGCTGCACAAATTACTCCTTTAGATCCACTACTGATATCAATTAACAAGGTAGGCCAAATGGCCTACTTTTTATTATTAAAAAAAGTGAACTCGCGATATGAATAAATTAATTTTTATTATTTTTCTCTTCTCGGTTATAATTGTAAAAAGTCAAAAAATTTCAGTAGTTGATAGTTTAGATAAGTCTTCGATTTCTTATTCTGAAATTTTAATTGACGGAAATAGATTTTTTACTGATTCTTTGGGCAATTTTAATTTATCGGGAGCTTATAAAAACATCATTATCAAAAAGCCTGGGTATTATGATAAAACTTTAAAAAAAATAGAAAATCCTGTAAAACTATCCCCTAAAGTTATCAATATTCCTGAAGTTCATTTGATTAAGAGAGAACGAAAATATATCTCTGCGAAAACTAAGAATAACAGCACCACTGTTATTCCTTTAGGGCTTGAATATGGATTTAAAATTAGCAATCCATATAATAAGGATGGAATAATCAAAAGCTTAATGGTTCCTATTAAAAAAACATACGAAAATAAAGCAGCTATTTTAGTGATAAAATTTTATAATATTTCTAATGAAGTAATAGAAAACGAACCCATTGAGAATAGTAGCATCACAATAAATATTAATAAATTAAACAAGAAAGAAAACTCCATCGATTTTACTGATAATTTTGTGATGATTCCAAAAGAAGGGTTATTTATCTCCATTCAAGTAATTGAAGAATTTGGTTCTGACAAGATTAAAATTGACAAACCCTCCATAAGTTTTATTAACAGTGTTCAAAAAGGCAAAATTTATTTTTTGGATGTATATGAACGTAAATGGAAGTTACTCTCAAACAATACTGCGTTGATTGGATTGTCATTAATTGGAGATTTCTAAAAAAATAGCATACACAACTACCTCTCATTGCTTCTCTCAGGATTAAATGATTAAAAACAACAGCGTCCTTAATAAAAAAAGAAGGTATCTAAGTAACTCACTAACTTTGAGGTTGCATACCAAAAGCCCTCGATGTAGGGATTTGTAATCCGCTGTCGTGCTTTATAATCCCCAACCGCTTAATTTTGTAATTATTCCTCCCTTTAATTCGTACCGACCGTCATAGTGCTGTTTTAATTAAAGATAAGTATGTAAATTAGGCAAATTTGCCGAAATAAAGTTTCGAGGTAGTGAACGGTTTGATGGAGCTTGGTGAGCAATGAGGTGTGAGAAATTAAACCGTTTACGGGCGGACAATTTGCGCATCTACGAGATTTGCCATGCTCCCTGTCCCTTTATTTTGGAACACTTGTTGCGCACTACACAAAAAATTCCACATGAAATACATGCTTCTTTTTATCGGTGCGGCGCTGTTAATGGCCTGTACCGCACAGAATAAATCAGAATATACCACAATTGAATACGAGGCCGGCGCCTGCTTTGGCTTCTGCCCTATCTTTAAGATGACCATCAATCCGGACCGCACCGCTGTGCTGGAAGCAGAACATTTTAACTTTTCTGACGGACGGTCCAAAGATGAATTCTCCATGCCGCGGGAAGGTACTTTTAAAGGTACCATTAAAGAAGAAGACTACCGTACACTCGTAGAAATGCTGAACGCGCTGAAACCAAAAACCCTCAAAGCTAAATATGGCAGCCGGAATGTTACCGACCTGCCAACTTCATTCCTGCGTTTGAGTTTTAGCGATGGAACTATTAAAACAGTTGAAGACTACGGCAAGCACGGCACACCGGATTTGGAGAAGCTTTACCGCTACTTCGAGGATTTAAGACACAACCAGACCTGGGAAAAAGTTGGTGAGTAGGGATTTAGCTATTGTATTATATAAAAACGTATCTTTGCAGTCTATTTCGCGGCATTCTAAGCCATTTCGTAATTCGTTTTACTAAAAGATTCTGTTTTAAATATTGAGGACAGGATGAATGAAGAAGCATAACGCTTCGTCCGCACTAATTTTAATACAGGACAAAATTTTGTTATTTACAGACTTAAATTTAATTAAGCCCATACTTGATGCGCTTAAGCAGGAAGGTTATGAGAAACCAACTCCAATCCAACAACAGGCTATACCCGAAATACTGAAAGGCCGGGACCTGCTGGGAACTGCACAAACCGGAACCGGAAAAACAGCAGCCTTTGCCATCCCTATCCTGCAGAACCTTACGGAAAAAAACATCCGTAACAACCAGATTAAGGCTCTGATCCTCACACCTACACGTGAACTGGCCATTCAGATTGAAGAAAGCTTCAATGCCTACGGCCGTAATTTGAAACTCAGAAACCTGGTGGTTTTTGGTGGCGTTAAGCAGGGTGCGCAGGAGCAGTCGCTGAAAAGAGGTGTGGACATATTGGTGGCTACGCCCGGGAGATTGCTGGATTTCATCTCACAGGGTATTATTTCACTGAAGCAACTGGAAATCTTCGTTCTGGACGAAGCCGACAGAATGCTTGACATGGGATTTGTACACGACGTAAAGAAAATAGTGAAGATGCTTCCGGAGAAAAGACAGACGCTGTTTTTCTCAGCAACGTTTCCGGATGAGATCAAGAATTTGGCTAATTCCATACTGAACAACCCGGTGAAGGTAGCTGTGGCTCCGGTATCTGCCACGGCAGACACCATACAGCAGAAGGTTTATTTCGTTGAGAAGGAAGACAAGCTGGAACTGCTGACACACATCCTGAAAAACGACATCAGAGAATCTGTACTTGTGTTTTCCAGAACCAAGCATGGTGCCGATAAAATCGCCAGAAAACTGCAGTCTCATAAGATATCAGCAGAAGCCATTCACGGTAACAAGTCCCAGAATGCAAGGCAGAACGCACTTACGAACTTCAAGTCCGGAAAAACTAGGATTTTGGTGGCTACAGATATTGCCGCCAGAGGAATTGATATTGATGAACTGAAGTATGTCGTTAATTTTGAACTTTCTGATGTTTCCGAAACCTACGTTCACCGTATCGGCAGAACGGGAAGAGCCGGCGCCGAGGGACAGTCCATTTCTTTTGTGGACGGTCTGGACCTGCTGAACCTGAAGAATACTGAAAAACTCATCGGCAAAAAAATTCCGGTAGAGCGTGACCACCCTTTCCACACGGACAGTTTGGTGCCGCAAAAAAGGGATTCCAACAACAAACCTTTTACTCCAAGGCCAAAACCACAGGCCAAAGAAAACATCGGCTACAAGAAACCTCACAATAAAAGTAATTTTTCCAGAAATAAATAAAATATCTGCTGAAAGTCAAAGCCTCTCCGAATTGAAGAGGCTTTTTTTTGCTACATGCGGGAGTCAGTTTACTCCTTACCAAAGAGCCTAAGGGCATTTTCGGTAGTTATCCTGTCAATTTCAGAATAGTCTTTACCGTAAACATCAACCAGTTTACCTACAACAAGATCCAGGTAGGAACTTTCATTCCTTTTCCCGCGGAAAGGCACCGGCGCCAGGTAGGGAGAGTCAGTTTCCAGCACGATATTATCCAGGGGAATTTCATGCAGGAACTGATCAATCTTTCCGTTTTTAAAGGTGACCACTCCACCGATTCCAAGCAGGAAGTTGAGCTCGACGGCCTGGCGGGCCTGTTCCAGATTTCCGGAAAAGCAATGAAAGATTCCGCGCAGTCCTGGATGCTTTTTCCTTTCCAGTACTTCAAAAACCTCATCAAAGCTATCGCGTGTATGGATGACGATGGGCAGATCCCGTTCTATTGCCCAGTCTATCTGTGTTTCAAAAGCTTTCACCTGAATATCCAAAGTTGTCTTATCCCAATAAAGGTCAATGCCAATCTCCCCGATGGCCGGAAAGTTTCGCTTATTCAGATATTCCTCTACAATTTTAAGCTCGTGCTCCCAGGTTTCGGGTTTTACATAGCATGGGTGCAGACCCATCATGGAAAATATCCGGTCCGGATAATCCTGTTCCACCGCCAGCATTTTTTCATGGGTTTCGGAGTCAATTGCGGGCAGGTAAAACTGATTCACGCCTTTTGCGACAGCGCGGTCAATTACTGCCGCACGGTCTTCATCAAATTCTTCGGAATACAGATGGGTATGGGTATCAATCATTTTGTTATTGTTGAGGGAATGCGTCTGAAAAAACCGTGTGCTTTACAAAGGTTTGCTGCAGGGCAATCCTGCCTTTCAGATTCTCCAGGAAATCCTGGTATCTTGGGTCAGTTTCGTCTGACGGTCTGTGGGCAAGTGCGCGGCTGATCCTGAAGTTTTCTTCCACAAAATCCATGGTTTGGTCGCTGAAATACGCGCTTCCAAATTTTTCCCAGATATATTGGACCGCCTGGTTGCTGGGGTGAATTAGGTCGTCTTTATAAAAACGATAGTCCCGGAGGTCATCCATCAGTATTTCATAAGCAGGTAAATAATGGCAGTCATCAAACTGCTCTGTGACTTCATGTACCGCAGTAATAAGTTTGGCCTTGCTGAGTGTATTTCCTTCCATCCCATCCCTGGTGTGACGTACCGGAGAAACGGTGAAAAGGATCTGGACACCCTCAGGACAGATGTCTTTCAGATGGGTCACGGTTTCATACATCGCATCCGCCAGCTCCAGATTGGTAAGCAGTCGTTTTTTAAAGAATTTTCCGGGAATTTTGTGGCAGTTGGCCACAAGTTTATTTTTTGGAAGAAATTCGTAGACGAAGGAAGTTCCATAGGTGATGATCACCCATTTTGTATTCTGCAAAAATAAGTTAGCCTCCTCTATCCCATGATTAATAAGCTCCAGGGTCTGGTGGGCATACCTTGAGTTGAATTTGGTATGATGGTCCAGTGAGATTACCTGATCGTCATAAGCCACCAGATCCTCCTGGTCGTAAAAGGCGGAGTCGTGCAGCCTTTTCACCGACGTATTAATTGAATATGGATTAAAGATGGTGCCGAACGGATTGCTCAGCGTCTGCAGCTGACCTGTGGCCAATAGCGCTGAAATTTCTTCGGAAAAGCAGGAGCCAATTGCAAAGATGCAGTCTTCAGGCTGCATCTTAACGGTGGAATCCTTTATATTAACCTCTGTTCTGAATTTCATAAACAATGTAACGCGGATAAGACGGTTTAGCTTTCTCTTCTGAGCAGATAGTTGGCCAGTTCAATAAAAGGTTTTTTCTTCTCATCCGAAATGTCAATCTTCATCAGATAATCGTGAGCAATCTGATTATGCTTCTCAACCAAACGGAGTGTTTTCTCATCGACCTTGGTTCTGCGGAAAATTTTCTCCACACCATAGACTTTATCCACATTATCCGTTTTCTTGCTATACCAGAATTCCAGTTCCTTACGCTCTTCCGGTGTACTGTGTTCCTTAGCGAGAAGATAGAGGACCGTTTTTTTGTTCTCGTAAATATCGCCGGCATGCTTCTTACCAAAATCTTTCTGGTTACCAAACACATCCAGGTAGTCATCCATAATTTGGAATGCAATACCGATATGCTTACCGAAGTTGAAGATATTCTTTGCATCCTTAAATTTCGCTCCTGCAATCAGTGCTCCAATTTCAAAAGACGAGGCACTGAGGACGCCCGTTTTGTAAGTGATCATGCGGATATATTCCTCGTATGTCACATTGTCCTGCGTTTCAAAGTTGATGTCGTACTGCTGACCTTCGCAAAGCAGAAGTCCGGTATGAGTAAATACACGTACACAGGCTTTATAAAGATTGGGTTCCAGGTCTTCAAAGAATTTATATGCCTTGAGCAATAGTCCGTCACCGGAAAGGATGCCCGTGTTAAGGCCGTACACAGTATGTATGGTGGGGACATTTCGCCGCAGCGGTGCCTCATCCATAATATCGTCATGAATAAGTGTAAAATTATGGAAATACTCTATGGCCAGTGCAGGCTTTACCGCTTTTGATAGCTCACCGCCAAAGAGGTCGCAGGCCATCAGTACCATAATGGGACGGAGTCGTTTTCCGGCGTTGGAAATGATATAATTCATAGGTTCATACAGCTCCTGAGGTTTATCCCTGAAGGAATATTTTGTAATGGCCTCCGAAACAATTTCCTGATACTGATCTAAAAATTCCATACTTTATTCTTTGATGCAAAAATACGGTTTTATAGATGTTTTAGGTAAGGTTATAAACAAAAAACCACTCTAAATAAAGGAGTGGCTTGTCTATATAATGAAATTAATTTCTTATATCATTTTCACTAAAAGGTAAGTGATACCTGCTACCATGGCCGAAATAGGAATCGTTAAGATCCAGGCCCACAGCAGGCTTACTGTAATTCCCCAGCGAACGGCTGAAACTCTTTTGGTAAGACCTACGCCAATAATGGCACCTGTAATGGTGTGCGTGGTGGAAACCGGGATACCCAGATGATCGGTCAGGAAAAGGGTAATGGCTCCGGCAGATTCTGCGCTTACTCCTTCCAGTGGGGTAACCTTGGTGATACGTGTACCCATGGTTTTTACGATTTTCCAGCCACCACTCATGGTTCCCAGAGCGATCGCAAGGAAGGAAACAAAGGGAACCCAAACATAATCCGAAGTAAAATGCTTGAAACGCTCTGATGAGTCCATCATTGCATATTCGTCGGTGCCTCCAATCATTACCACGTGGTAATAAATTACCGCTGCACCAATGATACCCATAACTTTCTGCGCATCATTAAGGCCGTGACCTACGCTGAAAAGTGCAGATGAAACCAGCTGCCATCTCTTGAACTGTTTGTCGGCCTTACGCGGGTTGCTTCTTCTTGCAAAGTAAACGATGGCGAGTGTAATAAGTATTGATACCACCATACCGATGAAGGGTGCCATGAAAATGAAGAGGAATATAGGAATCACCTTTTCATATTTTACCACATTTTGGGTAAACAGCTGCTGGAAAGCCAGCTTGAGTGTATCCCAAATTCCCAGATGAGGCATACTGGCCACCACATGTTGATAATCCATTACGAGCGCATTCATTAGAGCGGCACCCAGGAAGCCTCCGATAAGGGTGTGCGATGAAGATGACGGGATGCCGAACCACCAGGTTAGTAAGTTCCAGAATATCGCTGCTACCAGACCCGCGAGAATAACCTCCAGGTTAATGAAGTTTTCATTTACAGTCTTGGCGATGGTGTTTCCGATCTTAAACTCGCCAATGACATACATGGCAAGGAAAAAGGCGGCAAAGTTCCAGACAGCAGCCCAAAGTACAGCCTGGAACGGCGTTAGAACCTTAGTAGACACGATGGTTGCAATTGAGTTTGCAGCATCGTGAAATCCGTTAATATAATCAAAGATCAGCGCGAGGACAATGATTATTATGAGGAGAATTGGTAATTCCATTCTTTCGTAAAAAATTATTGCACTTACGCGTACTTGATAATAATGTTCTCAATAGTGTTGGCCACATCCTCGGCCTTGTCGGTCACGATCTCAAGATATTCAAGAACGTGTTTGGTCTTGATGATGTTGATGGCATCTCCCGTCTCAAAAAGTCTTACCAGACCCTGGGACAGCACATCATCAGCAATATTCTCAAAAGAATTGATCTTGATGCATGATTCCTTCACTTCTGCAGGGTTGGTAAATCCTTTCAGATGCTGGATCGCATTTTGGATCTCGACGCAGGATTTGTGAATAAGCAGGGAAAATTCAGAGAATTCCTTTACATCCGGTGTCTTGTAGAGGAAGATGTATTTGGATGAAGCATAAATGTAATCCGCAATATCGTCCAGGCCAGCTGCAAGCATGTTGATGTCCTCGCGGTCAAAAGGCGTGATAAAGTTTTCGCCCAGCTGTACAAAGATCTCATGAGTAAGATCGTCCATTTTATGTTCATAATCACTCATCTTTTTAAGGAGTGAATCGTCATTCAGGTCGAAATCAAGCATTCCGTCGTGAAATTCCTGAGACATCTGCACAAGAGTGTCTGCTACCTTTTCGAACAGTACGAAGAAGACTTTGTCTTTTGGCTGAAATGCCTTGAAAATGTTACCAATTCCCATTTTGTCTGTTGTTTAATTTAGAGTTGCAAATATCCGGATAACCGGGCACAAGGTTTTTATGTTTTATATTAAGTTTTGTTCACATTTGTCAGTCCGCTACCGGATAGGACTGCGGCACATCTTTAAGCCTGTCCAGCGTGAAATTAAGTGCAAAATAAAGGAAATGGAGATTCCGGGTATTGTCTGCGGTGAATTCGCGTTGCCACATATAGGCCAGGTTGGCACTCACATTGTGGTTGTACACGTATCCAATTCCACTCAGAAACCTGTTTCTCTTGAAGGTGGGTTCTTCAGGGCCCACAAAAACTTCGTTGAAGGCATTTACAAAAAAGGTATTGGCTTCCAGTTTTTCCCTGTTAATCGGCAAGGTGGCGGAGAGCCTGTAACGGTAACGTTCTGTATTGGCTTCCGTATCCGTTTGAGGGTAATAATACAGACGTTTTTCGGCACGAACCCTATGATCCAGTTTCAGGCGGTCCAGGTTGTGCGAGTAGGTGTATTGCAGCCACAAACGGGTTTCGCGCTGATAAAAATCGCTGTTTCTGTAAGTTCCGTAAGTTCCGATTCCTACAAAAGGTTGGTGTTTGCCTATATTGTAACCCAAACCACCTTTAACTTCATAATAGTCGATCTTTACAAAATCCTCGATGCCGCGTGTCTGAAGTTCCAGATACGCCAGCCAGTTCTTGTCATGTTTATAGGAGAATGACATCATATTGAATGATGAAATATGTTCGCGCGGATTGGTCTGCGAAAAACCTGTGGTAAAAGTCAGAAGGAGTACCAATAAGTTCAGCGATTTTTTCATAGCTTGATTTAAGCGACAAAGGTACTAAACTTGCTATGTTAACAATGTTAATTTAATATTAAGTTAATCGATGTGTAACATCAGAAGGTGCACAGAATTTTTGGCATAAAAAAAGCACGGCTGACCGTGCTTCAAATTTTCTCTGCAAAAGAAAGTTTAGTTGGCCTCTTCAGCTCTCATTTCCTTTCCTTTAAACTTCTGGGTTTTCAGGCCCTTTATAACCTCATCCTTGAAGGATTTCTCAACTTCAAAGAAGGAAAACTTCTCCATGATTTCAATATCACCGATGTCCGGACGTTTTTTGGATTTTGCGGTGGCCTTGTTCAGGATTTCCAGCATATCCATTTTTTTCAGGTGGTCTCTTTTTCCAAGGTTGAAGAAAAATCTCACCATATCGCAGTTACTTCTTTTCGGTTTCCGGTCCCGGCCAAAATCACGGCCACCGTCTCTGCCTCCGTCACGGAAACTGTCTCTGCGGTCATTACCACGGTCACGATCACCTCTTCCCCTGTCATCGTGGTCGCGGCGGTTACGGTCGCGGCGGCTTTCACCACGGTCGTCACTGCTGAATTTCTGGTCCACCATGTCGTTCTTGTCCTTATAGAACATCGCCAGGTCCCTTAGCTGCAGCTGCAGAAGTTTGTGTACCAATTCTTCTTTACTGAAATCGGAAAGATCCGGAATCAGAGCATCATCAAAAGTGAAAAACTCCTCGTGCTCGGTAAACAGTTTTTCGAAAACACCACCTACCTGTGCTTTAATGATTGCGTCACCTGTAGGAATTTTCTTTTCAATGATGTCAATTTTGGTGGACATCTTTATCTGCTTTAGTTTTCTGGACTCCTCAGGCTTGATAAGCGCCATGGAGATTCCGTCTTTTCCGGCACGTCCTGTCCTACCGCTACGGTGTACGAATACTTCTGGATCGTCCGGCAGTGAATAATGGATTACATGGGTAAGGGAATTCACATCAAGACCACGGGCAGCCACATCGGTAGCTACCAAAATGTCAATATTTTTCAGTCTGAATTTCTTCATCACCGTATCCCTTTGTGCCTGGCTAAGGTCGCCATGAAGCGCATCGGCGGCATAACCGTTCTGCATCAGGAAATCTGCAACCTCCTGCGTCTCCATACGGGTACGGCAGAAAATGATGGAATATTGATTTGGGTTTGCGTCGATAAGTCTTTTCAGCGCTTCCTTCTTATGACGGTAACCTACCACATAATATTCATGCTGAATGTTTTTCTTCACCTCATTTATTGAACCCACAGAAATGCGGTGAGGTTCTGTAAGGTAGTTTTTAGAGATCCTCTCCACCTCCTTGTTCATCGTTGCCGAGAAAAGGTAGGTATGTTTGGTTTCAGGAGTCTCTCTCAGTATCGTTTCCAGGTCATCTTTGAAACCCATGGAAAGCATTTCATCAGCTTCGTCCAGAACAAGCCACTGTATTTCTGAAAAATCAAGTGCTTTTCTGTTTATAAGGTCGATCACACGACCCGGTGTACCCACAATAATCTGTGGTTTATCACGCAGGGAGCGGATTTGGTCAGAAATACTCGATCCACCATAGACCGCAGTGGTCTTGATGTCTCTCATATATTTCGAATAATTTTTAATGTCTTTGGTAATCTGCAAACAAAGTTCTCTGGTAGGACAAAGCACCAAAAATTGGATTTTGCGACTCCCGTCGTCAATCATATCCAAAATCGGAAGCGAAAATGCTGCTGTTTTGCCTGTTCCTGTTTGCGCAAGTGCGATGAGATCGCGTATATCTGTAGAGATAAAAGGAATAGTCTGTTTTTGGATTTCTGTTGGGCTTACAAAGCCCAGTTCGCCAACTGCCTTCAAAATTTCAGGACTTAAGTTGGTCTCCGTAAATAAATTCATGTAAAAGATCGTCTATAATTCTGCCGCAAAGATACTTATTTTATTTTTGATAAAAAATAACTGCTTTTATTAAATAAGTGTTAAAGATGTAAAGCATACTAAGTTTAGCGGTAAATTCTTTTTGTATACTTTTATGTAAAATATTTTTATGGCTGATGCATTATCTAAGGAGACATTAACCTTCGTTACAGACCTTAACAAAAACAACAACCGCGAATGGTTTACTTGCAATAAGTCACGGTATCTGGTTGCGCAGGAAAATATGGTAAATTTTGTTGATGCCCTTATTCAGGAAATTTCGGACTTTGATGAAGCTGTCCTAAAAATTGACGCTAAAAAGTCCATTTTCCGGATTTACCGCGACACGCGCTTTTCCAAAGACAAAACGCCTTATAAAACCAATTTCGGTGCCGGACTGGGCATGGGCAAAGGTTCAGAGATTGCGGGTTACTATCTTCACATCGAACCGGGTAAATCCTTTTTGGCGGCAGGTGTCTATAAGCCCGACAGCAGTATCCTGAAAGAAATCCGCAGGGAAATTTCCGTGAACGCTGATGAATTTATGGCCATCATCAACGGCAGCGAATTCCGCAAATACTTTACCGGACTCTCTGAGGAGGATAAGCTCATACGGATTCCGGCGGGATTTGACAAAGATGACCCCATGGCTGAAGTACTGAAACTAAAAAGCTACATCGCAGTTTACAACTTAACAGACAGGGAAATATTGGAAAAGGACGCCGTTAAAAAATTGGCAGACATGTTCAAACAGGTTAAACCTCTGAATGATTTTTTAAGTGCCCCGTTTAAAAAGCAGTAGGAATAAAATTTACCTTTGGGTAAGCTTTTTAACTGTGGCCAAAAGTTCAGGATCGTCAGGGGTGATTGCATAATAATCAGCAATTTTACCGCTTTGATCAACCAATATAAAACGCGGTACCCAGTTCAGCTCAATATAATCGTTGAACTTGTTTTTCCAACCCTCATCAAACCAATAATTGATCCCGCCGGCGATTCCGTATTTATCCAGACCGCGCTTCCATTGGTCATGTGTACGGTCCAGTGAAAAATAAATGACAACCAAATCGGGATTTGCTGATTTAAGCGCATTGGTTTTGGGCAAGGCAAGTATGCAGTCCCGGCACCAGCTGGCCCAGAAATCGATCAGTACCACCTTCCCCTCATAAGGTTTCAGCACCTGCGCTACGGTTTGCTTCTTACCGTCCGCGCCAATGAGCTTTTGGCTGAGGACATCGGCTGTAAATTCGGATTTGATAGCCTTCACAGGCTTCTGCGCATAACTCAGACTGAAAAAAAGAAGCGCCAGCAGGCAAACAAGTTTCTTAGTTAGAAACTGATTATTATGGAATAGAGCCTTCATATACAAATTATCATTCGGGTTAATCTTTCAGCAGATCAGGGCGGCGTTCCTGGGTAATTCGGACCGCTTCGTCGTGACGCCATTCCTCAATTTTGGCGAAGTGACCGCTCAGCAGAATTTCGGGCACTTTTAAACCTTTATATTCTTCAGGTCTCGTATAAATAGGTGGCGACAGCAAATTATCCTGGAAGGTATCGGTAAGCGCACTCTGTTCATCATTCAGCACACCCGGCAGCAGGCGGATTACAGAATCTGCAAGTACACAGGCAGCCAGTTCGCCGCCGGTAAGCACATAATCACCGATTGAGATTTCTTTTGTAATATGCAGGTCCCGCACGCGCTGATCGATTCCTTTATAATGTCCGCACAGAAAGATAAGGTTTTTCTTTATGGAAAGTGAATTGGCCATTTTTTGATTTAGGGTTTCGCCATCAGGAGTCAGGTAAATCACCTCATCATAGTCACGCTGGGATTTCAGTTCAGAAATGCAGAGATCCAGAGGCTCCACCAACATTACCATTCCGGCACCACCGCCATAGGGTTCATCATCCACTTTCCGGTGCTTCCCCACACTCCAGTTCCGCAGCTGATGGAAGTGTACCTCGGCCAGGCCTTTCTGCATGGCTCTTTTCAGAATGGAAGTCTGGAAGGGACTTTCCATAAGTTCCGGCAGTACACTTATTATATCAATTCTCATTGTTCAGTCTTATTTTTTTTGTTTGGGACGATTATCAGGCGCAAAGATGAATCTTTATTCACATAACTCCACATCCAGTTAAAGAAAATTGCCAGTTTATTGCGCACCGAAAGGATGAGCATAAGGTGCAGGAACATCCAGAAGTACCAGGCCAGGAAACCCTGAAACTTAAAACCGGGTAAATCCACCACGGCCCTGTGCTTCCCGATGGTGGCCATACTGCCCTGATCCACATATTCATACTCCACCCAATCAGCTTCATTTTTCCTGACTAAATTCCGCGCAAGGTTTTTACCCTGATTTATGGCTACATTGGCAACTTGGGGATGGCCCTGCGGGTATTTTGGAGTTTCCATATGTGCAATATCTCCAATCGCAAAAATATTTTCTGTTCCCTTCACCCGGTTGTAACGGTCCACAATGTAACGGTTACGGAAAATTTGACTCTCGCTTAGTCCCTCAATAATATTGCCCGTAACACCGGCTGCCCAGATTACGTTGTTAGCGGGTATCTCCTTACCGTTGGCCAGCAGCACACGGTCGCCGTCATAAGCGGTCACAATTTCGCCCTTCATGAAAATAACGCCCAGTTCATTCAGATATTTCTCGGACATTTTCTGCGATTCCGCACTCATATTGGAAAGGGGCGTCTCCGTAGAGCTCACCAGGATGATGTTCAGATTCTCAAAGTTCATGTGCGGATAGTCACGCGGCAGAATTTCACGTTTCATTTCGGAAAAGGCGCCGGCCAACTCCACACCGGTGGGTCCGCTACCTACGATTACGATGTTCCAGTTGCCGTCGTCACTGCGTTTTCTTTCTATGATAAGTTTCTCAAATGTAAGCAGCACATGGTTCCTTATGGCTATGGCCTCCTGGGTATTCTTCATGCCAAAGGCCAGCTTCTCCATCTCGGCATTTCCAAAGAAATTGGTCTTGCAGCCTGTCGCAATTACCAGTTTGTCATAGGTAAATTCGGAATCTTCTGTAATAATCTTGTTCTGCTCGGGTACTATGCGCTGTACTTCCGTCATGCGGTACTGGATGTTCCTGGAGCGCTGAAAAATCTTGCGGAAAGGGAATGAAATATTGCTGGGCTCAATCCTGCCGCAGGCTACCTGATAGAACAGCGGCTGAAACATATGATGGTTTACTTTATCTATCATAAACACCTTCTTGTTCTTGTTATTGAGCGACCTGGCGAGCTGAAGCCCTGCGAAACCTCCGCCTACGATTACAATTTTCTCCCGTGTTTCCATAGTACAAATTTACCTAATTAATAATTGATGCCCTGCACGTTCGCCTCACTACGGTGAATTGAATCCGGCAGGATTGTGATCTTTACAAGGGAACGAACATTATACCATACCGAAATCAAAAGCTGTAAAATTCGTTATTTATACTTCTTAACGTTACTTTTGCAGTATAATGCCAAATAAGAGAACCAAAGGGAAAGTCCGTAAAAAAATCCACAAAAGCCGGCGGCGCAAAATCATAGTTCGCAGAACGGTTTTGCTGATTGTACTTGCTTTAAGCCTTATGGGCACCGGTTATTATCTTAAGGAAAAAATCTCTTTTTATTACGCCATGCATTTCCGGCCTTTTAAGCATAAGAAACTCACCAATTCTGAATTTGAGGAGCAGCGGATTAACAGGATCATTGGCGATTATGCCGATAAAACTTTTGGCATAGACATCTCCCACTACCAAAGGTCCGAAGATATTACATGGGACAGCCTCAGCATCGGCAACCGTGCCATCCCCATCCGGTTTGCCGTGCTTCGTGCTACCATGGGTAACCGAAACACTGATAAGCATTTTGATGAATACTGGAAACTGGCTAAAAAACACAATCTGATAAGGGGTGCCTATCACTTTTACCGTGCCGATGAAGATCCTGTACGTCAGGCCAATAATTTCCTGGAAAATGTAAAGCTGGAGTCCGGTGACCTGCCACCGGTGCTGGATATCGAACGTATTCCGAAGCGGAAAACCAACGCCAAACTGATTGAAGACCTGAAGATATGGTGCAGGATCGTGGAAGAAGCCTATGGGGAAAAGCCCATTATCTACACTTATTATCACTATTACAAGGATTTTCTGGACGGTGAGTTTGAAGAGTATCCGCTTTGGCTGGCTAACTACAACGATGTTCCCCAACCTACGCCCACAGGACGTTGGGACTTCTGGCAGTTCACCGAAAACGGAATTGTCTACGGCATTAACACCAAGGTCGATGTAGACATTTACAACGGAAGTTTGTGGTCACTGAAAAGGCTGACGCTGGATTAACATCATTTATCGTATTTTTGCTGCTTTAATCTCACGCCTTACACCGCGTACAAAATCCCGTTTCCATGAACTACGTCAGCGCCGAAAATCTTACCAAATCATTTGGCATGAAGGTCCTTTTTAAAAACATTTCATTCAATGTAAATGAAGGGGACAAAATCGCCATTGTGGCCAAGAACGGCAGCGGGAAATCTACGCTTCTTAAAATCCTGATGGGAAAAGAGATCGCAGATTCGGGTAATGTTGTCATCAACAAAGACATACAGGTGGTCCTTTTTGATCAGGAAATTGAATTTGATTCAGATCTTACCGTAGAGGAATTTATGATGACACTGGATTCAGCACCTATTGTAGCAGTAAAGAATTACCACCACGCCTTGCACACCGAGAATCCCGACGATATGGAAAAAGCTCTGGCCGAAATGGAAATCCATAAAGCCTGGGACCTGGAAAACGAGATGAAGCAAATCCTTTCGCAGCTGAAGATCACCGATCTTCAAGCCAAAATGGGCACGCTTTCCGGTGGGCAGATCAAACGTGTGGCCCTGGCAAAACTTCTTACTGAAACCCGCGCTGAACACCGCCAAATCCTCCTCATCATGGATGAACCTACCAATCACCTGGACGTGGAAATGGTGGAATGGCTGGAAAATTATCTTTCCAAGGCTAAGATCACGCTCCTGCTTGTTACTCACGACCGCTACTTCCTAGATGCGGTTTGCGATCTGATTTGGGAGATGGAAGACCAGAACCTCTATGTTCACAATGGAAGCTATGCGACTTACCTGGAGAACAAAATGATTCGCGAAGACAACCTGAATGCTACAATAGACAAGGCGAACAACCTGTACCGCAAGGAACTGGAATGGATGCGCCGCCAACCCAAAGCCCGCACCACGAAATCCAAATCGCGGATCGACGATTTCTACGAAACCGAGAAAGTGGCCAAAACGGACACCCGCAAGGAAAAACTGGAACTCGATTTCGAAATGAAAAGGCTGGGCAATAAAATCCTGGAGCTACACAATATAAGTAAGAGTTACGGCGAAAAAGTCCTGCTGAAGGATTTCTCCTACCAGTTCCAGCGTGGCGAAAAAGTTGGAATCGTGGGCAAAAACGGTGCAGGCAAATCCACCCTGCTTAATATCATCCAGGGTCTGGAACCTTATGACCGTGGCTCCATAGAGACGGGCGAAACCATAAAATTTGGCTATTTTTCGCAGAAAGGTCTTAAATATAAGGAAGAAGAACGCGTAATTGATTTCATAAAGGATATTTCTGAGAATTTCCCGTTGGCCAACGGCCGTACGATTTCGGCGTCACAGTTTCTGCGTCTGTTTCTTTTTGATGACCAAACCCAGTACAGCCCTATTTCAAAACTTTCCGGTGGCGAAAAAAGAAGACTTCACCTGATGTACGTGCTTTATCAAAATCCAAACTTCCTGATTTTTGATGAACCAACCAACGACCTGGACCTTCCCACACTTACCGTTTTGGAGAATTTCCTTCAGCAGTTTCAGGGCAGTTTAATTATCGTATCGCATGACCGTTATTTTATAGACCGCGTTGTAGATCACGTATTGGCATTTGAAGGCGAGGGCAAAATCAGGAACTTTGTGGGTAATTTCTCGGAATACCGCGAGATGAAAAGCCAGGAAAGCAAAAAACTGGCTGAGCAACCCTCAATGCAGGCACCCAAAGTGGCCGAAATTGCACAAGCCGTTCCCAAATCTCCTTCGGCACAGCGCAAACTCTCCTACAAAGAGCAGCGCGAACTTGAGATGATTGACAGGGAACTACCTATTATTGAAGAAAAACGTGCAGCTATTATGCAGCAACTTACTACAGAAACCGAGTATGGAGTGATCTCCAATTTGTCCGCCGAACTGGAATCGCTGACTTCCAAACTGGAAGAAATGGAACTGCGCTGGCTGGAACTCCAGGAAATATAAGTACTTTCTTATCCCTCAAGGAGATCTCCCCAAAGAACTTCCTGTATTTTGGGTCTGAAGATGTGACGGATTGTCGCGCATACAGTGTTACATGACAAATCTCATTTCCGGGCTACCAGCAATGCTTTCAGGAAGTTAACACATTTCCATTAAAACTATTTAGAATAATTAAAAATAAGCTTGCAGAAAAGAGCAGGCTTTATTACATTTGCGGTCGTTATTTTAATTCATTCTAAATAAAGACTAGGAAATGAAAAGAAGACTTGTTTCTGTTGGCCTTTTGGCCCTTACTCTTCCCGCATATGCTCAAATGAAATTTGTAGAGTATTCCGACACCCTTCGGGTGCAGCAAATTGAGGACATCAATCTGCATAAGACAGGCAACCCGAATAATGCGCGAACGCTCACTACAAAATCCAATCTGACAGTCATGGAGAATCCGCAACCCATAGCCATCGTAACCCACGAAATCATAGAGCAACAGCAGGCGAAGCAGTTAAGTGAAGTCCTTCAGAACGTAAACGGTCTTTATATTACCTCAGCACGCGGAAATTCCCAGGACAGTTTTGGTGGACGCGGATTCAACTTCGGAAACGATAATATTTTTAAGAATGGCGCCCGTGTAAACAGTGGTGTTTTCCCTGAAGTTACAGGTCTGGAGCGTGTGGAAGTACTGAAGGGCGGAAACGCGATGCTTTACGGAAATGTAGCCGCTGGCGGAGTAGTTAATCTGATCACCAAAAAACCACGTTTCAGTTTTGGCGGCAGCATCGGCATGAACGCCGGCAGCTGGAACTCTTATAAACCTACGGTTGATTTTTACGGCCCACTGAGTAAAAATGTTGCTTTCCGTGTGAACGGCACCTATGAAACTGCCGAAAGTTTCCGCGATGTGGTAGAGTCCCAGAAGTATTATTTCAATCCGTCTGTACTGTTTAACATTGGCGAAAAATCTCAGCTTATAATAGAAGCCGATTACCTGAAACATGACCTAACGCCCGATTTCGGAATTGGCGCCATTGAAAATAAAGACAAATCTTACGCACTGAACACCTTCCTGCCAAGAAATGCGTATGTTGGCACCGACTGGCAATACCAGAATGTAGAGCAGGTTACTGCAGGACTCACCTTCAATCATCAGTTCAATGATTTATGGACATTGAATACTGTGGCTTCTTTTCAAAACTACACCAAAGATTTCTTTTCCACTGAACGTGTGACCTGGTCTTACGACAATGCGAACCGCCTGAAATGGAACAGACCCCTCAACAAGACTTACAACGAGCAAAATTACACTTCACTTCAGCTAAATCTGAACGGGGAACTGAATACAGGCAAGGTGAACCATAAAATTCTGATCGGGACCGACGGAGATTACGGCATAGCCGACGCTTACACCTTCCGGAATCCGGAAACCGGCAAAAACTTCGGAACGTCATATACTTATGGCAGTAATGGAGGAACCGGCTTGCTGTATTTGGATGATCCTTCCACGTGGGCCGGAGGCGCCATGCCAATGTCTGAAAATAAGGACAGAACACGCATACCTACACAGCGTTTCGGGATTTACGCTCAGGACTTCATCAGCCTTAACGAGCAGTTCAAGTTACTTGCCGGCTTAAGATGGTCTTATATTGAAAGTGAGAGTACCAAAAGGGATTATCTGGACAATACGGACAGCCCGGGCGGCAAAACGGTAGACCGTGCATTTTCGCCAAAAGCAGGTATCGTTTATATGCCGAATGACAATCTTTCTGCATTTGCAACTTACACCAATTCTTTTGTAGCCAATACCGGCCGCGATATTTACGATAATGTGCTGAAACCATCGATTATAGATCAGTTTGAGGTGGGCATGAAAAAGAATTTCTGGAATAATGCCGTAGCACTCAACCTGACGGTTTATCAGATAGATAACCGTAACTTCTACCAAACAGCTGAATTTAAGGCAGACGGAAGCGCAAATTTAGACTCCACGGTTAAGGATTTTGCAGGTAAGATGCGCAGCCGGGGCGTAGAACTGGACATCACCGGAAACCCGCTTCCGAACCTGTCCATCATTGCCGGGGCATCCTATAACCATTCTGTTTATCTGGATACTCCCGAGACCTTCGGTTATGTTGAGAACCAGCGGCTGGTCCGCACACCTGCCACAACTGCTAACGCATCGGTCTTTTACACATTTGCCAAATATTTGAAAGGATTAAAGATTGGTGGCGGAGTTTATTTTATAGGAGACCGCATTGCGGGCTGGAACGACACCAAGGAATTGCTGGACAGCCGTAACGGCGCCTCACGTATGCTGGAGGTGGGCGACTATGTGACCGCATCACTAAGCTTTGGCTATGACTGGAAAAAATTCTCGCTGATGGGAAAAATAGGAAACCTGTTTGATGCTGTGGAATACAATTACCATGAGAATTACTCGGTGAACCCCATCACGCCGCGCAATTACTACCTCACCCTTACCTACAAACTTTAAGAAATCTACTGCATTCAGCTTTAAAAATAAACTATGGAAAAGAAAAAAAAGTCGGGAAATTTAAAGTCCACAATGCGCATCCTGCACCGGTACCTGGGCTATTTTACAGCCGGCATCATGGCTGTTTATGCCATCAGTGGCGTTCTGCTCATTTACCGCGATACCAATTTCCTGAAAAAGGAGAATAAGTACGAGGTTGTATTAAAGCCAAATCTGACAGAAAAAGAGTTGGCCAGGGAGATTAAGGTACGGAATGTTGAATTTGAAGCTGAGGAAGGTCCTGTCCGGAAATTTAAGGACGGCACCTATAATGTAAGTACAGGCGAAGCGAAATATTCCAAGATGCAGCTGCCATTTGTGCTGGAGAAGTTCAACGAGCTGCACAAATCCACCTCCAAACACAGATATGCCTCACTGAACACCGTGTTTGGGCTTGTGCTGTTTTTCTTTGTGATCTCTTCGTTCTGGATGTTTAATTTTAAATCCAAAGCATTCCGGCGCGGAATGATATATGCGGGAATCGGTTTTATCCTGGCCGTCATCATGGTATTTTTCCAGTAAAATCTATAAATATTAAGGTAAGGAATACCTGCCTTTTTCTGAACCCTCCCCCGATTGATAGCTGCAAAATCCATATCTTTGGATCTCAAATCATATTACATGAATCAGCAACCGGTGGAGGGTTTTTCCAAACTTTCAAAGCAGCGCAAAATAGACTGGCTTATTAAAGAATACCTTAGTGATGACAGCAGTTATGAACAGATACTTCAGCAGTACTGGAACGGTGACGCTGTTCTACAAAAACTTCATGAAGAGTTCTCGGAGAATACCATCTCCAATTTCTATATGCCTTATGGAATAGCACCCAATTTTCTTATAGACGGCAAACTGCTGGCACTTCCTATGGCAGTGGAAGAAAGTTCGGTAGTAGCTGCAGCCTCAAAAGCCGCAAAATTCTGGATTGACAAGGGTGGTTTTAAAACAACCATTATTAACACGAAGAAACTGGGCCATACCCATTTCATTATTAATGTTGAGGCACACAAACTGCAGCACTTCTTCAACTTCAAACTCAAGAAAAGACTTTTCGAAGCTACTGAAGAGATTACAAAGAACATGCGGAACCGCGGCGGCGGCATACTGAACATCCGGCTAATTGACAAAACTGCGGATCTGGAGAATTACTTCCAGCTTAAAGCCAGTTTTGACACCGTGGATTCCATGGGCGCCAATTTCATTAATTCCTGTCTGGAGCAGTTTGGCAAAACTTTAACGGAAGAGGTAGCAAAAGATGAAACCTTTACCAAAGAGGAAAAAGAATCGCTGCAGATTGTTATGAACATCCTGTCCAATTTTACGCCGGACTGTATTGTAAGAGCTGAGGTTTCCTGCAAAATTGAGGACCTGAAAGATGACAGCGGCATCTCCAATGAAGAGTTCGCCACCAAATTCAAACGTGCCGTCACCATTGCGGAGATAGAGCCTTTTCGTGCGACCACGCACAACAAAGGAATTATGAACGGTGTGGACGCGGTGGTGATTGCCACCGGTAACGACTTCCGCGCTACCGAGGCCTGCGCGCACGCCTACGCTGCAAAAGACGGTAAATATTCAAGTTTAACACACTGTACCATTGATAACGGAATTTTCAGATTCTGGATAGACCTGCCTATCTCGGTAGGAGTTGTAGGTGGCCTTACCAATCTGCATCCTTTGGTGAAATTTTCGCTTGCGCTACTGGGCAAACCGTCAGCACAGGAATTGATGAGCATCCTGGCGGTTTCGGGACTGGCACAGAATTTTGCAGCCATACGTTCACTGGTAACCACCGGAATCCAGAAAGGACATATGAAGATGCACTTACTGAATATCCTGAACCAACTTGGAGCCACTGAAGACGAAAAAAATTATTTTGTCACTTATTTCAAAGACAAAACGGTGACCCATCACGAGGTGATTACTCAATTTAACAGTTTAAGAGCTAAATAATGTTCGGAATCATTTTGGCTGGGCTTCTGCTGGCATTCGGCATTTTCCTGCAAGCAACAAAAGATCCGGGATTTACCTCAACAAAAAAGTTTTCGTGGTTACTGATTGCCCTGGGCGCAATCACACTTTCGGGGAAATTAATTATCATGTATCAAAAAGGAGAAATATAATATGAAGACATTTACATTGGTTGTTGGTGCGGTTTACGGACTGCTGTCGGTAATTTTGGGTGCATTTGGCGCGCACGCACTGAAGAAGGTTATTTCTGCAGAAAAGCTGATCAGTTTTGAGACCGGAGTACGGTATCAGATGTACTCTGCCCTGTTCCTGCTGATCGTGGGGTATATCCTGAAATTTGAAAGCCCCTCTGAAAAATGGATTTCCATCCTGATGATTGCGGGAACCTTTATTTTCTCATTCAGTATTTATCTGCTCAGCATGAGTGAGGCCTGGAATATGAATTTTAAATTCCTGGGACCCATTACTCCCATCGGCGGACTGATGATGATCATTTCCTGGGCGATGCTGATTTTCTATTTCCTGAAGAACAGGATCTGAATCTTTTCTGAATCTACGGAATGATTATTGACTGCCTATAAAAATGTATAAGAAACGCATCCTTCTTCTTGAACCTAAAATACATGTATCCAAAGTATTGGAATCGATTTTAAAGGATGAAGGATATCAATGCAAGACCCGGACTACTACTCACAATCTGCCGGATTTACTGGCAGAATTCCAACCGAATGCAATATTGATAGCCAGACAAATTCCTCCTATGGGAGTGATAAGCGCCATAGAATATATTCGCCAAAGTCCATATGGCAGGCATGCCGCAGTAATTTATATGACAGGTTCGGGTCAATCTATTGCCGAGGCAACATCAGCAGGAGCTAATATCACATTAGCGAAACCACTTGACCTTACCAAGTTTCTGTTTACTTTGGAAAATTTTACAAATTTAAACTGAACCAGCATGTTTTTCATCTTCGGACTGAACAGGAAACCGGTAGGCAAGGAAACCCGCACTATCCGCAAGAATGGCTTTGATGTAAAGGCCATTATTACCGTTTATAAACTGTATATAGAGTTATTTTTCATCCCGCTCATTCCATTAGGCAAGAGGTACAGCATTTACATTCCGCATAGTGATGAATATTATGAGCAGAGCTTCCGCTCCAGGATCCCTGATGAATATATGGAGATTTGTAAGGATGTAGGCAGGTTGTACTGATGACGCAACGACATGAATAAGGCCAAGCCGCGCCCCGGATTGAACGGCCTGTTTGAGCTCTTTTTGTTAGTTCCGGCCCGAGCGGAGGCGCAAAAAAGCGAGTAGTGAAAGCCGGAATCGGCGCCCATAATTTTTCGTTTCAGAAGAAAATCCGCAGGATCCATCATCAAAACATCGCTTAAACTTCCGCGCTTTAAAAAACTTAACGGTTTAGGGCTTTCTACTTAGTGCTTTTTTCATAAATTTGTAAATCCTTAAAAAAATAATAAATTTAATTCAATACTATGAATCTTCACGAGTATCAGTCCAAAGAGATTTTAGCAAAATACGGCGTTAATATTCAGCGCGGTTTCATCGCCAATAATGTAGAGGAGGCAGTAGATGCAGCCAACAAATTAAAAGAAATGACCGGAGGTGCCGAAGGTTGGGTGGTAAAAGCGCAGGTTCACGCAGGTGGCCGTGGTAAAGGCGGCGGTGTAAAATTCTCTCCAAACGTTGAAAAACTGAAGGAAAATGCAGAGAACATCATCGGTATGCAGCTGGTAACTCCACAAACTTCTGCTGAAGGGAAGAAGGTAAACTTTGTACTTGTTGCCGAAGATGTATATTATCCGGGAGCTTCTGAAACCAAAGAGTTCTATGTTTCTATCCTTTTGGACAGGGCATTAGGCAAAAATACGGTGGTATATTCTACTGAAGGGGGTATGGACATTGAGCATGTAGCCGAAGTTACCCCACACCTTATCCATAAGGAAGTGATTGATCCTGCATTGGGTCTTCAGGGTTTCCAGGCTCGTAAGATTGCTTTCAACTTGGGACTTAGCGGTAACGCATTCAAGGAATTCACGAAGTTCATCACCAACCTTTACAATGCTTATGTAGGTATTGATGCTTCTCTTTTTGAGATCAACCCTGTTCTTAAAACTTCTGACGATAAAATTATTGCAGTTGATGCCAAAGTAACCCTGGACGGTAACGGACTTTTCCGTCACAAAGACCTTGAGGCATTAAGAGATACACGTGAGGAAGATCCAACTGATGTTGAGGCTGGCGATGCAGGTCTTAATTTCGTAAAACTGGATGGTGACGTTGCATGTATGGTAAACGGTGCCGGTCTGGCAATGGCGACTATGGACATCATCAAGCTTTCCGGCGGTAACCCGGCTAACTTCCTGGACGTTGGTGGTACAGCTGATGCGGAAAGAGTTCAGAAAGCCTTCGGAATCATTCTTAAAGATCCAAACGTAAAAGCCATCCTTATCAACATCTTCGGTGGTATCGTACGTTGCGACCGTGTTGCACAGGGAGTTGTAGACGCTTATAAAGCAATGGGAAGCCTTCCTGTTCCTTTGATCGTAAGATTACAGGGAACCAACGCTGTAGAAGCAAAGCAGCTTATTGACAATTCCGGCTTACCTGTACATTCTGCAATCACACTGGAAGAAGCAGCAAACAAGGTAAAAGAAGTTCTGGCGAAATAAATCATCAGACATTTAAATATAAGACAGCTTTCGGAAGGAAGCTGTCTTTTTTTGTACTGGCGTTAAACTTCTGAAATTGGTTGAATTTTCGGCTACAATAAGGCTTAATCACTCGCTAAGAAGTCAGACATTTAGCTTTGAGAATGTGATTATTATGATATCCTCAGGCACAGCCTTCACTTTGCCATAATTTTCGTAAATTTGCACCACGTAACGACTCCGGATATGGCAGAGCAACACATTAAGAAACTAGCGGTTTTAACATCGGGCGGCGACGCGCCTGGAATGAACGCCGCCATTCGTGCGGTCGTACGGACTTCCAACTACTTCGGACTGGAATGCTACGGCATCCGCGAAGGTTTCAATGGCCTCATTGCCGGTAACATTACCAAGATGGGCCCGCGCTCAGTGAGCAACATCATCAATCTGGGCGGTACCATCCTTAAATCTGCCAGGTCGGAAGAATTCAGGACTGAGGAAGGCCGGAAGAAAGCCTTCGAGCAGTGTAAAGAGAATGGAATAGACGCCCTGGTTTGCATAGGCGGCGACGGTACTTTTACCGGAGCGAAGATTTTCAATGAGGAATTTGGCATACAAACTATTGGTGTTCCCGGAACGATAGACAATGATATTTTCGGCACCGATACGACCATTGGTTACGACACTGCACTGAATACGGCCATGGACGCTATCGATAAGATCCGCGATACGGCCACTTCCCATAACAGAATTTTCTTTGTAGAGGTGATGGGCAGAGATGCCGGTTTCATCGCCCTGAATTCCGGAATTGCCACCGGTGCGGTAGATATCCTTATACCCGAGCAGAAAGACAGTATGGAGGAACTCTTCGACACTTTTGATAAAGCGGCAAAGCGCGGCAAAAACTCCAGTGTGGTTGTAGTGGCCGAGGGTGAAAAACTCGGAAATGTATACGACCTTTCTGAACAGACCAAAAAGAAATACCCCAATTACGATATTAGAATCGCTGTGCTGGGACACATACAGCGCGGAGGCTCGCCCAGCTGTGCCGACCGGGTTTTGGCCAGCCGCTTAGGTTACGGTGCTGTAACCGGACTGATGGAAGGGCGTAATAACGTGATGGCAGGTATGCGCAGCAATAAACTGGTCTTCACGCCTATAGAAGAAGCTATTAAAAAACACAATACCATCAACAAAGACCTGCTGAAGATCTCCGAGATTCTCGCGATTTAAGAGTCTGGTGCCTTTTGGTAAAAAATGGAAAATCATTAATTATAAATCTAATAAATTATGTCAACAATCAAAGTAGGAATCAACGGATTCGGTAGAATTGGCCGCCTGGTCTTCAGAGCAATGACCGAAAGAGACAACATCGAAGTTGTAGGGATCAATGACCTTATCGATGCTGAGTATATGGCGTATATGCTGAAGTATGATTCTGTGCACGGCGAGTTTAAGGGCGAAGTATCCACAGAAGGAAACGACCTTATCGTAAACGGAAAGAAAATCCGTGTAACTGCCGAAAAAGACCCTAACAACCTGAAATGGAATGAAATCGGCGCTGAATATATCGTAGAATCTACAGGATTGTTCCTTAGCAAAGATTCTGCACAGGCTCACATCAATGCGGGCGCAAAGAAAGTAATCCTTTCCGCACCTTCTAAAGACGATACTCCCATGTTCGTTATGGGTGTAAACCACATGGACCTTACAGACGATATTAAAATCTTCTCCAATGCGTCCTGTACGACCAACTGCCTTGCACCACTTGCAAAAGTAATGCATGACAACTTTGGTATTGTTGAAGGTCTTATGACCACTGTTCACGCTACCACTGCTACACAGAAAACTGTGGACGGACCTTCTGTAAAAGACTGGAGAGGAGGGCGTTCTGCACTTAACAATATCATCCCTTCTTCTACAGGTGCTGCAAAAGCCGTAGGAAAAGTAATTCCTGAACTGAACGGCAAGCTTACAGGTATGTCTTTCCGTGTACCAACTGCTGACGTTTCTGTAGTTGACCTTACAGTGAGACTGGAAAAAGCAACTTCTTATGAAGAGATCTGCGCAGCAATGAAAAAAGCTTCAGAAGGCGAACTTAAAGGAATCTTAGGTTATACTGAAGATGCAGTGGTTTCTCAGGATTTCGTAGGCGAAAAGAGAACCTCTGTATTCGACAAGGATGCCGGAATCATGCTTTCTCCAAACTTCGTGAAAGTAGTTTCCTGGTATGACAACGAAATGGGTTACTCCAACAAACTGGTAGATATGCTTGCACACTCTGCAACGCTATAATCAGAGCCACTGACCATACAGACCTCCGGAATATCCGGAGGTTTTTTTTAGGGGCAATACCCTCGCCGCGCTCAGGCAGCCGCGCCGGGTCGCTGCGTCCGCTGCAAGTCCTCGTTTTTTGGCGCTCGCTTCGCTTGCGCCAAAAAACTCCGGGCTTTCCGCTGCCATCGCTATTGCGGGGTCCAGGCGGCATTTCCATAAGAGTCCGGTTCAAATGGAGCGCGGCATCATTTCTGCTGCAAAGCACCACAAAATTCAGGAATTACCTTTCAAAAAATGAAGGCACAACCACAATTCTACCAAAGCCCACATTTTCAGTCATTCTGGACCACCGGAAACGGCAGGGATCTGCTGGAGTGGTCCGGGGCGAAACCCGGTATCGCAAAGTTCGACAGGTATTCGCACCTGTATCATGAAGTAGATGCACTGGGCGATGCGGCGGTTCAGGAAACCTACCTGAAACTTCCCTATCATGAAGCCTCGGCCCTCGTGGAAAAATATTCAGCCTCTCCGGTGTCGGCAGATGAGGTTGCGCCGGAGAACCTTAAAAAGCTTTTTCTGCAGATGCAGGAAGTGCCGGAATGGTTTAATGCCGCTTTGGCGAATGCCGGCGCAAGGTTCTGCATGCGTACCGGCACCAATGGCTTAATCATCCTGCGCGATTTCACCCTGATGGGCGGATATGACTTCGCTTTCCTCAACAAACCACTTGTCTTTACCGGTGCGCTTAAACGCGGTGCGGTGAAAAGGCTTAAAGATACACTTGAATTCTGGGTAAATGTAACCCGCGAAAATGCCCTTCGAACCAACTCGCAGGCTTACAGACTCATTGTGAGGACGCGACTTCTGCATTCCTACGCCCGCCTTAAGATCCGCCAGAAAAGTGAGAATTGGGATTACGCGAACTGGGGCACGCCCATCAATATGTGGGATATGGTGGCCACCTATACCGGATTCAGTCTTGTATTCATGCAGGGTCTGAGGAAACTGGGCATCCGGATAAGTGAAGAGGAGGAAAAAGGCGTTTTTCACCTTTGGAAATACATTGGCTACTTGCTGGGAATCCCCGCAAAGTACATGCCCGATAATAAAGAAGAAGCCGTGGAGCAGTTTTATCTTTGGACCGCAACCCAGGGTGCCGGCGATAAAGATTCGGCCTATCTGGCGAAAGCGCTCTTGGACGAAAATCTGGAATCCACTATTCTGAAATATCATTTCCAGCGTAAAAATCTGCGCTATCTTCACATTTGCTGTAACTGGTACTTACTGGATGAAAACATTAACGAAAGACTTCAGATTCCGAAAGTTCCGCTACCGCATGTGTTCCCTTCAGTAATTAAAAGTGCGAATGTCCTGACGCAGAAAATATTCCCGCTCCATAAACCGGAAAGATACCGCAAACTTGTGGATATGGGCCATAAACAGCAGATGAAAGTCCTGGAAGATTATCTGACGCATACACCTAAAGACTTCCATTATTGAAGCCTATTTTTGGCAAAACATTATAAGAAAAAGAGCGGAAAATTCCGTATTTTTGAACAAACAAATATTACAGATGAGCAGTAACGAAGATAAGAAAAAAGCACTCTCACTGGTGCTTGATAAATTAGATAAAACGTACGGAAAAGGTACGGTGATGACCCTGGGTGACGCGTCTGTGGACGATTCCATCGAAGTGATTCCCTCCGGTTCACTGGGGCTGGACCTTGCGCTGGGCGTAGGCGGATATCCGCGTGGCCGGGTAATCGAGATCTACGGTCCGGAATCCTCGGGTAAAACCACCCTTACCCTTCACGCCATTGCTGAAGCGCAGAAAACCGGCGGGATTGCGGCATTTATTGATGCGGAGCATGCCTTCGACAGACATTATGCCTCTAAACTGGGTATTAACCTGGACGACCTTATTATTTCACAACCGGATAATGGTGAACAGGCACTTGAAATCGCCGATAACCTGATCCGCTCAGGAGCTATTGACATTGTAGTCATTGACTCCGTGGCAGCTCTTACCCCTAAAGCTGAAATAGAAGGTGAAATGGGCGACTCCAAGATGGGTTTGCACGCACGTTTGATGTCACAGGCTTTGCGTAAACTTACAGCTACCATATCCCGTACAAAATGTACCGTGATTTTCATTAACCAGTTAAGGGAAAAAATCGGTGTAATGTTCGGAAATCCTGAAACGACCACCGGAGGTAATGCGCTTAAATTCTATGCTTCCGTAAGGATTGACATCAGAAAGGCGAGCGCGCCTATTAAAACAGGTGATGAAGCTGTAGGAAGCCGGGTGAAGGTGAAAATCGTTAAGAACAAGGTGGCACCACCGTTCAAGATGGCCGAATTTGACATTATGTACGGTGAAGGCGTTTCCAAAGTGGGAGAAATCCTGGACATGGCAGTAGAAACAGGAATCGTGAAGAAAAGCGGATCCTGGTTCAGCTACGAGGAGACCAAACTTGGTCAGGGCCGTGACGCGGTTCGGGATATGCTGAAGGACAATCCTGAACTTGCCGAGGAATTGGAGGCCAAAATCAAAGAAGAGATAAAGAACAAATAATTACAGTAAGAATAACTGAAGCAGCTCCCGGGCTGCTTTTTTTTGCAATAACTGTTGCGTGCCAAAATGTCACTAACCGCTGCTTGGTATTCATTTTGAAAAAATCAGGTCAACAAAAATTAAATAATTATGACTAAAGGAAATATCAATGTATCGGTGGATAATATTTTTCCACTTATTAAGAAGTTTCTCTACAGTGACCACGAAATATTCCTGAGGGAGCTTATTTCCAATGCCACAGATGCGACGCTGAAACTGAAGCACCTCATCAACATCGGAGATGCCAAAACTGAATATGGAAATCCTGCCATTGAAGTTAAAATTGACAAAGAGAACAGAAAGCTTCACATAATAGACCAGGGTCTGGGAATGACTGCTGAAGAGGTTGAGAAATACATCAACCAGGTAGCTTTCTCGGGAGCTGAGGAATTCCTGGAAAAATATAAAGATTCTGCCAAAGACGCCGGAATCATCGGTCACTTCGGTCTTGGTTTTTATTCTGCCTTTATGGTGGCCGAGAAAGTGGAGATTCTTACAAAATCCTATAAAGAAGGTGAGGCAGCCGTAAAATGGACCTGCGACGGAAGCCCTGAATTCACGCTGGAAGAAACGGCTGAAAAAACTGACCGTGGCACAGAAATCATTCTTCATATAGCCGAAGATTCAACAGAATTCCTGGAGGAATCCCGAATCCGTGAACTGTTGCTGAAATACAACAAGTTCATGCCGGTTCCAATTAAGTTCGGGACCAGAACAGAAACCCTGCCCCTGCCTGAAGATGCAGCCGAGGATGCAAAACCGGAAACGCAGGAGGTTGACAATATCATCAACAACCCTACGCCAGCCTGGACCAAGGCGCCTACGGAACTGAAGGATGAAGATTATAAGAACTTCTACCGCGAACTGTACCCCATGCAGTTTGAAGACCCGCTTTTCCATATTCATCTGAATGTTGATTATCCATTCAACCTTACCGGTATTCTGTTCTTCCCAAAACTGGCCAATAACCTGAATATCGAAAAAGATAAGATCCAGCTGTATCAGAACCAGGTTTTTGTTACCGATGAAGTAAAAGGTATTGTACCTGACTTCCTGATGCTGCTCAGAGGGGTTATTGACTCGCCGGACATTCCGCTGAACGTTTCCCGGTCCTATCTTCAGGCCGACGGTGCTGTGAAGAAAATATCTTCCTATATCACGAAAAAGGTGGGTGACAAGATGGCTTCACTCATCAACGAAAACCGCGAGGATTTTGAGAGCAAGTGGAATGACATTAAGGTTGTGATTGAGTACGGAATGATTTCCGAGGACAAATTCTACGACAAATCAGACAAATTTGCGCTGTATCCGAATGTGGAGGGCAAATATTTCCTCTGGAATGAATTGGAGGAAAAAATTAAAGCCAACCAGACCGATAAAGACGGTAACCTGATCATCCTGTATGCTAGCAACGAACACGACCAGCACAGTTATGTACAGGCCGCACAGGATAAAGGGTATGAGGTACTGTTACTGGACTCTCCTATCGTACCGCACCTGATTCAAAAGCTGGAAACATCCAAAGAAAAAATCCGTTTCGCACGTGTAGACGCGGATCACATCAACAATCTGATTAAGAAAGACGAACCGATTATTTCCAAACTGAACGAAACTGAGAAGGAAACACTTAAAAAGACCGTTGAAGAAGGTATTTCAGATTCCAAATTCACTGTACAGTTGGAGGATATGGAAAGTACAGATGCGCCTTTCATTATCACTCAGCCGGAGTTTATGCGCCGTATGAAAGACATGCAGGCTACAGGCGGTGGCGGAATGTTCGGCATGGGCGGTTTCCCGGAGATGTATAACCTGGTGGTGAATACCAACAGTGAACTTGCGGGTAAACTGCTTAGTGAAGAAGATGGCGAGGCGAAAAATGCGCATATCAAACATGCTTTAGACTTGGCAAAACTTTCTCAGAATCTACTGAAAGGAAAGGAGCTCACTGAGTTTATCCAAAGAAGCTATAAGGAACTGGCGAAATAAACTGAAAGATTTATCAGGATTCCGTTTCGGCGGCGGCTTCGCCGCCGCCGAAACTTTTTTAGCCCTGTCCTATCCTATAACTCCTCCATCGGATCCCAGAAAATATTTCTGAAATCCTGAATCCTGTTTCCTTGGACTTTTATACCTTCCGAAGACAGCCTTTGCGTAAATTCCGCTAAACAACTGCCGGTAATCGTACCTGTGGAGTTGCAGACGCGGTGCGCGGGAAACTCTTCTTCATAATTCCGCAAGGAATTGCCCACATGCCTCGCAAGATTGGGATATCCTACAGCTTTTGCTATGGCACCGTAACTTGTAACACGCCCGCTCGGAATAAGCCGGATCACTTCAAAAACCTGCCGGCGGAAAATCTCATCCATTCATCAAAATTAAGATTTATTAAATCCTTATCTTTGCTGAAAGTAAAAAAACATGAACAAACCGATTACCGAATTTATAGAAAAATACTATCTCCATTTTAATTCAGCCGCATTGGTTGACGCTTCCAAAGGCTATGTGGCCCATTTGAAAGATGGTGGAAAAATGATGATTACCCTAGCCGGAGCCATGTCTACGGCAGAAATCGGTAAAATTCTGGCCGAAATGATCCGTCAGGACAAAGTGGATATTATTTCGTGTACCGGCGCGAACCTGGAAGAAGACCTCATGAATTTAGTGGCCCACTCGCATTACGAAAGAGTGCCGCATTACCGTGACCTTACAGCACAGGACGAATGGGCATTGCTGGAACGCGGACTGAACCGTGTGACCGATACCTGTATCCCCGAAGAGGAAGCTTTCCGCCGTTTGCAAAAGCATATTGTAGAGATCTGGAAAGATGCTGAAGCCAAAGGCGAAAGGTATTTCCCCCACGAATACATGTATAAGATGCTTCTATCAGGTGTCCTGGAGCAGTATTACGAAATTCCGAAGGAGAATTCATGGATGCTGGCTGCCGCGGAAAAAAACCTGCCTATCGTGGTTCCGGGTTGGGAAGATTCAACAATGGGAAATATTTTCAGCAGCTACTGTATTAAAGGCGAACTGCAGGCTTCTACAATGAAATCCGGTATTGAATACATGATGTTCCTGGCCGACTGGTATCCAAAAAATTCCGGCGGCAAAGGTGTAGGATTCTTCCAGATTGGCGGTGGAATCGCAGGTGATTTCCCGATCTGCGTGGTCCCTATGCTTTACCAGGATATGGAAATGACCGACATTCCGTTCTGGTCATACTTCTGCCAGATTTCAGATTCTACAACTTCTTACGGATCTTACTCAGGAGCAGTTCCAAATGAAAAAATCACCTGGGGCAAGCTGGACATTACGACGCCTAAATTCATAGTAGAAAGTGACGCTACCATCTGTGCACCGCTAATGTTCTCCTATATCCTGGAGAATTCTTAAGAAAAGCATTTAAAAGAAAAAAGGCCGTTTCACGAGTGTGTGAAACGGCCTTTATTTTTTCAGGTGCTCTGTTTAATTTTGCCAGTTTTCCACCTTCAGGATTTCAATTTTCCTTTCACCGTCGCGGAATGGCCATTCTATGACATCGCCTACTTTATAACCTACGGTGGCCAGGGCCATATCGGAAAGGATTGAAAACTTATTCTTTTTTGGTTTGGCTTCTGCTACTCCCACAAAAATCAACTCCTCTTCCCTGTCCAGGGTGTGGTCTTTTATAGTTACTTTTCTGTTCACGGTAACCACCTCAGGCGGCAACTCTCTTCTTCTTACCTGCTGCGCATTTTTCAGTTCTGCCAGAAGCCGGTTTTCTTCTTCAATGGTTACTTTCTTTCTCCTTAAATGATCTTTAATTACGTCGTAAACTCCGGTTGTTAAAATGATATTCTCAGACATTTTGCCTATTTTTTTGTGATGATCGTGCTACAAACGGCCCTGAGACACTGCATACCGTGAGGCACCATGTCTGTAGTAACACATCGAAATTAAAATTAATAAACGGAAAGTTCCCGCCAGGACCCGACGGGTCTAATAGATGAACTCTTTGGAGCTTTTCAGAAAAGAATCCGTGTGAAGGTAAAGCAATGAAGACAAAAGTCTTTGCGAACGAACACTGTCATATTTTAAAATGGAAGTGACCATAATTGCTTTATTGAATTACAAACATACGGATTAAAAAGCTAAAAAACAAACCGTTAGCTTAAATATCAAATCCTGAAGCGCCTGTTTTCCTTCTTTTCCGAAATCTGCTTCTTGGCCTTTATCCTTTTCTCCACCTGCCGTTTTGAAGGTTTGGTTGCTTTTCGCGGTTTAGCTTTAATCAAACACCTGTTAACCATCTCAATCGTCCTTTCGGTTGCTATTTTCTTATTCTGAATTTGGGTACGGCTCTCGGAAGCGGTAATCTGCAGAAGTCCCTCCTGGCTGATCCTGTTCCTAAGTTTGACAGCAATCATCTCTTTTTCTTCGTGACTGAAGAAAGTGCTTTCAGCTACATTCCAGATGGCAGTTACCGCGGATTCCACCTTATTTACGTTCTGTCCGCCGGGACCTCCGCTTCGTGCGGTCCTGTAGTTCAGTTCTTTGCTAAAATCCCTGTCCATCAGCATCATTCATTAAACTGTTAATACTCCGCCGGTCTGTCTTACCATTGGGCAGCCGCGGAAAACTATTGATATAGCGCACCTCACGCGGCACGTGGTTTTTAGACAATGTTAATCTGATCTCATCAAAAGCCTTTGCCAATCCGGAATGCAGTTCAGCAGTTTCCGTTCCTTCAATGGCCAAAACCAGTCTCTGACCCAACGAATCATCTGAAACGCCGGTAAGAAGAGCCTCGGCATCCACATACCTTTTAATGATACCTTCCACCCGTTCAGGCTGGACCTTCAGGCCACCGGAATTGATGATGCTATCGGCCCGTCCTATGAATTTGAACTGCTTTTCGCCGTGCAACTCCACCACATCATTGGTTTGAAGCAGTGTGGGATTGAGTCCCGGAGCATTAATGAGCAGGCATCCACGGGAGTCCTGAGACACACTCACCCCTTCAATTACTGTAAAATACTCATCTGCCTTCGGAAAGATCTGTTTTAAGGCAATATGGGAAAGCGTTTCCGACATGCCGTAAGTTTCAAATATGCGTGTATATCCCGAGTCCGGCAAACTGCTGCTGATTTTTCTCCTGAGCATTTCCGAAACCTGGGCACCACCAATGATCAGATTTTCTATCAGGTGAAGTTTATCAAGTGAATTTTCCACCTGCAGTGGCGACATGGCACAGAAGTCTACCTGTTTGTTCCAGTCCTGCAAAGGTTTGGACGAAGGATTCACCACATGCAGTTTAAGTTTTGCTTCCAGCGCGCGTACAACCATCATTTTGCCTGAAATATACTCCACAGGAAGGCAAATAAGCGTTGAATCACCTTCCTTGAGGCCAAGAAATCCGCAGGTCATTTGGGCGGACCAACGCATTCTGATTTTTTCTACCTCCAGAATTTTTGGCACCCCTGTAGAACCGGAGGTCTGCACCTTAACAGTTTCTGACGGTGATTGCCAATCCCTGATGAAACTGACCACTTTTTTTTCAAAATCAGACCCGGGGTTTAAATTATTCATATTGAAGGTGTTAAAATCAACCGTCATGATAAGTGAGAATTTTATCTAATTTTTTTTGCCTAAAGATTTTGGAAATTACAAAAATTATTCTACATTTGCACCACAATAATTGAGACCCATGGTGTAACGGTAGCACTTCGGTTTTTGGTACCGCCTGTCGGGGTTCGAATCCCTGTGGGTCTACAATTTTCAAGATAACGCTCTGATTTTCAGGGCGTTTTTTTTGTATTTTATTAGTTTTTACCTCAGTCACTAAAATAATGGAAAATAAAAAAATCAGCCTGTATAGACTGATTTTTGATCTAAGCGGCAATTTTATATTACATCCGGTTCACAACACCGATTCCCAGCAGCTCCAGTGATTTTTTGATCGTTTTGGCAGTAAGTGCTGATAGTTCAAGTCTGAACTGCTTCACAGCCTCATCATCCTGTTTCATTATAGGGTTATTCTGGTAGAATGAGTTGTACGCCTTCACCAGGTCATAGACATAATTAGCCACCAGCGCCGGACTCAGTGCCGCAGCCGCTTTGGATACCGATTCGCGGTAGTTGGACAGCTGTGAAATCAGGTCCTTTTCGGATTCATTTAACTGATATCCTGCTTCAATTTTCTGAGGCTTGTAAGCAGCTTTCTGAAGTAAAGACTGAATCCGTGCGTAGGTGTATTGGATAAAAGGTCCGGTGTTACCGTTGAAATCGATACTTTCAGCTGGGTTGAAGAGCATCTTCTTCTTTGGGTCTACCTTCAGCATAAAATACTTAAGTGCGCCCAGACCAATTACTTCATAGGATTGTTCCTTTTCATCCGGCGTCAGTGTTTCCATCTTGCCAAGTTCTTCGGCTTTTTCACGTGCGGTTACCACCATTTCTTCCATAAGGTCGTCAGCATCAACCACAGTTCCCTCACGGGATTTCATCTTTCCTTCGGGAAGTTCTACCATACCGTACGACAGGTGATAAAGGTTATCTGCCCATTCGTAGCCCAGTTTCTTCAATATTTTGAATAAGACATCAAAATGGTAGTCCTGCTCGTTACCTACGGTATAGATGAGTTTCTGAATATCATTCTTCTTGAAGCGCTCCACTGCCGTTCCCAGGTCCTGTGTCATATACACCGAAGTCCCGTCGGAACGCAGCAAAAGTTTGTGATCCAGGCCTTCATCCGTAAGGTCACACCAAACAGAACCGTCCTCTTTTCGGTAAAGTACACCTTTAATCAGACCTTCCTGAATAAGGTCCTTGCCCAAAATATAGGTATCGCTTTCATACTGCACCTGGTCGAAATCCACACCCAGTCGGCTGTAGGTTTGGTTGAAACCTTCATACACCCATGAGTTCATCTCTGCCCAGAGGCTTCGTACTTCCTCATCACCTTTTTCCCAGCTGAGCAGCATTTGCTGCGCCTCAAGCAGAATGGGTGCCTGCTTCTTAGCTGTTTCCTCATCTGCACCGGCAGCCATAAGTTCAGCAATTTCATTTTTATACTGTTTGTCGAAAGCCACATAATAATTGCCCACAAACTTGTCGCCCTTGATTCCGGTGCCCGCTGCTGTAGTTAGCTCCCCAAACTTTTGCCAGGCAAGCATCGATTTACAGATGTGGATTCCGCGGTCATTGATGATTTGGGTCTTGATTACATTATATCCGTCGGCTTTCAGGATTTGAGCTACTGAATATCCGAGAAGGTTATTGCGTATGTGACCCAGGTGCAGCGGTTTGTTGGTATTGGGAGATGAATACTCAACCATTACCGTTTCATCCTTTGGCTCCAACTTGTCAACAGATTCAGCAATGGATGAGAAGTTATTTATAAAGTGAGCATTGCTGATTTTCACGTTCACGAAACCTTTAACAACATTAAAGCTTTCAACAAAATCAGTCTCAGTTGTAAGGGCACTGCCCAACTCCATCCCAATCTGTTCCGGACCTTTTTTCACCAGTTTCACAAGCGGGAAAATAACAATGGTAAAGTCGCCGTCGAAGGCGGTTTTATTTTCCTGAACTTCGAGTTTCAGATCGTAAATCTGAAATACGTTCTGGATGATTTCGGTAATTTTATGCTGCAGATTATCTTTAATATTCATTGTCGGAAATTGAGTTACAAATATAGGCAAATAAAAAAACCACTCCGGAGAGTGGCTTCATAATGAATGTAAAAAAAGAGTAGTACTAAAATATTAATTGTCCCAAATGAGTTTGGTATTCATCTTATCACCGCCGATTGCAGCTGCTGCCGTTGCGTAATTCTCAGGATTCAGCGTCTGAATAAGCGTTGGATAAAGCAAGCGAGAAGGAATATCAGTCAGACCGGGCACCAGCGGAGTGAAGGTGTATGTAGTCTCTCCAGTTACCGGGATTGGTACCAGTAAAGGAGCTGTTTCCCCCGGAAGCAACAGTATAATTGTATCCGGATAGCCAGTTCTTCTGTATTCGGCCCATGCCTCATAAGGCTGCATGAACAGTGCGACATACTTTTGTGTAAGAACCGTGGCAGCAGAAGCCGGTGGCAGAGTAGCCACAAAAGCGTCAGCAGCTGCAGGAGTTACGCCCCATTTCAGCATAGAAGCTTTTACGCCATTCTCGTAATTAACCTGGCTCCAGCCGTTGGCCTCACTAAGTAAGAACTCTACCTCTGAATATTCCATTAGAATCTCTGTATAATCTGTACGGTAAACATACTTGCTAAAGAAATTGTTTCCTACAGCAGCCTGTGAAGCCTGGAAATCCTCGGGCAAACCATATGGCATACCTATAAATTTGCTTGGATCAGTAGTATCCGCATAAGTTCCATTTAGGATTGACGCTTTGCTGACATCATTTGGTGCTGCATATCTGAATAGTCTTGGATCAAGTCCAAAATTCCCAGTATTTCCTTTAAGGAGATCAATCAATGTTTTGGAAACAGAAAAATCTGATCTGGTTCTGAAATCATTATACATCGGCGACGGGTTGGTTAGGTTCGCTTCATACCTCACTCCAACATTGTCTGCATTAGAAGTCATCACCCCAGATGCGATAGCTTCGGTGATGTGCGTCTGAGCACTTGGTATTACACCTTTAACGCGGGTTGCTACCCTAAGCCTGAGTGAATTAGCAAACTTTTTCAGCTTTACGGGATCACCTCCGAACAAACCATCTGCCGGACTGAATACAGGTTCGCCCATTTCAATCATTTCAGAAGCTTCCTTCAACTCCTTCAGTATATCAGAATAAACTTTTTGCTGAGAAGCGAATTTGGGCTTTATGAACTGGTTAACATTAAGAGCCTGAAAATCTGGATCACTGTTTCCATAAGAATAATATGGAATATCTCCAAAAGTATCGGCAAGATTCAAAAACACGTAGGAAAGCATAACGCGTGAAGCCGCAATCTGGTTAGCGTTTGAGCCGTAAGCACTTGCCGCCGGTGCCGTTTCCGGATCGGAGTTCATATCAATAATCTTCTTATAGTTTGAAGCTGCAATAAATAGCTGACGCCACAACGCGTCGCCACTCGTTGAGCGGTATGCATATTTATCCTCATCGTTATAGGCAGTCTGCGAAGAATACTGCATCCAGGGTAAAGTTACCCGGGCACTTTCAAAGGAATTCCGCGTACCGTCTGTAACCACTCGGTTGGCATAATTGAAGACCCCGTAAGTTAGCGGGGATTCGGGATTATTGGGGTTCTCATTGAGTTCCTCAAAACCCTCTGTGCAACTTACCGCTGTTCCCAGGGTCAGGAGAGAAGCTGCAGCTATTACAAATACTTTTTTTATATTTTTCATCTTTATTAAAATTTAAAGTTCACATTCACACCAAATTGTCTTGTGGAAGGCAGTGAGCCCCCTTCAAGACCCTGGATATTTCCTGAACCGTAAGACGTATTCTCAGGGTCCATACCTTTCCAATCCAGATTCCAGGCCAGCAGATTTCTTCCAAAAGCAGAAATCCTCACACCCTCAAGTAAGCTTCCAATCATCTCCTTAGGCAGGTCATAGCTTAAGGTTATATCACGAAGTTTGATATAACTTGCATCAAAAACATTCAACGCATCTACGCCTCCGTAATGCATACCTCCAAACTCATTAGCGGTAATCCTGATATCGTTTGGAGTGCCGTCTTCCAGAACACCGTCCAGAATAACACCTGCTTCCCTGTTACCGCCAAAGCCTGTTTCCTCTAACATACCGCTGTACATACCCCACATATGTGTGGTAGAGAAGTATTTACCTCCTTTCTGCATATCGAACAGGAATGACAGAGCTAAATTCTTATACTTTAACGAGTTTCTTAGACCCATATTGTAATCCGGCAAAGTAGAGCCAAGATTTTGAACAGTTGCTGTCGGAACGTAAAGTCCGTCCTCACCTACAATCTTGTTACCGTTTGCATCATAGGTAAAATCGAATCCATAAATTGCTCCGTATGGCTGACCCTCTACTGCCAACAGTCTGGCCCGGAAGGGGGCATTGGTAAGCTGGTAAGTAGATACACCCTCGTAAAGTTTAACTATTTCATTTCTGTTCTGTGCAAAATTCCAGTTCATAGTCCAACTGAAATTTTCATTTTTTACGGGTGTTACATACACCATTGCTTCCACCCCTTTGTTGGTGATCTGTCCCGCGTTAATAAGATTATTATTAAATCCTGTTGCAGGATCAACACTTAACGGCAGGATCGCATCGGTAATGTTCACATCGTAATAGGTCACATCAAAACCTACCCGGTTTCTCAAAAAGTTCATTTCGAGACCAATTTCTTTAGTTTCCTTTAATTCAGCTTTGAGATCGGGGTTGTTATTCTGTGTAAACAATCCATAACGGGGCTGCCCGTTAAAGTTTGTAAATTGTACAGAATAGTTCGATAGCTGGTATGGATCGCTATCTGATGCAACACTGGCCCAACCTGCACGTAACTTACCGAAGGACATCCAATTGGCGTCTATCAAGTTAGAGAATACAAAACTACCTGTAATTGAAGGGTAAAAACGATCCTCTTTAGTAGTAGAGAACCAGTCGTTTCGTCCGGTAGCCTCCACGAAAACAGTTTCCTTAAAGCCTAATGAAACTGACCCAAATGCACTGTTTACTCTCTTCTCAAATAAAGAATTGGTTGCAAGAGGGTCATTTAAACTATTCTTAAGGTTATAAAAATTAGGAATAATTAAACCACCTCTTGTTGCCCCATTCAGATCACTTCTTTTTAAATTTCTTCTGTTTACTCCCACAAAGGTTTGCAAAGACCAGTTATCAGAAATTTCAGGATTCCAGTGCACCCGGCCTTCGTAATTGTACTCAGAAAAATTACGTTTGAAGATCGAATAGCCCGAAACTGCCTGCGAACCAATTGCGACTCTATTGTCATTATCCTGACTATACATATCTGCATATACTTTACCGGTCGCGTAAAGGTTAGGTAGGATATTATATGTTAGCCCCGCGAATCCATAGAAGCGGTTCCTCCTGTCATTGGTTACATTCTCATAAATGGTCCAATACGGGTTGTCCGAGTAGTAGGGTTCCGGATCATTCCAGGCTGTCCTGTTCCAGGTACGCTGCTGACCATTTGCCAGCTTGTAATCCCGGAGCTTTGACATATCCAGTTGGCGCTGACCCCACTGGTAAAATTTCTGCGCTACAGAATTATCGCCATAACCCTGTTCCGGTCTGTTAAAACCACGGGTTTGCACAAAATTGAATCCTGTTTCTACCTTTAGCTTATCATTTAACTCACTGTTAGCATTAATTGCAAAGTTATGACGGTCTATGCTACTGGTAGGAATAATACCAGTAATAGCAGTATTTGTGTAGGACAGACGGACATTTGATCTTTCAAAAGATTTGGCGACCGCAAAGTTGTTGGTTAATGTAATACCGGTATCAAAGAAAGAATCAACATCATGCTTTGGAGCAACCCATGGAACAGGCTTCAAATAGTCGTTAGGGAATTCCTCCTGATCAAATGCATACCAGGGCAAATAAAGTAAATTGGCATCATAACGCGGGCCCCAGGATTCATCCATTCTGTATTCATTCAGGTTGTAGGTTTGTCCATTGATGACCTGAGTGGGTAGGGTAAGTTGGGAACCACCACCATAGTAATTTTGGAGTTTTGGTCGGATGTAAATGTTTTCAAAAGCGATTCCGGAACTGTACTCAATATTGGTCCGTCCTCTTTTAGCCTGTTTGGTAGTGTAAATAATTACACCATTTGATGCTCTTGAGCCATACAGGGCTGCAGCCGGCCCACCCTTCAGTACGGTTACAGATTCTACATCGTCTGGGTTAATATCAAATGCTGCATCACCGTAATCCCTACCACCAGCACCACGCTGTGTATTTGTATCATTAATGTTACTGTTATCCAGCGGTACCCCATCGACGATAATTAAAGGTCGGTTCTCACCAATAATGGAGCTAACTCCACGCATTGTAATTCTTGTGGAGCCTCCCATTGATGAAGGTGCAGTAACCTGTACACCGGCCACATTACCGGATAACGCACTTAGTGCATTGGACTGACCAGCCTCCGAAATGGTTTCACCCTTAACTTCCTGAGCGGCGTAGCCAATTGATTTTTTCTCCCGCTTGATTCCGAGAGCTGTAACAACAACTCCTTCAATCTCCTGCGTTCTGAGGGTGTCCTGCTGCGCACTTACTACTGTAAATGAAGCAGTTAGGACCACTGCTAAAACACTTGCTGTTAATTTTTTCATATCAGTTTTGATTTTACGATAAACAAAAAAAGCTATAAATTTTAACATAGCCAAGAGATTTCTTAATATTTCGTTAATATTTTTATACGCTATGCATGGAATTGCATAATTACATGAATTATCAATATATACAAATTTGCAGGAAAAATGTAACTTTGTGCAAGAGTAATTCTGTATGGAAAATTTAATGATTAGTTGGTCTGAAACGGGAATAGAAGCAGGCTGCGATGAAGTGGGCCGGGGCTGTCTGTGTGGCCCCGTGGTTGCAGCCGCTGTTATACTGGACAGGAATTTCGGGGAAACTTTGGTTAATGATTCCAAGAAGTTAACCGCCCGGTTAAGGCAGGAACTGGACACCTACATTAAAGAACATGCAGTTGCTTACGCTATCGCGGAACTGCCGCCGGCTTTTATAGACGAACACAACATCCTCAACGCAAGCATACATGCCATGCACCTCGCGCTGGACCAGCTGCACATTCGTCCTGAACTGATTCTGGTAGACGGTAACCGTTTTCATCCCTATAATTACATCCCGCACCAGTGTGTTATTAAAGGGGACTCAAAACTGCTCTCCATAGCGGCCGCTTCCATCATAGCCAAAAATTACCGGGACCGCAAAATGGCGGAACTCCACACCGAATTCCCCGAGTATGGATGGAACACCAATATGGGCTATGCCACCCGGGAGCACCGTGAAGCCCTAAACAGATACGGACCAACTATTCATCACAGACGCTCATTCAGGCTCGATTACCGGGATGGATCTGATGAATCACCTTTTGTAGTGGAAATGAGCGACAGTGTACAACTGGAACTTAAATAAAAAAAGCAGCGGATAATTGATTTTCCGCTGCTTTTTTATTGTGACTATGGGCGAAGCAATTACTTCTTCTTACCAGTCTGTTTCTGCTGCTGCTTCTGTTGTTCCTGAGCCTGCTCCATCATCTCGCGCATACGCTTCTGGAACTTTCCTTCAGGCTTGGGTGCCTTGGTCTTGTTCTCCTGAATCATAGCATGAATCTTCTTCTCATCAAGAATCAGATATTTGATGGCCAGGATAATGAAGATATTAAGCGCATTGGATACGAAATAATACCATGACAAACCGGACGACGATGTATTCAGGAAGAAAAAGAAAGTGATCGGGAAAATGTACATCAGCACCTTCATATTAGGCATCCCTTCCTGCTGTGGCTGCTGGATGTTTCCGGAAGTCATTACAGTATAAATTAGGATAACCACAGTACAGGCTAGCGCGAAAATACTGATATGATCCCACCCAAAAATCGGAACTTCAAAAGGAAGTTTTATTACATCATCATAAGCGGTAAGGTCTTTTGCAAACCAGAAGCTCTGCCCCCTAAGATCGATGAAGTTAGGGAAGAACCTGAAGAGCGCATAGAAGATCGGAATCTGCACAAGCGCCGGTAAACAGCCTGCCATTTGGTTTACACCGGCTTTACGGTAAACCGACATGACTTCCTGCTGCTTCTTCAACGGGTCCGCATCTTTATATTTGGCATTTACCTCATCAATTTCCGGACGGATCACACGCATCATTGCACTCAACTTGTGCTGTTTGAACATGATAGGAGAAAGGATAAGTTTTACGATAATCGTCATCAGGAAAATCACCCATCCAGCTGTAAGTCCCCAACTGGCGATAATATTGTACATAGGCATAAAAAACCATCTGTTCATCGTACCGATAAAGGACCATCCCAGAGGCAGCAGCTCGTCAAAATTTTTACCGTATTCCTTTAAGAGTTTAAGATCAAGCGGCATAAAGTACCATTTGAAATTCTGATTGAACTCGCCACCGGACATTGCTGTCTGCGCACTGAAATTAAACTTCTTTAAAAATTCGCCCTCTTCAATATTCTCCTGTGAACCAAAAGAATTGGTGAAACCATTCTGAGGCTCCAGAACCGCAGTGAAGAACTGCTGCTTTATGGCAATCCAGTTCAGCGTTTCTTCAGTTTCCTCCATGGTGGTCCTGCCGTCATAATCGAAACTTCCGTAGTTATCAAACGCATAGTTAAACTCTGTATGGGTCTGTTCCTGAGAACGGCCTTTCTCCATCTGGCGGGCACTGTGGTCCCAAACAAACTCAGCGTTCTGTCCGGACACCAATTTGGAAAGCCCCTGGGTTCTCACATTGAAATCTACGGTATACTTATCCTGAAGGGTATAGATAAACTCGATTACGGCACCGTTTATACTTGCCTGCATCGTCACAGAATTACCGTTTTGCTTCGGGGTAAATACAAGGTCACGGGTGTTTAGCAGTTTCCCGGTCTTGTCTTTGAAGCGGAAACCGTATGCTGAATTATTCTTATCGAAAAGCAGCAGGTTTTTGTCATTTTTGTCTGAAGCCTTGTTATACGCCTTATACTCATTAAGCTCTACAGTCGAAATCTGTCCACCCAGCGTAGAAACAACCAATCTAAGCTGCTCATTCTTAAGTTCCACCTGACTTATGGCCGCCGTTTTCAGACTGTCATTCAGATTCGACATTGCGGCGGGCATATTAGCCTGAGAAGTCTGGCTTACCTGCGCGGAAGCAGCTGTAGGCTCCTCAGGTGCCGGCTGAAAATAGAACATTGCGCCCATCATGATCAATGAGAACAACATAAACAGAATGATCTGATTTCGGTCTAAACCGTTATTTTGCTGCATTTTAAATATTTATTTCAATGTGTTTCAGCACACGGAAACGTTCCATGAAGCCGCTGAAATTAAAGGTCACAAAATTACTGATTTTTTTTGGAAGGAGGTTTCTTTTTAGAGAGTAAAAAATACCCGCTGCAGGGCGGGTATTCAGAAAAAATATTATTTTGAAGCTGCACGGATAAACGCCTTGAACAGCGGATGCGGTGTAGCAACAGTACTTTTATATTCCGGATGATACTGTACTCCTACATAAAACGGATGATTTTCCAGTTCCAAAGTTTCCACCAGACCGGTATCAGGATTTACACCGCTCGGGATCATGCCGTTGGTTTCATATTCTTCCTTATACTGGGAATTGAATTCATAGCGGTGACGGTGTCTTTCGGAAATATTCTTGGAACCATAAATTTCCATTAACCGCGAATTAGGCTTCAGTGCGCATTTCCAGGCACCCAACCGCATGGTTCCGCCTTTATTTTCCACACTTTTCTGTTCTTCCATCAGCGAGATCACGGGCTCCGGAGTTTCAGGATCAAATTCCATGGAATTTGCTTTTTTGTAACCCAGCACATTTCTGGCAAACTCCACCGTCATGATCTGCATACCCAGACAGATTCCCAAAAGCGGAATATTGTTCTCCCGTGCGTATTTAGCCGCCAGGACCTTACCTTCAATGCCGCGGTCTCCAAATCCCGGGGCAATAAGCAGCCCGTCTACACCCTGAAACGTGTCCTTTAGGGTATCTTCGGAAATATCACCGCTGTATACCCATTTTACACGCACTTCTGTATCCAGATCTGCTCCGGCATGAATAAAAGCTTCGGCGATGGATTTGTAGGAATCCTGCAGTGAGACGTATTTCCCAACCAGGGCAATCTCTACCGATTTTTTAGGATTCTGATATTTTTTCAGGAAATGCTTCCAGTCTTTCAGGTCAGCCTCCTTATCTGATTTCAGATCAAGTTCTTTAAGTACTACATCATCAAAATTCTGCTTCTGAAGGTAGAGTGGAACCTCATAGATGGTTTCCAGGTCTTTACATTCGATGACATTTTCCAGAGACACATTGCAAAACTGGGCTAATTTTGCACGCTGCTCCTTAGGTATTTTATGTTCCGTACGGCAAACAAGCACATCCGCCTGGATACCGCTTTCCATCAACTGGCGTACGGAGTGCTGTGAAGGTTTGGTTTTAAGTTCACCGCTCGCGGCCAGATAAGGCAAAAGGGTAAGATGAATGACCATGGAATTATTATCGCCCAGTTCCCATTTCAGCTGACGTACACTTTCTATATACGGCAGTGATTCAATGTCGCCCACAGTACCCCCGATCTCTGTAATAATGATATCGTAGTTCTGTTTGGCCAGAATTTTAATCCTGCGTTTTATTTCGTTCGTAATATGCGGAATAACCTGAACGGTCTTGCCTAAGAAGTCGCCTTTTCTCTCTTTCTCAATAACTGTCTGGTAAATTTTACCTGTCGTAACGTTGTTGTTTTGTGAAGTGTTGGAATCCAGGAACCTTTCGTAATGGCCTAAATCCAGATCGGTTTCGGCGCCGTCTTCAGTTACATAGCATTCGCCATGCTCATAAGGATTCAAAGTTCCGGGGTCAATATTGATATAGGGATCAAGTTTTTGGATAGTTACATTAAATCCCCTTGATTTCAGCAATAAACCAAGCGACGCTGCAACAATTCCTTTCCCCAAAGAGGAAGTCACACCCCCCGTGACGAAGATGTACTTCGTGTTCTTTTTACTCATTAGATTAGGTTTGCGCAAAGTTAGGCTAAAAAGTTTAACAGGGCAATTTGCGTATTTCAAAAATTAATTTGCCGCAGATGTAGCATATGGTAAAATGAAGCATCAGCCTATCAATTCTTGAGACGATAAAAGAGGATTAATATTGTATTTGATGCAGGGGACAGTTTCTGCAGGCAGGATTTTTGATATGCCGGTAACTGCAACCTCATCCGGAACCCATACTCTCTGATTCCGGGACATCAGTCAAATATGAACAGAATGAATAACAGATATCGGGCACTTGTAATCTTTACCGTGACCTTTGCACTGGTTTACAATTTTTCGCTTTGGTATGCGTCCCAACTTTCGGATGTAAGCTCTGTTATACTCTCTGTTGAGAAGCATATTCCTTTTCTTCCCTGGACTATTGTGCCTTACCTTTCGAGTGGTGCATTTTTCTGGATCACATTTTCATTACTGAAAAATAATGACCAATTGGAGGTTTTCCTGAAGCGGGTTCTATTTATGACTGTAGCAGCAGGTTTAATCTTTGTTGCCGCCCCCTTAAAATACGCTTACCTCCGACCTGAAATTGAGAATCCACTCTACCGTGGACTCTTTTGGCTGCTGGAAGGTGTGGACGATCCCTACAACCAGTCACCTTCACTTCACGTAGCTTTTTCCTTTGCCTTCTGGACGGTCTTCCGTGAAGTAAAATCACGGTGGCGGCCGCTTATTGCGGTCTGGCTGGCCATGGTAGCCCTATCCACTCTCACCACCTATCAGCATCACCTTATTGACGTTTTTACAGGCAGCATTCTGGCCCATTTCACCTTCCTTCTGTTTCCATCAGGGCCTGTGCAAAATTCTTCACGTAACCTGCATACCGCCAATTTTTTCTACCTGGGCGCATGGTGCACACTTGGCGGTGCCTTTGTTCTGGCCGACTATCTGAGTCCAAACTGGATTTCACTTTTGGTACCTTCTACCCTACTTTTTCTGCTTGGTTTGCTGTTCCAGCTTAGGCTCCTGGGATATATTAGAAGGCAAACAATAAGAGTGAATAACGTTCGTGAACGATAGTAAGCGTTAATTTACAATGCGTCAATCGCAAATCTTTACGATTTATAGCTGAAATATGGCTACTTGAAATATCATGTCATTTTTTTTCAGGAAATTCGCGGCATGGCAAAACTCAAAACTGCATATTTCTGTCAGAATTGCGGAACTCAGTATCCTCAATGGCTGGGACAATGCAAGAATTGTGGCGAATGGAATACGCTTGTGGAGGAAATTGTAGAAAAATCTCCGGCCAGGACCGTAGGGAGCAAATCCAAACAGCATATCATCAACATTATTGAAGTTGAGACCAGTGAGGAACCCCGAATTACAACGCCCTCCGAGGAACTGAACCGCGTACTGGGTGGCGGCATCGTGCTGGGCTCTGTAACCCTTATCGGCGGCGAACCCGGTATTGGCAAATCCACACTATTACTGCAGCTTGCCCTTAAGATGAAGAAAAAGATTCTTTATGTGTCCGGCGAGGAGAGTGCGTCACAGATTAAAATGCGGGCCGACAGGCTTACAGAACTTCAGAACCCGAACTGCTACCTTTTCACCGAAACGTCAGTGGAAAAAATCCTGCACGAAGCAAAAAAACTGCAGCCCGATTTTGTAATTATCGACTCCATACAGACGCTCCAAAGCCAGCTTATTGAAAGTTCGCCCGGCACGGTTTCACAGATACGGGAATGCTCCAATGAGATTATTAAATTTGCCAAAGACAGCAATACACCTGTTTTTCTGGTGGGCCACATCACCAAAGACGGTCAGATTGCAGGGCCCAAGGTGCTGGAACATATGGTAGATGTCGTACTGAATTTCGACGGTGACCGCAACCATCTTTTCCGCCTGTTACGTGCCAATAAAAACCGATTTGGTTCCACGTCAGAAATTGGAATTTACGAAATGGTGGCGCAGGGACTTAAGGAAATAAAAAACCCTTCGGAAATACTGATTACAAAAAAGTTTGAGGAACTCTCGGGCAATTCGGTAGCAGTTACGCTGGAAGGGAACCGGCCCATGCTAATCGAGATTCAGGCTCTGGTAAGTTCGGCAGTGTACGGAACACCGCAAAGAAGCTGTACAGGATATGATTCCAAACGCCTGAATATGCTGCTGGCAGTTCTGGAAAAACGTGCCGGGTTTCAGTTGGGAGCCAAAGATGTATTCCTGAACATCACCGGAGGCATCAAAACCGACGACCCTGCGCTGGATCTGGCCGTAGTAGCCTCTATACTTTCAAGCAATGAGGATACCGCGATTTCTGAACACTTCTGCTTCGCCGGTGAAATTGGTCTGAGTGGCGAAATCCGTCCGGTAGCACAGATTGAGCAGCGTATTTCTGAAGCCGAAAAGCTGGGCTATGAAAAAATATTTGTTTCCAAACTGAACAAACTTCCCAAAAGAAAGTCCGGGATTATTGTAGAGGAGGTTAGCAAGGTGGAAGAATTTCATGACCGGCTTTTTTAAATTCACCAAGCCATCATGCGGAAGATATTTATAGTTATATTTGGTAAAACTTACCATTAAAACACAAACCGCATGAAAAGGAATCTCGCCCTTCTTTACTCATTTTGTACTGCCCTGTTATGTGCTCAGACCTCCTTATTTCAGAATCCGGTGAATTCGGCCCAACTTCAGCCTAACCAAAGACTGCATGAAGACCTGTCGGCTTCCTATATATCTACAACTTATTACCTGCAGCCCGCTTTTAACACTGAAACTGATCTGGAAATACAGCTCCCAACTGGAAAGAAGGTACGTGCCAGCCTCACCAAAACTTTCAGGTATACCAATAAAAGTACATCATTTGCGTACGCAATTGAAAACGAACCGGAATCCGAGCTTGTGTTTTCGCGCTACGGCAATATGCTTTCGGGCATGTATGCCTCATCTGAAGGTGAAAAAATAATGTTTCAGCAAACAGATGACAAGATCATTGCAGTTTCACTGGTTAATGAGGCGTATATCAGCAGCCGGGACTCCAGTATGGATTTCCTGCTTCCGGCCGCAGCAACACATAAAACAAACCAGAGCATCTGCCTTTCACAGACACCTGCCTGCGGGGCCACGACCATTGATGTCATGGTGGTGTACACCTCAGCTGCCAGACTGGGCTGGGGAAGCGTGGCACAAAGTAATTCGCAGATTGCTACTGCCATCACTAATTTCAACTTATCGCTCCTTAATTCGGGAATACCGAATACTACAATAAATCTGGTCTATGCCGGCGAAATAGATTACACCGAGAGTGGAAACATAAGTACCGACCTAAACAGACTGCGTTTGCCGGCAGACGGTTTTATGGATGATGCACACACTCTACGGACCACCTACGGTGCAGATTTATGTGCTTTGATTACAGCAACACCTACCAACACCTGCGGCCTGGGTTATCTAAACACCAATCCTTCCAACTACAGCAATAGCGCGGCGTTTTCGGTTTCGTTAAGGAACTGTGCTGTATCGAATTATACTTTAAGCCATGAAATGGGACACAATATGGGTCTTAACCATGACTGGTATGTGAATCAAAGCAATAACCCCTGCTCCAATATGCACGGCTATGTAAATCAAACTGCAGTTACACTTGGCACAGCCAGTTCCACATCTCAGCGCTGGCGTACGCTCATGGCTTATAATGACGAATGTGCCGATGCGGGCATCAACTGCTCCAGAACCAACCGATGGGCCAACCCGTTGATAAATTACAACGGAGAACCTACCGGAATAGCAGCTCCGAACCCCACCCCGTCTGACGAAGCTTTCGGCTTTGCACGTTTTGCATGCGTGGTTGCCGATTTTATGCCGACTGCAAACATGAACACTGTAGAATCGGTTATTGACACCAGGAATGAATTGACTGTATATCCAAATCCGGCTTCAGAGGAAATCAATATCAGCACCGCAAACAGTGAGGCTAATACCCTCCGGATCATCAACATGGCAGGGCAGGTTGTACATACAGGTAAGAATAAAACGGTAAACATACGGCATTTGAGTCCGGGCGAATACATCCTGACGGTTTCGGACACTGACGGAGCGTTTAAGGGCTCAGCAAAATTCATCGTAAAATAACCCTGTACTAAAGGTTACTGAAGCTCTTTTTAGGAAACAGCTCAATAAGCAGGCCTCATAAGGTCTGTTACTGCCAATTTATATAAATTAGCAGATGAATTTTTTGGCACATTCCTACCTGGCATTTTCGGACGGGCATATCGTGGGACAGTTCCTGCAGGATTTCATCCGGAATAAAGACCGGTTTTCGTTTCCGCCCGAAATTGTGGAAGGGATACTTCTGCACCGCGAGATTGATACCTTTACGGATGCGCATCCTGAGATCCATGAGGCCAAAAAGGTTTTCAGCCCACTCGTGCGGCTCTATTCGGGCGCCTTTGTAGATGTAGCTTTTGACTATTTCCTGGCCAACAACTTACCTGAAGAAACCTTAAAACTGCATGCAGAAAGGGTTTACGGAGTTTTGCGGCATCATCTGCATCTTTTCCCGCCCCCATTTCACCGAATGCTTGAGGGAATGGAAAGAGATAACTGGCTTTATCATTACCGGGAGGAGCAGGGCATTCATTTTTCATTCCGTAACGTCCTGAACAAGGCCAGATATCTGGATAAAAACCTGGCTGTTTTCGAGGTCTTCCTGAACAGCAGACCTCAGCTTGAAGCTCATTTCATGATATTTTTCCCCGACCTGGTGAGACATGCTGAAACTTTCAACAGCCGCTTTCGGATCTAGAAATTCCGGTAAAGGTACCGGTCCGGATAACTGAGTTTATGGCTTTGCCTGTTGCCGTTTACAATAATATGAATAATGTTGATCTGATCGTCAAAAAGATTATAAAGCACACTCACGGCGGCTTCTACCTTTTTGGGAGAATCAAGTTTCTGCGATTCCAAGTAAATATTCACCGCTTCACTGTCTTCTTCAAATCCGAGATAAGTGAGATTTAACACCTTATTGTCTGCTTTCAGTTTCAGATGTCCGGAAAGGTAATTAATAAGTAATGTGTTTATTTTTGGCTGATACGACCCATCATTAAAGTGTACTGCCTCGCCATAATTTTCCTTCAGCGCGTTTTCCAGGTCATCCAGGAAAAACCTTGCGCTGATCTCAAAGGTTTTGGATGATGGATTGTATCTGAATTCAACCGAACCAACATGATAGGGGTGTATTTCGCTTGCGGGAAGAGCCGAAAACAGAAAGAGGGATATCAGGACCAGCAGTTTATGCATCTGCCAAAATTAGAAATAAATTTTGTATTATCGCCAGCTTAAAACAACGGCCGATGCAGGATTTTCTATTTTATCTGAGTTTGGGTTGGGAGCACATAATCTCCCTTGACGCCCTAGATCACCAGCTCTTTGTACTGGTACTGGTTGTGGTTTTCAGCATGAAGGACTGGAAAAAAATCCTCTGGCTAATTACCGCATTCACCATAGGCCACTCCATCACATTGGCACTAAGTGTATTGGATTTGGTAAAGGTACCGGGCCAATGGGTAGAGTTCCTGATACCACTCACCATTTTTATCACGGCTGCAGACAATATCCTGATGAAAAACAGACAGCAGAATCTGATGAAAATGAACCATTATCTGGCGATGATTTTCGGCCTCATCCATGGAATGGGTTTCGCAAACACCGCGCGAATGACGATGGCCAGTGAGCAGGATCTGTTTTTTCCTTTACTGGGTTTTAATATCGGCCTGGAATTGGGACAAATTGTTGTAGTCGCGCTCATTCTCGCACTGCAATGGCTTATTTTGGCAATTTTTAAAGCCAACCGCAAAGACTGGATACTTTTTGTTTCGGCAGGAGTTTTTGCTTTGTCTCTGCAGATGACGCTGGAAAGGCTGCCCTTTTGATTACATTGATTACTCATTTATCTGGATTTAGCAGAATTCAGTAACATTTTGCTAAATTTAAACACTACTTCATTAAATCCGTTTTATATGAAACTTTTTAATCTGCTGCTCGCCATGCTGTTGCCCATGAGTTTTTGCGCTCAGAATATCCAGAATAACCCGGGAAGCAACCATGGAAACAAATTTGAACAGCTGGGAACCATCCTGCCCACTCCCAATGTGTATCGGAATGCCTCCGGCGCGCCCGGGCACCAATATTGGCAAAACCGCGCAGATTACGAAATTACGGCGTATCTGGATGAGGAAAAAAGAAATCTGCGGGGATCGGAGACTGTGACTTATTATAATAATTCACCGGACGAACTGGAATATCTGTGGCTGCAACTGGATGAAAACCAACAGTCCTCAGTAAATAATGCAGGCTATGATATGGAATCCACCCTTCCACGTCAAATTACAACAGACCGCCTGAAAGTGACCGATCTGCCGGCAAAGGATAACGGCTACGGTGTAAATCTGGAAAAAGTTACTGATGCCGCGGGAAATACCCTGCCCTACACCGTGAACAAAACCATGATGCGGATAGACCTGCCCAGACCGCTGAAAAGCGGAGAAAAATACACGTTTAAAATAGACTGGAATTACAATATTCCCAACCGTATAACAATGGGCGGCCGTGGTGGCTATGAACACTTTCCTGAAGACGGTAATGATCTGTACACTATAACACAATGGTTTCCCCGGATGTGCGTATACAGCGACTTTAAAGGCTGGCAGCATAACCAGTTTACGGGAAGAGGTGAATTTGCGCTCCCCTTCGGCAACTACAAAGTCTCCATGAATGTTCCCGCTGACCATATTGTTGCTTCAACAGGTGAAGGAAAGAATTTTGAAACAGTTCTGACACCTACTCAGCTTGCTCGCTGGAAAAAAGCCCAAACAGCTTCAGAACCAATTGAAATAGTTACTTTGGAGGAGGCCAAAAAAGCTGAAAAATCCAGGTCAAAACAGAGAAAAACCTGGACTTTTGAAGCCGAAAACGTACGCGATTTTGCGTGGACATCTTCCCGGAAATTTATTTGGGACGGTATGAAGGTTGTAATTCCTGAAAACAACAATCAGGTGATGGCCATGAGCCTCTACCCAAAAGAATCTTATCATCTTTACCGTAAATTTTCGACCCGGGCAGTTGCGCACACCATTCTTACCTACAGTGAATTCACAATTCCGTACCCCTATCCGGTGGCGCAGTCGGTGGAAGCCGCCAACGGTATGGAATATCCTATGATTTGCTTCAATTATGGCCGGACAGAAAAAGACGGGACTTATTCTGAGGGAATCAAGAACGGAATGATTGGCGTGATTATTCACGAAGTCGGACACAACTTTTTCCCAATGATTGTAAATTCAGACGAAAGGCAGTGGTCCTGGATGGATGAAGGTTTAAATACTTTTGTAGAGTACCTTACAGAGGAGAGATGGGACAATAAATTTCCTTCCCGCCGAGGACCGGCACACACGATCGTAGATTATATGAAATTACCGAAAGACCAGCTGGAACCCATCATGGTGAATTCAGAGAACATCATCCATTTCGGCCCGAATGCTTATGCCAAACCTGCCACCGGCCTGAATATCCTGCGCGAAACAATAATGGGCCGCGAAATATTTGATAAGGCGTTCAAAACATATTCAAAAAGATGGGCGTTCAGGCATCCGGAACCCGCAGATTTTTTCCGTTCAATGAATGATGCCAGTGCCGAAAACCTGGACTGGTTCTGGCGGGGCTGGTTTTATGGTACCGATCCTGTGGATATCGCTATTGATAAAGTAACCGTAGCTGCTCCGGACCTGGACGCCACTCCGCAACCTTTCCGTGAGGTTTATAATGTAGACGCCCCACTCCTCAATTCATTTGATGACATTTCCAAAATCCGTAACCGTAATGATAAAAGTATCACCTTTTACACCGATAAAGACAGGGAAAGTCAGGATTTTTACTGGCGTTATGCACGTGGCCGGGAACAAGTAAATACGAAGCGTGAATATACTGTTGAGCGCGAAACAATGGAGAAGGTAGCCGCCAAAGATAAGCGTGACCTGCAAAATATATTTGGCTATCAAATTGATTTTGTTAATAAGGGCGGGATGGTAATGCCCATCATTCTGGAGTTCACTTTCGAAGACGGTACAAAACTCAGAGATAAATCCTCTGCCCAAATCTGGCGAAAGGATGAGAACAAAGTGTCCAAAACCTACTTCTTTGACAAAAAATTAAAGTCAATTCAGCTTGATCCACTGCGTGAAACCGCCGACATAGACATTAGCAATAATTTCTGGGGTCAGATTCCGGCTCCGGCCACAAAGTTTGAAGTCTTTAAACAAAAAGCAGGAAATGCGGTGCGTGGTGCAGCACAGGAACGGATAAATCCCATGCAGGCTGCGGGTAAATAAAAAAAACAGGAGTTGCGGTGCAGCTCCTGTTTTGTTTTAGAATTATAAATGAATTAATCTTTCAGACAGAATGCCTGATTGGTATACGTAGGACTTGCCATGTAAGCACTGTCCACCACGTTTTTCTGTTCAATTACCAGAACTATGTTTCCACAGTTTTTGTCTGTTGCAGTCGTTACTTTAAATTCGCCGTTCACTACATTCACTGTTCTGGTAAATGCATTCACCTCGCCGGGAGCAATGACCTGATTTACGCCTTCAAAATCCATGTCGGTAAAGCGGCCACCCGAAACAGAAAGTGTGAATTTATGGATGAAATTGTCGGTAGCGCTGAACTTACCGAGAATTACATCACCTTTTTTGAAATGAACGCATTCCCCTTCATCATTGATCTTCATCATAGGTACAGGATAAGTGTTATCCATTTGGATACGGTGAGAATCTGAACTTCCGTCTTCATGTTCAATCACAATGTTCAGTCTGGCATTTGTGCCCGGGCTGAAAAGTGCCAGCTGACTCATAATATTGTGCTGATAAGGCTGATAGGTATAATAATTAGTAGCCGGTTCCGGATTGATGGTAGTATGAATTACGTTGCCGGAAGAATCATAACCTACCAGATGCAGCGGATCATTCACATAATTCATAGCTCCGGTTTCCAGGTTAATCACCTTAATCCGGTATTTCATACCCGCAAATGGCGATGAAACGCCGTGGATACTTATTTTGCCCATAAACCGGCTGCCATTGATCACCGGATTCTGGTTAATTTCAAATTTTGCTGCAGGCAGCGTAAGACCGGTGGTGTCATCAATATGATCAACTGAAATTCCGCCTAAAAGAATCATCTTTGGTGACTTGCCGTTCCAGCCTTTAGGCATGGGCGGAATCTGAACATATGCCTCCTTGAAATTACCCCAGTAAGGAGTATCGAGGCCTGTGGGTGGCACATTCCAGGAAAGCACAGCGCGAACTTTTATGACCCTTGGCGCATCGCATTTGGCTTTAAACTTCGTAAGGTCATAGGGCATGATGGCAGAGTAAGAAAGACCGGCGTGTCCGGGAATATCATGGAGAACAACCACCTGGGTACCTACCCTCACCCACTGGCAGTTTGTGGATGAATCCTTGATCCAGAAAGTCACATATTCTTTAGAACCCGCCGTGCACAGGCCACCACCATAGCCATAGTTTTTCTTCGCCCGGAATGTGGCCACAAAAGCTTCCTTGTGATAATCCAGTCCAACACAGCCAATTTCCTCATAAGTCGTATTGCCTGTAGATTTGATGAGATCCTGCAGACTTTTTGTAAAATCAAGCTGATTGGCCTTAAACAGCGAAACTATATTGCTTTTAATAACCGGATCATTGCTGGTCATGGCTTCTACCAAAAGTTTGGCACCAGACCGATGGGGTTCTACACTGAGATTAGCTTTTTTATAATCGCTTACCAGCTGGGAGAAATTAACTTTATCTGCCGCATATTCTTTTTGTGCATCACTAAGACTCTTCGCGGCCGCAGGATTATTCGCTGTAAGATCTTTCAGGGATATAGTAGGATTTAAAATGGCTTTCTCAATCAGAGAACCGATATTCACAAAAGGAATATTGATTTTTATGGGCTTAATCTGAATCCGGTCTTCCTTCACGTTTCCCCAAACGTAACCGGGCTGGGTTAAATTTGGATCGTTTGCCGGCGGAATAGAATTCCAGAGAAGGACAGCTTTCACCTTAGGCAAAACAGGTTGCGAACAGACTTTCTGCTTAGGGTCAATTTTAAGGCGCAGTGCGAATTCCATGGGTTTTTCAAGCTGTTGGTCACAGTCTTTTGAATCCGGGATATCATGAACATTAGCACCCACATATCCTTCATCTACCCAGCCACCACCGTAATTTACATAAAACCTTACATAAATATGAGAACCGGCACTGCACAGATTTCCGGAGTATCCATAAGCTCTCTTAATTTTCACAATCGCGGTCAGCTCTTCACTGTCCGGATTATAGCCTACACAACCCAATTCTTCAAAAGAAGTATTGAAGTTTTTTTCAAAAAACGCCAGGGGTGTATTTAATTTCAGGGCAGATTTTGAGCTGATGTTGGCCAGATAAAGCTGAGATTCATTTCGGGCAAGCATAAGCTGCTTTTCGTTTAATTCGTTAGGCATGACTATTTGTTTTTATGGTTTCCCTACTGTTAAGCGTTTCGGGTTTCGCTTTGTCCAACTGCAAGTTTTTTTTAGTTAAATGATATCAATCAGACTTCGTAAAATTATTCCTAATCTCATAGTAAATTAAAGGTAAATCACCCATTTTTTAATTTAAAGAGATATTTTATATGAAAATATTCATCACAACCCGTTAAAACTTTAACAACCCTACACGCAACATCATTAGCGCCCCTCACAAAAGCAGCGATCCGACTGCTCCAAATTGGATACATGATTCCCATCCAGGGATTGCCACTAAGAGATTCGATATACTGCCAAAATTTCACTTTTCGCTCTTCAAACTGTGCCAAAAATTACAGACAGTGACATCAAAAGGTCGGCGGTGCTTCTTGGCAAAGTTTTGGAGAAAAAGATGACAAGTAAAATCTTAACTAAAATCAAATAATATGTCAGTAAATTTCAAACCATTAGCAGACCGCGTTCTTATTGAACCAAACGCTGCGGAAACAACAACTGCATCAGGTATCATCATTCCCGATACAGCTAAAGAAAAACCACAGGAAGGAACAGTAATCGCTGTTGGAAACGGTAAAAAAGACGAACCAATGACCGTTAAAACGGGCGACAGAGTGCTTTACGGAAAGTATTCAGGTTCAGAACTTAAACTGGATGGTAAAGATTACCTTATCGTGAAGGAATCTGACTTATTGGGAATTCTGGGATAGACACCAGAATTAAAGATTGGAGAGTGGAGACTTCTCTTTTGAATACTTTACTTAAACAGTGAGCTTCTAATATCTCACATCTAAAAATCTAAATTCTAAAATTTAAACAATGGCAAAAGAAATAAAATTCGATATCGAGTCCAGAGACGCACTGAAAAGAGGTGTTGATGCTTTGGCAAACGCAGTAAAGGTGACTTTAGGTCCAAAGGGACGTAACGTTGTTATTGAGAAATCATTCGGTGCACCGCACGTAACCAAAGACGGTGTTTCCGTGGCAAAAGAAATCGAGCTTGAGGACCGTGTAGAAAACATGGGTGCCCAAATGGTAAAGGAAGTAGCTTCCAAGACCAACGATATTGCCGGTGACGGTACTACTACGGCAACTGTTCTTGCACAGGCTATCGTTCGCGAAGGCCTGAAGAACGTAGCTGCAGGCGCTAACCCGATGGATCTTAAGAGGGGTATTGACAAAGCGGTAAACGCAGTTGTTGACAACCTGAAATCACTGTCTCAGGAAGTGGGTGATTCTTCTGAAAAAATCAGACAGATCGCTTCTATTTCTGCAAACAATGACGAAACCATCGGCACCCTGATCGCTGAAGCGTTCGGAAAAGTAGGTAAGGAAGGTGTGATCACTGTAGAAGAGGCTAAAGGTACAGATACTACTGTTGATGTGGTAGAAGGTATGCAGTTTGACAGAGGATATCAGTCACCCTATTTCGTGACCAATCCTGAGAAAATGATCACCGAACTGGAAAACCCATATATCCTTTTGGTTGAGAAGAAAATCTCTTCAATGAAGGAACTTCTTCCGGTATTGGAGCCGGTAGCACAGGCAGGTAAATCACTTCTTATCATCTCTGAGGAGGTAGACGGTGAAGCTTTGGCAACATTGGTAGTGAACAAACTGAGAGGTTCCCTGAAAATTGCTGCGGTTAAAGCTCCTGGATTTGGCGACAGAAGAAAAGCAATGCTTGAAGACATCGCTATCCTGACGGGCGGACAGGTAATTTCCGAAGAAAGAGGCTTCACAATGGAAAACGCTACCCTGGAAATGCTGGGTACTGCAGAAAAAGTAACAATTGATAAGGATAACACCATCATCGTAAACGGTGCCGGTGAGGAAAGCCAGATCAAAGGCCGTGTAAACCAGATCAAGGCACAGATGGAGTCTACAACTTCAGATTACGACCGCGAGAAACTTCAGGAAAGACTAGCCAAACTGGCAGGTGGTGTAGCAGTACTTTATGTAGGTGCAGCCTCTGAAGTGGAAATGAAGGAGAAAAAAGACCGTGTAGATGATGCTTTACATGCTACAAGAGCAGCTGTGGAAGAAGGAATTGTTCCCGGAGGTGGTGTAGCTTTGGTAAGAAGTATTTCAGTACTTAATTTCGAAGGGTCCAACCAGGACGAAACTACAGGTATCAAGATTGTAAAAAGAGCTATTGAAGAGCCCTTAAGACAAATCGTAGCCAACGCCGGTGGCGAAGGTTCTGTAGTGGTAGCAAAGGTTTCCGAAGGATCAAACGATTTCGGTTTTAATGCGAAGAATGACGAATATGTAAATATGTTTGAAGCCGGGATCATCGACCCGACTAAAGTAGTACGTGTAGCGCTGGAAAACGCAGCTTCCGTATCCGGTATGCTTCTTACAACTGAGTGTGTAATTACAGAAGTGAAGAGCGCAGAACCAGCGATGCCAATGGGTGGCGGTGGAATGCCGGGAATGATGTAAGTAGTGCTGTAAACCATAAGCTATAGGCGATCTGCTTTTAAGCTTACGGCTTACAGCATACAGCATACAGCGTACAGCTTAATGCAATAACCCTCCGTTCAGATTTTTCTGAGCGGAGTTTTTTTTGGAGCCGGGAACCTGCTCTCCGCTATTACTCTCCGCTCAGCCGCTCCCGGCTCGTTCCTCGCCGTCCGCATCTTCACTATGGGGTAGCCGCTGCGATCAGGGCTATGGGTTTGGGTTCCCGAATGCCATGCGGTCTGAATCAACAGTTCCGACCGATCTAGTCTGAGGCACTTTGCCCAATGCAACCTTGTCAAGGTTCAAAACCTTGACAAGGTTTACATTTCACACTGGAAAAATACCGCGTTTGTATCTTTCGGCATGTTTGGCAACCGGAAGTGTTACTTCAAATGCAAATCATAGAAGCCAATGGGTGGTTATGGAATCCCGGGAAGGTGGTAAAAGCAATAGGTTGATTGCGTTTAGCTAATAGCTCTCTGCCAATAGCCATAAACATCAAGCTCTGTGAAGGTTTTCCTGACCAAATTTTGTATTTATTACTTACTTGCACCTAAAATAAGAAATTGCACTGCAGCTAAATTTAAAAAATACATCGATAAAGATTATTCTGAACTTAAATCTGGGAACTGTAAAATAAAAATAACCACCTGATAAACAGATGGTTAAGAATCAGCTTGTGGAGTTGGAGGGATTCGAACCCTCGTCCAAACAAGCAACACATAAGATTTCTACATGCTTATTCTGCTTTTGGTTTAGACCGGAAACAGAGAACAGACACCCAATTTCCGACTTAGCTTCTAAATTTTTCGTGCTTTGGCCGAAGCTTCCAAAGCCTTATTTCCGCATTGCTATACCCCGGATTCAGACGTCGCGAAACAGAACTTCTGCGGGATATCTTGCCTCCTTACTGTCTTCGGGAGAACGCTAATCTTACTATGATTCGGATTAAGCAGCAAGAGCAAACTCTTGGTCGCCAGTTAAAATTATGTAGCAAGGGATTAAAGAGATCGCGCTACGGTTCTCTGCATGCTTACTTACCCATTGATCTTGCTGTCGAAACCAGTCAACCCCAGATAAGTCTGCAAAGATATGAAAATTTTATTCCAAAATAAAAAACTGACATTAAGGCATAAAAAAGCCGCGTCCGGACGCGGCTCATTTAAACAATCTAATCTCTATTCTTTACCAGGATCCAGCCGGTCCGCAGCACCGGTTTCTGAGTAATAGGATCGGTCCAGGTTACTTTGTACCAATAGGTATCCGTACTTACCTTAAAGTTGGTGTAATTACCTGTCCACACTGTTTTGGAAGGAGACGCGCGGAAGACTTCCTTACCGTACCTGTCGTGAATGGAGGCACTGAAGTTCTTATACTTGCTAACACCTGTGAAATCGATATGATCATTGATGCCGTCGCCGTTTGGAGTGATGGCATTTCCAATAAAGAATGTAAGGTATTCCACTGTTCCAAAGCAGGTTTGACCCTTATAACGCACCGAAATAAAGTAAGTGGTATTCCGCAGGATGTTTGCGAAAATATTGGATGACTGCCAGGTGAGACCGTTATCAATGGAGAATTCAAGATCCGGACTTGGATCATCAACAATAACAGTAAGCGTATTGTTTTCATAAACGATTTCCTTCACCTCCACAGGCGGTGTAAATGAAGCATTGGCGCTGAAGGTTTGCGAACAGACTCCGTTATTGATGGTAACCGTATAAGTTCCCGGAGTATCCACCGTAATGGTCTGGCTGGTGGCACCGGTACTCCATAGGTAAGTATAGTTCGGTCCTGAACCGGCGTCCAGCACATCGCTGAGACCTTCACAGAACTGAACATCTTCCAGTGTTGACGTGATGGCCGGTACTACGGTGATTGTAATATTTGCCACCGTACCCTGGCAACCGTTGGCACCGATGCCGGTTACAGTATAGGTAGTGGTTACAGTTGGCGAAACAACCTGCGTGTTTCCGGAGCCGGGCAAACCTGTCCAGGTATAGTCCTGAGCACCTGAGGCGGTTAAAGTAACAGTTTCACCGGCGCAGATATTCATGTCGTTGGCCGTAAGCGTGATTACAGGAGGAAGGTTATTCTCAACCACGGTAACTGTCTGCTGCTGACTGCAGTTATTGCCGAAATTATTGGTGACAGTAAGTGTATAATTCCCTCCCTCATTAACCACAGGTGTCAACGTATTGGCTCCCGACACAATGTTTCCGCCTGCCGAGGCCGTCCACAATATGGTTGCTCCCGCCTGGAAAGTTGAGGCGGATGCATTCAGCGTAATCGAGGGATTGGTACAGGTGATCTGCGCAGGCTGGGCTATGTTAATGTTGATGGGTGCATCAGTTGTTACTGTAGCACTTGCTGTATACTGACAGCCCCCCGGTGTAGTGACCGTAACCGTATAAGTTCCGGCCGTATTCACTACCGTGGACTGAGCTGCAGAACCATTAGACCACAGGAACGTATATCCCGTACCTGTTACATTGGCGGTAAGCGTTGTATTGGCACCCGGACAGAAAGAAAGGTTGCCTGTAATCTGGACATTAGGATCATTGTTCTGAACAATGTTTACCGAAACAGGCTGACTGGTGCATGTTCCGTTCGCTACTGTCAGTGAATAAGTTCCGGGCGTTGTCACGGTGATGGACTGCGTAGTTGCTCCTGTAGACCAAACATTACCGGTGGCATAGTTGGATGTAAGGACAACCGGTGTAGTACCGCAAATCGCCGGTGCCGACTGGGTAATCACAGGCGCCGGTGTTACGGTTACCGTAAGCTGAAGCTGTACCACCACCGCACAGTTTGCATTGCTTACACGAACATAAATTGTGGCTGTTCCCGAATTATAAGTTGCAGGGGTCGTAATATTGTTGGTATTGCCCGCATTGGCATCAGCTGCATTGGTATAGTAGGTAAATGTGACCCCGGGCTGAGTACTCATCGACGGCTGGGCCGAGGTAAGGTCAAAGGTAAAAGTATTGGTAGGTGAACAGGTGCTCAGCGCAGCATTCTGGGCTACCGGCACCGGATTTTGAGAAACAGTTACCGACTGGCTGAACTGACAGTTACCCGGTGTGGTTACTGTAACAGTATAGGTGCCGGCAGTATTTACCGTTGTGGAGGCCGTAGTAGCACCATTGGACCAAAGGAAAGTATTGCCTGTTCCGTTTGCTGTTGCTGTTAGTGTTGTTGAACTGCCCGCGCAGAAAGCAGTATTTCCGGTAATCTGCACATTAGGATCCGGATTACCTGTAATGGTTACCGAGGCCGGTGCACCGGTACAGTTTCCTGAAGTATTTGTTAGCGTATAAGTACCGGGTGTAGTTACGGTAATGGACTGCGTGGTTGCTCCCGTAGACCAGGTATTGCCGGTGGCAAAATTGGAGGTAAGCGTTACACTTCCGGTTCCGCATATCACAGTGGAAGATGCAGTAATTGTGGGAACTACCGTTTGACTCACCGTCAGCTGAAGAGGTACAACTACAGCACAGCTTCCGCTGGTTACCCGCACATAAACCGTGGCCGTACCGGACACATGAGCCGTGGGCAGACCAATGGTGTTGGCATTTCCGTTATTAGCATCTGTTTGGTTCACATAATAGGTAAACACGACGCCCGGTGTAGTGCTGATACTTGGCTGCGCCGATGTCAAATCAAAGGTACCGGTGGCTGCCGGCGAGCAGATACTGAGACTGGAGCCCTGCGCCACAGGCGGCGTGTCTGCCTGAACCGTTACCGATTGCGTATACTGACAGTTCTGTGAAGTTGTTACAGTAACCGTATAAGTTCCCCCGGTGGAAACAGTGATATTTGGTGTAGTAGCCCCGGTGGACCAAAGAAAAGTATTTCCCGTACCGCTGGCTGTAGCTGTAAGTGTAGTTGAACCTCCCTGACAGAAGGCGAGATTTCCGGTGATCTGCACATTAGGATTCGTGGCCGCCGTAATTACAACCGAAGCCGGAGCACTCGTACAGGCTCCTGAGTTGTGCGTCACTGTATAAGTTCCGGGAGTGGTTACGGTAATGGTCTGCGTCGTTGCACCATTAGACCATGTATTTCCTGTAGCATAGCTGGAAGTTAGCGTCACCCCTGATGATCCACAAATAAATGTCGATGATGCTGTGATCACAGGTGGCGCAGGTGTTGGATTTACTGTTAAAATAAGTTCAGCAATATCACTGCACTGCCCGCTGGTTACGCGTACATACACCACTCCTCCGGACGAGGTGTGCGCAGCCGGGTTCGGTATTGTATTCGTATTTCCGGCAGTTGCGTCTGCCAGTGAAAGATAATATTTAAAGGTAGCACCCGGAGTATTACTGATAGCGGGCTGCGCCGATGTCAGGTTGAATATTCCGTTCGCCGTGGCTGAACATACGCTCAGGGCTGCATCCAGGGCCTGCGGTTGCGGAAGAGTGGCAATTGTAACCTCTGCGGAACCCGGACAGGTAGAGCCGGGAACCAGCACCTGCACGGAATACACACCGGCCTGAGTCGCCGTATACGAACTTGCTGTTGCACCAGCAATAGGACCTCCGTTTAGATACCACTGGTAAGTAGCTCCCGCAACAGGCACAGTAGCATTTAATACCTGTGATGATCCTGCACAAATACTGATATTGGATGGTAATGGATTACCGGAGGGGTCAGTAAGCTGCACACCAATATTAAAGGAACCTGCCTGGAAAAATACACCGGTATCATATTCAGTATCGTTATAATCTGCCAGCACCATCTTGAAACGGTAGGTTTCACCCGGAATCACCGGGGCTGTAGCCGTAAGCGGGATGGTCCGGCCGGCAAAATTGGTCTCAATATTTGCTGTGTTGTTTCCGGCATAATACTGCTGGTTTATGGCAGGACAGGAAGCTGATACAAAGGGATGAATATTGGTAACGCTCACCGGTCCGCCACCGGCGGGCAACACCGCCATATTGGTATAGGTAGGGTCGCTTACCTTCTTCAGCAACAGCGCAAACCCGTCTGTGTAATTACAAGCAAATCCTCCGGAATACTCTTCGGAGGCAAAAATATAATTAAAGGTAATTTCACTTGTTACGGGTACAAAGTCAAACTGGATATAAGTAGCATCCCGAAGGTTACTGTTAGGAACTGCAATGGCCGTAGCAAGGTCAGGGTCTCCCAGGGTACCTAATGTTCCGCTCAGGTTACCCGCAATAAAGGAATTTCCGGCCTGACTGGCCTGACCGGTCATAAGCACAAGACCCTCATTGAAAGGAAAAGCGGTTGTACCTTTATTGAAATAACCCCATGACCGTGATGGATTTGTAGCAGATAAACCGGGTGAAACTACCACATTGGTTACACTCGCCGCACAGTTGGCACCTCCACTGATCAGTACATTTTCAATAAGTTGCTGTACAGTGTATGAACTTTGAGGATAACCGGGCGTGTTTACATCGATAAATGCACCAGCCAACATGCTCTTAGCCGTAGGAGTCGCTGCAACACTTCCCTGTCTCTTACTTTGGCCGGATAAGAATGCGCAGACGGACAGGACATATAACAGTAGAAAAAGTTTTTTCATAATAAGAAATTGTAAAAGGCAGACCTGAACCGTCACACTATGCATAGAGCAGGCAAACCACTGAAACAATGTTATAAGCTTCATTTATATCGGATAAAATTACTAATTAATTTTAAAATATTATTTTATCGTACGTTTAAGTTTGCCAGTTATAAAAATATTTCTATTTTTGCAGTCCAAAATGAGATGTAAATTATGTTAATTATCCCAGTAAAAGACGGCGAGTCTATAGACAGAGCACTTAAGAAATACAAAAGAAAATTTGATAAAACAGGTGTTGTTAGAGCTTTAAGAAGCAGACAGCAGTTCATCAAGCCTTCTGTAACACTAAGACAATCTAAACTGAAAGCTGCCTACAAACAGAGAGAGGCCAGCAAAGAAGATCAGGCTTAAAATTTTTACTTACAAAATACTAAATCACTTTCCAAACAGTTATATTTGGAAGGTGATTTTTTTGTTTTTAATATCCTGGCATGATCAGTAAATTCCTTGAACATATTGCGCTTGAAAAGCGGTATTCACCCCATACCCTTACCAGCTACCAAAAAGACCTTACGGACTTCCGGGAATTTTACCTCCGAACCGAAGCCAGTGCGCATACGTCGCAAGCGGACAAAAAAGTGATCCGCAATTTCATGGTCAGCCTCAGCGAAAGCGGTATGTCCAAACGCAGCATCAACCGTAAACTGTCCACGCTTCGCTCCTACTTCCTTTTCCTCCTTAAAATTGGCGAGATCCAGGTCTCCCCTATGGAAAGCATACAGTCACTCAAATTCTATCCTGAAAAACAGATTCCAATGTCTCAGGATGAAATGCAGGACTTCCGCACACTAACACCGGACCTGCCGGACCTGCTTTCCCATCTTATCGTTGAAACACTTTACCAAACCGGAATGCGTAAGGCAGAACTGTGCAGCCTGCTGTACAGAGATGTAGATCTGGCCACTGCCGAACTCCGCGTCACAGGAAAAGGCAACAAAGAAAGAGTCATTCCCATCTCCCCGGCATTGGGCGAAAAAATGCAGCGCTACCTGGAAATAAGGAAGCCCCTGATTCAAAATGAAATATATTTCTTTGTTAACTCCAGGGGAAAAAAACTGGGCGAAAAGTTTGTATATTCAACGGTTAATAGATACCTTGGTATGGTAACTGCTAAGAAGAAAAAGAGCCCGCACATCCTCAGGCACAGTTTTGCTACACATGTACTGGATAACGGCGCGGAAATCTCAAAAGTGAAGAAATTGCTTGGCCATTCTTCACTGGCGTCTACGCAGGTTTATACCCAGGCAAATATAGAACAGCTTAAAAAAGTGTTTAACAGCACACACCCGAGAGCGAAAAAAGAATGAGTGAACGAAAGTTCAGATGTATAATTTAAAAAAATGTTATTATGAAAATTTCAGTACAGTCTATAGGACTGACACCCCACGCACCGCTTGAAGACCATATTGAAAAGAAACTTAATAAACTGGAAAACTACTATGATAAAATTATAGAGACCAATGTGTTCCTGAAAGTGGAAAATAAATCCGACAAGGAAAACAAAACAGTAGAGCTTATCTTAGGCGTTCCGGGTGATGATATCGTAGTAAAGAAGACCACATCCAGTTTTGAGGAAAGTTTGGACCTTTGTGCTGAGGTAGCTAAAAAGCTGCTAATCAAGAAAAAAGAATTAGCGTCATAAATTTTATTAAAAGTTTTTAAATAATTACTTGTAGGTTTCAAAAAAACTACCTTATATTTGCACTCGCAAAAAGAGATCAGCGTTCTTTTGAAATCTATTTGCCTCCTTAGCTCAGTTGGCCAGAGCACGTGATTTGTAATCTCGGGGTCGTGGGTTCGAATCCCTCAGGAGGCTCAGTATTTTTGTAAAATTGGGGAGATTCCAGAGTGGCCAAATGGATCAGACTGTAACTCTGCTGTCTTACGACTTCGCAGGTTCGAATCCTGCTCTCCCCACATTTTATAAAAAATATCTTGCACTTTTAAATTTAAACCTTAAATTTGCAAACCGTTTACCAACACTATTTGTTAAACACAAATGCGGAAGTAGCTCAGTTGGTAGAGCGTCAGCCTTCCAAGCTGAATGTCGCGAGTTCGACCCTCGTCTTCCGCTCTAAAAATCACAACCAAAATAAGGCTTGTGATTTTTTTTTAAACAGTTGCCGACGTAGTCTCGTCTGGAGACGAAACATTTCCCTGGCAAGGAAAAAAAACAAATTGCCGACGTAGCTCAGGGGTAGAGCGTTTCCTTGGTAAGGAAGAGGTCGTGAGTTCAAATCTCATCGTTGGCTCTATAAAAGCAAATCTCTCAGAAATGGGAGATTTTTTTATGCCGAAAACACTAATATTAAAACTGTAAACAAGTTTGTAACGCAAGCACAGGACATTGTGCCGCAATGGTAAAGCAAGCTATACCATTATTTTACTTACATATTTTCTTAAACCGGAAAATTTTATATAAATTTGCAGTCCTAGAATTTAATGTCCCCACGTGGCAAATGCCTGGATTTGAATGTTGAAACTTTTTTTTATTGCAAAAAGGTTTTGATTTTCAAAAAATCACTATATTTGCGCACTGAAATTTTAAAAAGTAATTAAATAAATATTTAAATCATGGCAAAGGAAACGTTTAATCGTAACAAACCGCACTTAAACATTGGTACCATCGGTCACGTTGACCATGGTAAGACTACTTTAACTGCAGCAATTTCTAAAGTATTATCCGATAAAGGATACGGTGAAGCTAGAGACTTCTCTTCTATTGACTCCGCTCCGGAAGAAAAAGAAAGAGGTATTACTATCAACACTGCTCACATCGAGTATGAAACTGAGAACAGACACTACGCTCACGTAGACTGCCCAGGTCACGCCGATTATGTAAAGAACATGGTAACTGGTGCTGCCCAGATGGACGGTGCTATCCTGGTTTGCGCTGCTACAGACGGACCAATGCCACAAACAAGAGAACACATCCTTCTTTGCCGTCAGGTAAACGTACCTAGAGTTGTTGTTTTCATGAACAAAGTGGACATGGTTGATGATGCTGAGCTTCTTGAACTTGTTGAACTTGAACTAAGAGACCTTCTTTCTTCTTACGAATACGATGGAGATAACTCTCCGGTAATCCAGGGTTCTGCTCTTGGTGCACTTAACGGTGAGCCAAAATGGGTTGCAACTGTAGAAGAACTGATGGCAGCTGTTGATACTTGGATCGAACTTCCTGTAAGAGATCAGGATAAGCCATTCCTTATGCCGATTGAAGACGTATTCTCTATTACTGGTAGAGGTACTGTAGCAACCGGTAGAATTGAGTCCGGTATCATCAACACTGGTGACGGTGTAGATATCGTAGGTATGGGTGACGAGAAACTTACTTCTACTGTAACAGGTGTGGAGATGTTCCGTAAGATCCTGGACAGAGGTGAAGCTGGTGATAACGTAGGTATCCTTCTTAGAGGTATTGAAAAAACCGATATCAGAAGAGGTATGGTAATCGCTAAAGCAGGTTCTGTTAAGCCACACAAAAAATTCAAAGCAGAGGTTTATATCCTTTCTAAAGAAGAAGGTGGACGTCACACTCCATTCCACAACAAATACCGTCCACAGTTCTACGTTAGAACAACTGACGTTACAGGTGAGATCTTCCTGCCTGAAGGAGTAGAAATGGTAATGCCTGGTGATAACATCACTATTACTGTAGAATTGCTTCAGCCAATCGCTCTTAACGTAGGTCTTAGATTTGCGATCAGAGAAGGTGGTAGAACAGTTGGTGCAGGTCAGGTAACTGAAATCCTGGATTAATCATCCACTAATCATAAAGTTCCGCAAGGAAACTTGCGGAACTTTTTAATCTACGGGCATCGTCCAATGGTAGGATACCGGTCTCCAAAACCGTTGATCAGGGTTCGAATCCTTGTGCCCGTGCTAAATTTTAGAAATGAGCGTAGCCAATTTTATTAAAGGTTCTTATCACGAGTTTAAAGATAAAGTGGAATGGCCAAAATGGCCGGAGCTTCAGTCTTCTACAATTGTTATCACAGTTGCTACCGTAATACTTGCAGTTTTTGTATTCGGAGTAGATGAGCTTTTCTCTAAAGCCATCCAAAACATAATTGACTTGCTTTCAGGTCTTTTCATCTAAAAAATAATTTCCCCGGGAAATGAGTGATTTGAAATGGTACGTGCTGAAGTCAATCAGCGGTCAGGAAAATAAGGTAAAAAACTATATTGAGAACGAGATGAAGCATCATGGCTTCGAACAGTACGTTACTCAGGTAGTAATTCCTATGGAAAAAGTTATCGTAATGAGAAACGGTAAGAAAGTTCCTAAAGAAAGACCTTACTACCCGGGCTATCTGATGGTGGAGGCCAACTTAATCGGCGAAATCCCGCACATCATCAAGAACATCCCTGGTGTTATCTCTTTCCTGAGCCTTACAAAAGGGGGAGATCCTGTACCGATGAGGAAATCTGAAGTGAACAGGATGCTGGGACGTATGGATGAACTTTCTGAATTCGCTACAGAACTGGAAATCCCATATGTAGTTGGTGAGAATATCAAAATCATAGAAGGACCGTTCAACGGATTCAACGGCACCGTTGAAAAAATTCTGGAGGACAAAAAGAAACTTGAAGTTTCCGTCCTTATCTTCGGGCGTAAAACACCAATGGAATTAAGTTTCCTGCAGGTAGAGAAGGTGTAAGACTTTACCTTAAAAAAAACATAGAACCGTTCATACTGAGCGGTTTTTTTTTATATTTAACAAAATAAATAATTGATGAAAAAAATCTATTTCTTCTGTTTACTAGCAGCGACACAGCTTGCCATTGCGCAAATTAAATTTGAAAATGCCTACCTGATTGACCAAACAGGCAACAAAAAAGACGTATTGATCCGTAACGGCGACTGGCTGGAGAATCCTGTCATCATTCAAGTTAAAGATTCGGAGGCATCAAAAGAATACAGCCTAGGCCTGAACGAGGTTCAGGAGTTCGGCTTTCAGGATGACACCGTATTCCGCAGATTTACAGTGGACATCAGTAACTACGAAAAAGACCTCGGCAAAATTGATCAAAATCCCGACTTCAGTCCGGAGAAACAAACCGTTTTTCTGAAACAGTTGTCGGAGGGAAAACTAAACTTGTATTCTTACTATAAAGGTACACCGAAATATTTCTATGCTGCTCCCGGTGAACAACCGAAACAGTTACTTTACCGCAGATATTACAATGATAAGAATGATCTACAGACTGTAAATACATACCGTGAGCAACTTGCCAGTTTACTGAATTGCTCAGGAACCAATTATAACACCGCCCAATACAGTACAACATCCCTAAAGCAACTTTTTGACACATACAACAATGACTGCAACAAAGTGGAATCTTCCGGAACGAGAAAATCCAGATTTGCAGTTAACGTTGTAGCGGAAGCGCATATGTTAAAAACCTCATTTAACGGCCCAATCTACTACCTGGATAATATTAGTATGGAGTCCCAACTGGTTCCGAAGTTCGGTATTGAACTGGAATATTTCCTGCCCTTTAACAAACAGTCCTTTTCCATAATCGCAGCACCTAAATACTATCAGTATAAAAATGAATTTGTGCGGGTGTACGATGTTGCACCACACACACAAACTATTCAGCTTACAACTTCAACACTGGAGATACCCCTTGGTTTCCGATATTATAATTACTTCAACAATTCCAATTCAATGTTTGCCACACTTGCTTATCAGATTAAGACAGACTTTGAAGGCAGCCTGGGCGTTAATTCGCAAGAGCGCGAGTTGCAGTCAGGTTCTGCAACTTCATTTTTGTTAGGCGTTGGTTACCGCCATAAACGACTTATGGGTGAATTGGTTTATGCACCTTTCCGCTCGAGTTCAACCACCTATTTTACCGACATCAAAACATCGGATGTAGGATTATCGTTAAAATACAATATTTTCTAATTCCAGTGAAAATAGAAGAGCGCAAAATTCTTTCTTAAAATCAACAGTTTACGCTTGCTATATCAAAAATAATTCTTAATTTTGCAGTCCGAAATGTTAAGTGGTTTTGTGAGACAACCGCTTAGCGGATTTATAAATGCTTCCACATTCATAAATTACTAATTTTTTAAAAACAAAAAATGGCTAAAAAAGTCTTTAAAATGGTAAAGCTTCAGGTGAAGGGTGGCGCAGCTAACCCGTCTCCACCAGTAGGTCCGGCTTTGGGTTCTGCAGGTGTGAACATCATGGAGTTTTGTAAGCAGTTCAACGGTAGAACTCAGGATAAGCCGGGACAGGTTTTGCCTGTTGTAATTACAGTTTTCGAAGATAAATCCTTTGAATTCGTAATTAAAACGCCTCCTGCAGCCATCCAGCTGATGGACGCAGCAAAAGTGAAGTCCGGATCCGGAGAGCCTAACCGTAACAAGGTTGGTTCCGTAACATGGGCTCAGGTACAGAAAATCGCCGAAGATAAAATGTCGGATCTAAACTGTTTCACAATGGATTCCGCAATGACTATGGTAGCGGGTACAGCTAGGTCTATGGGCTTAAGAGTAACAGGACAGAAACCAACAAACGCTTAATACTTACTGAAAATGGCAAAATTGACTAAAAAACAAAAGGAAGCGTTTAGCAAAGTTGAAAAGAACAAAATCTACAACCTTGAAGAAGCATCTGCTTTGGTAAAGGAAGTAAATACTGCAAAATTTGATGCATCTGTGGACATTGCTGTTCGCCTGGGAGTAGACCCAAGAAAAGCAAACCAAATGGTAAGAGGTGTGGTATCCCTTCCACACGGTACCGGTAAGGATGTTAAAGTTCTTGCTCTTGTAACTCCGGACAAAGAAGCTGAAGCTAAAGAAGCAGGTGCAGATTATGTAGGTCTTGACGAATATTTACAGAAAATAAAAGAAGGCTGGACAGACGTTGACGTTATTGTAACTATGCCGTCTGTTATGGGTAAACTGGGACCTTTAGGTAGAGTACTTGGACCAAGAGGTCTTATGCCGAACCCTAAATCCGGTACAGTAACAATGGATGTAGCCAAAGCTGTTGCAGAGGTTAAAGCCGGTAAGATTGATTTCAAGGTAGACAAGTACGGTATCGTACATGCAGCCATCGGAAAAGTATCTTTTGAGCCTGCTAAGATTAAGGAAAATGCGGTTGAACTGCTTCAGACGCTTATCAAACTTAAGCCTACTGCAGCCAAAGGTGTTTACGTGAAGAGCATCTATATGTCTTCCACTATGAGCCCCGGGATTGCAATTGATACTAAATCTGTAAACTAAAATCTGAAATACAATGACTAAAGAAGATAAAGTATTAGTAATACAAGAAATAAAAGACCTTCTGCAGGACGCGAAAGTGGTTTATGTAGCAGATCTTGAAGGCTTGAATGCTGCAAAGTCGTCAGATTTTAGAAGACAGGCATTTAAGAACAACATCAGCGTGAAAGTGGTGAAAAACACACTTCTGCAGAAAGCGATGGAATCAATGGAAGTGGACTTCTCTGAAATGTTTCAGACATTCAAAGGAAACTCCGCTCTTATGGTGGCCGAAACAGCAAACGCACCTGCAAAGCTGATTAAGGATTTCAGAAAAAAGGATGCAACTCCTGCCCTTAAGTCTGCTTATGTACAGGAAACTGTTTATGTAGGTGATGAAAACCTGGAAACCCTGGCAAACATCAAATCCAAAGAAGAAATGCTTGGAGAAATCATCGGATTGCTTCAGTCACCAATTCAAAGACTTGTTTCTGCATTACAGAACAAAGCTGAAGGTGCTGATGCTGCTGAAGAAACTCCTGCTGACGAAGCTCCAGCCGCTGAAACTGCTGCTGCTCCGGAAGCTGCAGAAGGAACTGATGCTCCTGCTGCTGAATAATACACACTCAAAACAACATAATCGTTCAACATTTAAAACATTATCACAATGTCAGATTTAAAAAACTTAGCGGAAACGCTTGTAAACCTTACTGTAAAAGACGTAAATGAATTAGCTGCTATCCTTAAGGATGAGTACGGAATTGAGCCAGCTGCTGCTGCTGTAGTAATGGCTGCAGGTGGTGGTGCTGAAGCTGCTGAAGAGAAAACGGAATTCGACGTTATCCTTAAAGCTGCGGGTGCTTCCAAACTTGCTGTAGTTAAATTGGTAAAAGATCTTACAGGTGCTGGTCTTAAAGAAGCTAAGGATATGGTAGACGGAGCTCCTGCTCCAATCAAAACCGGTGTCTCTAAAGACGAAGCTGAAGCTCTTAAGAAGCAACTGGAAGAAGCAGGTGCTGAAGTAGAACTTAAGTAAGTTTACACTTTACAATAAACAGGAAAGCGTCTTTTTTAAGACGCTTTCTCTTTTTATATATGTACGTCTCCGGTCAGCTACTCTCCTACTACCGTTTTCACAGTTACAAACTCCTTCAGCGCAAGCAAAGAAAGTTCAACTCCATAACCTGAAGATTTGGCGCCGCCAAAGGGCAGCCTCGGATCCGAACTGGTTTCCCGGTTTATGCTTACGGTACCGGATTCCAGGTGATCTGTAAAGAATTTCTGTCTTTTCCGGTCTGCTGTCCAAACAGAGTTCGCAAGTCCGAAAGGGATATCATTGGCAAGCTCTAATGCTTCTTTGTCGTTTTTCGCGGTCATAACCATCCCCAGTGGCCCAAAAAGTTCCTGTTGCAGCACCGGATTACCGGTCTTCACCTTAATAAGCCCGGGCATGAAAGCGGTCTCTGAAATTCTTTCTAATGGCAGAATGATCTCTGCCCCGTTTTCCAATGCGGTTGTGTACTGCTTCTCCAGTTCATCAGCAAGATCCGGCCTGGCCATTCCTGCGATCTCAGTTTCAGGATCCATAGGGTCTCCCGGCACATACTTTCTGTACTCATTAATAAAGAGTGGCATAAAATCTTTTTCAATTTTTTTTTGGATGATGAAGCGCTTACCTGCATTACAGGCCTGACCACAGTTGGCCAACCTGGCCTTTGCAGCACTGACTGCCGCGGATTCCAAATCTGCATCGTCCAGCACTATAAAGGCATCCGAGCCGCCAAGTTCCAGCAGTGATTTCTTAATATACTTACCGGCAGTAGCAGCAACCTCAGCACCGGCACCTTCACTACCCGTAAGACTTACGGCCTTTACGATACTGTTTTCCAAAAGTTCCTTCACGACCTCATGACCAACCTCCAGATTCTGAAAGACAGCTTTAGGAAAACCTGCCTCCAGAAAGAGCTTTTCAATAGCGTTACCACTGCCGAAACAGATGGACGCATGTTTAACCACCACTGTGTTGCCCGCCAAAATCGTAGGTACGGCAAAGCGGAGAACCTGCCAAAACGGGAAATTCCACGGCATTACTCCCAGAATCACACCTTTAGGCGCATAATGGATTTCAGATATCCGGAATTCGGTCTCTACCTTCTCCGGCTTCAGGACATTCTCAGCGTTTGCGTAGTAGCGCGTCATCAGAGCACACTTTTCCACTTCGGCAACCGCCTGTGAGATAGGTTTGCCCATCTCCTCAGTGATAATTTTTGCCAAATCTTCCGAATCCCTGTCCAGAAGTTTCGCAAGTCTCGTAAACAGCTTTTTCCGTTCACTGAAGGAAACTGTTTTCCAATCCTGAAAAGACCTCTCGGCACTTTTCAGTTTATTCTGTATTTCTTTTGTCATTTTTTTATTTTGCTGGCTCAGCTGTTCGTCAGCTATCAATTATGCTTCAAAACTGATGCCTTAGCTCATCAGCCATTCATTTACGAGCGAAGCTGCAAGCCGCGCTGTTCTCTGATCAGGATCCAGTGCCGGATTAACTTCAGCAACATCCAGCGCAAGCAGCTTTTTATTTTGAAGTATATGTCTGTAGAAATGCATGAACGCAGCATCAGCAAAAATTCCGCTGTAAGCCAGAGCTGAAACTCCCGGTGCTATTGCCGCATTAAAGACATCTATGCAGATAGTGAGATAAATGACATCTGCACTGTTCGCCAAATCATCAATTCTCTCATAAATACCGGGCAGGTTTTCGAAGAAAATTTCGTCTGCTGTTATATAATGCATGCCGTATTGGTGAGCGGTATCAAAAAGTTTCAGTGTATTGGAATTTCGCTGTATCCCGATATGAAGTGAATGCATTGCGCCTTCCTGCGCGATCTGCCAGAAACCTGTACCTGAACTTGGACCTATACCTGCCTCCGGCTCCCGGTTATCAAAATGGGCATCGATATTTATAATGCCGATTTTTTTATCAGGAAAAGCTTTTCGCAGGCCGGAAAAATGGGCATAGGTAACCTCGTGTCCTCCGCCCAGTACCACGGAACGTCCACCGTTTGCTAAAACAGAAGATGTCTTTGCTGCCAATTCAGCCTGGGCTGCTTCCAGGGTAGAAGCACATGCAACATCACCAAAATCCTTTAACGAAAAATCGGGTTTTACCACCGGGAAATTAGCCATATTTCTACGTATAACTTCCGGTGCCAGCGCGGCTCCAACCCGACCCTTGTTACGTCGAACACCTTCGTCTACCGCAAATCCATGCAAAACGAAATCTTTAGGTGAAATCTCATCATAACTGTTCTGAAGTGAAACCCGCTGCCAGATCCTTTGCTGCAGGGCTTCATCGCCATCAAAGCGTCCCTGCCAAATACTGTTTTTTTGCTTAATCATTCCCAATCCTTTTTCCGTTCACAAATACAGTTTCCGCCTCTAAACTTCCCTGGCGGTAAAGTACATTTTGAAAATTATCCGTTTTGTAGGTCACAAAATCAGCTTTCATCCCTTTTTCCAGCTTTCCACGGTCTTCAAGACCCAATGCATAGGCAGAGCGGAAAGTCATGCCGGCTAAGACTTCGGCGGTAGACAGTTTTTGAAAGGCGGCTAATATGGACGCCTGAGTCACCAGATTACCCATGGGCGCAGAGCCGGGATTCCAGTCGGAAGCGATGGCCAGGATACCGTTTGCATCAAGGATCTTGCGGGCTGGTGTGAATTTTTCACCCAGGCCAAGACTGGCACCAGGCAGCGCAACTGCTACCGTTTCAGAATTTGCCAAAAATGCAATGTCGTCATCAGCAGTAGCTTCCAGATGGTCTGCTGATTTTGCACCCACTTCAACTGCAATTCTGGAACTGCCCGGCGTAAACTGATCCGCATGAACCGTGATATAGAAACCCAGTTCCTTCGCTTTTAAAAGGAAATCACGACCTTCTTCAGGCTGGAAGGCCGATTTCTCAATAAAGATATCTACACGCTTGGCGAGTTTTTCCTCCTTAACCAATGGTAAAATCGTATCTGTAATATAATTTAGGTAATCTGAATTGCTGCCCTCAAAATCGCGCGGCTTAAGATGCGCGGCCAGGCAGGTTGGAATAAGCGTAGCTTCAGTCATTGTCTGAACTTTCCTGATGACGCGCAGCATCTTCAGCTCATTTTCTGCATCCAGACCATAACCTGATTTGATTTCTATCGTAGTGATGCCGAGTGACAGCAGAAAATTCACTCTTTCCAGTGTGCTTGTTATCAATTCCTCTTCAACTGCTGATCTGGTGTGCTGAACGGAACTCCAGATTCCGCCGCCACTTTCAGCAATCTCAAGATAGCTTTTGCCTGCGTTACGCATGGCGAAGTCATTGGCGCGGTTTCCGCCAAAACAGATATGCGTATGACAGTCGGCAAAGGCCGGCAGACAAACCTGTGTGCCTGCTACAGGCTCAATTTCAGCATCCGGAAATTTTTGTGAAAGGTCGTGAAAAGAAGCCACCTCCTCCACGACACCTTCATTCACCAAAATCCCTCCGTTTTCTATAATCTGCAGTTGCTCATCAGCCAGTTTTCCACGTAACGGGAGGTTGGCTAGGGTGATGATCTGTTTAAAAGGTCCAATAAGTTTCATATCTGTAAATTTAAGATTAATAGATAAGCCGGCAAAGATTTTAGGAAGAACAAGCCATGACGGACGCCCCAATGTTTAAGAGATTCCACCTAAAATTATTATCTTTGAAGATATACAAAACTGAGGTATGCCCGATTTTTTACATCCTGATAAGGATAATTTTTCAGATGATGAACTGCTGCAGGAGGAGAAAATCCGGCCCCAGAGTTTTCAGGACTTTGCCGGGCAGCGAAAAACACTGGACAATCTGGAAGTCTTCGTAGCTGCAGCCAAAAACCGTGGTGGAGCGCTGGACCACGTGCTGCTTCACGGCCCGCCGGGACTGGGAAAAACAACGTTGGCAAATATTATAGCAAATGAACTTGGAGTAGGCTGTAAAATCACCTCCGGACCCGTGCTGGATAAACCGGGAAGCCTGGCGGGACTGCTGACCAACCTGGAAGAAAATGATGTGCTTTTCATTGACGAGATTCACCGCCTTTCCCCTATCGTTGAAGAATATCTGTATTCAGCGATGGAAGATTATAAAATAGACATTATGCTGGAAACCGGGCCCAATGCCCGCAGCGTACAGATCGGCCTCAATCCCTTTACTCTCGTCGGTGCCACCACAAGAAGCGGTATGCTTACCAAGCCAATGCTCGCCAGGTTTGGAATACAGTCCAGGCTGGAGTATTATACCATTGAATTGCTGGGAATGATTATTGAGAGGAGCGCGCGGGTACTTGGAGTTAAAATTTATGAAGATGCAGCCCTGGAAATAGCACGCAGAAGCCGAGGAACTCCCAGGATTGCCAACGCTTTGCTTAGAAGAGTGCGGGATTTTGCGGAGATAAAAGGCAATGGTGAGATAGAAATTGAGATCACAAAATACGCGCTCAATTCATTGAATGTTGATGAATTTGGCCTGGATGATATGGACAATAAAATAATGCGGGTAATGATCGAGAATTTCCGGGGAAAACCGGTAGGAATTTCGGCACTGGCTACATCAATCGGCGAAAATCCGGAAACCCTGGAAGAAGTTTATGAGCCGTTCCTGATTCAGGAAGGGTTCATGATCCGCACACCACGCGGACGGGAGGTGACAGAGAAAGCTTATAAACATCTAAATATTGTCGTACCACGACGAAGGGATGAGCTATTTTAATTCATCATTATGAAAAATATACTATTATTAATAACTTTCCTCTTCTCAATGATTTGCAATTCTCAACCGAAAGAAAATTATATAGTAAAAGGTAAGGCGGAAATGGCCAATCAAAATTTTGATGAAGCTATTAAAGTATTTACAATAGGGATTGATAACAATCAGCGAAAAGCTGAAGGCTACTTTGGAAGAGGTTTGTGTTATAACTTAATTAAAGACTATCAAAAAGCAGTTTCTGATTTTGAAAATTCAGAACGACTAGGAAATAACGATGTTAAATTATTCACTTTAAGAGCGTATGCTTATAGTGAACTTGGAAAGAATGAATTAGCATTAAACGACTTAAATAAAGCAATTTTAATTGATCCGGACTTTTACCCAAAAAATTACTTTAATAAAGCTTCGTTAGAGATAAGACTTGGCAGAAATGATGATGCGATAAATGATTTTACAATTTATGCCGATAAAACAAATGATTTTATTGCATATTCTGAAAGAGGAAAAATACTATTATATCAAAATAAAAAAGACGACGCCTGTAAGGATTTTGAAAAATCGATTGAGTTAGGAAATCAGGACAAGGCAGTTCTGGAGTTGCAGAAAAGCAATTGCCATTGACAAATGTACATCCCAAAGATATATAAGAGCGAAGACCGCGAACTGATGAAGCAAATCATCAGCGATAACGGCTTCGCTACGCTTATTTCAAACAAAGAAAAACTTTGGGCAACCCATTCCATGTTTTTACTTAACGAATCAGGAAAGGATTTCTATCTGGAAACGCACGTATCGAATGGAAATCATCAGGCAAAAGTGTTAAGGGACGGCGATGAAGTCCTATGTGACTTTTTAGGCGCAAATGCGTATATCTCCTCATCATGGTATGACCACATAAACGTATCCACCTGGAATTATGAAGCCGTACAAATTCGCGGAACTGTAAAACTGATGACCGATGACGAACTTTACCTTCATCTGCACAAACTTACCTACAAATACGAGAAACAGCAAAAATGTCCGATGTTTGCTGAAAACATTGGCGAGGCAAGTATTCGAAATGAGATGAAAGAAGCGTTCGGAATCAATATCTTTCCCACCGAAATTCATATCGCTTCTAAATCGTCGCAAAACAGAAAAGAAACTGATTTTAAGAATATCATTAAAGAACTGCAGGAGTCTCCGGAAGAAAGTTCAAGAAAGGTTGCGGAGAAGATGAAAGATGCTAAGCCTGTTTACTCGCAATGACCACAATGATAAAATTAAACCAGTACCCGAAATCAATAGTTATCATGATTTTCAGTTACTGAACTACCTTAGAATTACGGGCTGCAAATTAGCCCTGATACTCAATTTTCATCCATCTCTGGTTAAAGATGGTATGAAAAGAATTGCAGACAGACTATAAGATAGCCTCTGCTAAGCGCCGGCACCTTTCCGGTCTCTGACTTTAGTCAGAACTTTTAAAACAGTTGTAATCTTTGCGTTCAGAATATTGAAAAATTGTATTTTAGAAATTATAAAGTAAAAAAATGAAATTATATCCTATACAGTGCGGAAAATTTAAACTGGACGGCGGTGCTATGTTTGGCGTCGTCCCAAAGTCCATTTGGCAAAAAACCAACCCCGCCGATGAGAATAACCTGATTGAGCTTGGCACCCGTTCGCTGCTGGTAGAAGACGGTAAAAAACTGATCCTGATAGACTGCGGACTTGGTAACAAGCAGGACGAAAAATTTTTTGGGCATTACTCACTTTGGGGAGATGATACCCTTGATAAAAACCTGAAGAAGTATGGTTTTATTCGTGAAGATATTACCGATGTGTTCCTCACCCACCTGCACTTCGACCATTGTGGCGGCGCCATAGAATGGAATGATGACCGCACGGGCTATCAGCCTGCCTTTAAAAACGCCGAATACTGGACCAATGAAGAACACTGGAAATGGGCTACAGAACCTAATGCGCGCGAAAAAGCCAGCTTCCTGAAGGAAAACATCATGCCCATGCAGGAAAGCGGTCAGCTGCGTTTTCTGCCTACTCCCACCAGCGGCAACTACGGTTTCGCACCGGACCTTAAAATGGATGTCATCTTTGTGGATGGGCATACGGAAAAGCAGATGCTCCCTGTAATTCAATATCAGGAAAAAACAATTGTCTTCGCCGCAGACCTTATTCCTACCGCCGGACATATACCGCAGGTTTATGTTATGGGCTACGATACACGGCCCCTGCTGACGTTGGAGGAAAAGGCTAAATTCCTGCAGAAATGTATAGATAACGAATATCTTCTATTTTTTGAACATGATGCCCATAACGAATTGGCCAGCTTAAAGATGACCGAAAAAGGGGTCCGTCTGGACGAAACATTTACGATGAATGATGTATTCGGATATTAAGCAGCCTGGTTAGTTCCGGCTCAACAAAATCAGAATTGTATATCTTTGAAATAATTTAAAAGCAAATTTATGGACACTAACGATGGCGGAACCGCCTCGCCCGAACCCGAGCCCCAGATCATTGGCCTTACCGGCGGTATTGGTTCCGGTAAAAGTACAGTAGCGAAATTCATTGAAGGATTGGGTTACCCTGTATACTACTCAGATATCCGCGCAAAGGAAATCGTAAATGACGACCCCCGACTTAAGGAACAAATTATAGAACTGCTGGGTCCCACCGCTTACGACAGCGACAGCAGGTACAACCGCAAAGTGGTTGCCGGCAAGGTATTCGGCAACGACACCCTGCTTGATGGCCTGAACGGCCTGATTCACCCCGCCGTTCGTCTGGATTTTGAAACGTGGAAAGGCCGGCATCATAGCCCGCTCCTTTTTAAGGAAACGGCCCTGCTTTTTGAACTGGGACTGAATAAAGAATGCGACAATACCATACTGGTTACCGCAGAAGACAACATCAGGATGAAAAGGGTAATGGACCGCGACGGAAAAACCTACCGGGAAATAGAAGCCATTATGGACCGGCAGCTCCCGGAAAAGGACAAGCTAAAACTGGCTGATTTTGTAATTCATAACAATGAAGGCTTAACAGAGCTTGAAACCGAAACAGAGAAGGTGATATCACAGCTGGCAGAAGCGAAATCATAGTAAAAGAGTTTATATTAAAAGAAGGAGATGACGCTTGGTCACCTCCTTCTTATTTTTTAAAACGTAAAAACCAATTCCAGGCTACACACTTGACCAATAAAAAAGCCCTCATTTCTGAGGGCTTCACTTATTAGGACCAGCAATTATTCTTTAATGAATTTTTTCTGTACTGCCTGTCCGTTGGTGTCGGTGATGTCAATCACAAACACTCCATTGATCAGTTTACTTACGTCTATCTTGTTACCGATAACGATACCGCTCTGTATAAGCTGTCCGATTGCGCTGTACACATTGTACTTGGCACCGTCCTTCACCTTAGTTATGAAGAGTGTATTTTTAACAGGGTTAGGATAAACGTTGATCTGGGTAGGATCCATGATGTTGATAGGCATTGCCTTCGTAATCCTTACACGGTAATCTTCCACTTCACCATTGGCAAAGGTTGAACACATCTCTGGAGATCCGTCTCTGCTCATCGCTACCCTCATAACAACATATTTGTCATTTGTAAGGCTTACATAAGCATCTGCCGGTACGGAGAAGGTGCCTGTAACCGGCGTATTCTGGTTGGCCGGAGCAATAAGGATTCTTTCACTGTTGGAGAATACTCCGTCTCTGTTGAAGTCAATCCAGACAGTTACAGCTTCGTTATACTGGGTATTTGCCCATTCCTTGCTGATGGAAATCCTGTTACCGGTAGATCCCTGAACCAGAAGGATATGTCTTGTGATATCATTCACATAGCTGGTATAGCCTGATGCATCAGAATCACTGTTCATTTCTGTTCCGCCTGCCGGTCTCACGTTAACATTTGAAATATGTTCCGCAGCTGAACTTGCAGCTGTCATATCACAGTACATCAGTCCTGGAGTTGTAAATACATAAGGATGTGTGAACTGTTGGGTAGTTCCGCCACAAACGTTTGCAATCTGAACTTCATACTGAGTTTCTTCAAACAGTCCTGTAATGATGTATGTATTGACAGTAAGGTTTTGTGTATTCCATCCTGAAGAACCAACCTTTCTCCATCTCAGCACATAGGTCGCTCCCGGATACGCGTTCCAGTCTACCTGCGCCTGTGTCATGGTAATATTGGTTACGGTAAGACCGATCGGCGCCATCTCACAGGTTGGCAATGTAGTAAACACCTGTGGTGTAGTATAAGGATTAACTGCACCTGAACATTCCGAAGCAACACGTACTTCATAAGTGGTATACGGGTTAAGACCTGTTAGTGAATACGATGTACCTGTTACGGTAACTGTGGTCCAGGTAGCGGCACCAACCTCACGGTACTGAAGTACATAGGAAGCAGTCGGAACCGGATTCCATGAAACTAAGGCACTGTTTGGTGTTATTGAAGTTACAGTAAAGTTAGTAGGTGGCTCAGGATCACACTTGGTTTCAAACGGAACTTCCGTTGGTGCTCCCGGTACGTTGTCACAAAGTGCTACAACCTGTACAATATACTGTGTTGAAGGCGTCAGGTTAGGAATGGTATACGTACCTGTAAGATAAGTAACAGGAATCTGACCGGTCCAGTTGGCTGCACCAACAGGTTTGTACTGTACAATGTAAGTTGCACCTCCCGGATCAGGTGTCCACGTAACGGTTGCAGTGTTGTGTGTAATTCCGGACACCACTACGTTCTGAGGTGCAGCGTTGTTACAAGGAATCGGCTCAACCAGACGTACCGGATAATCTTCAACCTCGCCATAGTTAAATGTTCCACAAGCCGTCGGCACAGTGGTAAGTCTGGCAATTACCCTCATTTTGGTATTGTAAGGACTTGCATAACCTACGGCAGGCACTGCGAATGTAGTTGATACCGGAGTGATCTGGCTTGAAGCAGTGTTAAGAACAAGTTCTGCAGTATCAAAGATACCATCTCTGTTAAAATCGATCCAGGCAGAAACAGCCACGTTGGACGGTGCGTTAACCCATCCTTTTTCAACTGAAATAGTGTTTCCTGTAGATCCAAGAACAAGAGTTACCAGTTTGGCAGGATCTAAATAGTAGTCAGTATAAGTACTTGGTCCGGAGTTGTTCACCATTGGTGCACTGATCGGGAAACCGGTTGGTGTCACTGTTACATTCGTAATATGTTCATCAACCGGTGTGGTGGTCGATCCCGCGCTACACCAGTTCAACGGCGGTGTTGTAAACTGGAATGGTGCACTGTAAGCTCCCTGAGTTCCGCTACATACGTAAGCAACACGGAATTCATAGGTTTTCTGTTCCTGAAGACCGGTAAGAACATGGAAACTGTTTACAGGTGCAGGAGTAACAGTGGTCCACGGTGATACCGGGTTCGTTACTTCTCTCCATTCCAGCACATAAGCTGCTCCCGATGCAGGAATCCAGGAAAGTGTCGCAGAAACAGGTCCTACATTACTTGCTGACAGTCCTTGTGGCGCAGCCGAAGTACATGGGATTGGTTCCACCAGTTCCACATTATAATCCTCAACTTCTCCCCACGTAAATCCACCGCAGGCATTTGGATTTCCTCCTTCCTGAAGTATTACCCTCATTCTGGTTTTCAGTGGTCCAACATAGGATCCTGGTGGGTTAGGAACTGTAAACGTTGCATTTACAGGTGTAGTGGTATTTGATGGTGAGTTAAGAACTCTTTCAGAAGCTTCGAAAGTTCCATTTCTGTTAAAGTCAATCCAAACACCCGTTCCCGCTGCATAATTTGTTCCTAGCCATGCTTTGGAAACGGAAACAGTGTTACCTGAAGTACCGATCACCAGTCTTACGAGACGTGAAGGATCATTTGTATAGTCCGTATATACACCACCGGTACCGGTTGAATTGGAAACCATTGCCGGCGCTCCGATTGCGTTAACGGTTACATTGGAGATATACTCGTAAGGCGTTGTGCTGGTAGGCGCAGACGTACAGTAGGACATAGCCGGGGTCGTGAACTGAATAGGTCCGGCAAAAGCACCCTGCGTACCACTACACACATAAGCTACCCTGAATTCATATTGCGTTTGTTCCTGTAAACCTGTTAGAACATGGAAACTGTTCACCGGAGCCGGAGTTACAGTATTCCAGGTAGGCGAACCGACTTGTCTCCATTGCAACACATAACTTGCACCTAGAGCAGGCATCCACGATAAGTTGGCAGTCGTACTGGTAAGTCCACTAGCCATAACATTCGTTGGCGCTGCAGCCGTACATGCAGGTAGTGGCTCACCTACAAACTGAACTTGCGGAATGGCAGAATATCTGGAACTTGCTGAAGGTGGTGAAGCAGGATCAGGATTCACTGAATCACTTCTATACAATATACCTCTGTTAGTTCCGGCTGTATAACTTCCCCAGTTAGCAGTACATGAAAGACCGGGAGAATTTTCATCCACAGCAATAACTATATTATTTACTCCATCCCATACAAATGGAACGTTGAGAGTAAGTTCCACCCACGTACCGGCCACCATATTTGGAAGCGTACCTGTATAAACCTGCATCATTTGGTTTAGAGGCACATAGGAAGTTGTGGTTGCAAAGTTGGCCTGCGTGGTATTTCCCATGTAAACAACCCACTGGTTATAATTGGCCTGAGTTGAAGCGGGTGAAGACACTTTGAAACGCACTTTAGTTATAACATTATTAGCTCCGAGAGCTGCTGTAACTTCTGCACCTGTATAAATTTGCTGCGAATAGCTGTATCCATAACATGAATATACAGGAAGAAACCCTTGATTTGCTGTACCTGAGCCTATCTGTCCCGGAGTGAATTCAGGACCGGCAACCCAGAAACTACTGTCCGTAGATGAACAGATCGCTCGCACCCACCAGTAATAGGTTGTACCCGGAATCAGCGAAGGAAGATTCACACTGGTACCTGTAACCGCGGTTCCAACTGTAGCTGCTGTAGGCGGTGTATTGGTAGTGGTTAGATAATATTGATAACCGTTAGCCGGTGCTGGTGAAGGTGCTGTCCAGTTAAGGGTTGCGGAATTAGGTGTAAGGTTGGTTACGTTCGGGTTGCCTGGAACAACACATGTCGGAATGGCAAAATTGACATTATCTATCCCTCCGGCCGGCGCAGTACCTAAACTTCCGTCATTTCTCCACTCAAAAACCAGCCTCATATTAGCACCAGCGAAGGTGTTGATGGCTACATTGGTGTTAAAGTAGTTTTGCCAAGTGGACTGCATATTCATATTACCGCCTAGCTGTATCCGTCCGGCACCGGCAGTAATTTGTGTACCTGCTGTGGGTGTAAAGGTTGAAGGAACCAGCCATACCCGCAGGTAATCACAGCAGGATTCACCATTTGCCCGCCAGTCAAATGACAGCGTAGCAACTGTAGAACCCGCAGGGATAATCAAATCCTTGTAAGCATGCGCCACACTGGTGGAGTTATTGGTATACTCATTGGTAACACCGTTGTCGTTGGAAATATAGATCGCATCGGCAGGATTACCTGCTGCGGATCCATGTGCCCACTTGTTAGCCTGTGCGCCAACGAAAGTAAAATCGTTAGTGGTGAATGGCTGGCTATAGGGTAAGGGTGACGGCGTGCCCTGACCACTAACCTGGGCCATAAACCCTAAGATCAGCATTAATAAAAGTTTTTTCATAATAACACTATTTCTATATTATCTACAAATCTAAGATTTTTTTAGAAGTTATTGCATAAGTCCTGATATTTTTTTAAAGTTTAAAGCCAGTTTCAACATTTTTACGTATTCTTTCAGCAAAACGGCTTTCAGACCAAAAAAAATCCCCTCCAAATCAAATTCGGAGGGGATTGTTATCATTAAAGTGTCTTATTTCTTGATGAACTTGGTGCTCATCTTAAGATCTCCATCCGTTACCGTAATAATATAGGTACCTACTGTAAGACCTGCAACGTTAACCTGATTACGCTTGATCTGTCCACCGCTAACCAGCTGTCCTACCATATTATGGATTTGGTACAGCGCACGGTCTGAAACCTTAGTAATATTCAGTACATCTGTAGCAGGGTTAGGATAAATCTTTACTCCTGAATCCTGTACTTCACTGGTGGCCATGGCTCCAGTTACAACTACATTATAATCCTCTACTTCGCCGTAACCTGGATTTGCACATGGGTTGGTAAGTATCGCACCTGCATTGGATGCACCTGCATATATATTGATTACCCTCATTCGCAACGGTTGTCCTGTCACAACCGTAGCCGGAACCGTGAAACTGGCAGTAACCACCGCTGTATTACTTACGGGAGAAGTCATCACCCTCTCGGCATCCTCAAAGGTGCCATTCATGTTAAAATCAATCCACGCAGATACCGCATCATAATCCGGAACGTTGTTTAGCCAGGCTTTCGTTACAGAAAGGGTATACGTGTTACCCTGTGCCAGATTAATCTGCAGCGCCGGATTAGTCGTATAGTTGGTATAAGTACTGTTTGCAGAAGTATTATTCACATTGGCAAGCGTCACATTTGAAATATATTCATACAGGGTATTCTGCGCAGCTGCCGGACAATATGTAACTACTGTGGTTGAGAAGTTAACCGACGCACTGAAAGGTCCCGGGGTTCCGCTGCAGGTCGCATTTACCTGTACTTCATAGTTTGAATTCTGCTGCAGTCCGGAAAGGGTTACTGTTGGATTGGCAGTTGTTACCGTAGTCCATGTTGGTGATCCCACAATTCTGTAACGCACTTCATAAGTAGCACCGTTCATGGCCGTCCACATTACTGTAGCACCTGAGCCGGAAATTCCGGACACAGATACACCGGTAGGCGCAGTTCCGTCACAAGCCGCCAACGGGCCAATCTGTAACGAACCTACTGCATAAAATACATTATTAACAGCACTTACACGAACTTTTACGTTGGAGCCCGTAGGGATACCGGTAAACACAACATTTTCCGAACCGTCATTAGGTGTGGAAGCCAGCAGAGTTACCCATGTGGTTCCATCATTTGTAGTATAATCAATTTTTACATTGGCTACATTATATGGAGCCGCATTGGTAGACGCTACGTCCCAGGTTAAAGGACCAGCTATATTGTTGTAGCCGGTAACCGATGTCACACGGAAAGGTCCTGCATCCCCAACGGTAATACTTTGCTGGGCAAACTGAGTTTGCTGCTGGTTGGATATCGGATGGTTATCGCGAACTGTCACACGGAAGGTTTGAGGTCTCGCAACCGTGGAGACAGCTTCCCAAAGGTTGTTACTGTTGTTCAGAACTCCTGCAAGTACAGACGACAGTCTTGGAAAGTATCTTGTAGGACTTGTTGTAGGAGGCATGGAGCGGAACGAAGGCCCGGTGGTGAGTGTACCAAGGTTGGCAGCTGTGGTTGCGGATGAGCCATTATCAAACTGCTCCCAGGTATAATTCATTGGGTCATTTTCCGGATCAGTGGCACTCGCCGTAAGAACAAATGCTGTTCCTTTAGGAATGGTATAAGACGGCAAAGCGGCGATCACCGGTGGATTATTGGCTATATTGGTCTCAATATCACACGTCTTGGACATCAGGTTGTTCTGGATCTGCTGAATGGAGATTGCATGGAAATAAGGATCAGACTGGTTCTGAACATCTTGGTTAGTGATTCCGGCATAACCCATAATGGTAGATCCGGATCCCGGCTCCATGCTGCTTCCACCACCCTGAATCTGATGGGTGAATGTGTGTGTTCCGGCAAGCTGATGTCCCATTTCATGGGCTACATAATCAATGTCGAATGCATCTCCCATCGGTTGGCCGCTTCCAGGTGAGGTGTACGCGGATCCTTTACCGTTGGGAACTGCGGCAGTCGGATTAATACAGATACATCCGATACAACCAGCATTTCCACCACCTCCGTTACTTCCGAAAAGGTGACCTATGTCATAGTTCGCATTGCCAACCACATTGGTAAGCGTTTGCTGTAACTGACCGTTCCAGGCATCCATACCTCCAGGTGCAGGTGCGTTCCACGCATCGTAAGGATCTGTGGCTGGGTTTGTATAGATAAGCTGTGGATAGTTCTGAAGCAACAGTCTTAGCGCCAAATCCTTTTCAAATACAAAATTCACCCTTGTAAGAGTGGCATTCATCTGTGTAAGAGCCTGGCTTACTCCTCCAAAGAAATTTGTATATTCTGCTGTAGTAGAAAGTGCCAGCCTTAGGGTGCGGAACTTTTTGTCAGAACTTTTGGCAAAATCTGCCGGGTTATGAGCAAAAGACTTACCTGAATTAAACAACTGTTCCATCTGCTTTTTCACCATTGGGTTCTCCTCAGTAGTACAGAGGAAACTGTCATTCCCGGTTCTGCCCGTCTTTGGATGAACCTTAAACAGAGATTTGGACTTATCGGCCGGAGATATAAACTGGTAATAACCATTGGCCTCAATTGAGGACTGAAAATCGTCTCCTGCCACACTGAATCTGATCAGTTTGGAAGGATCATCAATACCTACACCGGCATAAGAACCAAGACCGTACTGGTCCGCAAGTTCTTTCACAACTACCGGTGCACTGTACACATTAAACCTTTCGGTCTTTCCACCCAATACCGGAATAGAAATAACAACCGGCTTAGCATAATTACCGGATTCCTGCGCATTAATCAACTGCGATTTAATCTGCTGTATATCCAGCACATAAAATTCCTCCTTTGTCTGCGCATTTATTACTCTGTCTCCTTTAGTTGGTGCCTTCTTCCACTGCGCAAAAGTTCCGGAAGACAAACCCAGGAGAACCATAAACGTAAATAGTTTCTTCATGATTCCATTAAATAATTTGAACAAAATTAATTATTTTTTACAATTAGGCGCATTTAATCCAGTAAAACTTTAGCATAAAACCACCTCATTGTCAATACTTCTGCATAGTTGAGATGTCTGTAATAATGTCGCAGACTGGCTTTAGGTAAATTGATGCCTGATAATCGGCAAAAAAAATATCCTCAAAAAATTTGAGGATATTCATATTGGAAAGGAAGTTATTTACTTCTTTATAAACTTAACATTTCCGGAAAAATCACCGTCATCCACGGTAATTATATAAGCACCTGCAGCCAGGCCGGAAACATTTACTTTATTATCCTGTAGCTTGCCCCTGGCCACTACCTGCCCGATGGAGCTGTATATAGAGTAAAGCGCACGGTTGGATACTTTTGTAATGTTCAGCACATCCTTTGCCGGATTGGGATACACTTCAAACTTTGCCGCGGCAGCTTCAGAAGTAGCCAGGTTTGAACTAAGTTTGAAAAGAACTGTTTCCTGGTCGCCAAAAGAACCACCACTGTATATTACAGTAGTACCGTCTTGTGATTTCAAATCAAAGTAGCCTGCACCATATCCACTGTTGATGCCGTCGCCGAAGCTGTCCGTAATCTGGAATGTATAGCAGTTATCTAAAGGAAGGTTCCAGGTCTCAGTAATTAGAGCCGGAATGGACGGGGATGTGTCTGAATATGGGCCACCGGAATAAAGGATGGCACCGGAACCGTTTCTCAGCTCCCAGCTGGTTTCATCACCATACATATCCTGCTGAAGTCTGAAAACTACTGTGCTGAAAGGATATACCGGCGAACCAAATGACTTTGTAGCTGAATTGTTTGTAGCACGCTGATCGGCAACACCGTTTACAGTCTGTATACCGGCAGTAACCGTAGTGAGTATGGTACCGGCAGGTAAACTTATTGTTATTGTGCTGAATTTATCCTGCGCGAGTGAACCCGTCCAGTTATAAACTTGGTTGGCACCTCCATTATAACTGTAATTAATTGCAGCTGAAGTCAGGAGAGAAGTACCGCGGTTGTAAACAGTCAGTTTGAACTGATTGGTCACCACGTCACAACCTGCACCCCCACACACATTTTCAATTTTAATTTCAGCGTCATTTGGGAAAAGTGGGATCGCAATATCTTTGGTTGAAGTTTTCAGCGAGGCTCTCCTTGGAGAATTGTTCATTACTGCCACAATTCTGGCCTTCTGGTCATTGGTAAAGATATTCATGCAGGAATCATTGGTATAGTTCATATAGTTACGAACCATATCCAATCCCGGACTGGAGGGACAGGAATCCTGGAAGTCATTGCAGTTATATTGAGCGTTTCCGGCACTGGAGGAGTTTGGTGTATCGTTGCAGAAATCATCTACCGTACAGCCGCCGTCGCCCCAAAGATGTCTCAGTCCAAGGAAGTGGCCCACTTCATGGGTCATGGTGCGGCCCAGATCAGAACCCTGCATCAGGTTGAAGGTTCCGTCATTATAATCAGAACTTCCGAAAGATCTGTAACCTGCAACAACGCCGTCAGAATTGGCAGCACCGCCATTTCCGGGCATTCCGGCCAAGCCCGAACCGCTTGGAAACTGCGCATAACCCAAGAGACCCTGAATAGAAAAGTTAACGGTCCACATATTCAGATAAGAGTTGGGATCCCATATTGTCTGAGGTTTCACCTTTGTATCAACATCATCTGGGTTCCAGGAAGTCTGACAAAGGTTTACGCGGTCTATACCATTGGTAGGGTTTCCGTTGGGGTCCACCTTTGCCAGGGCGAACTGAACCATCACATCAGCACCTACCGGGTCAAAATTCTCACCTCTGGTCCCAAAAACCTTCCGGAAATCGTTGTTCATGGCCTCAATCTGAGAAATCACCTGATTGTCACTAATATTTGCCTGAAATCCCACCTGCTGACCACTATGGATTACGTGAACAACTACCGGAATGGTAATAATTCCGTTATTCTGGGATTTATCTGCTTTTGCCTTCTCCACCAGGGGCGCCAGCCAGGCTTCAAACTGTGCATCATTCATCCTGTTGGGATCACTGGACTGCAGTCTGGCTTCATATTCAGTAGTAGCACACTTTATCACCGCCGGATTTTCCTGAATCTCTTTATTGGTGTATTTTTTGCCAAAAATAACTACATCTGAATCAGCTTTCGTCCGCTTCTGACCTTGCGTCGCTGTAGCACCCATGAAAAGTGCTGACAGAAAGAATGATTTCAGTAAAGACCTTTTACTCATAATTTGTTGTACTTTTATAAAAAATTAAATTTATTTTTAAGATTTGCGAAAATACAGGTTTTTTTAATGTTAAACCACATATTTTAAATAAAACAGGTGTTTTTTTGAATAATTTTATATAAAATCTGAATTTTTATGACTCACCTAAAAACCAGCCTCCTCCTTGCTCTTTCGCTGATAACGCTTCAGTGCAGTGCCCAGAAAAAGAAGCCTGAAAATAAAGATAAAACAGCAGTAAGCACTACTGCAAACAGGTTGAATATCCAGAAAATTGAACTCGAGGAAATGACCCGCGGCTCCCGAAGGATGGTGACCATCACCCCTACCAACAAAATAGTGGAAATAAACAGACAGGTTAAAAATGAAAAAATGTCCGCTGCGGAATGGAATGCCATTATCAACCAGCTCTCCGCTGAGAAACTGTCAGGACTCGGCAGTTATAAATCACCCACTACCAAGCGGTTTTATGATGGAGCTTTTTCTGCGGACCTTAAAATAACTGCAGGGGGCAAAGTGTACAACAGCCAAAGTTTTGATTCCGGAACACCACCCAAAGAATTTGCTGAGCTCTATTTTGCAGTTGCCAAAAACTTCAAAGAGAAATAATCAGAAGGAATAGGCAATATTCCACATATATCCCATGTTAAATTTACCGGAACTGCGGCCGAAGCCGGGGATGATCATGGGTTTAATATTTTCCTGTGTAGTTGAATACAGGACATATTTGGGCTGCACATTTACATCAATATAAAAATTACTGTCAAACAGTTGCACCCGTCCGCCGGCATAACCCTCAATCCAATAAGAGGATTGCGATGATGGCGGGAAAGCAACGGACGACGAACTTCCGCCGAAACCCCTCACAGGCACGGACCGGTATTCCTGCCTGTAAAATGAAGCTGCGGCCTTTCCCCCGACATAAAAACCGTTCAGAGCGTTTTCAGGATCCTTCATCAGCCTGTATAAGGCACCCAGTTTTATGAAAGGACCACTTACCTCAGCATCGTAACCGTTCTTGATGTAGCTGTTTGTTTCAAACCCTGCATCGGCTACCGCATGAAGTTCCTTCTTCAGCCTTGACGATACAAAACCCTGAAACACCTTTCGGTCGCCGAAGAATGAAAGTCCGGCACCCAGCACATCAACCCCAACAACAAAATTGGGACTGTACTTCCATCCTGATTTTTCCACAGGTTCCGCCATCTGCGCAGAAATAGCGAGTGAACAAAGACTAAAAAAGAAGGAAAAGGTGAGTTTTGCTTTCATTTACTATTTCATTTTGAGCAGTTTCAACTCCCAATACAGGATCGGGTTGCTGAAGGTCTGCAGACAGGCCAGTATATAATCTCCTTATTCCGCAGGCCGGCGATACATATTCTGTGCTCGTGGTATAATTTAAGCGTACATGCGACACAGGACCCGTGCGGGATGTCGCAACGAAAATATCGGTAAAAGGCAGGTCCTCCACACGAAGTGGCAACAGCAGGGAGTCTGTCTTAACCGTATTCTGAACTACAGTCACAGGACCGGAACCGTAATCCACCGCCACAAACACGGAATCAAGTGTGCGGGGCTTGCCCGTGGCAAATGTCTTAAATTTTATCTTTACCCTGGGAGTTCCTTCACCTCCTGTACACACGTCATCATCTGTACTGCATGAAATCAGCAGCAGTAAGGAAGTGAGTACTGTAAGAAAAAACTTCATCAGCTTCGTGGATTAAGGGCTTTTTCCAAACGGAATACCAGGTCATCATAATGGTATTTGGTAATGGTATCTGCTCCTGATTTTGCAGTAAGTTCGTTTTTCAGCTCGTTCAGTACACCGCGAACAACCGCTTTTACATCGGAATTATCTGAAACAGCAACTGATCTGCCGGGTCTGCCTGCACCGGACGAGGGTTTGGCATTCAGCAGTGCAACCATGGATTCCACATAATTACGCTGCAGATTCCTGCGGTAAAGATCCGGTTTGCCGCGGAACACTTCAGCTTTAAGGTCATTCATATATTCCGCCACAGGATAGGCATTATTTTCGACAGCCTGTGTCTGGTACATCATCTGGAGTACACTTGTACTCAATATCCTGTTCAGCACAGAATTTTGAAGCCGCTCCACTACTTCTACCGGTGAGGTGCCTGTCCTGTCGAATATGTCATTCCTCAGCAGCCACTCAGGTGTTTCAAATATGTTTCTGCTTAAGAAATTCAGAGCATCCTTTTGGTCTTTACGCGGTACTGCTTCATAAACAGGACCTTTCTGCTCCACCGATTTAGGCGTTTCCATCTGTCCGCCTATATATTTTGAAACGTGCCCCAGATATCTGCTGAACTGCGAAGTCACCTGATCGTACATCATGCTGAGGTCGTTATAACCTTCATTAGGCGTAGCGGTCCATTCATCCAGGTTTTTAACAATTCGGCCCAGGTTTTTTATACCATAGGTTCCGGCCAGCATAGGATTATCCCCAATCTGCTCACTTTGCAGACGCGGATCGAAGGGGTTGCTTTCGGTACCGAACCAAAGCCTTGGATTTTTCATTTTATCCATGACCCATTTGTTCAGATATTCCTTTTCTTTCTCCGGCGAATCAAACTGATAAAAACGACGGTAACCCCATTCGATGGCCCAGTCGTCATAGTCGCCGATGCGGGGCATTATGCCACTGTCCGGAATCCTGTCTTCCGGCTGTGCTACATAGTTGAACCTGGCATAGTCCATAATGGAGGGGGTATGGCCATTCTCTTCCAGCCATTTTTTGTCCCTGAGTTTTTCTACCGGTACCGCCGCACTTGAGATGAAGTTGTGTCTCAGTCCCAACGTGTGACCTACCTCATGAGCTGAAACAAAACGGATCAGTTCTCCCATAAGCTCATCATCGAAATTCATTTTGCGCGCACGTTCATCATTTGGTGAAGCCTGAATGAAATACCAGTTACGCAGCAGGTTCATAACATTATGATACCAGTTGATGTGACTTTCCAGAATCTCACCGGTACGAGGGTCGGAAATTGAAGGTCCTGAAGCATTGGGCACATCAGAGGGTTTGTATACTATAGCCGAGAAACGCGCGTCTTCCAGACTCCACTCCGGGTCTTCCTTTACATTTGGAATCTTAGCATACACGGCATTTTTAAAACCTGCCTTTTCGAAAGCCTTCTGCCAGTCATTTACGCCCTGCATGAGGTAAGGCACCCACTTCTTCGGTGTGGCCGGATCAATATAAAATACAATGGGCTTGGCGGGTTCTACCAACTCGCCTCTTTTATATTTTTCCAGGTCCTGCGGCTTTGGCTCCAGTCTCCATCTTTTGATCAGCGATACTCTCTTTACTCCCTGCGGGTCCAGGTCGAAATCTGTATAGCCCACGGTAAAATATCCAACGCGGGGGTCGAAGTATCGGGCCTGCATCTTATTTTCAGGCAGCATAACAAGAGAGGAGTTAATCTCAACCGTATAGTTTCCGCTTACTGTAGGTTTCTCCACGCCCGGCGGGAATGTAACATCGCCCAATGTTCTTGCGAATGTCTTGGTCGTATTTATTTCCAGGTTGGTGGGGAAGGATTTTATGAAGTTGATGAATGATTTATCTTTCTGAAAAGCTCCTACCTTAAACCTCTTCTTCATGCCAGCATCAAAGGAGACAAGTTCATTGTCCGCGTTCACCAGATCGGTAACCTCTACAACGAAAGATTTTTTGTCCTTACCGTAGGCTTTAATGTCGAAGGCATGTATGATTGCCTGCATATTGTTACGCATTACCGAACTGTACATCTGGGAAGTGGAGTCAGCAGCGTAGTCGGCATAGGAAATTGAGCGTACAAAAAGCTTGTCCTGCGGACCTTTTTCAAAAGTGATCAGATTCTGTGCGATCTGGTCGCCGGCATAACCTGTGGTTCCGGAACGCATACCTGCGGCAGCCTTGGTAAGACGGGTAACCAGAAGAAATTCTTTTGCAAGAACCTTATCCGGAATTTCAAAGTAATATTTCTCATCTACCTTATGAACGGTGATGGCTCCGGCATCCGAAATGGCTTTAGAGGTAATGACGTCCTTATATGGTTTTACAGTTTCTTTCTTTTTGTCCTTTGCAGCAGTATCCGGCTTTTTTACGGCAGCGGTGTCTGTTTTCACTACAACAGTATCCCGTTCCTGCGCGCCTGAAAACGAAAAGGCTGAAGTTACAAGGGTGAGTATGAATAAGTTCTTAAGAATCATCAAATTTTTTATTTGGCTAAAGATAGAAAATTACAGTAACACGAAGCGGAATAAATTGAACCAACTGGCCAGTAACTAGAAGGAATAAGGTCACTAAAAATGGAACAGGTTTAAATCCGCTCCATCAGAGCAATGTTTTCCACGTGATGCGTCTGCGGGAACATATCTACCGGAAGGATCTTCACCAAACGGTACTGGTCTTTCATAAGGGCAAGGTCCCGGGCCTGGGTGGCCGAATTACAGCTTACGTAGACAATACGCTGAGGAGCAAGTTTCAGGATCTGCTCCACCACCTTCTGGTGCATACCGTCGCGCGGCGGGTCGGTAATAAGTACATCTGCCGGTGGATGGTTGGCCAGGAATTCATCATTGAAGATATCCTTCATATCTCCACAGTAGAAGGTACAGTTGGAAAGCCCGTTCAGTTCCGCATGCTCCTTTGCCGCAGCAATAGCTTCGGGTACGGACTCAATGCCGATGACCTGTTTTGCGTTGCGGGCCACGTACTGTGCGATTGTTCCGGTACCTGTGTAAAGGTCATACACCACTTCATGACCCTGCAGGTCTGCAAACTCAAGAGTCTTGCGGTACAGCTCAAGCGCCTGCCGGTAATTGGTCTGGAAAAAGGATTTGGGCCCAATCTTGAACTTCAGGCCGTCCATTTCTTCCATTATAAAGCCGTCACCAAAGTAGGTTATAACTTCCTGGTCATAAATGGAGTCATTCTGCTTACTGTTTATGGTATAAACCAAAGTTTTAATCTGGGGAAATTCCTTCAGCAAAAATTCGAAAAGCTTTTCGCGGTTTTCCTTTTCCTCACGGAAGAGCTGGAAAAGTACCATCCACTCCCCCATCGAGTTTTGGCGCAGCATCAAGGTACGCAGGAAACCTTCCTGACTTTTTACATCAAAAAAATCCAGACCGTTGGCGGCGGCATAGTTACGTACTGCCAGACGGATGTCATTGGAAGGTGGTTCCTGAAGCCAGCATTCCTTCAGGTCCAGGATTTTGCTCCACATTCCGGGGATATGAAAGCCCAGGGCATCGCGGCTGCCGAAATTCTCCTCGGAACTGATTTCATACTGGGTAAGCCAGCGCGCATTGGAGAATGAAAACTCCATTTTGTTGCGGTAGAAGTACTGCTCTGCACTGCCCAGGATGGGCAGCGTTTCAAAGTTCTCAATGCCACCAATTCTTTTTATATGGTTAAAGACCTCATCCTGTTTAATGTCCAGCTGTTTTTCGTAGGACAGATTCTGCCATTTGCAGCCGCCGCATACTCCGAAATGGATACACTTAGGCTCCACACGGAAAGGGGAAGGTTCCAGTATTTCTACGGTTTCGGCTTCAAAGTAGTTGGATTTCGCTTTTTTCACGCGGGCATTTACACGGTCGCCGGGGACTGCGCCCGACACGAGCACGGTTTTGCCCTCGGCGGTACGGCCTATGGCCACGCCTTTTGCACCGGCGGAAACAAGCTGAATATTTTCGAGTATCTGATTTTTTCTTCTGTTTTTAGACATGCAGCAAAAGTACGCTTTTGGAATAAAAAAACCGCCGGCCGGCGGTTTGGAATTATTTGCGGTGAAGAAAGGTAATGACAAGTGTCTTTTTCTCATTCCTGGTAAAAGTTAGGGGTTTATTAGTTCTATACTCTATTCCTCCGAAGGGCTCATGGTAAAAACGTCATAAAGTGTCCAGCGGGCTTTTGATCTGCGCTTTGGAAAGGTCGGTAACGTGGGTATAGATTTCGGTGGTCTTAAGGGAACTGTGCCCCAGGAAATCCTGGATGAATCGAATGTCGGTGCCGGTTTCCAGCAAATGGGTGGCAAAGCTGTGGCGGAGCCCATGGATGCCTATTTTTTTCTTTATTCCGGCTTTCTCCAGGGCTTTTTTAAAGACGGCCTGTACCGACCGCGCAGCATACGCAGCGCCCGCCTGCCCTTCAAAAAGGTAGACTTTGGGCTGGTACTCCAGGTAGTAGTTCCGCATATCGGTAAGCAGGCTTTCGGGCAGGAGGGTCAGACGGTCTTTTTTGCCTTTTCCCTGTTCTATGCGCACGAGTTTCCGGGCACTGTCAATGTCCGTAAGTTTAAGCGCCACGACCTCGCTTACGCGCAGCCCCATTCCGTAGCACACCTGCAGTATTAGGCGGTGTTTCGGATTCTCCGTGACCTCAATAACTTTTCTCACTTCTGTTTTGGTCAGCATTTTAGGCAGGGCCTGTTTCTTTTTAGGCCGAGGTATGTCAATAAACATCCGTTCACGGTGCAGCACCTGTTCAAAATAGAATTTCACGGCATTGATGCGGGTGTGAATTTCGCTCGCGGAAAGCTTAAGTTCCTCATGGCAATACAGGAAGTAGGCGCGCAGCCGGTCCGGGGTAAGGTCTTTTACAGGATGGTTTTTAAGGACATAAAGCAGTTGAGCAAATGCGGTGCTGTAGGTGCGGGCGGTATTTGGGCTATATCCCTTAAGCAGGAGGTGCTCCTGGAAGCGTTTGTATTCCGGAAGATTAATGAGGTGAATCTGGGCGAGTACCGCTTTGCCGGTAATTTGCAGGGGCATATTGAACAGCTGGCGATGGTAGCGGTTATCAGTCACATACCATTTTTTATTGGTGGCCGACCAGCGTGCCTTGCTATGCGACCGCAGGCAGGCAATCATCTCAGCGTTTTTTTCGAACTGGATCCATATTACATTTTTCCCCTCATGGGTACCTTCGAAAAAGCGATATCTTTTGTCTGAAAAGTCCATATTCACTATGCGCATTTATGATATGTTAATATTTCTAAAAAAAAGCAGTTAATCGGATCGTTACAATATAAAATGCGCACTTCAAATATAAGCATAAAGCCTTAATAATCCGTTAGGTATTGCAGTTTATAATTTTTTAACAAAAAACATTACGACAGCAGATAATATACATATATTTACGTGTTAGTAACCATTTTAAAAAACCGACAACATTGACACGACTATTTTTAATATTGACATTTTTTTCGCTGACCTTTTTAACATCTTGCAAGAATTATTATAATGATACAATCAAATGGGCAGATGAAATAAAGATTGGTACAGATATTAAAACAATAAAAAACAATCAACCTGAATTTATTGAAATCGATTGGAACAAACCAAATAAAGTCGAAACAGAAACGAGATATTTAATAACTAAAATAAAAGGCAATCGAGACATATTAGCAATGTCTCACTATTTAGTATTTATCAACAACAAATATCAAGGACGTGAAACACAAAAGTAACATACAAGAATGAGGATTTTAAAAGGAATAAAATATCTATTTATTACAACTCTCGGAATATTACTTTTAATAACTTTTTTGGGGTTAACTCATCGATTTACAAATCCTGGATTTAAAAGCATAAGTCTAGTGGACTTAAAATACCTAGTACAGGCAATTACAATAAATATAATATTTCTATTATTGATAATATTGATTATACAACGAACAAAAAGAAAAAACGGCTACTAACAAGGGTTTTGCGTCAGGCGGGCTGAAGTGCAAAATTCAACGGTAGTTTTTCAATTGAACTTTAGTAATAATATCCGCTTTTGTGCTTCGATTTCCCGCCCGAACGCAAAGCCCCAAAACGTTAGCTGAAAGTCTTCCAAAACAAACCGCAAATGAGTGAAATCAAAGGAAAATTTGAAAACAAAACATTAATTTATTTTGCTTTTATTTCGAGCTTTATACTATTCTTCTTTACGTTTAAATTTTATAATTCAGAACTTCCAAATAGAAGTAATACAACTGAAATAAAAGGTATTATTAAAGAAAATATTTCTATAAAAAAAGGGCGAAGAGGAAGCAGAACATTAATTATTAAATTACGTGAATATCCTAAAATTAATTTTACAATTGGTAGTGTTTCATTACGTCAAACCTATGAAGAAAAATTATTAGAAGAAAACAAATTAGGAGATTCAATCATATTGCTCATTGAAAGCGAAGAATATAAAAGAAAAATACTTAAAACAGAAAATATTCCTTTTCCAGAAAACATTCTACATCCTGAAAAAATAAGTATTGTTGAAATTAATAGTAAGAATTTTAGTTATTTAACACTTAATGATTACAACAAAGAACACAAAGAGAATAATTATTTAGCAATAGCTTTTTTCGGATTATTTGGAATTCTTATGACATTTTTAGGAATAAAAGGAATCATATATCACAAGAAAAACTTCAAATAAAGACCTTCAGCTAACATCGTATTGGCAAAATGCGGGGTTAAAGTCTAAGTTGAACTATTTGTAATATTTAGCCGCCAATATTTTCCAATTCCACATTTTTGATTAACTTAGTTCCATTGAAAAAATATTGGCTACGATTGGTCTAAACTTGAACTTTCGTTCAAATTTAGCCCGCACTTCGCCAATACTTTTTCCGTTGTAGGTAACGCCACTGACAGTCTTGCCGCCGATAGTAAATCCCGAAAACACCTTTTTTTTTCTCCCGAAACCGACCTGAACTCGACCAAACTCATGAGCTTAAACTGGATAAGCATGCAGCGCACTTTGCGGCCGGATTCAAGATCCTGAAAAATGGCGCTACCTACAACACGGCATTTCTGTAACCGGGGTTGAGGTTTACCTCATGAAGACTTTCGCCGACTGTTCTTTTTGTTATATTTACAAAAACTTACCTTAAAAGTCCCGGCTACAGAAATGCCCGGGACGTTATAGCCAATTGTAAAACAACACCGCAAACGAACAGACAAATTGAACTTGATAGACAAAATAAAACAGTTGACAACTAAGCAGGACAATTCACCCGAACTGAAAAAAGGAGAGATAAAACAAATTCTCATTCAGACGGCAAGTGAAGTTTTGCCTGACTTTGAATTTTTAACATATAAAAATAGTTGCTACTCATTTCAGCGACTAAGACAGGTAAACAATTTGACAGTTCACGAAATACTACACATAATCTTTACGCTAAAAGACAAAAACTTTGCTTACTCAATTGCTTCAAGATTAAACCCAGATTACATTTTTTCTAACCAATACAACATTGGACTTTTAAATCCGCATAAAGACTTAAAAGTATTGCGACATAATTCAGGTGCGTTAAATATTGAAGACGCTTACAATTTCCACAACGGACAAGTTGAAACGACAACAAAAACTGTGAAGGAAATTTTTGGCGACTTTAAAAAATATGGACTTCCATTTCTTGAAAAACAAACTGAAAGACTAAAATCTAATTCAATAGTAAAACGTGGTTTTGACTACATAGAAGATTTAAAAACTGACAAGCAAAAACTGAAAACTGAAATTACAGAAGAACTAAATAAAGGTGGACTCTTACTTTCTAGTATAAAACACCCAATTTATATTGACTTAAAAGAAAAACTTCAATCAGTAAGCGGACAAAGCAAAGAAGACAGACAACTTATACCGAAGACAGCACACGAATTATTAGAACTATATTGGACGAGATGAAAATAACAACTGGCTATAACAGGCGTTTGGCTCAATGGCGGGTGACGTGGTTAATTGAACATTCTGCCTCGCATCAACTTTTGTGGTGTATTGACAGTTTTGTGCTCCGAAATCCGCCACTGCGCCAAGCGCCAAAACGATGTGCAAAAGTTTTCGCTGTCGCAAAAACCTTCAACACATCTGCGGATTGGCAAAATTCCCTCAGGAAAGCAAGCTTTCAGAGGAAACTTCGCCAATCCGCGCTTCGTTAGCAGAAATGTTAAATGACAACGTTTAAAATATTTACCGCATCTGAAAAATTTGTTTGGACAAGAAAAAGAATTCTATTTGGAATCTTTTTACTTTCCTCTGCATTATTAATGTTTAAAGTTTATGTAATCAGGGATTCAGATTTTTTTAATGACAGTTTAGCACAAGTTTTTGGATTTATTTCTGTGGTTGCAATAATATTAGGACTACTAAACTCTTTTTTTCCTGAAGAGCTAAAAGGAAAATTGAATGGAGAACTAATTCTTGATTATTCAAAAATTAAAATAAATGACAAGGTTTATGAATTAAATGACATTCAGTCAATAAAAATCAATACTGGACCTTTTAACGGTCAATTAATATGGGGCTATAATGCATTTTCTGAAAAAGTTTCAAATGGAATTTATAATGATTTTACAATTAAACTAAAATCAGGCAAAGAAGAGAAATATTATTTTCAAATAGACCACAAACGAAAAATGCTAGAAGCGACTGGTGAATTAAAGAAATACGTTGACGAAGGTTTACTATCATACGAAAATTTTGTCGAAATAAATAGATAAAAAACACTTCTGCTAACAAGCTATTTCTATTAGCGGGGTTGAAGTTTACATAATAAAGATTTTCGCAATTTGTTGATTTTGTTATATTTATAAAAACCAGTTATCATAATCCCCGCCAACAGAAATACCCAACCGATGTGCAAAAGTTTCCGCTCCGCTCCAACTTTTGCACATCGAAGCGCGGATTACATCCTCAGCTGTGTCAAAGCGTTTTCGCTGTCGCAAAAACCTTCAACACATCTGCGGATTGGCAAAATTCCCTCAGGAAAGCAAGCTTTCAGAGGAAACTTCGCCAATCCGCGCTCCGTTGTAGGTAACGCCACTGGCAGTCTTGCCGCCGATAGTAAATCCCGAAAACACCCGTCTTTTCTCCCGAAACCAACCTGAACTCGACCAAACTCATGAGCTTAAACTGGATAAGCATGCAGCGCACTTTGCGGCCGGATTCAAGATCCTGAAAAATGGCGCTACCTACAACACGGCATTTCTGTAACCGGGGTTGAGGTTTACCTCATGAAGACTTTCGCCGACTGTTCTTTTTGTTATATTTACAAAAACTTACCTTAAAAGTCCCGGCTACACAAATGCCCGGAACGTTAGCAGAAAGTGTAAAACCAAATATCCAATAAGAATGAAATTTTTACCTGTACTATTTTTTTTGATATTTTATGGTTCTTTAAAGTCCCAAAAATTTATAGATGAACCCTACTATTTTGTAGGGGTTGATGAAATGCACGTTTATAAGCAATCAAATGACACGCTTTATAATTTTACTACATTTTCGGTTAATAATAATCCAAAATTAGATTTTAAACGAAACCATTATAAAATATGGGAAAATCAAGATTTGGGAAAGGAATTCTTTGCTCTAAAGGTGGAAAGGCTTGATACAATTCCATTAACCACAAATCCTTATCCAGAGGAAAGGTTTAATATTTGGATTTACAAGAAAACGCCAAAAAAAATTACATTTTTAAAACAAATATCGCAACTTAAAAAAACTGAGATGCAGAATTACAAATTGGACACTCTTCACAAAAATGATAAATATGGACAAACATATTATTCGCTGACATATATGAACGAATTGTTGAAATTGAAAAGAGTTAAGACAAAAAAGGATGTAGATATAATCAATAATGAATTAAACAATCCTGAATATCTCGAATTTGCAGAAGATTATCAAAAAAATAATAAAATGTCCGACATGTATGCTTCAGGATTAATGGCAACGTTAATCAATAAAGCAACTATCAAAGTTGGATATAGTCCAATCGGAGCGAGTGTTTTAATGAACATAATAAATTCAAAAATGTATGATGAAGATAAAAAGCGGAAAATAATTGCTGAATATTACGAAAAAATAAATCCCGAATAGAAACACCTTCTGCTAATAATTAAGCTTTCGTCCTGTCCGCAGGACACTAGATGAAAGCCCGTTAGATCTTTCGCTGCGCTCTGGACAGGCTCACTTTCGGGAGCTTTTTTGACAGTCTATGGAGTTGTCGATATTAGGATTTAGGGTCGTAAAGCAGTTTTTCAGAAGGACTGCTTTTTTTTGTGGCATTTGGTAGCCTTTATGGGTGTTTTCTACTGTTTTTCTTCGCTGCAGAACACAGATTCCCTTACCCACAAATTTTAGTTCGCAGACAAGGGTTGGGTGACGAAAAGAAAATCCTGCGGCGGACCGCGCTGTCCGAAAACGGCAATGGTGACCAGGTTTCCTTCTTTGCAACAGCGGCATTTTTTAAGCAAAGTCTGGGGAAGGAAAACGATTCTTTCGACTTTCAACTCTGCCTGTAATTTCTGCAGTTTCCCGCGCTTCCAGCTGCTGTTCAGGATGCCGTAATGCCGGATCCTTACAAATCTTTTCGGTAAAATATGCATCGAAAAACTCCTGAAAAACTCTGTGTTTGCAATAGTCATTGACTTTTTTAGAGAATTTTTACTACTTTGGTCCTTGTACGCCGCTTGCTTCGGCAACCCTCAAAACACCAATATAAACCAGCTATAATATGATGAAAATTAAAACTGCCGTCATCGCACTTCTGTTTGCGGGACTGACCTTGGCACAGGAGAATATCACCTACAGGCAGCCCTCTGCAGAAATCCTTCAGCTTGCCGATTATCAGCGCGCTCCGGGCGTGATCATGAACAGCAAAAAAGACTGGATGGTCTTTACCTACCGAAATACATACAAATCCCTGGACGAACTGAACCAGCCGGAAATGAAACTGGCTGGCTTGCGTGTAAACCCAGTGACGAACATTGCGAGTACTGTTACGTACATTACTAATCTGAAGGTAAGGAGGCTAAAAGACAAGGCAGAAACACAGATAAAAGGTCTGCCTGCCAATCCAAAAATAGCATACATGAGTTTTGCGCCTAACGAACAAAAGCTGGCCTTCACCAACACAACGTCAAGGGGAGTAGAACTTTGGGTAGTGGATTTGGCTACGGCAACCGCCAAAAAAATAAGCAGTGACAACCTGAATGCCAATGTGGGTACGCCCTATGTGTGGATGAAAGATTCCCAGAGTCTTTTGGCAAAAAAAATCCCGGCAAACCGCATTAATTTAATCGACCCGACAAAAGAAGTTCCGGCAGGACCAACGGTTTCTACGGCCGACGGTAAAGTTTCTCAAAACAGGACCTATCAGGATTTGCTTAAGAACCCCCAGGACGAACAGAATTTTGATACCCTTGCTACTGCTGAGCTTGTGAAAATTACCCTGGACGGCAACGAGCGCAGTTATAAAGGTGTGGCCATTTATACCGGCATGAGCTTATCACCCGACGGTAATTTTGTGATGCTTACCACCATTAAGCGACCCTATTCGTACATCGTGCCGCTCAGCCGGTTTCCCATGACCAGCACGGTTTACGATCTGAACGGAAATCTGGTGAAAACCGTGAACGAGGTGCCTTTAACAGAGATTATGCCTAAAGGTTTCTCATCCGTCCGTACCGGAAAACGAAGCATGTCCTGGCGTGATGATGAGCCTGCAACCCTGGTTTATGCGGAAGCACTTGATGGTGGCGACCAGTCTAAATCTGTTGAGTTCCGGGATGAAGTATTCTTATGGCAGGCGCCCTTTAATGCTGCGCCAAAGTCTTTCTTTAAAACCAAACAAAGATTCAATAATATTGAGTGGTCCAATGCAGATTTTGCCGTAATTAACGATTCCTGGTATGACACACGCAACACAAAATCCTACCTCATTAATTTCAAAGACAATACCCACCGCATAATTGATGACCGGAATTACCAGGATGTATACACAGATCCGGGATCATTTAGTCAAACTAAAAATCAATTCGGCAAAACAGTTATTGATACCAAAAACAATAAGGCATATCTTGTGGGCGAGGGCTTCACGAAAGCCGGGCAGTTCCCGTTCATAGACGAAATAGATGTGAACACCCTGACTAAAAAACGCATTTACACTTCCAAAATTAAGAACTCAAAGGAAAATATCATCGATATTATTGATGTCAAAAAAGGTGAAGTCCTGGTTGTGGAACAGTCGGCGGGCAGGTATCCGAATTATTTCATCCGAAACATCAAAAACGGTAAAGCAACTGCACTGACTGCCTTCGCAAATCCATTTGAAAGCATAAAGGATGTTTATAAGGAAGTCATCAAATACAAACGGAACGATGGCGTAGAGCTTAGCGGCACCCTATATTTACCTGCAGGATTTGACAGAAAAAATCCGAAAGAAAAATTACCACTGCTGATCTGGGCCTACCCGGCTGAGTATAAAGACAAAAATACAGCGGGTCAAAATACACAGAATCCGAATGATTTTACATTTCCCAGCTATGGTTCATTTATTTATTGGGTTACTAAAGGTTATGCAGTTTTGGATGATGCTGCTTTTCCGATAATCGGTGAAGGAAAAACAGAACCTAATGACACATTTATTCCGCAGCTCGTGGCCAACGGTAAAGCTGCAATTGATGCAGTGGATCAGTTAGGTTATATTGACCGGTCAAAAGTTGCTGTTGGCGGTCATTCCTACGGAGCATTTATGACCGCTAATCTGCTTACTCACTCTAACGATTACGCATGTGGAATTGCACGAAGCGGTGCATATAACAGAACTCTTACGCCATTCGGTTTCCAGTCAGAACAGCGGAATTACTGGGATGTGCCGGAAGTTTACAACACGATGTCGCCATTTATGAATGCTGACAAAATGAAAACACCGATGCTTCTGATACACGGCGAAGCCGATAATAATCCCGGCACATTTACCCTGCAGACAGAAAGATACTTCCAGGCACTGAAAAATCTGGGTGCACCGGTGCGGATGGTTTTGCTGCCGCTGGAATCCCATGGTTACGCGGCCCGCGAAAGTATCCTGCATGTATTATGGGAGCAGGATCAGTTCCTGGAGAAATGCTTTAAAAAATAAGATGCAGGTCTTCCGTTTTGGAAGACCTCTTTTTAACTTACTGTCAGATCCTGAAGGAGCTGTACCCTATTTGCTGCAGAAGGGCAATGCAGCCAAACTTTATCATTATTGGGACTCGCTTAAATACATGGTGCAAAGGAATACTTGTAAAAAAATCTGTTTGAGTTGGGATTCAACCTTGTCAAGGTTTGGAACCTTGAAAAGGTTCGGCGAACTTTTACATTAGCAAAATCACCTACTTTGGCTCTCCACTTCAAGGACGCCTGCAAAGTGGGTGGTTTAAGCCACACGGGTATCGCTATTCAACCTTTTAAGGGTTTATAAAATAAGGATCACGGATAACAAATCCGCGACATCGGGGCTTCAACCTTGACAAGGTTCTGCAAACTTCTACATTAGCAAAATCTCCTACTTTGGCTTTCCACTTCAAGGACGCCAGTGGGTGGTTTAAGCCGGGGATTAAAGGAAATCGTTTTGTATGGTGTTAAAGCCCGACGACGGTTTGGATTATCATTCAGTGAAAATTAGACCACGATCCCGCGCATTTAAACCCGTGACTGCCAACTCCTGCGACGACCGCCATTTCTAAACCTTTGAAACCAACTGATCGCGGCTACTCAAGTATAAGATGGTCACCACACTTCCAAAACAGAACATCCCTATAATCCAAAAGAGGGAATTTCTGAATGAATGCTTAATGATATCGTAAAACACCATCACCCAGGTAAACATGCCCGGCACGATTCCTATAGTTAAAATAATGTTTGCCGTAACGGGTCCTACTGTAAATGTGTGATTTTAAGCCAGGCTCCTATCCACATCGTTAAAAAACTGAAGACAGCAAGGACCAGCAAAAACTTTCGGTCAATTATCATTGGTGATGGGTTCATAAAGGTTCGCTTAGCGTGCTGGTATTAATTTCATTTTTGGACGGTTCGGTGACCAGTGTTAAAAATAACAAAAAACCTCACCCGAAGGCAAGGTTTAAGAGTATAAAAATAAGTTTTACTTAGTTGCAGGTGCCGGCGGCGGCGGAGTGCTTCCTTCTGCCGGCTGCAGCTCTCCTTCCGGGGCAAACAGGTCGTTCTGCAGCGAGGCTTCCGGTGCTACCTGTGGTGCCTTAAGTCCGGACAGCTGATCCAACAGCGCTACCAGTTCAGGATCTCCTAAATTGAAGAAGTTACGTCCGGCAATCTTACCGTCTTTATCCAAGACAATGAAACTTGGCGTCAGCTTGAAACCGTAGATGCCGTACTTTTTGGCAAAGTCGGAGTTAAGGCCGCCTTCAGCATAAACATTGGTTCCGGGGATACCTTTCAGCATGGCTGAGCTGGTCTTGTTGAACTGCTCTTTGGTATCGTCAAAATTCACAAACACGAAATTCATTTTCTGCTTGTAGAAATCTACCACCTGGCTTAGGATTGGAACGGTAGATTCGGTAATGTAAGGTGTCCAGGAAGCGTAGAACATCATTACAGTTGGCTTACCCTTACTGTCAGCAATTTTGTACGCTTTACCGTCCTGTTTGATCAGAGCAGCTTCGGGCGCCGCCTCACCTTTCTTAAGACCGGAAAGAACGAAAAGAACTTTCTTGAGATCCTTTTTAATTTCGGCATCTTTAATATCTTTCTCGATGATGGATGTTACCTTATCAGTAGTTTCCTTAGTGGAAGAAGGATTGATGTCCGACTGTGCCATCACGAACGCCAAAAGGTAATCCTTGGCAGTTTGGGAAAGATCCTTACGCTGCTTCAGATAGCTGCTGAAAACTTCGGAAGTGATCATATCTGTTTTTCCGGCAGTCTGCGCGGTGGCATATTTCTGGAAATCCTCACTCATTTTCCCCAAAAGATAGTTGCGGTACAGCGGATGTTCCTTCACCATGGTATCTTTATCTTCCTGAAGCTTCAGCTCATAATCCTTTAAAGCTTTGGAATTGGCGAAAGCCGGGTTCGCGGTCATCTGCTTGCGGTACATTTCGTATTGTGGGATAATGGACATAATACCGGTGCGCACATCGTTTTTCTTCCAGGAAATCACTTCCTTATCGGCGCCGGTTTTCTTGCCCACCTCATCAATATTCTTTTCAAGGTCTGCCTGGATTTTCTGAAGGGCTTTCAGGAAGGCAGCTTCATCCTTGTTCATATTGTCCTGCATATTTACCTTCTGGGTATATTCCGTCATATACTTCTGAGTCTGCTGCAGGAAATCGTTGTTCCCTTTTGCATCGCCGGTTATTTTAAATTCGGCCGGGAAAGTGGCCGCATCTCCGGTGATGTTCAGGCTTTGTCCCGTTTTCAGGTAAATCAGGTTTTGCTTTCCGGCATAGGAAATGACATACATACCGCTTTTAGGTGCTTCAAAGTCACCTTTGAAGTTTCCGTCCTTATCAACACCCATATTGACCACAGGCAAAGTAGCCACACCTGAAGCTTCGGTAAACTCTATTCTTTCCAGTGGCGACCCCCCGGTTACTTTACCCGTTACTTCAACTTTCTTAGAACAGGAAACGGCCAGGAAAGCCAGAACCATCATAAACAGATATTTACCGAGTGAACTCAGTGCTTTTTGCTGTAATACGTGAATTTTCAGTTTATTCATTATTCATTTAATTTGGGCAAAAATAACGCATTGATACTGTAGAATAAAATTAAATATCACAAATTGTGAAGGTTTAACAAGAAAAAACCGTCTCCAAATAATGGAAACGGTTTTATTATAATATTAAAATACAGTTTATCCTCTGTCCAGGTTGGCCGCCATGAACTCGCGATTCATCCTGGCGATGTTCTCCAGGGAAATCCCTTTTGGACATTCAACCTCGCAGGCACCAATATTGGAACAGTTACCGAAACCTTCTTCATCCATGGCTTTCACCATGTTCAGCACCCTTCTCTTCGCCTCCACACGGCCTTGCGGCAACAGGGCATACTGAGAAACCTTGGCTCCTACGAACAGCATTGCAGATCCGTTCTTACATGTCGCCACACAGGCTCCACAGGAAATACATGCAGCGGCATCCATGGCCTTGTCGGCATCTTCCTTAGGTACCGGAATCGCGTTGGCGTCCAGCGTATTTCCGGAAGTGTTTACGGAGATAAATCCACCGGCGGCCATAATTCTGTCGAAGGCGCTTCTGTCTACCACCAAATCCTTGATTACAGGGAAAGCAGCACTTCTCCAGGGTTCAATATGAATGGTCTCTCCATCCTTGAACATCCTCATATGAAGCTGGCAGGTAGTGATGCCCGTATCGGGACCGTGTGATCTTCCGTTGATGTACAGGGAACACATACCGCAGATTCCCTCGCGGCAGTCATGGTCAAAAGCGATTGGGTCTTTACCTTCGTTAATCAGGTTCTCGTTGAGCATATCCAGCATTTCCAGGAATGAAGAATCTGTGGATACATCTGAAATCTTATACGTTTCAAACTGCCCTTTTGATTTATTGTTTTTCTGTCTCCAAATTTTCAGAGTCAGGTTTAATCCTTTTTTTGCACTCATTTCTATTAAATTTAATTGGAGATTACTTGTAACTTCTCTGTTTCACCTCGATGTTCTCGTACACAAGTTCTTCCTTGTGCAAAACCTCCTGATTGATGTCCGCGCCCTGGTATTCCCAGCATGCGGCATACTTATAGTTTTCATCGTCACGCTCGGCTTCACCGTCCGGAGTTGCGTGATCCCAGCGGAAATGCCCTCCGCAGGATTCGTTTCTCTCCAAAGCGTCCTTGGCCATAAGCTGTCCCAGTTCCAGGAAATCTGCAACGCGGAAAGCCTTCTCCAGTTCAGGATTCATCTCCTCGTTGGTTCCGGGTACCCTAACATCTTTCCAGAACTCTTTGCGAACTTCTTCAATTTCTGCAATGGCTTCTCTAAGCCCCTCAGGCGTTCTTCCCATACCCACTTTGTTCCACATAATGTGGCCAAGTTTTTTGTGGAAGTAATCTACGGAGTGTTTTCCGTTATTATTGAGGAAGAAGTTGATCTTGTCGCGAATTTCCTTTTCAGCAGCATCAAAATCCGGAGTATTTGTCGGGATCGCACCTGTACGGATATCAGCTGAAAGATAATCTGCAATGGTGTAAGGCAATACGAAATAGCCGTCGGCAAGACCCTGCATCAGTGCAGAAGCACCCAACCTGTTTGCTCCGTGGTCGGAGAAGTTGGCTTCACCAATAACAAAACATCCGGGAATGGTGGACTGCAGGTTATAATCTACCCAAACGCCACCCATGGTATAGTGTACCGCAGGATAAATTTTCATTGGCGTTACGTACGGATTATCTGCTGTAATCTTCTCATACATTACGAAAAGGTTACCGTATTTTTCCTCAACCCAGGCCTTACCCAAATCATAGATTTGCTGCTCGGTTGGATTGGCAATATTTTTTTCGATAGCGGCTTCCCTACCTTTCTTTGTAATCTCTGTAGAGAAATCGAGGTACACCCCTTCTTTTGTGTCGTTATTTTCAATACCGAAACCTGCATCACATCTTTCCTTCGCAGCTCTGGAAGCTACATCACGCGGCACCAGGTTACCGAAGGCCGGATATCTTCTTTCCAGATAGTAATCGCGGTCTTCTTCTTTAATGTTTTCAGGTCTAAGTTTGCCTTCGCGGATCGCTACGGCATCTTCAATTTTCTTAGGCACCCAGATACGCCCGGAATTCCTAAGTGATTCAGACATCAGTGTCAGTTTAGACTGCTGGGTTCCGTGAACAGGAATACACGTAGGGTGAATCTGCACATAGCATGGGTTTGCGAAATAGGCTCCTTTCTTATGAATCTTCCAGGCGGCAGATACGTTGGATCCCATCGCGTTGGTTGAAAGGAAATAAACGTTTCCGTAACCTCCGGAAGCGATTACAACTGCGTGTGCAGAATGTCTTTCGATTTCTCCCGTGACCATATTTCTGGCAATGATACCTCTGGCTTTTCCGTCTACAAGGACAAGGTCCAGCATTTCGTGACGGTTGTACATCTTGATACGGCCCTTACCAATCTGGCGGCTCATAGCAGAGTAAGCTCCCAAAAGCAGCTGCTGGCCTGTCTGACCTTTAGCATAGAAAGTACGTTTCACCTGTACACCACCGAAAGATCGGTTGTCCAGCTGGCCACCGTAATCGCGCCCGAAAGGAACACCCTGTGCCACGCACTGGTCGATGATGCTGGCAGAAACCTCAGCAAGACGGTACACATTGGCTTCACGCGCACGGTAATCTCCGCCCTTTATGGTATCGTAAAAGAGGCGGTAAGTTGAGTCACCGTCGCCCTGATAATTCTTAGCCGCATTAATACCACCCTGTGCAGCAATCGAGTGTGCACGTCTCGGCGAATCCTGATAGCAGAATGCTTTTACATTATAACCCTGCTCGGCCAAAGTAGCAGCTGCTGACCCTCCGGCCAGACCTGTTCCTACTACAATGATATCGATCTTGTCGCGGTTGTTGGGCGCTACAAGATTCATGTGATTTTTATGGTTGGTCCACTTTTCGGCTAACGGCCCGTGTGGAATTTTAGAATCTAATTTGCTCATTTGTTGAAATTTTAAATTTTGAATTTTAGATAGGTTGTAAACTAAAACTTAAAATCTTATTGAGTGATATAATGATATACTGCGATAATGATAAAACCGGCCGGGATAAGGATGGAATACCAGTTACCGATTGCTTTAATCATGGGTGTGTACTTTGGATGTCTGGCACCTACCGACTGGAAAGATGACTGGAACCCGTGTGCCAGGTGCAGACCCAACAGTATAAAAGCAATAATGTAGAAGATCACTCTTACCGGATTTGCGAAACGTTCGTGCAGTTCGCCCCAATATCTCAGATTATCGGCCTCATTACGTTCAATATACTTGAAATTAATCTCATGCCACCAGAAATCGTACATGTGAAGTCCCAGAAATGCCAGTACTACCAACCCCGAGATAATCATATTACGAGAAGTCCAGCTAGAATTAGCCGCACCGTTATTTACTGCATATTTTGTAGGTCTGGCATTACGGTTTCTGATCTCCAGGATAAAACCCATAACGAAATGAAAAATCACCGCAAAACCTAAAACCGGCTGCATAATAAACTGAATCAGTGGGTTGTAACCCATGAAATCTGACGCGGTATTGAAAGCATCAGGACCTAAAACGGAAAGAAAATTCACCGTGAGGTGCATAATAAGGAATATGAGCAAGAACATTGCAGACAATGCCATTGCGTACTTCCTACCGATAGTAGAACTTGTTAATCCTGCCATAATGAATATTTAAAATTTGAAATTTGACAAAGTTAAAAAAATGTTAAGGTATGGGCGAATGAGAAAAGTCACCTATATATAGTTTGTAACTGTTCTAAATAGCATCTGTTTTCATCAAATGGAATCCACTTTCAGACTTAATTCAGTAAGCTGTTCGTCTGCAATTGCACTTGGCGCATCAATCATCACATCTCTTCCGGAGTTATTTTTGGGGAAAGCGATGTAATCACGTATGACTTCATTGCCGTCCAGAATTGCCACCAGCCTGTCGAATCCGAAAGCCAGACCCGCATGCGGTGGTGCACCGTATTTAAAAGCGTTCATCAGGAAACCGAACTGCGCTTCTGCTTCTTCTTTAGTGAAGCCTAGGAGATCGAACATACGTGACTGCAGCTCTTTATCAAAAATCCTCACCGACCCGCCGCCGATTTCATTACCGTTCAGTACCAAATCATAAGCATTTGCTCTGGCTTTACCGGGATCGGTTTGCAGCAGGGCAATATCTTCAGGCTTCGGCGAAGTAAAGGGATGGTGCATCGCATGATAGCGTCCGGACTCGTCATCCCATTCCAGCAACGGGAAATCCACTACCCAAAGTGGTGCAAATTCTTTCGGATTTCTTAAACCCAGACGGTTACCCAATTCCATCCTAAGCGCGGATAGTTGGGTTCTTACTTTATTTTCAGTTCCGGACATCAGGAAAATAAGATCTCCTGCCTTTGCCCCGAATTTTTCTGTAATTTTTCTTAAATCATCTTCAGCGTAGAATTTGTTTACTGAAGAAGTGACGGTGCCGTCTGCCTGGAATTTAATCCAAACCATGCCGGAAGCCCCTATTTGAGGACGTTTTACCCAGTTGATAAGCTCGTCTATCTGCTTACGGGTATAGTCGGCGCAGCCTTCTGCATTAATTCCGACCACAAGCTCCGCCTCATCAAAAATCTTGAAATCCTTACCCTTCATCAGATCATTTACCTCAACGAACTTCATCCCAAAGCGAATATCCGGTTTATCGTTTCCATAGGTTTTCATGGCTTCGCCGTAGGTCATTCGCGGGAATTTAGCCACATCAGTTCCTGTAATGTCCTTCAACAGGGCAGCTGTCATCCCTTCAAAGATTTCCAGCACGTCTTCCTGCTCCACAAAAGCCATTTCGCAGTCGATCTGGGTAAATTCCGGTTGACGGTCGGCACGCAGGTCCTCATCGCGGAAGCATTTGACAATCTGGAAATAGCGGTCCATTCCACCAATCATCAACAGCTGTTTGAAAGTTTGCGGCGACTGTGGCAGGGCATAAAACTGTCCAGGGTTCATGCGGCTGGGTACTACAAAATCCCTGGCACCTTCGGGTGTTGATTTGATAAGAACGGGGGTTTCAACCTCAATAAAGTTCTGGTCAGAAAGATAGTTGCGAACCTTCTGCGCCATCTTGTGGCGAAAAATAAGCTTGTCGCGTACCGGATTTCTACGGATATCCAGATAGCGGTACTTCATACGGAGTTCCTCGCCGCCGTCGGTTTCATCTTCAATAGTAAATGGCGGCAGCTCTGCAGCATTAAGAACGGTAAGATTCTCAACCAATATCTCCACATCCCCTGTTGGGATTTTTGGGTTTTTGGAGGTTCTCTCGATTACTTTACCGGAAACCTGAATCACAAATTCCCGACCCAGTTTTTTGGCATCCTGCAAAAGTTCTGCTGAAGACCTGTCCTCATCAAACACCAACTGTGTAATTCCGTAACGGTCGCGCAGGTCAATCCATATCATGAATCCTTTGTCGCGGATGGTCTGTACCCAACCGGAAAGTGTAACATTTTCATTAAGATTACTGAGCGAGAGTTCGCCGTTGGTGTGCGTTCTAAACATTTTTTGCTGAAGTTTGTAATGGATTACTGAGAATTTCGGCAAAGATAGGACATTCAGGGAAAAATCCGCCGACCGGAGATTTAATTAAAATGGTATCTGACACTTCAGAAAAATCAAAGCAGCAAATTCAGTTTAAATTATATTTGTACCTCTATGAAGAAATTGATACCCACTTTATTTTTTACAGCATTTTCTTTTTTACTCTTTGCACAGACCCATTCGGCAAAAATCATTGCCATAAAAGATGGCGACACCGTGGTGATGCTTGTTAAGAATAAGCCGCAAACCATAAGGCTGGCGCATATAGATACACCCGAGAAAAAGCAGTCCTACGGTACCGCCGCAAAGATATTTTTGTCCGAGCGGATCTACGGACGCGAGGTCCAGGCGGTTATTGCCGGAAAACCTGACCGTAACGGTCGCTGGATTGCAGAAATCTTCAGCCAAAACCAAAACATCAATAAGGAACTGGTACGCAACGGCCTGGCCTGGCATTATAAGCAATACTCCAAAAATGACAATTACGCTGCCCTGGAACGCATTGCCCGCCAAAAGAAAACCGGGTTATGGAAGGACCAGGGACCCATAGCTCCTTGGCAATGGCGAAAAATGAAAAAAGGAAAGTCTGCTAAAGTGAATTTGTGACCTTTGGCAGAGTTTAAAAAGTTTTCCTAAATTTGATCTACACCAAAATTTAAATTTTTATGGGAAAAGGAGACAAAAAATCCAGACGCGGTAAAATTACCGCAGGCAGCTACGGCAAAAGAAGAAAAAGAAAATCCGGATCTGTAAAAAACATTCCGGTTAATGTGCTGGATGCGGACGACAGCAAGTCTTCCAAAGTGAAAGTAAGACAGGACGTAGGCTACCCTGCAAATGAATCGGAGAATGCGAATGTGGAAAATGACCCGCTTCCGAAAGCGACCAAAGACAAAAAAACCGAAGGATAATCTTCGGTTTTTTATTTGATAATGAGTTCGGTTATCATCTGCCGCCGCCCAAAATGCTGCCTAAGATTCCACCGAGGCCACCTTGCTGCTGTTGCTTCTCTCCTCCGCCGCCCAGAACACTGCCCAGGATATCATTCAACGGATTTCCGGTGGATTGGGAACTTCCGCCACCCAGCACACTACCCAGAATATCGTTCAGTGGGTTTGCCGGCTCGTTCTGCGCCTGATTCTGCGCGCCTCCCAGAATTCCACCCAGCAGATCCCCAAGACCCCCACCGGAGTTAATGCCGCTGGACTGCTTTTCTTTGCCAATGAAGCCCATAATCAAGGGCGCAATCATGGCCAGGATAGGTCCTATTTTATCCATTGATATTCCCGTATTCTGCGAAAGCTGGTTCTCTACCTGGGATTTCTGCCCGCCAAAGATATGGTCAAGGATAGAGCCTCCCTCCTGTTGTCTGGCTTCAACCTGTGAAGGATCATCCAGAATGCTTCCATCATGATCTTTGTCCAACGCATTATTCAGTGCCTCAGCTTCATTAGGATCGTCCTGAGATTTTTTTCTGAGGTAAGAAATTACAAGTGGGGCTGCCACAGCCATCAGGGCAATAACCTGATTTTTGCTGATGCCGAATTTATTTTCAGCCTGAGAGGCTACCTGCGTGCCTGCATTTCCGGTAATGAGATCAATTAAATTCATAGTCTTAATATTTATTTGGTGAAAAAATGTAATCAAATTTACCAAAAACTATTCCCGGAACAACATTGAATACTGAATTATAATTTCTTTAACTGATCATCGGTTAATCCATCTTCCTTTTTAAGCCTGATAAATTCCCGGGCGCTACTTTCCATCCATTGCATTGGATCCGGGGACTCCCGGCCTTCCAACACAAATTCCAGGATGCCGACATTATTATTCATCCAGGGCAGCAGATAATAGGATAGGCCACCTTTATACAACTTCCGGGCATGAAATTCAGAACCTGTGGATGTAGCGGCCGCGATCTGAAAAGCGGCCAGGTAAAAGAAGGGAATGAGCGTGACACTAAATAAAGAATAACGGAATATTCTCTCCGTCCTAAAACGGCAGATTCCCAGTCCACAAAGCAAAACGATTATAAAGTTAAAAGGCAGAAAGAATATATAGCTGTCCGAAACACCAAAAACTACCCCGAAAGCAAACACCGGCAGACCTGCCACACCCAGAAATACAGGAAGTCGCTTTCTGTCACGCCAGAGCCGGGAATAACCTGCAAATGCAAAGAGAATAATGAACCAGAAATTATACACCAAATAACCCAGCGCAGAGGCAAATCCTTTTGCAATTCCTTTAATACTCAGAGAATCCAGTACAGTACCTGCCGAAAAGACCTTTGACACCGGCTGATCAGTTAGCAGCGGAACCGCAATCAGCAACAGAACAAAGAAAAGAAACACCGCCAGCGAAACAGCAGCTTTTTTTCTGTATCCTGCATAAAATAAAAGCAGCAGGAGCGCCGGCACCATCAAAATATTCTGAATATGACTAAAGAGACTGATTCCCAGAAACAGTGAAGCCAGCGAGAGGTCCAGCAGTTTTTCATTACGAAGAAACCTTAGCGAATACTGAAGAAAAAGTGCAACCCAAATAAGGTTGAAAGTATAGATTTCAATGATTTCCGAATTTCTCCAAAACGTAAAACTCAAACCTAAAAGTAGTGTACTGAATATTGCTGACAGGCGGTGGCCCGTAGCTTCAAGGACCGTCCGGTAAAGAATCAGCAGGGCTATACACGAGGAGATGATGACCACAAACCGGCCGATTTCCTGACTTTCCACAAAAGGCAACAGCCTCTTGAAAAAAACGAGCGTATTGGTAAAGAGAAAATGCGCATAGGTTGATGTGGAAAGCACAAAATCTCCTTTCTCGGTATCCGCTACAAATCCAATACAGTCGCCAAACGGAATTTTGGAGAAACTTCCCGCATAATAGAGCGCAAAGAATCCAAAAAACAGGAAAAAAGGTATGGCAGTATTTTTTACCGGCACCCTTTATCAGTTCTTAAAAATCGGGACATTCGAGCAGGCCTCACCAAACATCAGGGATTTCACCAAAGGTTTAAGCTTTTCCACCAGTTCTATATAGGCATTCTCCGGTATCTGGACATCGGAACATCCTTTCACCAGTACCCTTTTACCCAAAAGTTCATTGAAATCATAGGTCTGTATGGCATTATGCATAAGCAGAACTTCCAGGTCCTCGCGGCTGCCGTAAACCACTTTGGTAGCTGCCTCGGTGATGCGCGCGGTTAGCAGGAAATAAGCCCACAAAGGAACTATAGCATCTGCGGAGTTGTAAATGTAAACAAAGGCATCGCGATACTGTTCTGGATCCAGCGCGGCTACTTTTTCGCGGAAATCTTTTTCCTTCAGGATAATACCTTCAATAAGAAAGGAACTTAGGTCCACGCCAATCCGCTGACCTTTAGGCATAAGTGCCGCGATATCAAAGTTGATAAGGCCACTGTCGGCCACTTTATTTTTTATCTGAAATTCTTCTGACATTATTATTTTATCTTTGAACAAATTTACAATTTTTTACACCAAGTGAAGTACTACATCATCGCAGGAGAAGCCTCCGGAGACCTGCACGCCTCCAACCTCATGAAATCCATCCTGAAGAAGGACCCGGCGGCGGAGTTCCGTTTTTGGGGTGGCGACCTGATGATGAAGGCAGCGGGCAAAAAACCGGTTAAGCATTATAAAGATCTCGCTTTTATGGGCTTTCTGGAAGTTGCCAAAAATCTGCGGACGATCTTTAAGAACCTCGCCTTCTGCAAAAAAGACATCAGCCGGTTCAATCCGGATAAACTGATACTTGTGGATTACCCCGGTTTCAATCTCAGGATTGCAGAATTTGCCAAAACTGCCGGCCATGAGGTTATTTACTATATCTCTCCGCAACTTTGGGCCTGGAAAGAAGGCCGTGTGTCCAAAATAAAAAAGTTTGTGGACGAAATGCTGGTCATCCTTCCGTTCGAAAAGGATTTTTATGAGGGCCATGGCGTACACGCGCATTTCGTAGGCCATCCTCTGCTGGATGCGCTCTCGGATCTTCCATCCCTCGATTCACTGCAGTTTCGTAAGGAAAACAACCTGGACCAGAGAGAAATTATTGCTCTATTGCCGGGTTCGCGTGAGCAGGAGGTCACTAAAATGCTCAGTATCATGCTTTCCGTACGGCCACATTTCACTGAGTATCAATTTGTAATCGCAGGCGCACCCAGTTTGCCGAAAACTTTTTATGAAAAATTCACAGATGAAGATATTCATTTCGTCTCCAATCAAACTTATAGCCTGCTTCGTTGCGCATGTGCAGCACTTGTAACATCGGGAACCGCCACGCTGGAGACAGCACTGCTGAATGTTCCTGAAGTAGTGTGCTACCGCAGCTCCCGGATTTCCTACGAGATCGGAAAGCGTGTTGTGAAAAACATCAAATATATTTCCCTGGTAAATTTAATAATGGATCGCCCTGTGGTAAAGGAATTGATCCAGCAAGACCTTAACACCGGGAGCCTGGTTGATGAGTTAAAGAAAATTCTGCATGGCGAAGCGCGCGAAAAAATGCTCGGCGAATATTCCGAACTCAGAAAAAAACTTGGCGGTGAAGGTGCCAGTGATCATGCTGCTGAGATAATTACAGGTAAGCATAGGGTGCTTCACCCATCTGCGGAAAAATAAAATTCGCTACATTTATAGGTAAATCCTATCCCGGTGCATAAACAGCCTCTGTTTATAATGTGCATTTGCTTTATCCTGGGCATTATTATCCAGGAATACCTTGCACTGCGCAACTGGACTTCTTATTTCCTGGTGCTGATTTTGGCAATTACAATGTTTTCCTATCTGAGTACCTCGCTCTTCTGGGTTGCACAAAGGAAATATCTTTTGGCTTTGCTTTTCGGAGTAATGGGAATTTGGCTGCACACCCTGCATTCAGAAATTCCTGCACTACCCGAGTTATCACCTAAGGAGGAAATGGTTTTCAAGCTAAATAAGAAACTGAATTCCAATGAAAAGAACCGGAGGTACGAAATAGCAGTAAATACCGGTGAAGCTGAGGTTTCCAGTATACTTTCTGTGCCGAGAGGCTTACCTGAACTGGATTATAAGCATCTGTACCGAGCTGATATATATATCAGCCGGGTTCAACCACCAAAAAATGACTACCAGTTTGACTACTCAAAATATCTGAGCCGGAACCGAATTTATCACCAGAGTTATCTGCCTGGCAAGCTGGAATCTGCTGAAGTAACCAACCTCACTGTTGCCGACCGCATCCGTCAGAAAAGACTGGAGGTACTGCAAAGGATAGATTCGGTGTCCATAAGCCCTAAATCGAGGGAATTTATGAAAGGTATCATCCTGGCCGACAGGACAGAGATGGACCGGGAAACAGTAGCGGATTTCACGAAAACCGGTTTGGTACATATCCTGGCTATCTCCGGATCTCATATCGTCGTAATTTATGGTCTGTTCTTCTGGCTGCTTATCCGGATCTTCCCATTGAGACACAGACGTACCGCTATCATTTGCAGCCTCATTCTGATCTGGGTCTTTGCCGTTTTCATTGGCTATGGCAATTCGGTAGTTCGCTCCTGCATTATGATCACTGTTTACTTCATCTATATTATTTTGCAGCGAAAACCCGATTTACTGCATGCTATGGCATTTGCGGCTCTTATTATACTGATATCAGACAGCAACCAACTTTTTGATGTGGGCTTTCAGCTTAGTTTCATGGCCGTCTTTGGAATCTACTGGCTTAACCAGCCCATCCTCAAACATCTGCCGCCGGCCAACAGTTTCGTAAAAAAAATGCTGTTCAACACTTTCTCCATTTCCATGGCGGCACAAATCTCCACCTTACCGGCTGTCATTTATTACTTTCATCAGTTCTCACTCATATCCATTGCCGCGAATCTTGTTATTATTCCGCTTTCACAAATCATCATAATCTTCAGTTTGATGATGACATTAACTATTGGCAGCAGCTGGTATCCGCAGGCACTCCTGCTCTTTTACGATCACTTCATAAGAATAGTTCTGTACACTATTCACTGGTTTTCCGGTTTTGACAGGTTTATGTACAGCAACATACCTATGACCCTGGCCGAGACGGCTATTTTATGCACAGTCATTTACTACCTCCGTTTTTTGATTTTACAGTTCACCATCAGAAACCTGCTGCCTCTGCTGGCTTTAATCACATTGTATTTCGGGTTATACCACGGACTGAATATCTACCATGAACAGAAAAATGAAGTTCTAATTCATCATCACTTCCGGAAAAAATATTTTTCAGTGAAAAAAGGAAATAAAGTGGAATTCTGGCTAAATGCTGACGCTGATCAGGCAAATGTAAAAAAGTACATTATAGATCCATATCTGACTTCACGCCGTGCTTCCGCATATCAAATCAAGACGCTTCCACACAAAGCCACTTCGGTGCAGTACAACGGAATCACTTATCCGCTGAAGGATTAACAGACAAAAAAAGCTTCCTGTGAGGAAGCTGGTTCAGAATATTAAATATCGTCGTCGGAATCAATTGTGAAGGATTTTGATTTAAAATCCTTGTCATGTTTTTCGGAAATTACATCTTCACCTTTTTCATTGATGATGAAGTCTGTGCTGTCCCTGAACATTTCGTGAAATGCAGCGAAATCCTCTTTGTAGAGATATATTTTATGTTTTTCGAATGAGGCTTCACCATTCTCTCCGAAATTCTTCTTGCTTTCGGTAATAGTAAGGTAATAATCGCCAGCTTTGGTTTCCCGCACATCAAAAAAATAAGTCCTCCTGCCTGCTTTAAGCACCTTCGTAAAGATTTCATTTTCGTGGCGTTCCTTATAATCGCTCATGGTTCCGTCGTTTTTGTGTCTTAATTAACAAATATATAAGATTTCTACGAACCTCAAAATATTTTATTAATTATTTCTCAACCAAAATCTATTATCGATACCAAAAAGCGAAAATCTATGCAGACCGTTCTTTATCTACCGCCGTGAGATTCAAGATTTTATCGGCTCTTTTAGCACTGGACTCCCGGTGGGTGAAGATAACCGAAGTACTGTTATGAATATATTTTTCAATATTTCTCAAGATGTTTTCCTCGGTTTCGGTATCAAGAGCCGACAGTGAATCATCAAAAATAAGGATGGAAGGTTCCTTAATAATCGCACGGGCAATACAGATACGCTGTTTCTGACCACCGGACAGCATGACACCACGTTCACCCACCTTGGTTTTGTACTGGTCTTTAAATTTCACAATATTCTTGTGTACATCGGCCATCTTCGCCGCGTCAATGACTTTCTCAAGAGTGGCATCATCTACAGAAAAACCTATATTATTCTCAATAGTATCCGAGAAAAGATAACTTTCCTGAGGAATGTATCCCAGGTGCCGCCTGTAATTAAACATACTGTGCTCCTTCAGGTCTTTCCCGTCGATTAAGATCTGTCCTTCCGTGGGATGCAACAGTCCGGCCAGAAGGAGTGCCACGGTAGATTTTCCGCTGCCGGTCTTACCCATAATTGCAATGGACTGCCCCGCCTCTACCTTAAAACTCAGGCCATCCAAAGCTTTAATACCGGTATTGGGATAAATATAGGATACATTACGGAATTCTATAGATCCCCGTATGGGATAAACTGGCCCTTCCGTATCCATCACTTCTGACTTTAACGCCAGAAATTCATTAATTCTTGCCATTGACGCCTCCGCCCTTTGGTTGATGGATGTTACCCAGCCAACCATGGAGAAAGGAAAAATAAGGATGTTAATGTACATGAAGAAATCCGCGATCTTCCCCACAGAAAGTTCATTGCTGAGGTACTTGTTTCCACCGATATACAGTACCACAACATTGAGCAAACCAATAACGAAAAGAATGATGGTAAAGAAGTATGCTTCGGTCCTGGCCAGATCCAGGGCTTTATCCTGGTAATCCCTTACTTTAAATCCATAATTTCGGGCAATGTAGCGCTCGCGGGCGAAAAACTTCACCACCCGTATACCCGAAAAGCTGTCCTGCACAAAAGTTGAGATGGCCGACTGGCTTTTCTGCATCACTTTGGATTTCCGGTTGATGACGGAACTCACCCAATAGATCAGAAAGGACAGAACAGGCAGCGGTATCAGGGTCCATAAGGTCATAGATATATCCGTACGCACCATATAGATACCCGTGATCAGCACAAGGATTAACAGATTCACGATGTACATTACACCCGGGCCAAGATACATACGTACCGCTACAACATCCTCGCTGAGGCGGTTCATCAGGTCTCCGGTAGTGGTTCTTTTGTAATCGGTAAGGGAGAGCTCCTGGTATTTCCGGAAAATCTTGTTTTTAAGCTCGTACTCAATCCTGCGCGATGCAACAATAATGGTCTGACGCATCATAAAAGTGAAGAAACCAGTCAACAATGAGGAAGCTACAATTATGCCCACATAAATAAGTACCTGCCGGTTAAAACCCAAATGTCCGGAGGCGGCAATCTGATCTACAGATTTACCTACAAACTGAACCTTAAAAATATTAAAGAAATTACTGGCAATAATAAACAGAAACCCCCAAAACAGGAGTATTCGGTGTTTCCAGAAATAAGAGTTCAGTGTCTTAAGCGCTTTCATAGGTATAGTGATGCAGAAAATCACTGCATTAGCCGGCGCAAAAGTACAAATTTGAAAATTGTAAGCAGCGGCCGAGCCTCCCCTGCGTCTGCAAAAATTTCCTATCTTTGCACGCATAAAAAGCTCTTTGAAATGTTAGGAAGAAGACAGATCCGTGAAAAAGTGGTGGAAACCCTTTATTCATACTACCAGAACCCCATCAAGTTTGACGTTCTGGAGAAAAATATGCTTACCGAAATAGAGAAAATTTACCACCTCTACATCTACCAGCTTAATTTCATGGTCGCCTTAAAGGAACTTGCAGAAATGCAGATTGAGATTGGCCGCAGGAAATACCTCAAAACTGAAGAAAACCTTCACCCTAACCAGAGATTTATAGAAAATCTGGTGCTGAAGAAGATTGAGGACAACACAGAAAGAAGATCTTTCACCTCCAAACATGCCGAACTGAACTGGGACATGCACGATGACCTGTTGGTGAAAACTTTCCAGCGTATTATTTCGGGTAAGAGATACCAGGATTATATGAAGGAGGAAGAGCATTCTTTTGAGCAGGACCAGAAATTCATTGGAAAACTTTTCCTTAGGTATATTGCTGAAAATGAAGATTTTCATGAGCATCTGGAAGAGAAGGAAATGAGCTGGGGCGATGATTTCCATATCTCGAACTCAATGATTCAAAAAACCATCGGATTTTTTAAGGAAGACGAAGAATCGCACACGCTGATCCGTATGATCAAGGACAGTCAGGATGAGAATTTCGCGCGCCGGCTGCTTAGGGAAAGTCTGAATCACTGGGAAGAAAATGAAAAGAAACTGGAAGCGAAGCTGGAGAACTGGGACCTGGACAGGGTTGCTCTTATGGACAAGATTATCCTGGTAGCAGCTATCACCGAACTGGACCGATTCCCCCTAACCCCTGCCCGGGTAATAATTAATGAATATATAGAGATTTCCAAGGTGTATGCCACAGACAGATCCAATATCTTCGTTAACGGTATCCTGGACAAATACACCAAAGAATTAAACAGAATATAAATTTATAAAAGGTATGAAAAAATCAATCGTTGTTCTGTCGCTTTTTGTTGCGGCATTGGGAGTTACCTCCTGTGAAAAGAAAGAAAATACAGAAGTAACCACTGAAGACACTGTGGTTGCAGAAGACAGCGTGGCAGCAGTGGATATGTCTGCAGATCCTGCAGTAGCAGCCGATCCTCAGGCTGAACTTATCAAAAAGGCTCAGTCCTACCCGCTTACAAGCCTGGCACTTTCAGAAAATCATTTTGATTTCAAAGATGTTAAGAAGGGTGAAAAAGTAAAACACGTGTACGAAGTAACCAATACCGGTGAGAATCCACTGATCATCTCCCAGGTGAAGCCCGCTTGCGGATGTACTGCTCCTGACTATACCAAGACTCCTATCCTACCGGGACAGAAAGGAAGCGTTACACTTGAATTTGATTCATCAAGTTTTGACGGTCTTCAAAACAAGCAGGCAGAGATCTTTGCTAATGTAGAGAAACCTGTTGTACTTACATTTTCGGCAAACGTTGTAAACTAATTGACCTAAGATGATAAGTATATTTTTACAGGCCCCGGCAGGTGGCGGCAGCAGTATGACAATGATGCTGATGATGGGCCTGATGTTCGTCGGGTTTTATTTCCTGATGATCCGTCCGCAGATGAGAAAGGCCAAGCAGGAAAAAAACTTCCAGGAATCACTGAAAGTGGGACAGCGCGTGGTAACTACAGCTGGATTGCATGGACGGATTGCACAGATTATGGAAGACGGTGTTGTTATTGAAACCCTTTCCGGAAAACTGAAATTCGAGAAATCTTCCATCTCCCGCGACTATACTCAGGCAAGATTTCCTGACACCGCAACTGAGGAAGCCAAATAAAAAACATCCACAAAAAACAAAAACGTACTGAAATTCAGTACGTTTTTTGTTTGGGTGAATGAGGGGTCTCGAACCCCCGACCTCCGGAACCACAATCCGGCGCTCTAACCAACTGAGCTACAATCACCGTTTGAGGTTGCAAATATAGCGCTTTTGGATAAACTACAAAATAATTCCTTCAAAATTTTTCAGTGCCAGAAGCCTTTCAGTGGTAAATCCCTCTGCAAACTGCACACCGGATAACCTGCCAAGATCCTGTGCCCGGTAAGTCAGGCTCTCCTGGAAATCTTTAGTCGCGATCGGCGTCATAGGTTCATTCGATTTTGGATCATAAAACTGAGTTTTGTAAGCCATACAGGCCTGCAGCTTCAAGTCCATAAAATCAGAGATATCTACAACAAAATCAGGCTCTAAATTCCTCCATTGAATGTAATGGAAAACCTGCTTGGGTCTCCAGGCTTGCTGAGGTTGACCCTCCAGCTCTGTTTCAATCTTAATGAGCCCGGCAAGAAAACAGGCATCGGAAATGAGTTTTGCCGCCTTTCCGTGGTCTGGATGACGGTCATCTACCGCATTAGCAAAAACAATATCCGGCTGATATTTCCGGATCATCTTTACGATCTGCAACTGGTGCTCTTCATTATTCAGCAAAAAGCCATCTTTCATACCCAGGTTTTCCCTGGCAGAAATTTTAAGGATAAATGATGCTTCCGCGGCTTCCTGCGCGCGTGTGATGTTGGTCCCACGTGTTCCCAGTTCTCCCTCCGTAAGATCGATTATTGCCACCTTTTTTCCTTCGGATATAAGTTTGGCTACGGTTCCGCCACAACCGAGTTCAACATCATCAGGATGCGCTCCTATGGCTAAAATATCAACTTTCATATTATGATTAAAGGGTAATAAAAAAATCCCGGCCTGCATTAAGGCCGGGAATACAGAATCCTGTATATTATTTATTCAAATTTGCGTTCAGGTTCACAGCATCTTCGTAGCTGGGATTAAGCTGTACCGCTTTGGCAGCATAATCTTTAGCTTTAGCCAAATCTTTAGTCTGGTTAAAGTAGGCTACAAGATAATAAGCATACGATAACGTCTCCTTTTGAGCAGCCTGCTCCTCCGGCTTTTGTGCCAAAACTGTATCAATGAATTTCTGATATGAAGATTCGGCCATTGCCTCATTTCCTAACTGCTGGTAGGCAGCTCCTTTCGCATAGTAAGAGTAAGCCCAGGTAGGCGAAAGTGCGATCATTTTATCCCATGTCAGGATGGCTCCATTCCAGTTCTGGGCTTCCTGATAAGCGCTCCCCAGTTTTACCAGGGCATCGGCATCATTGGGGTTGGCTGCAGTCTGCTTTTTTAAAGCCTCAATCGCAGGGTTCGTAGGTCCAGCGTTTGCTGCGGCAGTACTGGCTCCTCCTCCCTGGATCTTAAGAAGTTCATTGTCCCAGTTCAGCGTCTCATCCTTGGCATTTTTCGCAATGGCGATTTTCTGCTGAGATTCAATCATCATTGAGGATTTCTTAGCCGCATCCTTTTCGTCCTTTGCAAGACCTGCCAAAATAAGTCCTTCCAAACCACGGTCGGCAGGGTAGATTCTGGATTTATCTGTCACTGTGTTGATGAAGGTATTCAGATCCGTCTGTGCCTGTGTATATTTACCGTCAGCATAATCAAGATAAGCCCTTAATTTATACTTAATAGGATCCTGAACCACATTAAACACTTTATCCAATACAGCGCGCGAATTTGCGTAATCCTGGTTGGTAAAATAGAGTTTTGAAATTTCCAACTGCGTTCCCGGATCTTCATCAGCATATTTAGCATAGTTCACAAGCGCCTGAGTGGCTGCCTGTGGCTGCTGAAACTTCATTTCATAGCCAGCCAGTGCACGGTAAGCCGGTGCATAGGTAGGATCGGTAGCGATGGCCTGCGTAATCCTTTCCTTTGCCATCTTCCACTGGTTGGCCTGCATCCATAAAGTTCCCATACGGGTATATACTGAAGCTTTATTTTTGGCCAGAGGCAGCGCCTTTTCATAAGCAGTCATTGCTTTTCCTGCTACCTGCGGACTGTTGGTAAGCTGCAGGCGGTAGGCATCACCCAGCGTATAGTAGTAATTTGCAGGGATACCGGATTTCATAGCACGCTCAATTGCCTTATCAAGATATTGAATGGCCAATTCGGGATTACTGTTCTTTTCAAAAAGTGTAAGTGCCTGCCCTGCGCGGAAAAGAACTTCTGCATCTTTCTCCTTGGAATCCTTTACAATATTCTGGATTTCGGTAATGGCGGATTTATCCCCTTTACCAAGTTTTATAGTAGCTAAACCCAGTTTATTCAGGTTACTCTTACTGTCTGCAGCAAGACCTTTTCTGAAATTCTGTTCAGCGGCTGCCCAGTCGGGTTCGTTTTGAGTAAGGAAGGTATTACCCAGGTAAAAATAGTTCTCGGCTGATGGAGATTTGCTAACCATCTGTTCGAAATTTTGTTTTGCCTTTGCATACTTATGACTGTCTATACTGGTAATGCCATCCTGAAGAGTCTGACCAAAAGTAAAATTCGCGAAAAAAGCTGCCGCGACGGCGAACACTGCTTTTTGGGTTAATTTCATATTATTTTTCATTTATTTATTTTTCGATTATATTTAATTCGGTTAATGTTACACAATATCCATTCCAAAAACGGAAATTGAGCATTAATCGTACTTTCAGAAGGAAAAATTAGTACATTTTAACTTCCCTTTGGTAAAGGTTGTATTTTTGAAGTCCTTCTTTATCCACGATCATCTGTCCCAAATGGGTACAGGAAAAACGTATAAAGCCGTGCGCGATGCCAAAGGTGCGTTCATTGACGAGAAAATACAGCACACGTGTGAAGGGGTAGGACATATTGGCAAGACTCTGTGTATCCGGAGTGGTAATTTTCCCGTTATGGCTTACCGGAAGAATCTTCACCTGCGACCTTAAACTGTCGGCTTCCTGTGAGTAGGGTCTGCTTAACGTATTGAGACCTATGACACCGATCTTACCCGGATACTTTTTCAGTTCACCAATGATATTGCGGTTTCCGCTGATAATGGAATACTGTAAATCCGAGGCTTTTTTTCCAAGTTTCTGCGCAATGAAATTCAGATTACTGGCATTTGTTCCGTCAAAAATAAGCTGTTTATCCGGAGATTCCATGGCTGCCGAAATCTCTTCCATCGTAATAGCAGAGCGTTCAGAATCCTTCGGCACAATAAATACCAGGGCATCCGCCGCAAATTTTGCGGGTTCATATTTAGACTCGGTCACCCTTTCAAATTCGCTGATTTCGGCTGAAGATAGGTCCCGGGACATTACAGCTACTTTTGCCCTGCCCTGAAGCAAATCCAGAAAGCCTAAATCTTCTTTACGCACCTCTACCTTCACTTCGGTATCGGGATAATGTATCATGTATCCGTCTGCCAATGCTTCTGTCACGCTTTGAAATGATTCATCTGTGAACACCGTCAGCTTGCCCTCATGATAGTTCTGAACAGTAGGCTCTGCCTTCTTTTTGCAGCCAAACAAAATGGCGGACAGCATTATGATAAATATATTAATCCTCATTACGGTCCTGTCTTAATCTGTGAACAGCTCTGAAAATCCTGAAACCACCATACACTATGAGTAAGGCTCCAAGCGCATAGGCGATATTTGGTTCGAGCGGAATAAAAAACCAGAATTTCAGTATTACAAATACACCAAGAATGATGTAGAAAATCCCGGCGAGAATGGATAACCAGTTGAATAACATATTACAAAAATATAAAAAATAAAAAAGAGAAGCGATTGCTTCTCTCTTATTTGATTATAGAATAAAATACTATTCGAATGCCATCGTTAACGGCAGCCTGTATCTTGAACGTACACTCTGTCCGTTTACCTTGGCAGGTGTCCACTTGTTCTTGATAGATCTGATTGTTCTCTCAGCCTCCGCATTAAAGTCTCTGTTTGGACCTTTAGCTACTACATCAGTGATGGACCCGTCCCGTTCAACTACGAAAGTAATGTCGGCCTTGATTTGTCCACCTTCACCTTCGAAGTCCGATCCGTCAAAGTTACTCATAACCTTCTGCCTGAAAGCTTTGAGCCCGCCCGGGAATTCCGAAGACTGGTCTACCGTATCGTAAACTTCCGTCGTGCTCACTTTTGGTGCTTCAATGGTCGCTGCCTTTGTACCGGTCGATGGTGGTGGTGGCGGCGGCGTGTAGGTTGGAGTTTTCACCCCTTCCTGATTCTGAAGACCTGTGGTTGTTTCCAGCTGCTTTGAAATTGGCGGCGGTGGGGTCTCCACTTTTGGCGCTTTTTTCGGTTCCGGAACCACATTTTGGATTACCTCCTGCTTTGGCTCCTCCTTTGGTGGTGGCGGCGGTGGTGGTGGTTCTTCCTCCTTGGGTTGCTCCAGGATCACATCTTCCTGTATAATTTCAATAAGTTTTGCATCTACTTCCTGTTTAGCTTCAGCATTCATCTCCTGAATTTTAAGGATGACGAATGGTGTTAAAGCCAGAACAAGGAAAAGAACTGTGCCCCCTATGAAGGATCTGGTGAGTACTTTCCTGTAACTGTTACGAAGATCGTAGGCACCATACTGCTTATTTCTGTTTTCAAATACAATCTCATCTAAAGTTAGATTAGGACTGTAGTTGTTATCATCTGCCATTTCTTTTCTTTTTATGGTTAGATTTAATTGTTCGCTGCAGGTGCTGCTGAGCCACCTACTTTTCTGTCATAAACAGCCTGCTCCCAGGGTTTAACGTCGGTAACACCATACATCTCACTCTTGGTGATGGCCATTTCATCCAGAATATCAACAAAGTTCTTATAAACCGCATCATCGGTAGGTTTTATAATAACTGTAAATTTACTCTGGTCTGCTGCTCTGGCTTTTGCCTGCTTAATGATATTCCTTATTCCTTCGCGGTCGAAAGAAGTTTCATTAAGTGTTGCGTCTGTCAGACTTGTATTATCCTGCTGGTGCCAGAAAATCCTGTTATCCTTCCCTATCAAAAGTGATATTGAGTTAGATAATTTAATCTCGGTATCAGGCGCCTTCTGATTTTCTTTTGGTTTGGCCGGAAGTCCCAGGTCCATTACATTCGGTTTGTTAAAAGTTGTAACCAACATGAAGAATGTAATCAAAAGGAACGCCAAGTCCACCATTGGGGTAAGATCTACGTGAGGTACCTGCTTCTTGGAGCGCACCTTGCCGCCTTTCCCGCTACTGTCTTTTACTTGTACTTCTGCCATTTCTTTATTCTTGTGCCGTTTCCTGACTTGTTATTAACCAGAACTTCAAGAAGTCTATATCTCTCAATCCTTCAAACAGGGCTTTCACCTTCGGATATTTGGTCTGGGTATCTCCTTTAATCGCTAACTTATAGTCCGGGTTTACAGCCAAACTTTGCTGCACCCAGTCAATAAGCTGTTTATTCGTACTGTCCATCGGAATTCCGGTAGGGCTTTTATAGGCCTTACGGTCCTCATCGGACAGATTCAGGAAACCTTTAAGCTGATTCATTGGTACCCCAATGGCCTGAACCTGTGAAAAGGCGGCTTTTTCCGGGTCCGTGAATTTCATACCATACTTCTCTCCCATATTATCCAGCAGCTGCATTCTTTCGCTGCCGTTTTCCACGGGTGTAAAATAGAACTTTCCGTCTGGTGTGCTCAGAATAGTCATTAAACTGGCATCCGGAAGAAGTTTTTCAGATATAGAAGATGGCGTGGTTATCGTCTCAACATCAGGTTTCGCAAACTGAGCCGTGAGGATAAAGAACGTAAGGAGTAGAAATGATACATCGGTCATCGCCGTCATATCCACCCTTATATTATGTCTTTTTGGTTTGACTCTCGCCATTATATTTTATTTTATTATTAAACTTCACCTAAAAGGACCATTAAACTCTGGGTACAATGGCCCCAACATCTGGAATCTCTTAGTGAAATTCAGCAAATGACTGCTGGATAGACATAGCGATCTCATCGATCTTAAATGTCAGTCCGTCAATTTTGGAAGTAAAATAGTTGTAAAGGATAATCGCAACTGCAGAAGTACCAATACCTAAAGCGGTATTAACAAGTGCTTCGGAGATACCGATAGAAAGTGCTGCTGAGTCTGGCGCACCACCACCGGAACCCAGTGCAGAGAACGCCTTGATCATCCCGATTACCGTACCAAGAAGTGCTACAAGCGTTGCAACAGTACCCAGTGTAGAAAGGATCATCATGTTTTTCTCCAGCATTGGCATCTCAAGAGTTGTAGCTTCTTCGATTGATTTGTTAAGAGCTACCATCTTCTGCTCTTTATTCATTGTCGTATCGTGTGAAAGCGCTTTGTAAGTTGTAAGACCCTCCTTAACAACGTTACCTACGGAACCCTGCTGTCTGTCGCACTCTTCGATGGCTTCATCAATTTTATTCTGGTTAAGCAGCCTTCTAACAGTAAGTACAAAATTATCAACGTTAGAAGCACCTGAAGCTTTTCTCAAAACCAAAGCCCGCTCAATAGCGAATACAATAACGATGATCATAAATGCGATCAGAATTGGTACGATTGGTCCCCCCATGTAGATAATCCCCATAAATCCGTCACCAGGATGAAGCTCCTTAGTCTCCAAACCGGAAAAAGCCACTGAAGAAAGTCCTTCCAATCTTGGATCTGCTTTAAAATTACTTGGATTTCCAAGAACAAATAGATAAATGGCAACACCTATCAATAGAAGGATAGGAATAATTAATGCAGGATTTAAACCTCCTACTTTTTTAGCAACTACTTGCTCCCCATTGTTTGAAACATTCATTTCCATATTTAACTAAATTATAATTGTTATTTTTTTAAAATTTACGCCGTAAAATAAATGCAAATATAATTATCACGCAAACTTTTTAGCCTATCACCACGATAGAAAAGCTAATGTTAATGATAATTAATATTGTCAAATTATTAATCTGAAAGGCAAAAAGCGGGAAATTTAGTCCCTACGCCCAAAATCGTTAAAAAATACGAAATATTAATTCATTTTTTTATTGATTTCGCAACAAATTACTGTCCTTACTACAGAAATCAGACGACAATATTAACTATTTTATTCCGAACAATAATTACTTTGCGGGGCAAATTTCCGCCTAACTGCTGTATTGTTCTTTCGTCTTTCATTACAAGTGCCTCAATCTGATCAGTATCCAAATCAGTACCAAGACTTATCTTAAACCTCATCTTTCCGTTAAAACTTACAGGATAGTCGAAATTAGCCTCCGTAAGATACTCTTCATTGAGTTCCGGAAAAGCAACAGTTTCAATGGAAGAACTGTGACCCATAATGCTCCACAGTTCTTCGCAGATATGGGGCGCATATGGCGAAATTACAACGGCCAGCGGTTCCAGGATTTTACGTTTGCTGCATTTAAGCTTCTGCAGTTCATTTACAGCAATCATGAATGATGAAACGGAAGTATTGAATGAAAAATTGTCCAGATCGTAAATTACTTTCTTTATTAAAGTATGCAACACCTTGTATTCTTCCTTAGTAGGCTCATCATCAGATACATACACTTCATCGCCGTTATAATAAAGGTTGTAGAATTTTTTCAGGAAACCATATACACCGGTCAGCCCCTGTGTATTCCAGGGCTTGCTTTGCTCCAGCGGGCCCAAAAACATCTCGTAAAGACGCAGGCAGTCGGCACCGTACTCATCACAAATCTCATCAGGGTTTACCACGTTGTATTTGGACTTCGACATTTTCTCCACCTCCCGTTCAGTGATGTATTTGCCGTCTTCAAGGATAAATTCAGCGTCTGCAAACTCGGGACGCCAGTTCCTGAATGCCTCAACATCCAGTTCATCGGTGGCACCTTTCAGAAGGGAGACATCCACATGGATCCTTTGAATCTCCTGATCAGTAATAAGATTTTTTGAAATAAAGCGATTGGTTCCGGCAATTCTGTACACAAATGCACTCATCCCCAGGATCATTCCCTGGTTTATGAGTTTCCTGAAGGGCTCTTCATGGCTTACGTAACCTCTGTCCTTTAAAAACATGTTCCAGAAACGGGCATAAAGCAGGTGTCCGGTGGCATGTTCGCTTCCGCCGATATATAAATCTACCTGTCCCCAATAGTCTGTGGCCTCCTTATCCGCAAAAACATTTTCATTGGCCGGGTCCATATATCTTAAGAAATACCAGGAACTACCGGCCCAACCCGGCATAGTGGACAATTCCAGAGGGAAGACGGTATTTCCGTCTATGCGGTCGGTAGCCACTACTTCCTGATGAACCTCGTCCCAGGCAAAGGTTCGGGCATTCCCCAATGGCGGGTCACCGTCTTCGGTGGGTAAATACTTCTCCACTTCCGGCAGTTCCAGCGGCAGTGCAGATGTTGGCAGGGTATAAGGCATGCCGTCCTTATAATAGACAGGCACGGGCTCGCCCCAATAGCGCTGACGGGAAAAGATGGCATCACGCTGCCGGAAGTTAATCTTGCCATGCCCTATACCACGGTTCTCAATTTCATCAATAATCTTAATTTTAGCCAGTTCATAGGTGAGCCCGTTCAGGAATTCGGAATTTACACAAACACTGTCCTTACTGTCGTAGCTTTCAATCTGAATATCAAGACTGTTATCAATTACATTAATAATTTCGAGGTCAAATTTCCTGGCAAATCTGTGGTCACGTTCATCATGAGCCGGCACTGCCATCACTGCACCGGTACCGTAGCCCATCAGAACGTAGTCCGAAATGTAGACAGGCATTTTCTTATCGGTGAAAGGGTGCCTCACATAACTTCCCGTAAAGGCTCCGCTTACATTCTTAACATCGGTCATACGGTCACGCTCCGTTTTCCTGGAAGTTTCGTCCCGGTACTTATTTACTTCTTCTCTCTGCGAATCAGTGGTCAGAAGATCAACCAGTGGATTTTCCGGAGCGAGGACGATAAAAGTAGCACCAAATATTGTATCCGGACGGGTGGTAAACACCTCAATGGAGGTATTTGCAGTTTCCGTCTCAAATCTTACTGATGCACCCTGTGATTTTCCGATCCAGTATTCCTGAGAATCCTTCAAAGGCTGTGGCCAGTCAATATTCTGTAAACCCTGCAGCAGACGTTCAGAATATGCGGTGATGCGCATGCTCCACTGCATCATTTTTTTCTGGAAAACCGGAAAACCGCCGCGTTCCGATTTACCGTCCTTTACCTCATCATTGGCAAGTACGGTACCCAGGCCCGGACACCAGTTTACTGTAGTTTCGGCGCGGAAGGCCAAACGGTAATTCAGCAGAATTTCCTGCTTATGGACTTCGGAAGCTTCCTGCCAGTCGGCAGCGGTCAGATTTAGATTTTCATTCTGAAACGCAAAAAGCTGATCTGTCCCATGATTATTAAGATGTTCAATAAGAGTGGAGATGGGCTCGGCCTTATCGGTGGTGCGGTTATACCAGGAGTGGAAGAGCTCAATAAAGATCCACTGTGTCCATTTGTAATAGGAAGGTTCGGAAGTTCGTACTTCACGGCTCCAGTCAAAGGAAAAGCCGATTCGGCGCATCTGTTCCTCATAGCGTGTTATATTCTGCTCTGTGGTTACTGCCGGATGCTGGCCGGTCTGTATGGCGTACTGTTCCGCCGGAAGACCAAAACTGTCGTAACCGATAGGGTGCAGCACATTGAAACCCTGATGCCTTTTATATCTTGCGAAGATATCGGACGCAATATATCCAAGTGGATGACCTACATGGAGACCCGCTCCGGAAGGGTATGGAAACATATCCAGGGCATAGAACTTAGGCTTGCTGCGGTCTTCGGAGGTTTTATAGGTTTGATTTTCCTGCCAGTATTTTTGCCATTTACGGTCGATCTGCTGATGATTGTAAAACATTATTCCTTATTATCAATGAGTCTGCAAATTTAAGGCATTGCAGGCAAACTACACCCATAACCGCAACTGAAAGCGCTCAGCTCTCTATAATAAACCAATCTGGCTGCAGCGCATAAAAAAGCCCTTCCGAAGAAGGGCTTCATTGCTGTTATGAAATTATTACTGAACACGCACCATGGTGTAAACCTGGGATTCGTAAGTATCCGCGTTCAGGTCTATCTCCTCAATCTTCAGGTTCATAGTGGTATCGGTAAGATCAGAAATCTTGCCCGTGTCCTGTCCGGTAAGGTAATTAATCACGATATCACCGGTTTTAGGATTATACTGATAATTGATGGCGCTCTGGAATGCGATATGACAGGTTGTGAACGTATCGTCCTGCCTAAGCACACTACCTGTATTGTCTTCATTAAAAGTCCAGCGGGAAAGTTGCTGGCAATCCGTATACCAGTAGGTCTCGGAGTTGGAGCCGGTACTGTCCACAGTAGTTTCCACCATCTTTACAGGTTTCCAGACACCGGTAATCCTGGACTTGACTACCTCATCATCATCACAGTTCATCAGGAAACTAAATGCGAAAAATGCAGCAATTAATAAAAATATCTTTTTCATGAAATTTATTTAAGGCGTTAAAAGTAATAAATATTTTAAAGATTCAAATGTTTTTATTCGGGTTCTGGTCATTAAAGGTATTATTTTTACGCTAAATTCATTTGCAGGACTTTAAAGTGGTAACACCGACCGTTCCATCTAATCACCTGCAAGCAAATCAGCAACCACCTTTTCCGAAAACAGGCACATGGAATACTCAAAAGAATTTAAACAGGCGCTCAGTGCCTTTACACCCGCCGAAAAGGACAAACTCATCTTCCGTCTCCTGAAAAAGGATAAAATCCTTTCGCAAAAACTGTACTTTGAACTCATTGATCCTGAAAACACCGACGACAAACGTATAAAGATGGAAACCTACATTGTACAGGCGGTAGCGCAGGCAGCTAAAAATCACCGAAATCCGAAACTGTTCCTGCAGTTAATACGTAAGATAAGCGCAGCAATCACCGAACATGTAAAAATTACAACGGATAAATTTGGGGAAGTTTCCCTTAATCTTCTGCTCATCTCCGAGGTGCTAAAACAACCACACCGTTATGGCGACACCCATAAACTGCATATTTATCTGCTGAACAAAATACTCAGGATGCTTACGCTGACAATAAAACTTGACCCTGATTATTATATTGACCTGGCGGAACTGTACCGGCTGATCAGGGATCAATTAACAGCAAATACTCAGCTCAATTCACTCAGTAATCATATAGGCCTTAATCCCGATTGGCTGGAACCGGACTTCATTCCGGAAAATATTGCGGACACTTACAGAAGTATAAAAAACCGCGGACTACTCCGATAAAATTCTATCTATTATCAACCGGGTGGCATCTGGCTGCCCGCTTACAAATTTGGCTGCATTCTCTCCCATTTCGCGGGCCATGGCAGGATTTTGAAGGAGTTTTATCAGGAAATCTGAGGCCTGCGTCTCATTTTCAAATGATTTTCCGCCATGTTTTTCCAGCAACTGATCGGCTTCGGGGTTTTTGGTGTATTTATTTCCGAAAAGCACGGGAATACCAAATGTAGCAGCTTCCAGAATATTATGAAGTCCCTTCGAATGGAACCCACCGCCCACCACGGCCACATCGGCATAGGAATACAGTTTTGAAAGGAGGCCAATGCAATCTATGATAAGTACATTCTGTTTTTCCCGCAGGGGCTGCCCGGAAACTAATTCTGAATAAAAGACTGCCTGTGGAAACAACTGCTGCAGAGTCCCCGTACGCGACAGGTCATGTGGCGCAATAATAATCTTGACATCGGGCTCATGATACGCGACGAGCAGCGCAATCTGCTCTTCCGTTTCCCAGGATGAACCCAGAACAATCAGACTCATGTCCTCTTTAAACTGCTGCACAAAAGGCACAAAATTATCTCTGTCTCTAATTTGCTTGACCCTGTCGAAACGGGTATCCCCGGCAATGGATGAATTATTAAGCCGAATCGTCCTGGCTAATCCGTAGGATGTGGGTGTCTGATGAAAAAACCAGCTGACATTCCTGCGAAGCTGTTTCACGAACCAACCGCCGTAAGGCTGAAAGAAAACCTGACGTTCATAGAACAGGGCGGAGACTACATAAACCTTTACATTGTAGCTTTTGAGGTGTGCCAGCAAATTATACCAGTACTCATACTTTACGGTAAAGAAAATTTCGGTATTAAAACCAGAAGTAAATTCCCCTATCCACCTCGGTGTGTCAAATGGAAGGTAGCAAACAGCATCGGCAATATTAGTTTTATGAATAACGTTATCGTATCCGGAGGGTGAAAAGAAGGTGATAAGGATTTTATGCTCCGGAAAATTCGCCTTCAGTTTTTCCAGCACCGGAATGCCCTGTTCATATTCGCCCAGACTTGCGGCGTGCATCCAAATGACGCGGTCCTCCGGCGAGAAGGCTTCTTTTACAATATCACAGCTTTGCCTCCTGCCCGCCAGTCCTTTTTTCAGCTTGTAGCTGAAAAGCGCACCTACCTTCATAGCAAAGATCATCAGCGAAATAAAAATATTGTAAAGAGACCTCATAGTTTCAGGCTTTGTTAATGCTTGACAGTTTCGTTTGCCTTCCCCAAATAAATAATCATCCCAATGATGCCGACATACAGCAAGCCAATTATAATTCCGGGCGACATGGAAAACCGTGCAGTATTATCCAGCGCCACCTGTACTGTTTGATAGGACATCCATGCAAAAATAAGCAGAACCAAGGTACACAGGACAGAGATAAATTTTTGGATGGCGTGGGTATTTTTTTTGAAATCTTCCGGAAGGTTAATTTTGGAAGGATTAAAATAAACATAGGTGCAAATCCCAAAAAGCAGCGTGGCGATTCCGGCCTCCAGCCATATCATATAGCGGCTGCCAAAACCGTCAGGTATTCCGTCGCCTGAAAAATGGACAGGGATGATTTCGGGAAGTTGGTTATAGTTTACAGCAGGGTAGATCCAGATAAAGACCAGTAAGATAAGATTGAGACCTGTTAAAAATTTTTGCAGCATATCCAGAATTTACAGTAAACGTCTCACAAACCTAAGTCTGTGCGTATGTTTATTTAAATCTACATTAAAGATACCGGAGGAATCCAGCAAGTCGATCCTTACTTTACCGTATGCATGGATAATGCGCTGATCTTCAAGCATCATTCCTACATGTACAATATTTCCTTCTTCATCTTCAAAAAAAGCAAGGTCGCCCGGCAAACTTTCTTCAATAAAATCCAGAACGGTACCTTCTCCGGCCTGCTTGTAGGCATCGCGTGGCAGCAACAGCCCGTGTATCTTAAACACAATCTGCATGAAACCGCTGCAGTCTATGCCGAAAACACTCCTTCCACTCCATAGGTAGGGTGTATTCAGGAAAAGAATTGCGGTGCGGGCAATACTTTCATGGGTCGCCGGTATAACCTCCGCTGGGTGCGGTGACGCAATTTCGCTGCCCATTGAGATCATGACAGAGCCGCTTCCGGAAGGGACATAACCAAATAAATCAGTAAAAAAAGCAGTGGGCCGGGAAGAAAATTCTTCATCGGTAATGGCTGAGAGTTGAGTGTAATGAACAAATCCCTCATAACCGTCATAATCCATACGTACTTTCCGAAAATGACCTGCTGTTCCCAACACATCGGCACTTTCGCCAAAAAGCATCTGCGAGACCATTTCAGACCGGTGACTCGGCTCCCTGCGGAGCGGTGCTGCAGAAGTATTGCAAACTGCCTTTCCCATTTACGTTTGAAGTTACTTTTTCCTTATTAAATTAATACCGTCGCGCAAAGGTAAAATAAGATTCTCAAAATCTCCGTCACGCGCCACCAAATCGTTGAGCTCGATAATCTGCTTTGTTGCTTGATCTGCAGGTTCGTCCGTCAAAACTTTACCATACCACAGCACATTATCCAAAAGAACTACCGAGCCGGAGCGCAGTCTGGGCTTTATAAGGTTCCAGTAACTTACATAGTTTTCCTTATCAGCATCAATAAATACAAGGTCAAAAACCTCATCAGTTTGCTGCAGAAATTCCAGAGCATCCTCAATTACAAAATTAATTTTTGCTGAATGCGGACTTTCCTGAAAGTATTTTCTGGGAATATAAGCCAGTTCCTCATTAACATCAAGCGTAGTAATCTTTCCGTCGGAAACAAGTCCTTCGGCCAGGCAAAGGGTGGCATATCCCGTGAAAGTACCTATTTCCAGGATATTGCGCGGGCTCAGCATCTTTGAAATTATCGTAAGTAACCGTCCCTGCTGATAGCCGGAGAGCATATGTGGCTGTGTGGTCTTCTGATAGGTCTCGCGCCGTAATCTTTTCAGATGTTCAGGCTCCCGGGAAGCATTACTCTCCAGGTAGCGGTCCATTTCCGGACACTGTTCTTCAAAAAAACTCATATAATTAAACTTTGGAAAAATAAATAAACAAAAAAATCCCGAATAAACGGGATTTCAGAGGTGTAAAAAATACTTAGTTCTTGACGGGAGCAATATCCATCAGCTTCATAAACTCATCCAGTTTAGGCATGATGATGATTTCTGTCCTGCGGTTCTCAGCTCTGCCGGAAACCGACATATTGGTCGCCTTTGGATTGTATTCGGAACGTCCGCCTGCCGTGATCCGGGAAGGATCAACACCAAACTGGTTTTGCAGCACACGTGCCATGGAGGTAGCTCTCAGCGCGGAAAGATCCCAGTTGTCTTTCGGAAGATTTGCCGAATTTAATGGAACATTATCCGTATTACCTTCAATCAGTACGGAATATTTATCATAGTCATTGATCACTTTTGCCACTTTACCCAGAACTTCCTGCGCAGACGGCTGAATATTATAATCGCCCGTCTTATAAAGCATCTTATCTGACAGTGAGATCATTACCACACCTTTCAGCACCTTAATTTCAACATCCTGGTCCGATACATTATCCAACGATCTTTTAAGTCTGTTGGAAAGTGCCATGTTCAGACTGTCGTTCTTGGCATTGGTAGAAATCAGACGCTTGATATAGGAATTGGACGCGTTGATTTCGCCAATCAGTTTGTCAATGTTTGCAGAGCCTTTGCCGGTATTGGAAAGACAGGCGTCCAGTGATGATTTCAGCGCATCGTTCTGACTCTTCAGAAGGTTGTTCTCACTGGCGAGTCCTGAATTTACAGACTTCAAATCCTGGATTTCACGCTGGCGGTCACCAATATTGGTGATGCACTGGTTGTAATTTTCATTTAAAGCATCAAACTGTTTCCTGCTCACACAGGACGTGATGGTAACAGCAACTGCCGCAGCCACAATCATTTTTCCTATTTTCATAAGTAGTTGTTTTGTTAGTTTCAAAAGTACCGCTTATCGTCCGAAGATAAAAATTATCTTTGCTAAACATTTCTTAAAAGTGCTTACAATACAGACTTTTCAGGCCCAATTGGACCGTTTCGATGTCTCATTTTCGGAAGACCGCTTCCTTCTTGCAGTAAGCGGTGGCGCAGATTCCATGGTCCTGCTTCATCTCTTTCAGCAGACAGGCGTCAACTTTCAGGTTGCACATGTGAACTACCGGCTGAGAGGCAACGATTCGGATGCTGATGAAGAGTTGGTACGGAATTACTGTTCAGCGAAAAATATTAGATTTCACCTCTATACGGTTTCGGATAAAGATGAAAAACCTGAAGCCTCCATACAGCTTTGGGCACGGGACCTTCGTTACCGTTTCTTCCGGCAAATTCAACAAAAGGAAAACCTTAACTATCTGGTCACCGCCCATCATCTGAATGACCAACTGGAAACCTTCCTCATCAACCTCTCCCGCGGCACCGGAATAAGGGGTCTGTGCGGAATCACGGAGTTTTCAGACGATATCCTTCGTCCACTGCTCCACTTTTCGAAAGAAGATATCTACCGTTTTGCCGGGGAAAATAAGATTCCGTTCCGTGAAGACCGGTCAAATGCAAAAAATGACTATCTGCGGAATATGTTAAGGAACGAGGTTATTTCAAAACTGACAGATGCGCGACCGGACTTTCTGGAAAACTTTGACAAAACCATCAGCTACCTTACTGAGGCTAATAATTTTGTTGATGACAAGATTGCTGAGATCGAGCGTGTTTTAATTCAGGTAAACTTTGGGGGATTCAGTATTGATAAACCCGGGCTTCAAAAAGAAAGTGATTTTGTTAAATTCGAAATCCTGCGAAAGTTTGGATTCTCAAATAAAAGCGAAATTTCAAAGATATTTTCAGCCGAAAAAGGCAAAGTATTCTGTTCTCAAACATACGAACTAACGGTGGACAGAGGAACGCTGGTACTGCAGGCCTTACAGGAAACGAAGTCTACGAAGCCTCAAGAATTCATTCTGAATATGCACGAAGACGAAATCATCCTTCCGGATACCTTCAAAATCACTCGACGGAACAGCAATCGTCTCATGTGGCTTATTGACCGTGAGAAAGTGACCCTTCCGCTTAAACTGCGGAAGAAGAAAAGCGGTGATGTGTTTTACCCGATCGGTATGATAGGCAAAAAGAAAATCAGCAAATTTTTTAAGGATGAAAAATTGCCTATTTTAGCCGCGCAGGAAATCTGGCTCCTTTGCGACTCCAGGGATGAAGTACTGGGTGTGCTGCCTTTGCGTCAGGACCGGAGGTACGCCTCAGATCCGAAAACAAGCAGTAATATAACCTTGAAATTATAAGGATACCTTTCATTTTCTGCCCAAACCTATCCCCTAACTGATAAAAATATATTGGGTAATGAAGTTGATCAAATTTCTGTTTTTCACTTTCCTGTTCATTTTCGGAACACTTTCCGCACAGATAAAAGATCCTGTAAAACTTAGCTACGAAGTTCTGCCGCTGGGCGATAATCTTTACGAGGCCGTAATTACAGCAAAAATGGAGAGCGGCTGGCATATTTACTCCAAAGACCTGCCTCCGGACAGCGGTATTCCCACAGAACTCATCATCTCCTCAGCCGAAGGAATAACTCTTGTAGGCGGAATTGTGGAAGTCGGCAAAAAGCATGATGAATTTTCCGAAGCTTTTGGAGCCCAAATCGTTTATTATTCCAATTCGGCGAAGTTCAAGCAGAAATTCAGACTAAAAAATCCGGCGCAACCGGCCACCATCGCTGCAGAGTTCACCTATCAAACCTGCGACGACCGTGTTTGCCTGGCGCCCAACACTCTGGAATTTGCAAAAAAAGTAACTCCGGATGGAAACGTGGCTGCGGCCGAGGTTCCGGTGATTGCTGCTGAACTGCCAAATGACAGTGCCAACATGACAACCGACACACTGGCAGCTACTGCAATCAGCCAGCCGGAAACCGGGACCTTAACCCAACTGGACCCTAAAAAACTTAAAATAGAAAGCCTGGACTTCAACAACCCACTTACAGATTGCGGTGAGGAGAAACAGGAAAAGAGTGAAAACTATCTCACATATCTCTTTCTGGGCTTTCTGGGAGGAATGATTGCCCTGCTTACACCCTGTGTTTTCCCGATGATTCCGCTTACAGTATCTTTTTTTACAAAAGGAAACAAGGACAGATCCAAAGGAGTTAGGGATGCCTTAATGTACGGTTTCTTCATCTTTGCCATTTTCACAGCTTTAAGTATTCCGTTTCACCTTATAGACGGAATCGCAGGAAATATCTTTAACCAGATTTCAACATCAATTTGGCTGAATCTTTTCTTTTTCGCCATCTTCATGTTCTTTGCGTTCAGTTTCTTTGGATATTTTGACATTACCCTACCCAGTGCGATAGCAAACCGCTCTTCACGTGCCGAAGAAGCCGGAGGCATGGTTGGTATTTTCTTTATGGCGCTTACACTCGTAATCGTATCTTTCTCATGCACAGGACCCATCCTGGGATCCTTGCTGGGGAGTGCAGTTACGGGAGCCGCCAATGTTCCTATGCTGCTTACTTTCGCCCTGGCGGGGTTCGGACTGGCCTGGGCCATCGTTTTTGGCGTGCTGGCTCTGTTTCCGCAGGCATTGCAAAGTCTGCCCAAATCCGGTGGCTGGATGAATACGGTAAAAGTCGTTCTGGGGTTTGTAGAACTGGCATTGGCACTTAAGTTCCTCTCCAAGGCCGACCTTGTTTCGAAGACTTTTATGCTTAAGAGAGAACTTTTCATTGTTTTGTGGATCCTGATTACGATTGGGCTTGTTCTCTATCTGTTCGGAATTATCCGTTTCCCGCACGACGATAAAAAAGCTAAGATTTCAGCCGGCAGAAAAGTCTTCGGTGTATTAGGAATCGGTTTCCTTGTTTACCTGATCCAGGGACTTGTGCCGGCAGACAGACCAAAGCTGCAAATGCTTTCAGGCATTTTGCCACCGCTTAATGTGAGTTATTTCCATGATGTGGAGGACGGTATCCTGGGCATGAAACCCGAACATGATTATTTTAAAGCCGTTGAGACCGCGCAAAAAGAGAACAAACCCATTTTGCTGGATTTCACCGGGTATGGCTGCGAAAACTGCCGTAAAATGGAAGAATTTGTCTGGAGTGAGCCCGACATCCTGCCCATCCTTCAAAACGATGTGATACTGACTTCGCTTTATGTTGATGATAAGGAGGAACTGCCGGCAGACCAACAGACAAGGATTGACATGGGTAATGGCCAGGTGAAGCGGATTAAGACGATAGGCGACCGCTGGAGTATGTTCCAACAGATCAATTTCAACGATAATACACAGCCTGTTTATGTTCTAATTACCCCGGACGGCAAAGTGATTAACGCACCGTTCAAAGGATACAACAGCGACAAGGAAGTCTTCAAGAAATTCCTTGAGTGCGGTATCGGTTACTATAAGAATTCAAAATAGACAGAGTTCCGGCCTGCGGCCGGAACTTTTATTTTCTACTTCAGCGCTTCTTTCATTTGCGGAACATTTATTCCGTTGGTTACATTGTGAATTCCGTTTTCCTCCAGAATTTTAATTGCCTGGCCGCTGCGGTTTCCGCTTTTGCAAAAGACGATTACAGAAGGTTTACCGCGAAACTCATCGACCCGGCTTTGCACCTGATCCAGCGGGATGTTAACTGCACCGTCTATGCTTCCTTCTGCAAATTCTTCAGGGGTACGGACATCTACAAGCATAGCGCCTTGCCGAACCTGTTCTTTAATACCAGTCGGTTGCGTCTTTACTTCCACAGGTTTGGTGGTATTACACTGCAGGTTAAAGAACAGCAGACCAATAAAAAGGGACGATATTATTTTCATTACTTAAAATTTTTATACAGTTTCAGAAAAGATATAAAAGGTAAATGTAAGGCTTTGTAACCTATATTACATTAAGAGTGAATCCCTTTAAATAACTTTGCAGGGATCAGTAAAAGACTATGGGTAAAAACAGGAATTTAGGGAAAGTTGTATTTTTTGTTCTCGCAGCCGTTTCTCTGCTTCCTGTTATTTCAGCTCCAATTGCTTTGCTGCTCGGCATATTCTTCATCAATATTTTTCAGACCAAAATAGTCGGACTGCCGCAATACACTAAGAATGTACTTCAATACAGTGTTGTGGGGCTCGGTTTCAGCATTAACCTGGGCATGGCCTTTGAAGCCGGAAGTAAAGGTTTTCTATTTTCCGTTTTTACTATTGTACTGGTATTTGCTGCAGGCCTGCTTTTGGGAAAAATGCTGAATATTGACCGTAAAATTACCCAGCTCATTTCCGCGGGTACCGCCATATGTGGGGGCAGTGCCATTGCGGCTGTATCGCCGACAATTAATTCCACCAACAGCCAGAATTCATTGGCGCTCGGGATTGTATTCGTGCTGAACGCTTTGGCATTATTCATCTTTCCCTATTTAGGTATGTATTTGGGACTCAGCCAGCAGCAGTTTGGTGTTTGGGCCGCTATAGCCATTCATGACACAAGCTCTGTTGTAGGTGCAGCCAGTAAATTTGGAGATGAAGCCCTGCATATCGCGACCACGGTTAAATTGGCCAGGGCACTTTTCATTATTCCTATAGTCCTTTTGTTTTCACTGGTTTACAAAAAGGAAACGAAGGTGAAATTCCCACTGTTCATTGCATTCTTCATATTGGCAATTTTGTTGAATACCTATTTACCTTTCCTGAAGAATATCTCACCTTACATCGCTGAAATCTCAAAAGCCGGACTTAAGGTGGCTCTCTTCTTAATAGGCACCGGCCTTTCAATCAGCAATTTGAAGTCAATTGGTCCACGGCCTTTCCTGCTGGGGATCCTGCTCTGGGTACTGATCAGCAGTGTTTCGCTTTACGCAGTGCTGGAATTTTTATAAGTAAGAAGCACTGTCTTACAGCAGGACCAATTGATTAACTTTGGTGAAACTGCTAGCCTATGAAAGGTTGTTACTGCTGCTTTCTGTAATTCTACTATCCTGTAATAAAAATATTGAAGAATATGAAAAGAAAAAACTTACCGACACACTTCGCATTATAGATTCTGTAAATGCGGCGCGTACGGTTTACAATGACAGTATCCGCACGCTGAACAAAAAGGACAGGTACCGCGATATAAGCGGAAGCTATCGCTTCACCCACAGTGAAATTGCAGGTTCAGGTAAGGTTCGATTCACCAAAAACGGACGTGATGAATATAATGTTTCGGGGAAGATTTCGTCCGGAAGTGATTTTGTGGCAATAGAAGGCAAAATAAAAGCGGTCACTATGCAGTACCTCAATTTTGAAGGTGTTATAGAACAAAAAATAAACGGTAAAAAGTTCAGGCGCACAGCAAAAACCTCTTTTAAAGATGAGAAAAAGGGACCGTACTGGAGACTGCAGGATAAAAAAGGCGGCGAAGGCTTTGTAGAGTATATAGACATCCATTTCTAATATGCTGCACTTTAGTTTTTGTTGAAAAAATTTTATAATTTTGATTATGCTTCACTACGAAATATCCGGTTCCGGCACCGAAAACCTTGTATTACTCCACGGCTTCATGGAAAATCTAATGATATGGGAGGAAATGGAGGCTTTTCTGTCCGAAAAATTCCGACTGGTAAAAATAGACCTGCCCGGCCATGGACTCTCCAAAATACTGGATGAAGTCCATACCATGGAACTGATGGCCGAAGAGGTGAAAAAGGTAACCGACAAACTAAAAATGGACAGGTTCCATTTACTTGGTCACTCCATGGGAGGGTACACTTCGCTGGCATTCGCAGAAAAGTTTCCCCAAAGTTTAAAATCACTGACCTTATTCTTCTCATCTTATTTTGCGGATGATGCCGAAAAGAAGGAACAGCGCCGCAAGAGTTTCAGGATCATCAAAGAGTCTTTCCCAAATTATGTAAGAGCCGGAATCCCCAATCTGTTCAGCGAAAATGAGAAGGACGTTCTGGAAGGCAAAATCGAACTGGCTAAGGAGATTGCCCTCTCCACAAAAAGCGAGGGAGCCCTGGCCGCCGTAAAAGGAATGGTGGAAAGAACGGACAAAGTTTCAGTTATGGAAAATTTTGAGGGTAAGATCCTGGTAATTGCGGGCAAATACGACAATGCGGTTAAAACCGAAGTAATCCTTAAAAACCTGCCGGACCGTACCAATATTAAATCCTATTTACTGGACTGCGGACACAACGGGCATTGGGAGAAACCGGAAGTATGCGCTGCCATCCTCAATACTGAATTGTTACATAATTTGCCTAAAAATCTCGTATTCTAGTAAAGGAAGGTAATCAGGTTAAATATTCAATCCAAAATCACAGTATGGAACTTCTGTCAAAGATTCTGATCGCAATCGTTGCCATAGAGCATCTTTACATCCTTTATATGGAAATGTTTGCCTGGGAAACACTGGGCCGAAAGACTTTTAAAGGTGCACTAAGTGATGATCTTTTCATACCGACAAAAGGTCTGGCAGCCAATCAGGGGCTGTACAACGGTTTCCTGGCAGCCGGGCTTATCTGGTCTTTATTTATTGCCGATGAAATATGGTCGCAGAATGTGGCACTGTTCTTTTTGGGCTGTGTGGTGGTAGCGGGGGTTTACGGAGCACTCTCGGCCTCACGTAAAATATTCTTTGTGCAGGCGTTGCCTGCGATCATTGCCATTGCCGTTCTTCTGCTGAAATAAATGACCACCAGCCATAAGCACGAAGTTATTTAGAAGTCCTCCGCCTCAATCTTCTCTTTAAAGTCTGCGATAGTTTCTTCAATGGTTTTCATGTATTTCCCGCCGGCCGCGTTAATATGCCCGCCACCGTTGAAGTGATTTCTTGAAAACTGGTTCACATCCACATCATCCTTGGAGCGGAATGAGATCTTGATGAAATCTTCATACAGATCTTCCATAAAAAACGCAGAAACCTGTGTGCCCATTATGCTGAGACCGTAGTTTACAAATCCTTCGGTATCGCCTTTCTGGAAACCGTATTGCTTCAGTTCGTCACGTTTCAGCCAAAGGATGGCTACTTTACCGTCTTTCACTACTTCTATGCGGCCCAGGATAAGCGCGAGCAAATGCAGTCGCGAAACGGTGTTCGTATCCCAGGTGCTGGAGGTAATCATGGCAGGATTGGCACCCTTTTCAATCAGGTTGGCGATAATCCGGTGCGTGGTCGCACTGGTGGACCGGAACCGGAATCCGCCGGTATCGGTCATGATGCCTGTATAAAGACACTGTGCGATGTCCAGGTTCACCTTATCTTCTTCTTCCAAAGCCTGAATGAAATGATATATCATCTGCGAGGTTGCAGGAACCGTAACATCAGAATAAACAAAGTCAAAGTCATCCGGTTGCTGGTGGTGGTCAATGAGTATCTTTTTTGCTCTGGCCTTCTCCAGCCACGGACCCACCAGATTGCCGCTGCGGTGTGCGGCATTGAAATCGAGGATGAAGATTACATCTGCATTGTAAATGGCTTCACCCGCAATTTTGCGCTTATAATCGGCAATGATTATTTTTTTGGATTCCGGCATCCACTTCAGGAATTTCGGGAAATCGTTCGGCACAATTACATCAGCCTGCAGACCCATCTGTTTCAGAAAATGCTTCAGACCCAAACTGGACCCAACAGCGTCGCCATCGGGGTTATAGTGAGTGATAATAACAATTTTATTTTCGGGAACAAGAAGGTTTTTAATCTCTGAAATTTCTGAAGGAGTGAACATGTACAAATGTAAATTTAGGGCACAAATATAAGGCTTTTGCCTTCACCATTAGTGCCCTGATTTTCACGAAGCTGATGACCATCCCAAAACGAATAAAGATAAAGAAATGCATAAATTTCTGCAATCGACATGATTTGGAGAAATGGAATTATATTCATCCGGTCAACTATCAGGAAATTTCATTACTTTAGATCAAGTTAATAACAAATATCTCCTGTACGGAGTTGAACTGCTTTGCTAAGTGATGTTGCATACCCCACCTGATTTTCTACTTCAGGCTAATGATGATGAATAAAATATTTTTAATACTACTTTTCCTCCACAGTGCGGTTTGCTATACCCAAGAGTTGAAAAGTGACACTTTAAGTGCAACCAACATTAAAGCCGTAACAATTAACAGTAAGGATTATGAAAAAATTGAATATTCATATGGTTTAAAGCAGGAGATTAATTTCAAACTGGCGACAGTAAACCCTAATGCTGACTATGAGTTAGGCTTAAGATTTAAGAATACTTCGAAAAAAAATGGCAGAATCAGTAATGTAATATTATTTCTTCATAAATCTGCTAAAAATTTACCCTTAGCAAACCTCGAACTTAATTTTTATAAAGTGGATTCACTAACAGGTAGACCTTTAGAGAAACTGAACACTGAACAGATCATTTTCACGCCAACATCCCGAAAAAGAGGATCATTTAAAATTAATGTTGAAGGTTTTAACATTCATTTTCCCGCCGAGGGAGCTCTGGTTAGCGTGAAGTGGCTGCCAACAGAAGAATACAATATGCAGGTTGGCCCAGCGATTAGATTAACAAACTACAAGGAACGGCTTACATATACGCGCTACAATAACGATCCCGCCAAATGGGGTAATAATTTCAATTTCTCGAAAAAACCAGGTGTCTATACCAATGCAATGATTGGTTTAGAAGTGTACATAAAGCGAAGAACTGTAAACTAAAGCAGGAAGGAATGATGATAATGAGGAAAGGTTTAAGAAAAAAATCTCACAATAGTTTATCTGATCGTTCCAACAAACTTTTACAAATTAATTTGCAGACAATAAAAACTTTCATATCTTTGCAATCTGAAAAATAAGAGATAGTATTTACTAAAAATATTTAGCGATGAGCAAAAGAACATTCCAACCATCAGAAAGAAAGAAAAGAAACAAGCACGGTTTCAGAGAAAGAATGTCTACACCTAACGGCAGAAGAGTACTTGCTGCAAGGAGAGCGAAAGGCAGAAAAAGCCTGACAGTTAGTGCTCAGCGCGCTAAGAGATAATTTTTACATCTCTACATCATATATATGCTTGAAAAAGAAATTTTTCAGGCATTTTTTGTTGTTAAACTTTTCCAAAAATTTAGGATTACAGTACAGGATTATTTATTTTTGAAAATTATACAATTCAACTAAAGACCAATGCCGCACAGACACGAAACCGGAGAGAACATCATCAACCTTAGTAATGCTACCATTGCACAGAAAAACTTCACTGTTCTCAAAATGGTGGATCTTCACATAAAAAAAGGTAAATTCTGTTACCTGATCGGCAAAACAGGTTCCGGTAAAAGTTCTCTGCTGAAAACACTTTACGGACACATCCCCTTAGCCGCAGGCGAAGGCAGCGTGGCAGGTTTTGACCTGGCTAAACTGCGTACCTCACAAATCCCGGACCTGCGCAGACGTCTGGGCATCGTATTTCAGGATTTCCAGTTGCTGCCTGACCGCACGGTTGAAAAGAACCTGAAGTTTGTACTGCAGGCTACAGGCTGGACGGATAAAACTAAAATGGACGACCGCATCAATGAAGTTCTTGAAAGCGTGGGTATGAAAACCAAGAAACACAAAATGCCGCACGAGCTTTCCGGCGGTGAGCAGCAGCGTGTAGCGATTGCAAGGGCTTTACTGAATCATCCGGAACTGATCCTGGCCGATGAGCCTACAGGAAACCTGGATCCCGAAACGTCCAACGAAATCATGACTTTACTGAAGAAGGTGGCTGTAGAAAACCATGCTGCCGTGGTAATGGCCACGCACGATTACCACATGATCCAGAATTTTCCGGGTGAGGCTATTCGCTGTGAAGATGGAAACGTTTCCGTTCTGGACACAGCTGAACTGTTTGAATAAGATCCGGCCGGCTAATTTCTATTTAGCTTCCATTACCGAACACATGAAAATCCCGCGTGGCTTCCATATACTGTTCTGAATAAACCCTGGGGCCTTTTTCAATTACAAATTCCTGCTCCGTAGCGGGGATTTCTTTTTTGGAGAATTCCAGTACATTCCTTTTGACAGGGCCACCGGCAATTCCGAAAATATTTATCCTCCGTATCAAATGCAGTCCCAGTTGCCGTGCAATGTGTTCCAGGCCCGGGGACTGACCCGAAGGGACAATTAAGGAAATAATTCCACCGTCCCGAAGCAGGCCTACGCCGCGATGCAGAATTACAGCTGCGTCCATTTCTATAGTTTGCCGGTCGAAAACATCTTTAGCAGATTCATTAACTTCAAAATACGGTGGATTGGAAATGATAAGGTCAAATTCCGAATCGCTGCTGAATGATTTAAAATCAGCCTGCAGTGCCCGCAACCTGTCGCGATAAGGAGAATTCTGAAAATTACTGTTTGCAAGCGCCACTGCTTCGGGATTAATATCGAGAGCAGTAACGTGCAGTTCAGGATTGCGCTGTGCCAGCATTAAGGAAATAAGACCTGTTCCGGTGCCCGCTTCCAGAACCATTTTTACACCGTCCAGATGCGACAGCGCTCCCAGGAGCACCCCGTCTGTACCTACCCGGAAAACATCAGCCTGCTGGCTAATTTCAAAATTTTGAAATCGGAAAGGTTTCATTACAGATTTGTAGGCAGTGAAATGGTGAACTTAGCTCCCTTGCCGGGTTCGGATTTAACGGTGATCACCCCACCGTAATCTTCCACCATCCTGCGCACCATAGTAAGTCCCAGACCCATACCTGATGATTTGGAAGTAAAACTTGGCTCAAATATACGCTCAATCATACTGCCGTCAATTCCCACCCCGTTATCATCTACAGAGATAATTACCCTTTTGTTTATCTGCTCCAGATCTACATTAATAATAGGTTCGGCCACGTCTTCAACAGCCTGCTTTGCATTTGTAATTAGGTTGGTGATGATCCGGTTCAGATAAATGCGGTCCATTTTAATAAGGATATCATCTCTGTTACTGTGAACAAAAATGCGGTCGTCATTAAAAATCCTGAGAATGGATTCCACCTCTGCATTCAGATGAAAGGTCTCATTGTTTTTTTCCGGAAGCTGCGCAAACTGTGAAAAAGCCGTAGCCACCGTGGCTACCATATCGATCTGGTCTATCACAGATGAGCTCATCTTTTTCAGCTTTTCTTTTATATCAGGATCCCCCGGGTTAAATTTCCGTTCAAAATTCTGGATGGTAAGCTTCATGGGCGTAAGCGGATTCTTCACTTCATGTGCCACCTGTTTGGCCATTTCGCGCCAGGCTTTTTCCTTTTCACTGAAGGCCAGGCGGTCCTTATGGTCCTGAATCTGAAGTATCATCTTATTATAGGCTTTCACCAAAGCACCTAACTCATCGTTCTGATAATACGATATGGGCTGCATTTCCTTATCAAAGATGGTGATGCGGGTAATTACCTCTGAAAACCTGGAGATTGCATCTGTAAGATGTCGAGAAATAACCCAACTTAACCAAATACTGAAAACAATTACAAGCAGATTGACCAAAAGCATGTACTTAAGATACTTATTCAGAATATCCATATACGCACTTTCGTTATGGTAGAAAGGAAAATAAACTATAGCGATAGGCTCCAGCGAGTTATTCTGAAAAATGGTATAAGAGGAGGTTTTATTAGCACCCACGGTGGCGTCGTATTCCTGCACATCGACCCTTTTGTTACCGGCAACTACGCCATGTAAAATATTCTGTGGTATTTTTTTCTGTGCCACCAGATTCCTTTCCCGGTTGGAAAGGAGAAAATTACCGTTCAGATCATAAATTATAATATCCTGTTTAGTGATATCGGCAATTTCCAGAATCTTATCTTTCAGGACCTCGGGCAACTGCTCTGTACTTACAGGTTTCTGGCTCACGGCGTAGTCCAGTGCAGCCATAAGGCTGTTGGTCTTGTTCTGCATATCCGTACGGCTTTGCTCCTTGGCATTGTTCTTCAGCAGAAAATAGGAAAGTATAGACGAACCCGCCATGCTCAGAATACAAACTACGATAAAACCCCAGAAAACCCGGTTCCGAAGACTGTAACCTTTATATTTACTAAGTGGCATGCTTGGCTGTGAGTTTGGCTATGTATTTTCCGATGATGTCAAATTCAAGATTAACCTCATCGCCGACTTTTAAGTTTTTCATATTGGTAAAATTCCAGGTGTAAGGAATCACGGCCACCGAAAAACGGTTGTCGCCGCTCTCGGCAACGGTTAGGCTGATTCCGTTTACTGTTATGGATCCCTGCGGAACTGTTATAAAATCACTTTCCTCTTCATAGGAAAAGGTAAGCACATAACTTCCGTCCTTCTGCTCCATAGCAATAAGCCTGCCAGTCAAGTCTACATGTCCCTGCACAATATGCCCGTCCAACCGGCCGTTCATCTGCATGCAGCGCTCCAAATTCACCTCTGTGCCTACTTCCCACCTACCCAGATTTGTTTTTTTCAGCGTTTCGTCTATTGCAGTTACCACATAACCGCCCTCCAGCAACTGCACCACCGTGAGGCAGCAACCATTATGCGCAACGCTTTGGTCTATTGATAATTCGTGAGCAAATGCACAGCTCATGGTAAAATGGATATTGCGGCCCTGTGTTTCTATTTTCTCCACGGTGCCGGTAGACTCAACGATGCCTGTAAACATAAAATAAAGTGTTAAGGATGATGTTCGGTTGACTGTATATTAATACAGAAAGTTATTTATAAATTTGTAACCTTTAAACAAATTCAAAGATAGTGATATGAGTTCAAAACAACATAAGGTGAGGGTGGGAATTTCGGTTGGTGATTTTAACGGCATCGGTCCCGAAATCATAATGAAGACCCTGAACGACAAAAGCATCACTGACTTTTTCACACCTGTCATCTTTGCATCCGGTAAACTCTTCACTTATCAGAAAAACATCTTCAAACTCCAGCAAAGTTTCCATTATGTAAATGAGGCCTCCGAGGCTCAGGGCGGCAAAATTAATATGGTGAACCTCTGGAAGGACAATGTAAATGTAGAATTGGGCAAACCCACAGAAGAATCTACCAAAATGGCGATTGATTCTCTGGAGGCCGCTACGTCCGCATTACTAAATAACGACATCGATGTACTGGTAACCGCACCCATCAACAAGGACGAAATGATGAAGCAGGGTTTTGCTCATGCCGGCCACACCGGTTACCTGGAAGAGAAAGCCGGCAAAAAAGGACTCATGTTCCTGGTAACAGATGACCTTAAGGTCGCAGTATCCACCCACCATATTCCCGTGTCGCAGGTAGCCGCGAGCATCTCAAAAGAAAAGATCAAGAAACAGATCAAGCTTCTGAATCAGTGCCTTATAGAGGATTTCCAGATCCAGAAACCCAAAATTGCCGTATTGGGACTAAACCCACATGCCGGCGATGGCGGTCAGATCGGAAGGGAAGAAATTGAAATTATTCAGCCTGCTGTTGCCGAAATCTTTGACAATGGCATAATGGCTTTCGGTCCCTTCCCGGCCGACAGTTTTTTCCAGCCGGAAAAGTACCGGAACTTCGATGCTGTACTCGCCATGTATCATGACCAGGGGCTTGCTCCCTTCAAAACTCTGGCTTATGCCGACGGAGTGAATTATACCGCGGGCCTGCCATTTATACGTACTTCACCGGATCATGGTGTCGCTTACGATATAGCAGGACAAAACACCGCCGATGAACAGAGTTTTCGTGAAGCAGTTTTTGCGGCAGTGCGGATTTTTAAAAACCGATCCGAATATCAGGCATTAATGGAATCCCGACTCAAACCCAAGCGAGCTGCAGCAGACAATGGTGTGGATGAAGATTTGCCTAAAGATTCAGCAAGGTAACATGACCATTTTTGGTTCATGCAGATAGCGCGGTACCTTTTTAATTCTGAATGCGTTACCAAAGAGCAGCCAATTACTGAACATTGGTTGAAATATATTTGCTAATTAAAAAATAATGCATATTTTTGCACACTCATTTTATGGAGAAGCTAAGAAAATATGAAGTTGTATTTTCCGGCCTTAAAAACGGAAAGCATAACTTCCGGTTTGAGATAGATAAGGAGTTCTTTCAGCTGTTTGATACAGAGCAGGAGTTTACAGACCCCAAACTGGTTGCTGATGTTTTAATGGAGAAACACACTACTTTTCTGGAGTTCTGGATAACTACTTCAGGAACTGTAAACCTAACCTGTGATATTACGAATGATCAGTTTGACCATCCTATATCCAGCGAGATGCGGCTACTTGTACAGTTCGGCGAGGAGTACGATGACAGTGAAGAGGAAGTAATAACCATTCCGCGGAATGATCATGCCTTCAATGTAGCACAGTTTATTTATGAAGAGGTGATGCTGGCGATTCCGATGAAGAAGGTTTCACCAAATATCTCCGATGAGGATATAGAGAACCTGGAGAAATACAAACCGCAGGAAGAAACAGAAAAAGAACCGGAGGCAGATCCCAGATGGGACGCCCTTAGAAAATTAAAAGATAAAAATTAACATAGAATAATTAATAATTATTAGCAATGGCACATCCAAAGAGAAGACAGTCGTCTACAAGAAGAGATAAAAGAAGAACGCACTACAAGGCATCAGTTCCTCAGCTTGCTAAAGACGCTGCGTCAGGTGAACTGCACCTGTACCACAGAGCTCACTGGCATGAAGGAAAACTTTACTACAGAGGAAAGGTAGTAATGGAGAAAACGACAGAAACGACAGAAGAAGCTTAAGATCATTTCTTAACGCAAAACTTCCATTTCACATAAAAAACCACTCGATTACAATACTTTCGGGTGGTTTTTTGTTGTGTTTTCTTAAAAATTGGTATCTTTGAAACCTTAATTAAACATCAAATATGGACATTAGAGAAATACAGAACCTCATTAAATTTGTATCAAAAGCAGAGGTTTCCGAAGTGAAGTATAAAACGAAGGATTTTGAAATTACGATCAAGACTCCTCTGGCAGGAAATGACACAGTGAGCTATATCTCACAACCTGCTATGTACCAGGGCCAGGCACCTGCACCGCAGGCAGCTCCACAGGCCGCTCCTGCTGCTGCCGAGAAACCTGCTGAAGCTGCATCTGATGACAGTAAATACCTTACCATCAAATCTCCAATGATTGGTACTTTCTACAGAAAGCCAAGTCCAGATAAAGATGTTTTTGTTAATGTAGGCGATGAAGTATCCAACGGAAAAGTGGTTTGTGTTATTGAAGCGATGAAGCTATTCAACCAAATCGAATCCGAAATCTCAGGAAAAATCGTTAAAATCCTTGTGGATGATGCTACTCCTGTAGAGTACGACCAGCCTCTGTTCTTAGTTGACCCTTCCTAGTCATTTTAAATTGTAAATTATAGTTTCGGACATGATTAGCCGAAATAATTTAAAATTCAGAATTTAAAATTTAAAATCAAAAGATGTTCAAAAAAATATTAATTGCCAACAGGGGCGAAATCGCTATGCGTATACTCCGCACCTGTAAGGAAATGGGCATTAAGACCGTTGCAGTATACTCTATTGCCGATAAGGACAGCCTCCATGTAAGATTTGCAGATGAAGCCGTATGTATAGGTCCGGCCATGAGCAAGGATTCCTATCTTAAGATCCCAAACATCATCGCAGCTGCTGAAATTACAAATGCAGATGCCATACACCCAGGTTACGGATTTCTATCCGAAAACTCCAATTTTTCCAGAATCTGCCAGAAAAACGGTATCAAGTTTATTGGTGCCACACCCGAACAGATCGACCGTATGGGAGATAAAGCGAATGCGAAGGCAACGATGAAGGAAGCGGGCGTTCCCTGTGTTCCGGGTTCCGACGGTCTCATTGACTCTTACGAACATGCACTTAAGCTGGCTAAGGAAATTGGTTATCCTGTAATGATTAAGGCTACCGCAGGTGGTGGCGGAAAAGGGATGAGAGCCGTCTGGAGGGAAGAAGACCTTAAGGATCACTGGGAATCTGCCATACAGGAAGCTGTTGCCGCATTTGGAAACGGCGGCATGTACATGGAAAAACTTATAGAGGAGCCAAGGCATATTGAAATTCAGATTGCTGGCGACCAATATGGCAAAGCCTGTCACCTTTCCGAAAGGGACTGCTCCGTACAGAGAAGAAACCAAAAACTTACAGAAGAAACTCCATCACCGTTCATGACCGATGAACTTCGTGAAAAAATGGGGGATGCAGCTGTGAAAGCGGCTGAATATATCGGGTATGAAGGCGTAGGAACCATTGAATTCCTGGTGGACAAACACAGGAATTTCTACTTCATGGAAATGAATACACGTATTCAGGTAGAGCACCCGATTACCGAGCAGGTGGTGGATTATGACCTGATCCGTGAGCAAATCCTTTTGGCTTCAGGCTCACCCATCAGCGGTATCAACTATTATCCAAAACTGCACTCTATTGAATGCCGTATCAATGCGGAAGATCCTTACAACGATTTCAGACCATCACCGGGAAAAATTACAGGTCTTAATATTCCTGGAGGACACGGAATCCGTGTAGATACTCACGTATATGCGGGTTATACCATCCCATCCAATTATGATTCCATGATTGCCAAGCTGATAACGACGGCGCAAACCCGCGAAGAGGCCATCTCCAAGATGAAACGTGCTCTGGAAGAATTCTATATTGAGGGAGTGAAGACTACAATTCCATTCCACAGACAACTTATGGAAAATGAAGATTACCTGGCCGGAAATTACACCACGAAATTCATGGAAGATTTTGTGATGGATAAGAAATTTGACCATTAAATAATCAACACTTATCGATACAGGAATCCGTCTCATTACTGAGGCGGATTCTTTTTGGTTTTATCCGGACCAGCCGTACCCAATTTTCTACCTGCAATTCCGCCAGGTATTGTCACAATACTTTTGCTGTGCACATTTTTCACGAGGATCCGATAATTCAAAATAGAAACGGGTGCAGCTGTCATAATTATTCCACCACGGGGAACTGAAAATATTTCCCTATTTTTGCTTCAAATCATGGATCAATGAATGCAATGAACAGCAGTGAATATATACAGCTTGAAGAAAAATACGGTGCCCATAATTATCATCCGCTACCGGTAGTACTGGATCGTGGCGAAGGTGTATATGTTTGGGATGTTGAAGGGAAACAGTATTTCGATTTCCTGTCGGCCTACTCTGCTGTTAACCAAGGTCATTCACACCCAAAAATCGTGGAAGCACTCGTAAACCAGGCTTCAAAACTGGCGCTTACGTCCCGTGCCTTCTACAATTCCAAACTGGGCGAATACGAAAAGAAAATCACTGAACTTTTTGGTTTCGATAAAGTGCTGCCAATGAACTCAGGTGCGGAGGCAGTGGAAACCGCAGTGAAGATCGCCAGAAAATGGAGCTATGAAGTTAAAGGCATTTCGGAAAACCAGGCACAGATCATTGTGTGTGACAACAACTTTCACGGGCGTACGACTACAATTGTCTCATTCTCCAATGATCCGGACGCAAGTACCAATTATGGTCCCTTTACACCCGGATTTGTGAGAATTCCTTACAACAGCCTGGATGCACTGGAGCAAATACTCCGGGAGCAGTCTGCCACAACGGCGGCATTCCTTGTGGAACCCATTCAGGGCGAGGCCGGCGTTTATGTTCCGGACGAAGGTTACTTAAAGGGAGCTTCAGAACTCTGCAAAAAATACAACGTCCTTTTTATTGCTGATGAAGTACAGACCGGTATAGCACGCACCGGTAAGCTGATTGCCTGTCATCATGAAGATGTACAACCCGATATCCTGATCCTCGGCAAAGCCCTTTCCGGCGGCATGTATCCGGTATCTGCAGTACTTGCTGATGACCACGTTATGAACGTTATTAAGCCGGGGCAGCACGGTTCAACTTTTGGCGGCAATCCGCTGGCCTGCGCAGTCGCCATGGCTGCACTTGATGTGGTTGAAGAAGACGGACTTTCTGAACGAGCTGAAAGACTGGGGAAAATGTTCCGTGCCGAAATTGAGAAAATCATTGCCAAGACAGACCTCATCGTAAGTGTACGCGGCAAAGGCTTGCTGAATGCCATCATCATAAATGATACCCAAGACTCTCCTACAGCCTGGAACCTTTGTGTGGACCTGATGAAAAACGGTCTTCTGGCCAAGCCAACGCATGGAAATATCATCAGGCTTGCACCGCCATTGGTTATCACTGAGGAACAGCTGATGGAGTGCGTTCGGATTATTGAGAAAACAGTACTGGAATATCAACGTTGATTATCCGTGAGAACTTTTTTATAAAAGTTAAAATAATTAGTGGACATTGTAATATAACTAAATTGCACTGTCCATTTTTTTATTTGTTGCGTCATTTCTGATCTATTTTGATGGAATAAATTCATTTTTTCATGAAATAATCGGCCCATACTTTCAGGATTGAAATCTTCAAAATAAAAAGCGAAATTACCACCAATTTCCGGTAAACTTGTAAGTTTTGAAAGAAACACAGGCTTACCGAAAGCCATTGCCTCAATGGGAGGAATTCCGAAACCCTCTGCCAGGGAAGGATGGCACATGGCTTCACAATGTTCTATCACTGCATACTTTTCTTCTTCAGAAAGATTACTGAGGAAATGCACCCTGTTTTCAAGCTGCAATTCATTTATTCTTTTACTAATCTCATCTTTATAAGGTTGCTTCCCATCTGAGGCAATTAAGACTAGATCTTCATCAATAAAAGGCAACATTTCTACTAGAGACATTTGGTTTTTTTTGCTGCAAAGCACTCCGATATTTAAAATATATTTTTTATTTTTTAAAAAAGCATACTTTCCTAACCTATATTCTTCCTTACCGGGAAGCTGTATCCCGTTGTGGATCACGGTAATTTCTTTTAGTTTATTAAGCCGAAACAGATGTCGGTTGTTAATGAAATCCTCTTTTGCATAGTTTGAAATACAAACGATATAATCAGCATTTCTGAGATTATTCTGCACTTTCGTCAGCATTTTTTTTCGCTTCGAGTCCGTTAAGTTTTCGTGGAGAAAATTGAGGTCATGCAGCGTTATAATTTTAATAGTCTTCTTATAGTTTCTTTGGAAATAAGATGACAGCTGATGACTTACATGAATTAAATCGAACTTAGAACTAAAGCCTTCATAAAATTTTTGAGTCTTATTCCATTCAATGATCGGTACCGCAGGATAAATTCTTTTTTTCAAACTACCGGTTCCGTAAAGCGTAAAAAGCTCCTGCGGATAACATTGCAATAAACCTTTGGCAAGATTTCCAAACACATTAGCAATTCCCGAATGAGGATAACGAAGCCGTTCCAGATCTATTAAAATTTTGTTGCTCATAAGGGGGTCAACATAAATGAATATTTATAGTAAATTTGTAAAAAATCCTACATGCAAGAGAGAACTAAGAAGGTTGCTTTATTGATACCCCATCACTTCGAACTTTACAAAGCAATCATTAGGAATCTGGAAAAATTGGGCTTTAGCGTTGTATTCATCATTCTTACAGATAAAACATTCAAATATAAAAGTTTTAAGGAACAATCCACAAATTTTCTTCGCAAAACTATTTTTGGAGATAAGCAATATAAGGACAAACTAAGAGTCATTCATCACTCTGAGGAGCTCGAACATCAGCTTTCTGAAACTGATATTGAGTTTGATTACGGACTGGTTATCCGACCTGACTACTTTACCATCTCTTCACTGGAAAAATTAAAAAAAAAATGCGTCTTATTTTGTGGTTATCAGTGGGATGGCTTTAAAAGATACCCTAAGATCGTTGATTATATTACCCTTTTTGACCGGTTTTTTGCCTTTGATGAAAATGATTATCATAAGCACAAAGACTTTTATAAAAACATCTTCCCTATCACAAATTTTTATATTGATTATTTGCCGCGAAACCCAGTAAATAATGGGCAAGTCTTCTTTCTTGGAAGTTATATACCTGAACGTATGGATCAGGTCATTAAAGTAAGTGACTTTTTTAATGAAAAAGGAATCCCAAGTTCAATTAATGTTGTTTTTCATAAGTCGAAAATTCCTGAAGAGCTTACACAAGCAAGTATTAACTTAATTAAAAAACCCTTAAGTTATTTAGAAATGCTTGATCGCGTAAGCAAGTGTGGCTGCATGCTGGAATTTCACAACAAAGAAATTCATGAAGGACTTTCTTTCCGGGTTTTTGAAGCGCTCTATTTTAAAAAGAAACTGATTACAAACAATGTTTCTGTGAAAGATTATGATTTCTTTCATCCCAACAACTTCTTTATATGGAACGAGAATAACACAGGAGATATAGAAAACTTCCTTCGGGAGGAATATGTTGATTTGGATGAGCATGTTTTAAGAAAATACTCCTTTACCAACTGGATCTCTATTATATTTAATATTAAACCATACCAAGCAATTCAAAATTATTAGAAAATTGAAAACTTCTGTTGTGATATGCACCTATAATGGTAGCTTATATATTGAGGAGCAACTGTGCTCTATATTAGAACAAACGGTTCGGGTGGATGAAATTATCATATGTGATGACCGTTCGACCGACAATACTGTTCTGCTTATCAAATCATTTCAAAATACAAACCCTCATATTACTTTAACTGTTAATAATGAGCAGCTTGGAAGCACAAGGAATTTTCTTAAAGGTATTAAGAGAACCTCAGGAAATATTATCTTCTTAAGCGATCAGGATGATTATTGGGAACCCAATAAAGTAGAACGGATGCTGGATGTCTTTCGCCAGAACCCGACCATTGAGGTAATTGCAACAAACGGTTATTTTTACGATGGGAAGGAAAGTTCAGATGATAAAGTATCCGTTTGGAATATACCAGATTTGTTAAACAAAGAAAAAGTTGATTTCACCTATTTTGAAGTCATTACTTCCCTTACCAACTTTGCAACGGGCGCGTCTATGGCTTTTCGTAATAATATAAAAAACCTCTTAATGTATAACGGCGAACACGAAGAGCTCCTGCATGATGAGTACATTGCGTTACTGGCCTGCCAACGAAATACTTTTCTTTTTTTAGAAGAAAAATTATTTCATTATCGCATTCATCCTGATCAGCAGGTAGGAAGTGAGTTTTTTAAGTTGAATCACAAAAGGATTAACTACATAGCAAAAGCGTTTCTTAGAAAAAACACCTTTGAAGAATATAAAGGGGCACTCAAGGTCATCTCATCCAAACATAATAATACCCGAAAAATCATTAACCTCACCTCAATCGATAAACAAACCCACGAACTTCTTCAGAAATCACTGAATACCTCGGAAGAAAAATTTCAAGAAATATATATGGAAATGAAAAAAAGATTTCCTGTGAAAACAATGGTTCTTAATTTTATCGACTTTTTTACCCGTAAGAGAAAACTTTTATGACTCGTTTACAATTCTCCATAATTGTACCCTGCTATAATCAGGAGCTTTATTTAAAGGAAACCTTACTTTCGGTAAAAAATCAAACTTATACAGCTTGGGAATGCATAATTGTAAATGATGGCTCCACCGATGGTTCCGAGAAAATAATCAATGATTTTTGCGAACTGGACTCACGCTTCAGCAAAATTACTCAGACCAATCAGGGACTTGCCACAACCAGAAATAACGGGATAAGAACTGCGAAAGGCCAATTTATATTACCACTTGATGGTGATGACAAGATCGGTCCCGAGTACCTGGAACTTGCCGAAAAAGAATTCCGGAATGATCCGACAATTAAACTTGTTTACGCTGAGGCCAAATTTTTCGGAACTAAAGATGAGCACTGGCCCCTGCCGCCATACGATTATACACGGTTGCTTTTTGTAAACTGTATTTACTGCAGTGCAATATTCCGTAGGGTTGATTATCTGAAAACAGAAGGATATGATGCAAACATGCGCCACGGTTACGAAGACTGGGAATTCTGGCTGCAGCTTCTGAATAAAGAAGACAGAGTTGTGCGCCTGGACTCTGTACAGTTTTATTACCGGCAGAGGGAAAAGTCTATGATCTCTTTCCTGGATGAAGAGGAAAAAAGAAAGGAAATGGAGAATTATATTGTCCGGAAACACATAATGAAATATCCTGCATTTATGCAGCAGGGTCTGTCAATGGAGGTACTCCTGGATATAAGTTACCGCCTGCAAGAGCTGGAACAACTAAAAAACTCGCTCTCCTATAAGAAAGGCTTCAAACTGGAGAACAGCATTAGAAAAAAACTCGGCCGGATATGATGACACCTTATTTCAAAATTTGGAAGTACAGCCGGCAACTTAACAGGTCAGGACTGTATTTCTTTTTTCCGTTTTATCACATAGGCGGTGCAGAAACAGTTCATTGTAAGATATTGGCTTCAATGGTGGTAAGACCGAACTGCATTATTACTAATCAGTCCATTACCGATGCCAACCTTCAGAATTTTAAAAATGTTTCCAACCTTATCAGTTTCGACGCGTCTGTTTCAAAAAAGAGATATCGCCAAATTCTGCTGAAATTATTCTCTGTTAAAATTAACCGGCAGAAAAAACCAATTATATTCGGATGCAACAGTATCTTTTTTTATGATCTGATTCCCTTTCTGGAAGATCACGTACGCATCATTGATCTTACACATGCCTTTTCTTATGAACAGTACTCACCGGAAAACTATAGTTTGCCTTATGTAAACCGGCTTGATGCACGTGTTGTGCTCGGAACCAAAACAAAAATGGACTATGCCAGGCTTTATCGGGAAAATGGTATAAATCCCATATTTACTGAACGGATACGCATCATAAAAAATGCGGTAGGAATACCGGATACGATTAAAAAAAATGAAAACGAAATCCTTCAGTTAATTTTTGTTGCAAGAAATTCGTCAGAAAAACGCCCGGAAATCGTTTTTGATATTTTAAAAGAGCTAAACGAAAAAAACATCCCATATTACTGCCGTATTGTAGGAGATTTCCCTGAAGGCCAGAAACTGGAAAACACAGAATTTACAGGTGAGATCCACGACTCCACTAGACTTAACGAATTATATTCAAAAAGTGACATCCTTTTGCTTACCTCAGAACGCGAAGGTTTACCAATGGTCATTCTTGAGGCGATGGCACATAAGGTTCTTCCGGTCAGCACTTCTGTGGGCGAAATACCTGAGCTGAACAGTGACCTGCCTGGAATTTTACTGGTCGATCCCCGTCATCACACAAGAGTCTCTGCAGACATGGTGAAAATAATTTGCCGGCTTAATGAAAACCGCAATGAACTTCAAACCAGACAGGAAAACTGCTTTCAACTGGTGAAGAATAATTACAGCGACCACCGGTTTGCCGAAAACTACCGTAATCTATTCCGCTGGGAGTAAGTATTTCTCCAGCACCTTTAAACTGCACAAATCTTCCACTTTCCGGTTATAAAACTGTTCGCAGTAGCTGTGTGCATTTTCCAGAATGAACCGGCACTTGTCGGGATGGGCGAGATAATGCTGAAGCTGAGTTTCCAGATCCGAATAATCGTCCTTTATTTCAATATAATGTACGCCTCCCACCAACGATCCTTCCATAAACCATGTTTCAAGCGTAGGTTTGGGCATTACCGCAATGGAGTTGGAGGACATGACCCACTTCAGGTTGGTAGCCACGTCATTTCCCTGTAAACACAGGATGAATTTATAGTTCAGGTGGTCCGCTATTGAAATTTTCTTTTTTATCCAGAGCGGATTTCCGCCCTGCGCATTCACCTGTCCCAAATCGCACATCGGATGGCCGAAGTACTGGCTGAAAAAATGATATCGGTGCTCCTGAAATACCGCTCCGCGGCCGATAAGCACATCTTTTTTAGTGTGGAAAGGTTGGTCATTGTGAACCCAAACAAAATGACGCGCTTTATCCAGATTCAGCAATATGCTGTTGTTATTATCTGCTGCAACAGGGCGGCTTTTTACAATACTTGGCAAATCGGGCACAGTAGTCACATCACCAAAAACAAAATTGATGGGCAGTTCTTCCGGAAAAAAGCGGGCGTATTCGTAGGTGTCGTGATAGTAGGTTTTAGGTGTTACCGGACTCCGCAGGTCCTTCAGCGTGCAGCAGGGTGAAGATGTTGAACTTTTAACTGAAGAACGGCAGTAATAATCGACCCGGGAAGTCACCAACTCCTTTTGGCGTGCGGTTAGTGAGCGTTCAAGTTGCTTAATTTTTATGCTGTAGGAGGTCGTGGGTAAAATACGGCGCAGGTAGGCCTTTATATAATAAAAGAATTTAACCTGTTTTTCAACTTTTGCCATCATAACGAAATCATGCGGGAGAGTCAGGATTCATCTCCGTTTCGGGCATAATCGTCCTGAAGCCGAACAATGTCATCTTCACCAAAATAAGTTCCTGTCTGTACTTCTATAAACTGTAACAGTTCAGAAGAATTATTTTCAATTCTGTGTTTGGAAAACTGTGGAATGAAGATGCTCATTCCGTAACTTAGCTGGTGGTTCTCGCCATCCAGTACAACCGTAGCTTCACCCTGTATTACCGTCCAGAATTCCTGACGGTGATGGTGATATTGATATGAAAGTCGGTGCCCCGGCAGAACCTCAATTCTCTTGAGTTTGTATGTAGGTTCGTCGGCGAGCACATAATACTTTCCCCATGGTCGTTCCCCTATTTCGAGCATTGATTCATATTTGATGCAAAACTAAATAAAATATTACATTCCTGCACCAAAAGTCATTTTTTGGCTAAATTTGCCCAAATTTAAATCTATGAGTAAAGTTAGAGTTCGTTTTGCGCCCAGTCCCACCGGTCCGCTGCACCTGGGTGGTGCCAGAACGGCCTTATATGATTACCTTTTTGCAAAGAAAAACAACGGGGATTTTGTACTCCGTATTGAAGATACCGATACCGCCAGATATGTGGAAGGTGCCGAAGATTATATCATGGATGCGCTGGAATGGGCGGGGATTACGCCAGACGAAAGCCCCAGACATGGTGGCAACTACGGACCCTACCGTCAGAGCGAAAGACGGGATATTTATGACAGGCATATCGCGGAAATCCTGAAGACGGACTATGCTTATATGGCGTTTGATACCCCCGCCGAACTGGATGATATCCGTAAGCATTATGAAGAAAAAGGCGAGGTTTTCTCCTATAATAATATTACCAGAAACCAACTCAAAAACAGTTTGGCCCTGCCTGCAGACGAAGTGCAGAAACTTCTGAACGAAAAAGCGCCCTATGTAATCCGTTTTAAAATGCCCGTAAACCGCATTTTGAACCTGGAAGACACCATTCGCGGTAAATTTGCAGTTAATACTGATACACTGGATGATAAAGTACTCGTTAAGAACGACGGTATGCCTACGTATCACCTGGCCAATATCATAGATGACCACGAGATGGAAATCAGCCACGTTATCCGTGGCGAGGAGTGGCTCCCCTCTATGGGGCTTCACGTACTTCTTTACGAAGCAATGGGTTGGACCGCGCCTGAGTTTGCACACCTGCCACTTATTCTGAAACCGGAAGGTAAAGGAAAACTGAGCAAAAGAGACGGGGCCAAATTTGGCTTTCCGGTGTTCCCGATGAATTTTACAGACCCGGAAACCAAGGAGGTTTACCCCGGTTATAAAGAACACGGCTATCTGCCGGAAGCCTTCGTAAACTTCCTGGCTCTCCTGGGTTGGTCGCCTGCAGAGGACAAAGAGATACTGAGCCTGGAAGAAATGGCCCAGGAATTTGATCTGCATAAAGTACATAAGGCAGGGGCACGCTTCAGCAAGGAGAAAGCAGACTGGTTCAACCATCAGTACCTTCAGAAAAAAAGCGATGAAGAGGTTCTTCTGATGCTGCAGGACCTGGAACCCGAAAGAACAAAGGCTCTTGCTAAGGACAAACTTCTGAAAATCGTTTCCCTGATGAAAGAACGCGCCACCTTTGTAAAGGACATCTACGAAAGCGGAAAATTCTTTTTTGAAGCGCCGGAAACTTTTGATGAAAAAGCGGTAAAAAAAGCCTGGAACGACCAAACGGCGGGCATCATTACACAGTTTTCTGAAACCTTAAATGCTGATGATTTTAATGCTGCTAATCTTAAGGAAGCCATCAAAAATTTTGCTGAAACCCAAAACCTGGGCATGGGCAAGGTCATGATGCCTCTCCGCCTTGCGCTTGTAGGCGAGCTTAAAGGTCCTGATGTACCGGATATTATGGAAATAATTGGTTATGAGGAGACTAAATCGCGTATTTCAAATGCGGTAAATAATATCGGATAAGTCTCTGCAATTTTCACTAATTTTGAAGGATAATTTTCAGGATATGCAATATTTAGAATTTGAAAAGCCAATTGAAGAACTGATGGAGCAGTATCAAACCTGTTCAATCGTAGGCGAAGATGCCGGAGTAGATGTGAAGTTGGCCTGTTCTCAGATTGAGGACAAAATCATTGAAAAGAAAAAGGAAATATATCTGAACCTTACACCATGGCAGCGCGTGCAGCTCTCCAGACATCCGGACCGCCCTTACACACTGGATTTCATCAATGGAATTGTAGATAAAGACAGCTTCCTCGAGCTTCATGGCGACCGTAATTTTGCTGATGATCCGGCAATGATCGGTGGTTTGGCTACGATAGACGGTCAGAAAGTGATGCTGATTGGTACCCAAAAAGGGCGTACCACCAAGGAAAGACAGCACCGCAGATTCGGTATGAGTAATCCCGAAGGCTACCGTAAGGCTTTACGCTTAATGAAACTCGCTGAAAAATTCCGCATTCCTGTTATTACGCTCATCGATACACCGGGGGCCTATCCCGGACTTGAAGCTGAAGAAAGAGGTCAGGGTGAGGCCATTGCACGTAATATTTTTGAAATGACCATGCTGAAGACGCCTATCTTCTGTTACATCATCGGCGAAGGAGCCAGCGGTGGTGCCCTGGGAATTGGCGTGGGTAATAAGGTTTACATGCTGGAAAACACCTGGTATACCGTAATCGCTCCGGAAAGCTGTTCTTCTATCCTGTGGAGAAACTGGAATCACAAGGAAGATGCGGCAAATGCACTGAAACTGACTCCAAGCGACGCTTTGGAACATAAATTCATTGACGGAATCATACAGGAACCGCTGGGTGGAGCACACTACGAACCGCAGGTTGCCTATGACCACCTGAAACAGTCTATCCTTCAGAACATCAAGGCCTTTGCTTCATTTTCAGGCAAAGAACTGGAACAGCAAAGACAGGATAAGTTCATTGCGATGGGCCGCTTCAAAGGGTAAAAGTTATTAGAAATATAAAATAAAAAGGGCTGTCACCATACCGGAGACAGCCCTTTCTGTTTAATATGAAATCACTATAGTTTTCTTACCTCCTCGAATTCAAAGTAATGGCAATATCCTTATTGATATTCTTGGCTGATGAATATTTGGCATCACAGATACTCGTAGTCACCAGATAATTACCTTTATCGATCAGGATATAACTTTGATTGTTGGCCTTTACATCAAGGTTATAATAATTACCTCTCCCACTGAATTTTACGATCAGGTTACAGGCCGAACGGTTGACGATCTGTACATAGGCTTCCCTCTTGTTGGGACTGTTGTCAAAGAGGTGGTTCAGGACCTTAGCGGCCATCTTACTTTTATCGTTCACGCCATCTTTAAGGTCGCTCTTTACTTCGCGCACCAATTTTCCTTTTGTAAGCGGTTCCACTTTCGGTTTGGCAGCAATATCATTAGCTGGAGTAATAAGCTGTACCAGTTTGACCCTTAAATCTCCAATGGCGGGATCGCTGGGATTATCTTTTATAAAGGCTGCGATTACTTTCGGGTCGTTACTCATCTGCGCCTGTGCAGCCGTCATTTTTTCTGCAGGAGCCTTTACAGAGGTTTTTTTCTTCTGTGCCATAGCGAGACCGCAGATCAGGACCAGAAAAAAGATATACCATTTTTTCATATTATAATTGTGATTGTTAATACATTGGATGCCTACTATAACGTAAAAAAACTATGTTTTAGTTTACATTAAATTTATTTATCTTTGCATCGCTCAAAAAAGATTCTAAACTTAACTCTTTTTTTTAAATACAAAAATAAATATATGTACACACCGGTAGCTGCAGACGTAGCGAAACTTAGAAACACGACAGGGGCAGGTATGATGGACTGCAAAAAAGCTTTGGTTGAGGCAGAAGGAGACTTCGAAAAAGCAATTGAAATCCTTAGAAAAAAAGGACAGAAAGTTGCTGCCAACAGAGCCGACAGGGAATCTACTGAAGGTGCAGTTATTGCAAAAGTGAATGACGATAAAACTAGAGGGGTTATTATTGCCCTGAACTGTGAAACTGACTTCGTGGCTAAGAACGAAGAGTTTGTAAAACTTGCTCATGACCTGGCTGAAATGGCTCTTGGAAAAACCAAAGAAGAGCTTTTGGCTTCAGATTATAAAGGCATTACCGTTGCTGATAAACTGATCGAGCAGACAGGTGTTATTGGTGAAAAAATTGAAATCGGTTCTTTTGAAACCATTGAAGGACCTTTCCTGGGCGCATACATCCATGCTGGAAACAAAATCGCTGCCATCACTTCCCTTTCCGCAAACGTAAACGGATCTGAAGAGGCGGCTAAAGCAGTTGCAATGCAGGTTGCAGCTATGAACCCAATCGCTCTGGACGAGACAAAGGTTTCTCAGGACACGATTGACAAAGAACTGGAAATTGAAAGAGACCTGCTTATCAAGGAAGGTAAACCGGAGAACATCATCGACAATATCCTGAAAGGGAAAATGCAGAAGTTCTACAAAGAAAATACCCTTGTACATCAGGCATTCATTAAGGACGGAAATATGTCTGTAAGCGATTACGTAAAATCAATTGACGCTGACCTTAAAGTAGTTGGTTTTGTAAGAGTTAGCCTTACCTAATAACCAACTATATCCCGATACATTCTCCCTGATTTTTCAGGGAGTTTTTTTTTATAAGTAATCCACAATTATTGAGTAATTTTGTCACCATTTTTACATGGATTATGAAAAAACTTTTATTTGCTTTCCTTCTTTTTTTCAGTTTCTTAGGATTCGCACAACTGGACACCGACCACTGGTTTGCGCCCATGGCTGCAAAAGCAGGTAATTCCGGCGCTGAAAGCTATGTATATCTTTCCACTAACGAAACTACACCTTTCACTGTAAGCATTTACAATAATAATACCCTGTTTACCACTGCCACCATCAGTAAAGGGAATCCGGCGCAGGTATATATTCCGGAAAGTTTTATGATGGGATTAAACCAATCCCAACTTTTCACACCCGTAAGCAAGGGAATCTTTCTGCAGGGTCCTAAAAAATACTTTGCCAACTACCGTTTCTCGGTAACCAATCACGCCGAGATCATCACTTCCAAAGGACTGGCAGGGCTTGGCACCACTTTCTATGCGGCCATGGCACCCCTTACCGGTACAGGAACTTACATTAACTCCACCATAGGGGTTATGGCAACAGAAGACAATACGACGGTTACCGTTTCGGGATATGACCCCACGGTTGTCTTTTCAGACGGAAGTTCCAGTGCAACTAAGACGTTCACGCTCAACAGGGGGCAGTCTTACATCCTGGACGCTGTAAGTACGGCGGGACCCGGGAATCTGGACGGCCTTATCGGTGCACGGATAGACGCCAACCACCCGGTATCAGTTACCAACGGTAACTTTAACGGTATTTACACCAATTTCAATTTCACCAACAATGACATCCTGATGGACCAGGCTGTTCCCGTGGACAGATTAGGCAAAAATTTCGTTATGGTGAAGGGAAATGCGCCGGTAACGTCGGGCATGGAGACGGCACTCATAGTAGCTACTGAAAATAATACCAGCGTCTCTGTGAACGGGAGCCCGACGGGCATCGTACTTAATGAAGGGGAATATACCATGATAGACGGGTTCAACTATACACTGCAGGGCACTACGCACTATAACATGGGTATCAGTACGAATAATAACGTCTATGTATACCAGTTTCTGGGAGGAACTTCCAGCGGCAGTGTTTATGCGGCCGGAGGATTCAACTATATACCACCCTTAAGCTGTTTCCTGCCGAATAAAGTAGATGAAATCGGAAACATCAACAGTCTTGGCTCTGCAACTTACAGCACCAAACTCAACATCATTACGCAAACCGGCGCCAATGTCACCATTAACGGCACTCCGGTATCACCTTTGAACGGACCGTTTCCCGTTGTAGGTAATCCGGACTGGGTTACCTATTCGGTATCCAATGTTTCGGGCAACATAACGGTGAATTCAACGAAGTCAGTCACAGCGGGCATTGCTGCAGGCAGCGGAGCCGTAGGCTACGGCGGTTATTTTGCCGGCTTTTCCTCCGTACCCGTAATTTCAAAAACCGGCGACTGTTATGCCGGAATTCTGCTTCAGGTTGATAATTCCTATGATGCGTACCAATGGTTCCTGAATGGCGTAGCCATACCCGGTGCGACAACCTTCTCCATCAACCCTGATCTTTACGGATCGGGAACCTACACGGTTCTGATCACAAAAAACCTCTGCGAATCCAAACTCACTGAGCCTTATTCCTATACCGCGTGTCCTCCAATAAGCACAAGCATCCAAAATATTGGGTCCTGTAACACCCTCACAGTTACACCTGCTTTCACCACTTCCGGTCAACCAATTAATCCATCACTAACCCAAATAATTGCGGCGCCGGCTTCCGGTACAGCAACGGTGAACGGTGTTACTGGAGTCATAACCTATACACCTGCTGCCGGACTCACCGCAGATACACAGGTTCAGTTTGTGTATTACCTGCAGGGTACTGGCAATCCGGCAGATTTTGAATACTTCCGCGTGACAGTCAATATCGACGTGCTCCAAACTACCAATGCCTCATTGGTTTCATGCGCGGGTGCGAATGGTAACGCTAATTTTAACCTTACGTCAGTAAGCAATTCACCGGATGCGGGAACTACCGCCCAATATTTTACCAATGCGAACCTAACCGGGGCGATAGCAGATCCAACCAACTACTCCGCTCCCACGGGTTTGGTGTACGTGCAGGTAACTTCGGCCTCGGGGTGTGTAGCCACCTCTCAAATTCAGCTTACAGCGGTAGCGGCACCCAATATTAACCCCGCCGCGTATAATACAAGTATTTGTGACAGCGATCTGGACGGCTTAATAAACGTAAGTTTCAGCGATGTTACGCCTGTAATTGTAAATAATTCCGGCCAGTTTAATGTCCGGTACTATTTAAATCAGGCAGATGCCGCTGCCGGAAATAACAACACCCTCGGGAATGCCTGGACTTTCAGTACACCTACTACCGTATATGTGCGTGTTGATGCTTTGAACGGCAACTGCGCACCTGCGTTGGACCAACTGAATTTCACAGTAGGCCCAAAAGTTCCGGTACTTACTTCCAACCACACTGCAACTCTTTGCGACCCGGACGGAAACGGCTCGGAACCAGCTAACCTGAACAATTACACAAACGCATTTACAGTGGATCCTGGCGCAACCTTCACTTTCCACGGTACACTGGCAAATGCCAATGCAGGAACGAATGCCGTAAGTGCGAACCAAACCGTAACCGGCACCGGTGTTTATTATATCCGGATCCAGCATCCCGGTTTTTGCCCTATGGTGGTTGAATTAAACCTCACACTGCAGTCCCTTAACGTTAATCCCGCTACGCTTTCCTCATGTGCGAATGCGGCAGGTGCAGGTACCTTCAACCTCACAACAGCAAATGTAACCGGCACACCGGGTGTTACACTGGGATACTTCTCCGATCCGGCACTCACTGTCACTATACCCGATCCTACAAATTATACAGCCGCACCGGGCAATGTATATATTCAGGTTTCCACAGCAAACAACTGCTCAGCGGTTGCTGTTGTAACACTTAACGTAATACCGCTGCCTAACCTTAATACTGCCGGATTCAACGGAGCACTTTGCGATGAAAATTTTGACGGCACGGTTCAGGTAAACTTCTCTGCTGTTACCCCACAGATTGTAAATAATTCCGGAGCTTTCAATGTTCGCTATTATCTGGTGCAGGCCGATGCCGTTGCGGGAAATAACAACAACCTTCCGGCGAACTGGAGTTATACAGCCACAACAACAGTTTATGTGCGCGTGGACAGTAACACGGGGAACTGTACGCCCGCTCTGGGACAGATTATCTTTAGCATTGGAAACCAGTTAACACTCATTTCCGGCACTGGCACAGCCGAAGTATGTGACAACGATCTTAACGGTTCGGAGCAGATAAATCTAAATTCTTACAGTTCTTTATTTACAGTAAACCCCGGCGTAACTGCTTCATTTCACAATTCACTGGCTGACGCTCAGAACGATGCAAATGCACTGGCGGGCACTCAACTTATCACAGGCACCCAAACTTTTTATGTACGTTTTGAGAGTAACAATGCGTGCCCCAACACAGCTCAGCTTACCCTGACGATTAAATCACCAAAAAAATCTGATGTTTTAAAGGATATCACCATCTGTCCGGGAGCTTCAACACAACTGGATGCGGGCCCGGGTTTTACAGCATATCTCTGGAGCAACGGTGCGACTACCCAGTCCATCAATGCAACTGTTGGCAACTACTATGTTGACTTAAGTTTTAACGGCTGTACCTACAGACAGTATGTAAGCGTTCTGGCTGCCCAGGAACCTGTAATTACCAGTATTGAGGTGAAAGGAGACGTAGTAACCATCAATGTTTCCGGCGGAACTCCGCCTTATCAGTATTCGCTGGATGGTATTAACTGGCAATCCTCGCCGGTTTTCATGGGAGTAGCAAAAGGAACGCAGACCGCTTATGTTCTTGCCGCCGAAAAATGCCGCCCTGTGACAAAGGAATTTCTGGTTCTGGATCTGATTAATGCCATTACTCCAAACGGAGACGGAATTAATGATGTGCTTGATTATTCGGACCTGAGAAATAAAGAGAACGTTTCGATAGAAGTTTTTGACCGTTATGGCGCATTGGTCTATCAGTCCAAAACCAGGAACTACATCTGGGACGGCCGTGTAGGCGGAAGAGTGATCAGCAGTGGAACCTATTGGTACCTTATCAAATGGACAGACCCGGGATCCATGGAACACATGGAGTACAGTGGCTGGATTTTGCTGAAAAACCGCGACTAATGCTTTTTACTTAAAAATAATATCCCTGAATACAAATTTTATTATAAATTTGTTAAATTGATTAAAAATACCAGAAATATGAAAAAACATCTACTTATTTTGGTGCTTATGCTTGTTACCGCCACCAACCTCTGGGCACAGCGGGATACTGAGCATTGGTTTGCACCTATGAGGGACCGTGCAAGTTCTACTTCGTCGGTTCAAACGCTTTTCCTTTCTACGGATTCCGTAACCCCGTTCCCGGTAAATATTTACAATAACAACGCGGTAATTGGCACTGTTACGATAAGCAAAGGAAATCCCGGAACCTTCATTGTACCCAAGACGGCAATCGTGGCGACAACCGACGCGGAATGTATGACAACTTCTACAAAAGGTCTTTACCTGCAGGGTCCAACTCCATTCTATGCCAGTCTCCGTATCTACATTTCTTCTCACGGCGAATTCATTGCATCTAAGGGAAAAGCCGGAATCGGCACATCCTTCCGTGCAGTTGTAACGCCTAACAATTATGTAACCAGTATTACCAATTTCGTAACCAGCGTTTTGGCTACTGTAGACAACACCACCGTTACCATAAACGGTTACCAGCCAACTGTAGAGTTTGCCGGTGGAGTTACAGGAGCAGCTTTGCCGAGTATCACGGTAACCCTGAATAAAGGTCAGTCCTATATTGTAGAAGGACCGGGAAATATAGCCGGAAATGCTAATGCCTTTTCAGGAGCACTGATTACCTCAGATAAACCCATATCCGTGATGAACGGTAATATGAACGGCAACTATGCACTGGGTTCATTTGGCGGATCAGATATCATCATGGACCAGTCCGTACCAATTGAACGTCTCGGTAAAACCTTTGTAATCATCAAAGGAAATGCGAACATAGGCACCAATATGGAAGGGGCACTGGTAACCGCAACCGAAGATCAGACTGACATCTTTATTAACGGTTCCCCCACAGCCGCTGCCACCATCAATGCTGGACAGACTTTCCGGATTATGGACACCAACTTCGTGGACCAGGGAAGCGGCCATTTCAACCTTTATATTTCTACCACGAAGAATGTGTATGTGTATCAGCTCATAGGTGGACGACCGACTGACAATGCCACAGAAGGATGGAACTATATACCGCCGTTAAGCTGCTATCTGCCCAGAAAGATTGATGAGATCGGTATGGTGAATTACATCACACCTACCAATAACAGTACGAATCTCAGCAACTGGCTGCTGAAGCTTAATATCCTTACAGAGGCAGGTGCAACTGTTACCATAAACGGTAATCCACCACCAGCCGGATCGGGTCCCTTCAATGTTACCGGAACCACCAACTGGGTGACCTATTCGGTTCCGAATCCTACCGGAAACGTAGCTATTAATTCTAATAAAGCTGTGACCGCAGGGGTTACCGGTGGATATGTTACCGCAGGTTTCGGTGGTTACTTTGCAGGATTTTCATCAGTTCCGGCCATCGTGAAGGAAACTGGAGAATGTATTCCCGGAATTGTGCTGGCCGTAGATGATATCTATACTACTTACCAGTGGTTCCTGAACGGCAATCCAATTGCAGGTGCCAATACATTTCAATATACTCCTACCGTTCCCGGTGTATACACCTGTACTGTAAGTATTCCAGGATGTACTCCGGTTACAACTCCACCGTACGAAGTTTTCCCTTGTCCTACAAATACGACACAAACGGTTAATGTGTGTGGTGGAAGACAGTTTACAGTAGCTTTCACAAACTCTACACAACCCCTGGATTTAAACTCGATTACCATAACCAACCAACCTGCTAACGGTACGGTAACAGTGAACAATGTTACAGGTACAATTTATTATGTGCCTGCAGCAGGATATCTGGGCCCGGATACCTTTACTTATGAATTCCAGAGTACTGTACCGACCTTCTTCGACAGCGAAATTGTTACTGTGAATATTAATGTGGTGCTTTTGGAAACAGATGATGATACAATCACTGCGTGTCCGTACAACGGGGTAGCTACTTACGATCTTACGACCGCTGATGTTTCGGACTATCCATTAGCAACCTTCAACTATTATCCTACGCTTACCGATGCACAGAACGGAACAAATGAGATCCTGACTCCGGCAGCCTACGTGTCCGCCGCGGGCAGTGTTTTCGTGAAAGTGACTACACCTGAAGGATGTGTTGATTATTCCAAAATCACACTTCTGTTCTATGCACAGCCACAGGTTAATGATGCTACATTACAGTCCTGCTTTATTCCTGCAGCACCAACAACAGCTATCTTTGACCTTACAACTGCAAACGTGGGCGGCGGCTTGGGTGCGCTGAAAAATTATTTCCCATCTCTGGCAGATGCCGAGAACAATACGAATGAGATACAGAATCCGTTCGTACATAATTCTACCAATAATACGGTGTATGTAAGGGTATATAACAACAACGGCTGCTACAGCATTGCAAAAATTACATTAACGGTAATTCCTCCTACCTACTCTACAGTTCTACAGGACAAAGAAATCTGTGTTGAGGACCGTACCACTTTGGATGCAGGACCCGGATTTGATGCCTACGAATGGAGCAACGGCGCTACTACACAAAGTATTTCTAACGTTGCGGTTGGTGAATACTGGGTGATCCTGACCAAGAACGGATGTGAAACGTTACAAAAGGTAAGAGTGACCAAAGTTCCTGAAGTGGTAATTACAAATATTGACATTACCAATAATACAGTAACACTAACGGTAAAAGGTGGAAAACAACCTTACCAATATTCCGCTGACGGAATTAATTGGCAGGATTCCAACGTATTTACTGAAGTACCGCGCGGTCAGAACATTTTCTTTGTAAAAGATGCGTTCAACTGCGAACCGGTAACTGTTGAGATTACGGTTCCTAACCTCATCAACGTGATTACACCTAATGGCGACGGTATCAATGACTATATTGACTATTCTGCGCTTAGGTACAAACAAAATCTGACCTTCTCTGTTTATGACAGATATGGAAACAGAGTTCACCTTGCCGACAAGAATAACTTCTACCGTTGGGACGGCAGATTTGCCAGCAAGAAATTAATTACCGGAACTTACTGGTACCATATTACATGGAACGAACCAGACGGAACACAGGCTCCGGTTATGTATAAAGGCTGGATCCTGGTGAAAAACAGGGAATAAATTTTATTCAAAGAATTCATTTTAAACACGGCAATTTTGCCGTGTTTTTTATTGCCGGTGAGAGAACAGGCGAAAACCTCGCATAAAATTTCTAAATTTGTAAATATTTAAAATCCAGTAAAAATGAAAAAACAATTACTCCTTTTCTTTCTTCTGGTACTTTCGTTAGGGAATCTCCGTGCACAGTTTGATACTGATCATTACATTGCGCCCTATTTTGCAAGTACCACCGGCTACACGCACGGACTTTACTTTTCAACAAAATCAACTACGCCATTTAACGTAGAAATCTATAACAACGGCACGGTTGTGCACACGATTACAGGTCTGAGCAAAAACAATCCTCAGGTCTGGATTATGACTACTGCACAAGCTCAGCAATATATATTTGCAAGTGCAGACGCAGATGCACTGGTTGTTACCAACCGCGGACTTTATACAAAAGCAGTGGGCACAGCCAATGATATGCGCTATTTTGTTTCGTTGAGACTCAGACAGTCAGCGCATGGTGAATTCCTTACTTCAAAAGGAAAGGCAGGACTTGGTCTTCAGTTTTACGCGGCACCTGCCCCACTGACTTACAACTCGTCTTCAATGAACTTTACTGCAGGGGTTCTGGCTACGGAAAACAATACAACTGTTACCGTAAGCGGATATAATGCGGGCATTAGGTTTGTAAACGGACCTGCTGCCAATACACCTCCTTCTTATACATTTACACTTAACAAGGGTCAGTCTGTTCTTCTTGCCGGAGAAGCTAATTTCGCCGCAAACCAGACAGGGTTCATCGGTGCCAAGATTACTGCGGATAAACCTATTTCCATGACCAATGGTAATGCCAACGGTATGTTCGGTACCGCCAACACCACTTCAGGTTCCGATCTCATCCTGGACCAAAGTGTCCCGGTAGAAAGGCTGGGTAATACCTTTGCCATGGTGCGGAGTCTAACTTACCTGGCAGACGCTTCAAACGTAGAAGGCGGACTTGTAGTAGCCAAGGAAGACAATACACAGATATTCCTGAACGGCTCTGCTACGGCCGCGGCAACAATTAACGAAGGACAGTATTACCGAATCCTAAGCAACAACTACATTAACCAGGGTAATAATCATTACAATATGTACATCAGTACTTCCAAGCCGGTTTATCTTTACCAGCTTTTGGGAACAGGTACTTCTTCCGCAGGCACTAATACGGCAGGATATAACTATATACCGCCTTTGAGCTGCTATATGCCGCGCGAAGTGGATGAAATTGGCTTCATTAACCAGATGCCGAGTCATACCGGCGCTATCAATATGAAACTTAATATTCTGACGGAATCAGGTGCAACGGTAACCGTGAACGGTGTAACACCAACAGCCGTTCAGGGTCCTTATCCTGTTACAGGAAATCCTAACTGGGTATCATATGATGTGCCCAATGTAACCGGCAATCTTACGATAGTTTCCAACAAGGCGCTTACTGCCGGTATCAACGGAGGATATTCTACGGCCGGATACGGAGGTTATTTCGCTGGGTTTTCTTCTGTACCTGCTATTGTAAAGCAAACAGGCGAGTGTATACCGGGTCTTATTCTTGCTGTAGATGATATTTATGAAACCTATCAGTGGTTCTTGAACGGAAACCCTATCGCAGGTGCAAATACTTTCCAGTATAGCCCTACGGTACCGGGTGTCTATACCTGTACAGTAAGTATTTCGGGATGTGCTCCTGTAACTACACCTGAGTATGAAGTTTTCCCATGTCCTGTAAATACAACACTTGATGTTAATGTTTGCGGCGGAAGGACTTTTGATGTTGAATTCAGCAGCTCTACACAAACAGTGGACCTCAATTCCATTGTGATTACCAGCCAACCGGCAAACGGTACCGTGGCTGTTGATAATTTAAACGGAACCATCACCTACACGCCAAATGCGGGTTATTTAGGGCCGGATACTTTTACTTACGCTTTCCAAAGTACAGTTCCTGTTTTCTTTGACAGCGAATCTGTAACAGTAAATATCAATGTCGTTCTGCTGGAAACAACAGATGATGCGCTGATTGCCTGTCCGTTTAACGGCGTGGCAACCTATGACCTTACCACCACGGATGTTACCAATTATCCGGGAGCTACATTTAATTACTATCCGACTCTTACAGATGCGCAAAACGGTACGAATGAAATCCTGGTACCAGCTGCCTATGTGTCAGCAGCAGGAAATGTTTTTGTTAAAGTAACCACACCCGAAGGATGTGTGGACTACGCCACAATCACTCTTTCATTCTATGACCAGCCCGCATTAAATGATGCAGTTATGGAGTCATGTTTTATAGCAGGCTCCCCGGTTACAGGAGAATTTGATCTGAGTACTGCGAATGTAGGCGGAGGAATCGGTGCTACCAAAGACTATTTTCCATCCCTAACCGATGCACTTAACAACACCAATCAAATCCAAAATCCGTTTGTTTACCTGAGTTCAAGCACAGAGGTCTTCGTACGGGTTTATACCGCCAATGGCTGTTACGGAATCGCCAAGATTACTCTTAATGTAATTCTGCCAAACTACTCCTCCGTACTTCAGGATAAAGTGATCTGTATTGAAGATAAAACCACACTAGATGCAGGACCCGGTTTTGAAGCTTATGAGTGGAGCACCGGCGCCACTACCCAAACCATCTCTGACGTAGGTGTTGGCGAATATTGGGTATTGCTTACCACAGACGGCTGTAAAACCAAACAAACTGTAAGAGTACATAAAGCACCTGAAGTTATCATCAACAACATTGATATCACCAATAACACGGTAACCTTGACCGTTACAGGCGGGCAGCTTCCGTACCAGTACTCGGCTGACGGAATAAACTGGCAGGATTCCAATATCTTCACTGAAGTACCGAGAGGTCAGAATACTTTCTATGTGAAGGATGCACTGGACTGTGTTCCGGTTGCAGTGGAAATTACTGTTCCTAATCTGGTGAACGTGATTACGCCAAATTCCGACGGAATTAATGATTTTGTGGATTATTCAGCACTGCGTTATAAGAAAAACCTGACTTTCTCCGTATATGACAGATATGGAATCAAAGTTCACGAGGGAAATAAAAATAACGACTACCGCTGGGACGGACGTGTGGCCGACAAGAAGGTGAGCACAGGAACTTACTGGTACCATATTTCATGGACAGAGCCGGATGCAACCGCTGCTCCGGTAACTTACAAAGGATGGATACTTGTAAAGAACAGAGAATAAATTAATCATTTACATGATAAGAACACGGCAGATTTGCCGTGTTTTTTTTGCTTAAAACATTGAGAATGATATATATAATCTTTAAATTTGTATGACATCCATCATTTCAATGAAAAAAATTCTATCTATTTTCCTTGTATTTCTGATGTTTTCATCTGTATCTGCCCAGCTGGACCGGGAGCACTGGTTTGCCCCGATGGTAGACCGGACCGGTAATCCTAACCCGTTTCAAAAGCTGTATTTATCAACCAACAGGACCATACCGTTTCCGGTAAGCATCTACAATAATAATGTTCTGATAGGTACCGTAACAATAAGCAAAGGCAATCCACAAAAATTTGATGTCCCCAGGAATTTTATTATAACCACCCTTCAATCCGATCTTTTTACACCTATAACAAAAGGACTTCATGTTTCAGCAGAATTTCCCTTCTATGCCAACCTCCGCTTCTCCGTGTACAATCATGCCGAGATTGTAACCTCTAAAGGAATCTCATCCACAGGAACAACATTCTACACTGCCACAGCACCCATCACTGTACAGAATCCGATCCTCAATTTTATGACGAGCATCCTTGCCACTGAGGACAATACAAGCGTAACTGTCTCGGGCTATGCGTCTACAGTTCAGTTTTCGAACGGTACCACGGGTGCCGCAAACCCAACGATGACCTTTGTGCTGAATAAAGGCCAGTCCTATATCATTGAAGGGAAAGGCGAGATTTCTTCAAATTCCGACTCTTTCATCGGCAGCAAGATTGTGGCATCAAAACCTGTGAACGTGACCAACGGTAACTTCAACGGACAGTATGCGGGCGCACACCCTCTCAGTTCAGATATACTTATGGACCAATCCATTCCCACCAATCAGTTGGGCAATAATTTTGCGCTCGTGAAAGGAAACGGTACCATTGGGTCCAACATGGAAGGCGCCCTGGTCATCGCCACTCAAAACAACACGCAGGTATTTCTGAATAATGAAACTGTGGCCGCAGCCGTGCTGAACGAAGGTGACTACTACGTTGTGCCGGATACAAAGTATGTTCTGCAGGGAAACAATCATTACAACCTCTATATCACTACTACGCAAAATGCCTATGTCTATCAGTTGCTTTCCGGTATAGACAATGGGGGCAATACCGTAGCCACAGGAGGCTTCAACTTCATTCCGGCATTAAACTGCTATCTCCCCAAACAGATTGATGAACTTGGGTTTATTGATGAAAATGAAGTATTCTCCAATGCTAATCCCACCGGTATACTCAATGTACCTACAAAACTCAACCTTATTACGGAAACGGGTGCCAACGTCCTGGTTAACGGTACAGCTCCGCCCGCAGGCACGGGACCTTTCCCAATGACCGGCACCACAAACTGGGTAACCTACGGAATCCCTAACGTAACCGGAAATATTACAGTAAATTCCAACAAGGCCATCACCGCTGGAATCAATGCCGGCAGTGATGCTGTAGGATACGGTGGTTTCTTCGCAGGCTTCCCTACACAACCGGTTATACTCACTTCCGGAACCAGTTGTATCCCCGGCCTTGTTCTTACCGTAGACCCCGTAATATATGACTCGTACCAGTGGCTCCTGAACGGAACGCCCATACCTGGTGCCACCTCACCCTCCATTTCACCCGTGCAGCCGGGTTACTATACGGCGTCCGTAACCATGGGAAGTTGCGCACCTCTGGTGACCACCCCCTATAAAGTGGAGAAATGTATGGTGAACTCGTCTGTGGTCTATAATATATGTTCGTCGCAAAACATTACACCTGCTTTTTCCGCGGTTACGATTCCCCAAACTGTGGTTGCGGCAACAGTTGCCGTTACAGTTCCTCCCACCTTGGGTACGGTAAGCATTAATGCTGCCACCGGCCAGCTTACCTATACAGCTAATAATCCGGGTGTTACAGCAACTGATACTTTTACTTATACATTCTGCGGAAGTGATCCGGATTTTCCGGAGTGTGAGACCGTCACAGTAACCATAAACATCGCCCAGATCCCGGTAAATAATGTTACCCTGAATGCCTGCAGCGGTCCAAACGGGCTGGGCACCTATAACCTGACGCTTGCACAGGTGACCACGCAGTCCCCGGTAACCGTTACGTACTATCCTACCCTGGCCGATGCACAAATCGAGAATGCCGCCGCGCTTATTTCGGATCCAACTAATTACAGCACAGCTGCGGGCGTCACCGTCTATGCAGTAGTAAGATCTCCTGAAGGCTGTAAAAGTATTGCAAATATCATCCTGGGACTTTTTCCCCTGGCTACCGTTGCAGACTATACCGGAACTTTTTGTGATGAAAATCTGGACGGTATCTTTGAAGTTATTTTCAACACCGTAACCGCGCAGATTCTTCCGAATGCAGCCTATTTCAGTGTGAGTTACTATGCCACTCTGGCTGATGCAAACGCAGGTGGAGCTAACAGTCTGCCGAACAACTGGACTTATACCTCAAATACAACAATATACATCCGCGTGAACTCCCCCGACGGTTGCCCACCGGTGATCAAGGCACTTAATTTTATAGCCGGTACACCTTTGCCACTGCTTGTAAATTCAAACCTGCAGGCGATCTGTGATGACAATACCGACGGTGCTAAAGATGTAAACCTTTCAGCCTTCCTGACCAATTTTACGTTGGACCCACTGGTGACAGCTACCTTCCACTCCACTCTTGCGGATGCCCAGAATGACAGTAACGCACTACCAATTCCTGTGACGGTGACCGGCAGCCAGACTTTCTACATACGGTTCGAAAAATCAGGTGCCTGTCCCGCAACAGCTACCCTGACCATTACCGTCAAAACACCCAAGACATCGGACCAGCTTGCAGATGCCGTAATTTGTCCAGACGGTACCACGGTACTGGACGCAGGTCCCGGCTTCGACAGCTACCTGTGGAGCAACGGTGCTACCTCTCAAACTATCACAGTAGGCACAGGTACCTATTGGGTAGACCTCACCTTCAACGGCTGTGTTTACCGCCAGACCGCAACAGTCACTGCTTCAGAACTGCCAGAAATCACCGGCATAGACATCAAGGACAATACGGTGACCGTTACGGTAAGCGGCGGTACGCCACCTTACCAGTACTCACTGGATGGCCTGACCTGGCAGACTTCAAATGTCTTTAACGGGATCAGCAGAGGAACGTATACCGTCTATGTGAAGGATGCTTTGGACTGCGGAATAGTGACCCGACAGTTTGCCTTCATCAACCTCATCAATGCCATCACCCCAAATGACGACGGTTTTAACGATTCCATCGATTATTCCGAACTGCTGACCAAGGAAGACCCTGTTTTCAGAATCTTTGACCGGTATGGTGCAGAAGTTTTCCGCGGAACCCCTGCCAACCGTTTCCGGTGGGACGGTAAAACCTCACCTACCCGTCACGTGAGCACAGGCACCTACTGGTACATCCTGCAGTGGCGCGAGTTCGGTTCTCCAACCACATTCCATTACACCAGCTGGCTGCTGGTAAAAAACAGAATGGGTAACATCTTCAAAGAATAAAGCAAAAGAAAAAGGCACCTGTGTGGTGCCTTGCCTGTATTAAAACCTTAAAATTTGCCCCGCTGCCTCATGTGCGGGTTATGCATATGTTTCTGCATGGATGGCATTTTCATCTGGTCCTTCATCATCTTAATCTGGTCCGTCATCATACCTGCCGTATCCAACTTTTTGGCCTCTTCCAGTAAACGCTGTCCTTCCTGACGTCTGCCTCTTGAGATTGCCGAAGCAGCGAGGTTAAGCGTAGCCATAGCACGGTCCTGTTTCATATTAAGGCCGTACTCCAGCGCCTTTTTCATATAAGGCTCCACTTTGGAGGGGCTGTCCTGAGCCAGTGTCAACCCTGTAAGATAATGGAAATATCCGTACTGGGTCCTGTGAAGCTGTGTTGGATAGTTGGTAACCCTTGCCAGCCAGGAGGCCGCTTTCTCCATGTTCTGTTTCCGCAGATGCCAAAAAGCCATCAGGATCATCTCATTTTTAAAGTAAAGCAGGATCGGAAAGGAGGAAAGGAGAAATACCACCACTCCCCAGCCAATGTTCCGTGTGAAGAACATCATATAAATTCCGGATATAATCAATATTGCCGCAAGTGCAATTTTAATGTTTTTGTTCATGAATGAAATTTTAAGACTGCAAAGATAGGTAATTTGCCTAAAAATTACAGGTTTATACCTGCTCCGCATTCAGCGGGATAATCCGCTCAAAAGTCTGGAACTTCATATCAAACCTGTTCTTTTCATCGCTTGCAAAGTTCACCTCATCAGTCATCTGCCATATTTTCATATCAATCTCCGGGAAAAAGGTATCCGCATCGCACTCTCCATCCACACGGGTCACTTCCAGTTTATCGGTAAGATCCATAGTCTGTTCGTAAATATTACCCCCACCGATAATAAAGATATTTTCGTCAATTTTCTTAGCAAATTTCAAGGCTTCTTTAATGCTCCCAACGATCAAAATGCCCTCCTGAAACCAGTCTTTTTTCCGACTGATCACGATATTGGTGCGGTTAGGCAGAGGTTTGCCAATACTTTCAAAAGTCCTGCGGCCCATAATCACCGGATGACCCGAAGTAATGCTCTTAAAATGCTTCAAATCTGCAGGCAAATGCCAAAGCATTCGGTTCTCCAGCCCAATTCCGTTTTTCCGGTCCATCGCTACAACAATAGTGGTCATCTTTTAGGTATTTCAGCAAAAGTAGCACATAATTTGTATATTTGGTTAGCGAATTTTTTTTAAAAATAAATTAATAAACTATGAAAAACAAAGGTTGTTTAAGCGCCGGAACACTCGGGATTGCATTACTTGTCATCTTAGGTCTTGTGCTTTTATGGGGCGTACCAAAATACAATAATCTGGTCGCTCAGGAACAGACGGTAAATACCAAATGGAGTAACGTGGAAACTGTTTATCAGAAAAGGGCTAACCTGATTCCAAACCTGGAAAGAACCGTGAAATCGTATGCACAGTTTGAGCAGGAAACCCTGACCAAAGTGATAGAAGCCCGTTCCAAAGCCACTTCAATTAATGTGGACCCTACCAATATGACCGAGCAGGATATGGCCCGTTTCCAGGCTGCACAGGGTGAACTTACTGGTGCACTGAGCCGACTTATGGCAGTTGTGGAGCAGTATCCTAACCTGAAGGCAGACCAGCAGTACACCAATTTCCAGCGCGAATACATCGCTATTGAGAACAGCATACGTGCTGAAACGGTGGTCTTCAACGGTGCTGCGCAGGAATTCAATACCAGCATCAAGACTTTCCCGAACAATATCCTGGCAAACTTCACCAATTTTAAGGAGAAGCCCTACTTTAAGGCTGCGGCCGGTGCCGAACAGGCTCCTGAAGTATTTACCAATTAAAAAGGTAATGAGTAATTTCCTAAGCAATACTCAAATGGCTTCCCTTGTGGAAGCCATTAAAACAGCCGAAGACCATTCTACAGGTGAAATACGGGTGCATATCGATTCCAATACGGAGGACGATAATGCCGAGGTGGCCTTTGAGGTGTTCAAAAGGCTTTGCATGGAGAAAACGGCAGAGCGTAACGCGGTACTCTTCCATATCAACTTTGAGCAAAGGTATCTTACCATTATAGGTGACGAAGGTATACATAAGAAAGTACACCAGCAGTTTTGGGACAAAATGCATGATGATATTACGGCTGGCTTTGCAAAAGGCCGTTTCTTTGAACCACTGCAGAAAGCGATACTTGATACGGGTACTGAACTAAAAAAATATTTTCCTGTGACGGGAGAAAACAAAAACGAACTCTCTGATGAGATTAGCTTCTCTTAAATTTTTTACTGTCTTTTTATTTTGCTGTGCCTGGATTCAGACTCACGCCCAGTACAAAATTCCCCAAAAACCGGCTGTTTTATATCCTGTATATGACGTAAGCGGCATTCTGAGTGAAAGTGAGAAAGACCTGCTGAACCAAAAACTGATAAAATTCGAAGACAGCACGTCCACCGAGATTGAAGTGATCATCATACCCTCTACGCAGGGCGAAGACGTCAATTTTGTAGCCTGGGAATTCGGTGAAAAGTGGAAAATAGGCAAGAAAGGCACAGACAACGGAATTGTTTTTCTTATTGCCACGGACGACCGTACCATGTCCATACAGCAGGGCCGCGATGTTGAAAAATACCTCACCGCCTCGGTGGCCGGGCAGATCATTGATTATGTGGTGGCTCCCAACTTCAAACAGGGACGTTGGTACGAGGGTATAGACCGTGGCACCAGCGCACTGATGGAAGCCGTACAGGGCAAATACAAACCTGTCGTAAAAAAAAACACCGAAGGCAGCGGCATGAGTTTCTTTGAAATCATTCTAATTGCCTTTTTCGTAATCTTCATCCTCAGTTTTCTTTTCAAAAACCGTGGCGGGGGCAACCGGCATGACGACGATGATGAAATACTTACACGCCGCGGCAGACGGAGTTATCCGGGAGGCTTTTTCCCTTTCCCAATGGGTGGCGGCTTCGGCGGCGGTGGCTTTGGTGGCGGAGGCTTTGGCGGTGGCGGAGGCGGCTTTGGCGGCTTCGGCGGCGGCGGAAGTTTCGGCGGCGGCGGTGCCTCCGGCGGCTGGTAATAAAGGGAATAAAACACTAAAAAGGATGTCCTAATAGCAGGCCATCCTTTTTTTTAATTTAAGTTCACCTGGCAGTACACATAATATGCTAAAATTCAGCAGCCTGTTTGTCATTCCGCAGAAATCTGACTGGCATAATGAAAGTCTTTTATGACCATTTGTCAAATACAAACAACTGGAATACAGTAAATTATCAAAGGGATGCTTTTCTTGATAAGAAGATACATCTCTGGTGACAAAATAAAACCCTGACAGCATGCTTCTGGTGCACGATTCAATGTGTAACGTGCAGGCTGGTGACCCAGGGTAAATTTACCCGCAACTACAGCATTGACATGACCGGTATGACCATGGGCGTGTTTGCTAAAAAAATAACTACGTGCCTAAAAATTCTAAACTTGCACGAATCGACAATAGGGTATTTAATGTCGTTTTGTGGTCGCGCTTCAAACAGAAGAATTTTTTTACGGCACTCCTTTATTTTTTCTTGACGCAAAAATCTCCTAGGTCCGTATTTGTGATATAGATAGCTGGTTTAGATTTATCAGGAGCAAAGCATGGATGACAAAAAATAAAGTTTCTTCATAAGAACTCTGCACATGGCGGCCAAAGCGGCCGCCGGCCTGCAGGGGACCGGCAGGAGATTACTGGGGTACCTGCATATTTGGCTTCAATATTCTGCTAAAATTCAGCAGCCTCTTTGTCATTCCGCAGGAATCTAACTGGTTTAATAAAAGTGTTTTAAGATTATTTATTAAATACAAACAATTGTAATACAATAGATTACCAATGGAAAGCTTTGTTAATAAAAAAGCATCTCTTGTGACAAAATGAAACCCTGGGCGACTGGTATTATTTGCTATTACTGTAGCTGTTAAAGGCTGAACAAAAATACTGCACCATGATCTGTTTCCAGAACTAAAGGAAAGAAAGCAACTTCCTGAGACTGCGTCTTCAGATGCTCATATTAGACTGACCAGTATTACCAGTCGAATATATTCTATTTCTTCACCGTCATTTTAAAGGTCTTCAACTGCTCCCCGAATTTTTTGGAAACCGAAAGTATGTAATTTCCTGAAGTTAGGAGGTGTCCCCAACTGAAATCCTGCTTTTGCTGGCGTGAGAGCTCTTCTTTCTTCACCAGTCTGCCGGAGGTATCATACAGCGACATTACAGCAGCTTCTTTTGCCAAAACAGATCCTGACAGTGTGAAATTACCGTTGTTGGGATTGTTATAAAGAACTAATTCTTTTAACGATTCATTACCGGAAACCCCCATAGCAGACTTGAGATCGAAACGTGCTATAAAAGCTGTTGTCTGGCTAGTGTTTGAAGGATTCCTTTGTGGCATCCATGCACTCTCTGATGTATATCCGGTTTCAGAATTTGTATTGCCATACAGAAACAATACATTATTATCAATTGCAATATTAAGCGGCATCAAGATTCCCGGATAACTGGACGTGCCACCATAATACGAACACCAGATAAGATTACCGGATGCACTAAATTTTGCAAAATAATAATTTATTGAATTGGGAGTGTTTAATTCTGGCGCTGACTGATACGAACCAATTGTTGCGATATTATTTCCACTGCCGTATGTGTTGCCTGATATATAAATATCACTACCCTGTACTGCTAACACTTTTTCAAATTCATTCATATCAGAACCTGAATTTCCAAAATAAGTACTCCACTCACGGATTCCAGCATGGGAAAATTTTGATAGAAATAAATCGGAGCCACCGGTGATTACTGATTTATGGCTTGTAGGGGTACCGTAAAAATTTAAACCCGTATCATCATAATCAGTACCAGTAATATAGATTCCGGTTGCATTAACTTCTAAATCTGTTGGAATACTAATTATAAAACTACTTTGTGGTGGTCCATAATAAGTTCCCCATTCACGGGTTCCAGTATTGGCATCCAGTTTTGTTATTGAAGTTTCTGATTTGACAGTCTGATAAGCTCCTGAAGTTGCCATTGTATCGGTATTAGGATTAATATTTCTTCCTGTAATCATATACAAATATCCATTCCAATACTTCATTGATGAACAACCACCTGGCAAATAGGATCCCCAGACTCTTTGACCATTACTATCAAGCTTCACTAAATAGTGAGTGGGAATCAAATTTCCCTGGCTGTTATATAACGTCTCAAAATTTTCCTGCCATACCCCGTTTGTAGTTAGATTTGCAGAAACAGTAGTCGCTCCTGAAACATAAATATTATCTGAGGAATCCAAAACTAGATCTGTTCCAGGCGTTACAAACGGAAGATAAGAAGCCCAAAGCAACTGTCCGGTAGTAGAGTATTTTGCAAGTAAAACTTTTTTTGATGAGGAAGGTTGAGGATCTGTTGACAAAAAAGCACCTGGAGTGGCCTGCAAGGAAGGCGAACCGCCATAGACGATATAATATCTGTTATCCTGTGAATCAATAGCCTCCAGACTTCTATATCCCACTGCAGATTCAGGGGCGCCGTACCCAAATAAATCAGGAACTCCTGAATCGGAGAATTTAGCATTAAAATAAGTGGATTGTGAACCCTGATAATTTTCACCTCCTCCTAACAAAAACTGGTCATAATAAGAGTTTGCATAGGTTGCGTTATGCCATATACCCCCTCTCAGATACATGTTCTTTTGAGAATCAAAAATGATTCCTCTACGCACTTCTGATCCAGCAATTTGACTACCTGCTGGTCCAAAATAGGTACCCCATGTTCTCTCATACTCAAAACCAACTTGAGCTGACATGAAGTTACATAACATGATACCAATTAATAAACTGAAAATTTTTTTAATCAAATTCATAATTTTGAATTTAGGTTAAATCTGAAGGAATGAAATTTGTCCCTTATGGTTGCGCTTTAATGCAATTACTTATTTCTTCACCGTCATTTTAAAGGTCTTCAGCTGCCCGCCGGATTTTTTGGAAACCGAAAGTATGTAATTTCCTGAAGTTAGCAAGTGTCCCCAGCTGAAATCCTGCTTTTGCTGGCGTGAAAGCGCTTCTTTCTTCACCAGTCTGCCGGCGGAATCATACAGTGACAAAACGGTGTCTTCTTTTGCCAAAGCAGGTCCTGACAGTGTAAAATTACCGTTGTTGGGATTGTTATACAATTGTATATCTGCTGAATGGCCTGCCGTTTCAGAGGTTCCCAGTTCATCTTTAAATACAAACCGCGTCACAAAACCGAACGGAAAGCCTGGATAAGGGTTGGTCATGGACTGATAAGGTGCGCCTTCAGTTCCTATACCGGTGGTTGCACCAGTGCTGCCCCACAGAATTAAAGTACCATCGTTCAATAATTCGGGATTTATATGTTCCTGAAACATATTAGCTCCGGCCCCTCCAAAATAGGAGCACCACAATCTGCTGCCGGAACTGTCAAACTCTGCAAAAAACATGTTTGTGAGACTGTTTGATGTGTTGGAGGGAGTGGTAAGATGCGCACCCGGAGTAGAAATATTAGACACAGCACCGTACTGGCTGCCGGCGATAATTATGCGGTTACCCAGTATTGTTAATGTACTTCCAAAAACCTCCTCGTAGCCGTCACTCCCAAAATAGGTACTCCAAACACGGTTACCGTCATGGCTGAATTTGGTTAAAAACAAATCTGCCCCACCTGTTAGCTGACCTTTAAATGCGCCAGGAGTGGCGAAATAGGCGGGATAGTCCGTATCCTGATTTTGACCGCTCACATAAAGTCCCGTGCTGTTTACTTCAATATCCCAAATTCCCGCACCGGTATAAGTGGTGATATTGTGTGGCGTACCGTAAAAGGTACTCCAGATTCTCTGTCCGGTAGCGGCATCAAATTTCCCAAGCAAATTCATAGCCGGCCCTGTGGGCTGAAATGTTCCCGGTGTGGTGAGCTGGCCGGGCATGTTCGGATCATACCCACCACTGGCATAAAGGCTACCGGCATGATACTCGAAATCATTGATTCCCTGAACAGCATAAGTAGCCCACATTTTTTGACCTGCGGAATCCAGCTTTACAATGTATCCGTTTATTCCAGGCTGACCACTGACAGTCTGATACGAAACAAAATTTTCCTGATAAACCCCGGCCGTTCCGAGTCCGGCAATAGATTCCGCTGTTGAACCTGTAATAAAGAGATTATTATTTTCATCAAATCGGAGGGCAAATGCAGCACCTCCCGAATTGGGAAGATAAGTAGTCCATATCAGATTGTTTGCACTGTCGTATTTGGAAAGAGTAAATGTATACGCGCCGGAACCGACATTCTGTGTGAGCCAGGCTCCGGGTGTAGAAAGGTTAGGAATATTGCCGGGCAACTGCTTTAGCATGAATCTGTTATTAAAAGAGTCTACACCAATTAATCTTTCGCTTGCACCACTACTAATACCATTATAACCTGCAGATAACTGTTGCCCGGTCACCGATATTGATACAGAATAACTATTTTGCAAAGGAAATACAGAGGGGCTACCCCCGCCTGCTATAAATTGGTCATAATACGTATTGCTGTAACTTGGTGCAAAAACAGTAGTACCAGACATATACAGATTGTTTTGTGAATCAGAATTGAAGGAAGTATCCGGCAAATGCGTATCAAGCAAATGGGTTCCTGATCCGCCAACATAAGTACCCCACTGCTGCTCATAGGGAAATACACCCTGAGCAGATAAACCAGTTCCCCATGTTATAGTAACAAGGAAAATAAAGTGTTTAAGAATTTTCATATTTAATAGATTTGGACATAAATAATATTTGTGACATGGAATACTGTCATGGTATTGTCTACTAATATATATATTTATATATATATCTACACAAAATAATTCTCAATAAAAATCAAATATTTTTATTAAATCATACACATCACCTGTTCGCGAGCTCTTTTTCCTCAAGTTTTTAACCTGTCAGAAAATGATTGTGCAGGTTTAGGAAGAAAGTAAAATACCAGAACAGGCTATTTTTTATATATTTACAAAAACGGACGTCTTGTGGAAAACACCCTGGTTTTATTTGCCCATCCCTATCTGGAACATTCAAAATCCAACCGGGAACTCATTAATTTCTATGTACGGCATCAACACTACACCTTTCGGGACCTTTATGAAGAGTTTCCGGACTTTCATATTCCAGCATTTCGCGAACGCAAGAGAATTGGCAATTACGACCGTATTATATTTCATTTCCCACTGATCTGGTTTGGACTTCCGCCATTACTTAAACTTTGGATTGATGAGGTTTTTGACCTTAAATGGCAGGACGAAGGCAGGGAAAATCCGCTGGAAGGTAAAGAAGTGGTAGTGTTGGTTACCACCAATTATCAGCAGGAACAGTTTGGTGAGCAGGGCTATTTTCAGTATTCAATAGAAGAGCTTATCTCCGGGCTTTTTGTTGTACTGAAACAAAACAGACTTAAACTCAAGGAGTTTCTGTGCATTTACGATATAGACCAAATGGATAAAAAAGAGATCATCAAACACAAGCAGCACTTTATGTCAATTTTAAACGGAGAATAAATGGAGGGGAAATTTGCAATGACCATCCTAATATTCCTGGGTGCCGCTATTATTATGGCTCCGCTGGTAAAAAGACTCGGACTAAGTTCGGTGATAGGCTATATTGTGGGCGGAATTATTATCGGTCCGTTTATTCTGAAACTGAGCGGTAAGGAAACCGACAATATCATGCATACCACAGAATTCGGTGTGGTACTGCTTCTGTTTCTGGTGGGACTGGAACTGGAGCCTAAAAAATTCTGGGCCATGCGGAAGAAAATACTGGGCCTCGGTCTCAGCCAAATGCTGATAACCATCGCACTTCTCTTTGGCATTTTCTACCTGGCCGGCTGGCAACCCGACGTGGCCATGGCTGTAGCGATCTGCTTTGCCCTGTCGTCTACCGCGATCGTCCTTCAGACCTTGCGTGAAAAAAATCTCTTCCAGACAACCTCCGGCGAAGCGTCCTTTTCCACACTCTTATTTCAGGATATTGCTGTAATTCCCATCCTCGCAATTTTGCCGGTGCTGGCCCATTACAATCCACCAGAAGAGGAAACCGCGGTAACACTGCTGTTACAGGAACTTCCCGAGTGGCTTCAACCCTTCTCAATACTTTTTGGCGTTGGACTTCTTATTGTTTTGGGGCGCTATGTTTTTGTCCCTTTCTTACGTTTCGTTTCCAAATCCAATCTTACCGAACTGCTGACCGCTGCTTCCCTGTTTTTAGTTATTGGGGTGTCTGAACTGATGATTGCGGTGGGGCTCAGTGCCGCCCTCGGCGCCTTTATTGCAGGATTAATGCTGGCCAACAGTGAATTCCGCCATGAACTGGAAGCGCAGGTAGATCCTTTCAAAGGTCTTTTTCTGGCTGTATTTTTTGTGAGCGTGGGAGCAAGCATCAACTTCTTCGTTATTGAAAAGGATCCACTGTTCATCTTCAGCACCGTTATCGCGGTCCTTTTGGTTAAGTTTGCAGTGCTGTACGGAATTGGCAGATTTTATAAATTTTCCGTTGACCAGAATTTCATTTATGCATTTGCACTTTCGCAGGTAGGTGAATTTGCTTTTGTACTGCTGAATTATTCGTCCAAACTCTACCTGTTAACCCCCGAGATGAACGACCAGTTAATGGCCGTAACTGCCATAACGATGTGTATCACGCCTATTCTCCTGATCATCAATGACCGGCTGATAGATCCGCGGCTGAACAGTCAGTCTGAAGACTATAGCTCATTGGGCCTGCCGGAAAATATTGAACCGCGAAAGATCATCATTGTTGGTTTCGGTCATTTTGGAAGTACCGTGGGCAGGCTGCTGCGTGCCAATAAAGTAAAGTCTACCGTGCTGGACCATGACGCAGACAGGGTAAAGCTGTTACGCAGCCATGGCTTTAAAGTTTATTACGGTGATGCCACACGGCTGCCTATCATGCGTACAGCCGGTGCTGCTGAAGCGGAAATTCTGGTTCTTTGCCTGGACGACCCTGAAGCCAATAAACATATTGCCGAGATGGCAAAAGAGCAGTTCCCGCAGCTCAAAATATTTGTAAGGGCAAAAAACCGGCTGGATGCCTACTCGTTCCTCAATAATGGAATCGACAATATTTACCGTGAAACCCTGGGTACCGCGGTAGATATGGCTGTAGACGTACTGCATGCCAGCGGCATGCGTAAATACACGGCCAGACGGCTGGGGAAACGCTTCGAAATGATCGACAAAGCTTCGGTTCGTCAGCTGGCTAAGGAACAGATGAAGGAAGTGATGACTTTCACCACTCAGGAAGCACTCCAGCGCGAAGCCGAGCTCCTGAGCCTGGACAGCGTTTCAATTGAAAACTCTGAGTGGCTGGATCATGAAGGCGAAGGCAACGACAAAACTGACCTACAGCAAAGTGACACCGGAAAACAGTAGTTTGCAATAAGGTTTTTATACCTATTTTTGCGACCGTCTTATCTGCATAAAAATGAAAAATTCTGCCCTGTTCCGTCTGCACCTCATTGTGTTTCTGTGGGGTTTTACGGCTATACTGGGTAAACTGATCACTGCGGAAGCTCAGGTTCTGACCTTCTTTCGAATGGGGATTGCAGCCCTCTTCCTTTTTATTTATATCCGGGTCATCAGAAAAGACAACCTCAACGTTCCCCGAAAGCTCCTTTTCGGGCTGGTAGGTGTTGGAGGTTTCATGGCGCTGCACTGGCTGTGTTTTTTTCATTCCATCAAGGTTTCCAATGTATCCATTGCTCTGTGCTGCCTGTCGCTGTCCACCCTCTTCACCTCTGTTCTGGAACCCATTGTGTTCAAAAGGAAAATAGATGTCTCGGAAGTGATTATGGGAATGGTCATTGTAGCCTGCATGGCAGTCATCTTCAACATTGAACTGCGGTATAAGGAAGGTATTTTCTTCGGCATTTTCACTGCACTTTTCGGTACTGTATTTTCGGTACTCAACGGAAAACTGTACGGAAAAACCAGTTCCGGGAACATTATTTTCTACGAAATACTGGGCGGATTTATGCTGATTTCCCTCTTTTACCTGCTCACCGGGCAAATCTCTGAAGTTGCAGACATCACCACCCGCGACCTTGCGCTTATCACCATTCTGGCAGGTGTATTTACAGCCTACCCGATGCTGGAATCGGTAAGTCTGATGAAGTATATTTCACCCTTCACACTGGTACTTACCGTAAATTTAGAACCGGTGTACGGAATTATACTTGCTTTTTTTATCTTTGGTGAATCAGAACAGATGAGTCCGGTCTTTTATGTAGCTTCATTTGTGATGATTACGGCCATCATCATTAACGGGGTCCTGAAATCCCGTAAGGCCAAACAAACAATTAATCCTAACACTCCATGAGGAAGCTAGTCTTTTTATTCGTTTTTGCATCTGTTTGCACGCAGGCCCAGATCATAAGGAAATATTCCAACGAATTCCTGAACATCGGCGCGGGCGCCAGAGGCCTGGCCATGGGCGGTGCCGTTTTAAGCAGCCAGGACGATGTATACGCACCAATGTGGAACCCTGCCGGACTTATGGGTGTGGAGCGCGACTGGCAGGGCGCAGCCATGCACGCGGAATATTTTGAAAGCATTGCCAAATATGATTATATCGCCTACGCCAAACCTCTGGACAGCAAAGGTGGTGTTTTTGCAGTATCAGTAGTTCGCCTTGGGGTGGATAATATCCTGAATACCACTCAGATGATCGACAGTGAAGGTAATATTGACTACGATAAAATCACTAAATTTTCCCAGGCCGATTATGCTGCCCTTGTTTCCTACGCCTTCCATCCCGGTGGTAACCACAAATTATCGGCGGGTGTAAATGCGAAGCTGGTGTACAGAAATGTTGGTAAATTTGCCAGCGGATTTGGATTTGGGTTTGATGTTGGGGCCCTCTACCACGCCGACAGTGGCTGGAAGTACGGAGCTATGCTGAGAGACGCCACCACCACAGTCAATTTCTGGAATGTAGATCAGAAGGAACTTTCAGCTATTGTAAACGGTGAGGAATTTAACCCGGCACCGGCCGATAAAATGGAGATTACAATGCCCAAACTGAATGTAGGCGCCAGTAAAAACTTTGAGGTGAGCCAGAATATTTCCATATTGCCTGAAGCAGGTCTGAATATTGACTTTGCTAAAACCGCCGCGCTGGTATCAACGGATTTTGCAAGTATTACTCCATATGCGGGTGCAGAGATGAACTATAATGATCTCGTATTTGTAAGGCTGGGTGTAAACAGGTTTCAGTCCATCACCGATATTGAGGACCTCAAACGTAAGGTTTCCTTTCAGCCCAGTGCGGGAGTGGGGATCAAATACCGGGGACTTACTTTAGATTACGCGATTACCAATTCCGGGATCGGTGGCAGCAACTTCTTCTCCAATTTCTTCTCGCTGAAATTCGACATGGGAGAATTCCGGAATTAAGGGCTTCAGTTTCATTAACCAATTTTTACACTGGTCATACTCAGGCTTCCGCCTATGAGTTCATCATTGAACAGTGAAAGTTCATCAGATTTATTCTTCAGACCTAAGGAATAAATAAGTGGCAAATAGTGATCCGGCGAAGGAATGGCAGCCTGGAGGGCCGTTCCATGTTTTTGATATTCAATCAGGTTACGGAAATTACCGTCCAGGATCCAGTTATTGGTTTTTTCACGCGCCTCAATCGCCCAGTCCCAGCCGGCACCGACCGTGTTGATATTCTGCCAGTCAATCATCCTGAGATTATGCACGATGTTGCCACTGCCAATAATTAATATTCCTTTCTCCCTTAACTTCTGCAGCCTGCCGGCGAGCTCAAAGTGATACTCCGGAGGTTTCGTATAATCAATACTCATCTGCACTACAGGAATATCTGCATCGGGATAAAGATGCCGGATAACCGACCACGCGCCATGGTCCAGTCCCCAACTGTGATCTTCCTGGACCTCAGCCGGCAACAGCAGTGTGGCTGCTTCCTGTGCCAGGTCGGGGCTGCCGGGCGCGGGATACTGCACAGCGAAAAGTTCCTCCGGAAAACCTCCGAAATCATGGATAGTGGGTGGCAGATCCATGGCGGTAACTTTAGTACCACGCGTAAACCAATGTGCGGAAATACAAAGTATGGCACTGGGTGTGGGAATCTCCCGTGAGATATTTCTGAAGCCCTGAACGAACTGATTCTCTTCAATGGCATTCATTGGTGAACCGTGACCCAGAAAAAGCACAGGCATCTTTTGGGTAGTTGGGAACAAGGCTGAAATATTGGTCAAATCATTCAAATTCATTATAATACTTTTTAATAAAAAAAACCTGAAAATTATAAGCATAATTCCCAGGTTTTCAGGTCAATCGTTTAAACGCTGTTATGCTTTAACAAACTGCAGCTCGCCTGCAATTTTAACTTCATCGGAAACCATTACGCCGCCTGCTTCCAGCGCTGCATTCCAGTTAAGTCCAAAGTCACTTCTTTTAATCTTTCCTTCAAATGAAAAGCCTGCTTTGGTGTTGCCCCAGGGATCTGCATTAATACCACCGAAATCTACATCAAGTTTCACAGGTTTGGTAACTCCGTTAACCGTTAGATTTCCTGTGATCTCGTCGTTCAATGCATCACTTTCAAAAGTTATTGTTGGATTAACAGCAGCATTGAAAAACTCCTCGCTTTTCAGGTGATTGTCACGGTCTGTATTGTTAGTGTCAATAGAATCGGTCTGGATGGTTGCAGTAACTTTCGCATTGCGGAAAGTATCATCTTCCGCTTCCATTTCAGCTGTAAAGGTCTTGAAAGAACCTTTTACATTGGAGATCATCAGGTGCTTTACTCTAAAAGTTATTTCACTGTGGGTTGGGTCTAAATTCCATTTTGTTGCCATAATATTCTGTATTTATTGGTTTGTTAAAAATTTCTAATACAAAGGTAGCTGTTTGGCCAAGGCTGTGCATTGATGTAAGTTAAGAACGTAATCCTCTGTACTGCTGGAGTAAATTTATCCATTTTAATTCATGCACCCGGTAAATTATAAGGTATTTCTAATTTGGGGAAAATCTTTTTGTTAGCTTTATAAAAATATCCGCATGAGCAAAAGTGTCTATTTATGCCTGCTCTTCTTCGCCTTTAATACGGTCCAGGCCCAGATTACAGACAGCGTTCAGCCCCGGAGTTATCAGGTAGAATTCAGATATAACCAACTTTACATTCCTGCAGGACTGATGACCGCGGGTATTATATTGGATAGCAACAGGAAGGAATCGATAAAAAATGAAGAGTGGAGGAAAGGAATGAACATCTTTTCGCTTTTCAAAATCATTTTGACGATTATGCGCAATTCGCGCCGTTAGCAGCAGTATATGCATTTGAACTTGCAGGAATGGAGGCGCGCACCGACTGGAAGAACCGAACCGCCATTTTGCTGAAAGGCCAGCTGATTAACTTAGGTTTGGTGTATATCCTGAAAACATCACTTAAAAATATCCGGCCGGACGGAACAGCCTATTCATTTCCGTCCGGACATACTGCTAATGCCTTTGCCGGGGCCACGATACTCAGCATTGAATATGGCAGGCGCTACAAATGGGTTCCCTACGCTTCCTATGGTCTAGCCACGGCCATCGGGGTTATGCGGATGGCAAACAATAAACATTATATTTCAGATGTTATTTTCGCGGCCGGACTCGGAATCCTCTCAATGAAAGCTGCTTACTGGTCACATCAGTACAGGTGAAACAAGGCCCCAAAAGCCGCAGACCCGATGCAGATGATCTATACAGCCGCCGCATTAACAAATCCTTAACACCTTCAATTATATTTCTTATTTTTAAGGCCTTAATGCTTAAATAATGAAATTTTCAAAATTATCCCTTTTATTCATAGCTCTGAGCAGTTTTACATTTGCTCAAAACCAGAAATATACGATGGCTGAAGCCGTAAACGGACTTCGAAGCAACCTGGCGGTAAAAGGTATATCCCAATTCTCCTGGACAGATGATGCCAAAGCCTACATTCAGGGGAGCAAAAATGCCTATCTGATCACCGAAGTTCAGAGCATGAAATCGGACACCCTGGTTTCCCTGAGCCGCATCAACAAAAATCTCAGTACTGCAGACCGGCTGAAAATCTTTCCGATGGTGAAATTCATCAGCCGAAATAAAGGCTATTTCACAAGGGACGGCAAGTACTTTTGGCTGGAACAGTCGGCAGGCAACTGGAAGATCAGTGAATGGACCGCACTGGACAAAGGCGCCGAAAACGTGACTGTTCTTTCTGATAACAAAAGCATAGTGTACACGGTTAAGAACAACCTGTACCTGAACAGAAACGGTAAGACGGTGAGCATAACAGATGATGCCGATGAAAACATCGTAAACGGTCAATCTGTGCACCGTCAGGAGTTCGGCATCAGCAAGGGGATCTTTGCCGCACCTTCCAATGAAAAAATTGCCTTTTACAGAATGGATCAGAGCATGGTTACCGATTACCCGGTCATTGACTGGTCGGTAACACCGGCTCAAAACCGAAATATAAAATATCCAATGGCCGGAGGGGCATCTCACCATGTTTCGCTGGGGGTATACGATATCAAAAACGATAAAAAGATCTTCCTGGAGGTTGACGGTGATAAGGAGCAGTACCTCACCGCGGTAACCTGGAGCCCGGATTCAAAATACATTTTCATCGGTGTACTGAACCGAGAACAAAATCATATGAAAATGAACCAGTACGACGCTGCTACCGGCAAACTGGTAAAGATGCTTTTCGAGGAGAAATCCGATAAATATGTGGAACCTCAGCACGAACTGTTATTTTTCCCCAATTCCAATTCCGATTTCATCTGGCAAAGCCAGCGTACAGGCTATAACCATCTTTTCCACTACAATCTGGACAAAGGTCTGGTAGCACAGCTAACGAAAGGTGACTGGCTTGTAACAGACATCCTGGGTTTCAATGAAAAAAGGAAGGAAATCTACTTTACATCCACAAAAGAAACGCCGCTGGAAAGACATCTTTACAGGGTGAACTGGAACAATTTCAAAATGCAGAGGCTGGACACCGCAGAAGGCATGCACACAGGCATCCTGAGCAAAGACGGTACACAGCTGTATGATATTTATACCAATGCGTCTACACCGCGCAGTGTGAATATCATCAACGCAGGTACAGTCAAGTCCAGAAACATTTTTACGGCTGAGAACCCACTGAAAAACTACCTGAGACCGGAAATTAAGAACGTTACACTGACGGCAGACGACGGAACCCCTTTATACGGTAAGATTATTTTACCAACTGATTTTGATCCCACAAAAAAGTATCCTACAATCGTTTATCTGTACAACGGTCCGCACCTGCAACTGGTGACAAACAGTTTTCCCGCTTCAGGCAACCTCTGGTATGAGTATATGGCTCAGAACGGTTACGTTGTCTTTACGATGGACGGCCGGGGATCTTCTAACCGGGGACTTCAATTTGAACAGGCGGTGTTCCGCAACCTGGGTGAAACTGAAATGAAGGATCAGATAAAAGGTGTGGATTACCTGAAATCGCTTTCCTATGTTGATGCGGAGCGCATGGGAGTACACGGCTGGAGTTTTGGCGGATTTATGACAACCAGTTTAATGCTGAAGCACCCGGAAATCTTCAGGGCAGGTGTTGCCGGTGGACCGGTCATAGACTGGAGTATGTATGAAGTGATGTATACCGAGCGGTATATGGACACTCCCCAAACCAATCCTGAAGGTTACAGACAGTCCAATCTGCTGGACAAGGTACAGAATCTGAAAGGTAAGCTCCTTATGATTCACGGTGCGCAGGACGATGTGGTGGTATGGCAGCACTCCGTAAACTTCCTGAAAGCCGCCGTAGATCATGGTATCCAACTGGATTATTTCGTATATCCCGGCCATGAGCATAACGTTCTCGGCAAGGACCGTGTGCATCTTATGCAAAAGGTCACCGATTATTTTGACCAGCATCTGAAAAACTAAAATTAATCCCGGCCCCGGTCGGGATTATTTGTCAAATTAAATCTGCATATGTTCAGGACCTTACTTCTGTTTTTAATGATTTCCGGAATTGCTGTCCAAGGTCAGGGAAAACCCGGAATGGCGGACATTGAGCATAATGTCCAGGATTCTGCTTCCGTATATTTCCACGAAAGACTGCTTTTCCGCTTCGTAACACTACCGTCACTTTTAAGTACTGAGGAAGGGCGTCATCTTTACTATGGACAGTACAAAATGCGGAAAAGAAACCCTGCTGAAGAAGAAAGAGCATTCTTTGAGCTGGTTTCGGCCAATAAATGCCGCGAAGCCATTGCCGCAGGTGAGAAGTTGCTTAAAACCGACCCCGTAAATCTGGAAATCCTGGGCAGGATCCTGCAGTGCTACAGCACAGCCGACCGGGAAAATCCTCAGGGACCACACCGGTTCACTCAGTTCCGGATTATCCTGGACGCGGCTTTAAGCAGTGCCACAGGAGCCGACACGCATAAAACCTATACAGTGATGAACGTGGTGGATGAATATATTCTTGCCGGTACACAAGGTATAGATCTCATGCAGTTCAGGCGCCGTTCGCAGGCTGTTCCGGAAGGAATGATGGACCACTGGCGGAAAGGCCGCAGGAAAATTTCATTTCTTGTGATATATTCTGAAGAATGAATAATAAAAGACCGCTCAGTAATATGAACGGTCTTTATTTTTATTTGATGAAACCTTTGTTTCTGAGCAGTGGTTTAAGGTCAGGATCCTTTCCTGTATAGTCCTTAAAGGCTTTGTTAAGGTCCACCGAATTACCAACGGACAGAATATATTCGCGGAAACGGTCACCATTAGCACGTGTCATACCACCGTTCTTTACAATATAATCCCAGGCTGCGGCATTCAGGACGTCACTCCACATATAAGCGTAGTAGCCGGCGCTGTAACCACCGCCCCAAATATGGGCGAAATACGGTGAATGATATCTTGGCGGCACCTGCGGAAGGTTGAATCCATACTGGTTAAGGACCTTTTTCTCAAATTCAAGCGCCGGCAGAAGTTGGCTTTCATCGGTTACTGAATGCCAGTTCATATCCAATGTCGCGGCGGACACGAGTTCGGTGGTTGAATATCCCTGATTGAAGGAAGATGCCTTTTTTATCTTATCCACCAGGGTCTGTGGCATCGGCTTTTTTGTTTGGTAATGGATGGCATAGTTTTTTAGCACGCTGGGTTCCAGTGCAAAGAATTCGTTGATCTGCGAGGGGAATTCCACAAAGTCACGCGGTGTATTCGTTCCAGACACTGAAACGTATTTCTGATTGGCAAAAAGTCCATGTAAGGTATGGCCAAATTCATGGAACATGGTAGACACATCGTCATAAGAAATGAGCGAAGGCTTGCCCGGCGCAGGTTTCTGGTAATTGAAGACGTTGGTAATAACCGGCTTCTGGTTCAGCGCATGGGACTGATCTACAAAATTGCCCATCCAGGCGCCACCGCTTTTGTTGCTTCGGGTGTAGAAGTCCAGGTAATAGATGGCCAGCGATTTACCGTCGCGGTCGAAAACTTCATATGTGATAACATCCGGATGATAAACCGGCAGATCAGTCCTTTTCTTAAACGTAATTCCATAGAACTGTTCCGCAGCGTAGAAAACTCCTTTTTCCAGCACAGTGTTCACTTCAAAATAAGGTTTGATTTCATTTTCGTCCAGGTCATACTTGGCTTTCCGAACCTGTTCTGCGTAAAAATTCCAGTCCCACGGCGCTACAGTGAATTCAGCCTTTTGTTTGTCAATAAGGGCCTGTATCTCCGCACTTTCCCGCTTGGCTGTCTCCACAGCAGGTGCGGCCAGTTGGGCCAGCAGATTCATAGCGGCGGCAGGATCCGGTGCCATCTGGTCCTGAAGTTTCCATTCGGCAAATGATTTTTTGCCCAGGAGCTGTGCTTTCTGAAGCCTCAATCGCGCCTGCTTTTCCAGAATGACCCGCGTGTCATTGGCATCACCTTTTTCCGCACGTGTCCAGGAAGCTTTAAAGAGCTTCTCGCGCGTGGAGCGGTTTTTCAGATTCTGAAGCAGCGGCTGCTGCGTGGTATTCTGCAAAGCCAAAAGGTATTTTCCCTCATGACCAGCTGCCTTCGCATCGGCCGCTGCAGCGGCAATTTCATCCGCCGACAGTCCGTCCAGTTCCTTAACATCAGAGATCACAAGACCACCCTGCTTCCTGGCCTCCAAAAGTTTGTTGCTGAACTGAGTGCTCAGTGTTGCCAGTTCTTCATTAACCTTCTTCAGCTCCTCTTTCTTTTCGGGCGAAAGATCCGCACCGGCAATTTCAAATTTCTGGATATAATATTCGGCCAAACGCTTATCCTCTCCCGTAAGCTCATTAATCTTTATAGCCTTTATCCTTTTATACAGCTTATCATTCAGGTAAATCTGATCTTCCTGTGCCGCAAATTTAGGCGCAAATTCTTCCTCCAGTTTCTGAAGTGCGGGATTGGTATTCGCACTGGTAAAATTAAAGAATACAATTGACGCCCGCTTCAGGACTTCCCCGCTGTTTTCCAGTGCTGCCAGCGTATTCTCAAAGGTAGGAGCGTCCGGATTTGAGGTAATTTTGTGAATTTCAAAAAGCTGCTGCTTCAAACCATATTCAAAAGCCGGGCGGAAATGTTCGTCCTTTATCTTATCAAATTCAGGAGCCTGATACTGCAGTTTACTTTTCGTCATAAAGGGGTTGGAGGCCAGTGCGGCATCCATCACCGGAGCTTCTATCTGGGTATTCTTATCATTCATCGTAGTACATGCTGAGGTTACGGTAAGTGCTGAAATCAGCAACAAACCAGGTAATCTTTTCATTTTCATAATATTTTACTGTGTGATATAAAGATATATTCTTTTTTTTAAATTTGAGTAAGCTAAAAACCGAAACCATGAAAACCATTATCCTGCCAACAATATCTGTTTTGCTGATGATTACCTCATGCGCGAAAATTAAAGTAGAGATGCCCGACAGCACTATAAGTACCGCGTCCGGAGACAGAACACAAAAGACCTACAATTATTCCTTTGATCAGTTAAAGGTATCAACAGGAATCACCGCCGATATTATAAAAGCGGAAAATGAAAAAATTGTTATTGAAGCCCCCGAAAAACTGATGGACAAGGTAAAGGTTGTCCAAAAGGACGGATTGGTAAGCATATTGATAGAATCCAACGGGATTTTTAAAAATATTTCGGCCGACGGAAATGTGCACGCCACTATTTATGCCAAAGATTTCTCTGCCGTCACTGCCGAATCTGCTGCAGATATCACGGTCCGGGACAAATTCCTTCAGGAAAAAATGGCTGTTGATGTCTCCAGTTCCGGATCTGTGAGCGGACATCTGGAAGCCAACGAATTCAGGATCAAAGCCGCCTCCGCAGCAGAATTTACCGGTCAGATCTGGGCACTTAACCTGGAAGCTGACCTTAGTTCGGGCGCGACGGTGAGCACCAAAGGCAGAGTGACTAACGCCAATGTGTCCGTAAGTTCCGGCAGCAGTTTTGAAGGCAGCAACACCTCCCTGCAGGAAGCGGACCTGGATGCTTCAAGCGGCGGAAGCGTGGTGGCAGGCGTTGTAAAAAGAGTTACTGCCAGGGCAAGTTCCGGAGGCAGCATTCAGATCAGGAAGCAAGCTGCGGATACCGAGGTGAACCTGAAGGAGAGCAGCGGTGGCAGCGTATCGGTAAGCGGTGACTGAAAGGAAGTTAGACGACCATGTTCATGATTTAACATACAGCGGCAAAACTTTAACCTAACTTTAACCGCCCAAACCCATCCAAGGTCCGCCATGATGGGTATTTTCTCTTTATTTTTGCGGGATATGTTTAAAAAAGCTTGTCTGCTTTGGCTGATGATCACTGCAGTACATGTGATGGCCCAGTCAGTTAGCGGTGAAATCCTGATGAGGGATAACTCATCACTGTACCTGAATCAGATTTATGTGACCAACGTGAATGATCAGCGGAGCGTCCTGTCTGATGTAAACGGCAATTTCACAATTGCGGCGAAACCTGGCGATATCATCAGGTTTACTTCCATTGTGACCGAACGCAAAGATATTAAGGTTACCGACAACATGCTTCAGGGTAAACCTCTGCTGATTGAGCTTAAGATTGCTTATTATGAGATAGAGGAAATTGTCCTTAACCGTTTTAAACCTTCGGGAAACCTGAAGAAAGATGTTCTTGCACTAAAAACCGGTGAAAAGGAAATGAAGCTGAAGGAAATGATCGGACTTCCGGAACCAAAAGGTGATGGTACGCCGCCTCAGCTGCCACTGCTGGGCATGGCCGGTGGGGGAATATCTTTAAGCGTAGACAGTTTTTACGACCTTATTTCCGGCGAAAAGCAAAAGAAGGAAAGACTTCAGGCGTATGAACGCATGTCCAGAAGCATTTCGAATATAAAGGAATATTTTGGACCTCAATATTTTGCTGAGCTTAAAATACCACCTCATCTGACAGATAATTTCCTTCAGTTTGTTTACAGTTCAGACAATCTGTATCCGTACGTCCTGGCCGGAAACTATGAGGGTACCAAAATCTATATTGAAAAATATCTGCCTATTTATCAGCGCCGGCTGAAAAACTCCAACCTGATGCAGACCACGCTGAACTGAATACTATAACGGAAACTTATCCGTTATAATACTTTTCTATAACAGAACCTCCCCCTTGAACATGAAGAAATCACTTCTCTTTTTTACCCTGCTGCTTTTCTGTGCACTACCGGCACAAAAACGGATGAAGGACTACTCCAACATCATGAAAAGCACTAATATTTACGAAATAGATGCTTTCCTGAGAGACGCACACGAGGACGATCCCCGGCGCTCCGTATTGAAGCCACGGCTTATGGATATGATAAGGGATTATATAAAGAACGCTCACCCGGACGACACCCGTGTAAAAGATATGCAGGAAAAACTGGCTTTGCTGAAGAGAAGACCTTCCACAAAAATAACCTTTGCGGAGATGAACGCAAACATCAGACAAAAGCAGATCAGGTTTTACCAGGAAGCCCTGGCCAGAGCGCAGCGCGCAGCCGCCAACCCGGAACTGGGCGCTCAGGCCAGAATCAAGGTAGAGACGCCTGAAATTGACCGAAGTTTTGCAGTGGCGAAATCACGAAGTTCAGCCGAAGCTGCTGCCATACGTGCCGCGAACAGAAACACAGCGGGCGACGTGGCCGTAACTCCCACAATTCCGTCTAAGAGCATATCTGCTGAGGCTGTAGCTGCCATAAATTCGGAGAAAGAGGAATTTGATCTGTTAATGAACCCCACGGTGCAGGAGCATAAAAACCAGACCGTGAAGATACTGAATGCCCTGTTTGACAATGATCCTACCAGCAAGGAAACAAGTGTGATGATCAAGAATAACTCCGACTGTGATATCATCATGCGGATGGAGGGCACAGGAAATACAAAATACAGGCTGGCAATCCCTGCAAGAAGTGAAAATACCATTGTCATCCTAAAAGGCCAGTACCTTTTCTCCAGTCTGGTGTGCGGGGCTCAGTACGCCTCTCAAAAGACCGTTCAGAAGGCCATTATGGTAACCCTGGGTTCCTCGTCCTAAAGCCACGGCCAATAGCGCTTAAACTGCTTTCCTTTTTTGCTGTGGAAATGATTAAATTTGCACGATTTTAAATTATGGGCAAAAATAAACTCGCAAGATTCGAGGAGAACCGTATTCTCCCGAACGTTATACAGCCAACGCGCGCTGAAGCACTGGACAATTTTCATCTGAAAGGGAAATGGCGTTCTGAGATCTTTAAAAATGAAAACCCAATCGTAGTGGAACTTGGTTGTGGTAAAGGTGAATATTCAGTTGGATTGGCCAAGGCCTTTCCGGAGAAAAACTTCATCGGAATTGATATTAAAGGTGCCCGGTTTTGGTTTGGCGCCAAAGAGGCAACAGAGAAGAATATGAAGAATGTAGCCTTTCTGCGCACACAGATTGAACTTCTGGACTGCTTTTTTGAGGAGAATGAGGTTGATGAGATCTGGATTACCTTTCCGGACCCGCAAATCAAATACAGACGGACCAAACACCGTATGACCCACCCGGACTTTCTGGAACGCTACAGAAAAGTACTGAAGCCTGAAGGCATTGTGCACCTCAAAACAGACTCTGAATTCCTGCACGGTTATACACTCGGAATCTTACAGGGATCAGGACACGAGATCCTGACCGCTCATCATGATATTTACGGCGCGCCGGAATATGAACCTAATACCGTACATCTGCGCGAAATAAAGACCTATTATGAGGAGCTATTTTCCTCCAAAGGAAAAACCATCACCTATATCAAATTCAGGTTCAGGCCGGATTAAAATTCAGAAGATTGTCAACCACAAAAAACCCGGCTCGCAAGAACCGGGTTTCTGTTTTATAAGACAAAATCTTATTCAGCGTCGAAATCCGCATCAGCATCAGCTGATACTTTTTCGCCTTCTTCTTTGGATTTTTCCTTATCAGCTTTTCTCTGGGAAAGACCGTCTTTGATGGATTCTGAAACTACGCTCAGGATCATGTCGATAGATTTGGAAGCATCATCATTTCCAGGAATCACGAAGTCTACTTTTCTTGGGTCAGAGTTCGTATCTACGATAGCAAATACAGGGATACCCAATTTCTTAGCTTCAGTAACTGCAATGTGCTCTCTCATGATATCAACAACAAAGATTGCTGAAGGAAGCCTCACCATGTCTGAAATAGAACCTAAGTTCTTCTCCAGGTTCGCACGCTGGCGGTCTACCTGAAGTCTTTCTTTCTTGGATAAAGTTTCGAAAGTACCGTCTTTCTTCATTTTATCGATGTGGTTCATCTTCTTAACAGCTTTACGGATAGTTACGAAGTTCGTAAGCATACCGCCTGGCCATCTTTCAGTGATGAAAGGCATATTAAGTTCAGCAGCGTGTTTAGCCACTACTTCTTTCGCCTGCTTTTTAGTAGCTACGAAAAGAACTTTTTTGCCTGCAGAGGTGATTTTTTCCAAAGCGGAGCACGCTTCGTCCAATTTCACTGCTGTTTTATGTAGGTCTACGATGTGAATACCGTTTTTCTCCATGAAAATGTATGGAGCCATATTTGGATTCCACTTGCGGGTCATGTGACCGAAGTGTACACCTGCCTCTAAAAGGTCTTTAACATTTGCTTTTGCCATGTCGCTTTTTTGTTTTTAGTTTACGTTCCGCTTTTGTGCAATCAACTGGTCTTTAGATGGGAGAACAGTTTGGGTGCTAAACTAAACGGGGCATTTTGTTAAGCTTTAGGCTTTAGGCTATACGCTTTAAGCTTTCAAGCGGTTTAATAATTTGTAGGAATTTAAGCCTAATGCATATTGCATACAGCTTGCAACTCTTAACGTTTTGAGAACTGGAATCTCTTTCTTGCTTTCTTCTGACCTGGTTTCTTTCTTTCCACCATTCTTGCGTCTCTGGTAAGCAGGCCGTGAGGCTTAAGTGCCAACCTGTGCTCTGCGTTGATTTCGCAAAGAGCTCTGGAAACTGCCAGTCTGATCGCTTCTGCCTGACCTGTATTACCGCCACCGAAAACATTTACGGTAACATCATACTGTCCTGCAGTTTCTGTCAAAATGAAAGGCTGGTTCAGTTTATAAACCATTACATCTGTAGAGAAGTATTCTTTAGCATCCTTACGGTTTACAGTGATGTTTCCGGTACCCGGCTTCACGTAAACTCTGGCTACTGAAGTTTTTCTTCTTCCAATTTTATGAACTGTAGACATATTAATTATTTAAATTCGTTAATATTAATAGTTTTTGGCTGCTGAGCTTCATGTTTGTGTTCAGTTCCTTCATACAGATAAAGGTTCTTGAACAGCTGAGATCCCAGTTTGTTCTTTGGAAGCATACCTTTAAGGGATTTTTCCAGAACCTTCATCGGATCTTTTTTCAATAGCTCTTCAGCTGTCTGCGACTTCTGTCCACCAGGATAACCTGTATGCCAGATGTAAGTCTTGTCAGCCCACTTGTTTCCGGAAAGAGTAATCTTTCCAGCATTCAAAACGATTACATTGTCTCCGCAATCCGCGTGAGGTGTAAAATTCGTTTTGTGCTTACCTCTCAAAATCTTTGCAACCTTGGAAGCTAATCTTCCTAAAGGCTGTCCTTCAGCGTCTACCACAACCCATTCTTTATTAGCGGTAGCTTTGTTAGCTGAAACGGTTTTGTAACTTAATGTATTCACACTTTTTCGTTTACGATTAAACATAATTTTCCCCAAAAGGGTGTGCAAAGGTAAAGAATAATTTTCAAATTGGAAATCTTTTCAGAAATATTGTGTTAAGCTTTTGAAAATGTTAGGTTTATTAGCAGCAAACAACATGATGTTTTGTTAATTTGCTCCTGCTCTGAATACCTAATTTCTCAGCGATTTGCTGCTCCTGAAACTTGCGATCAGATAATAGGCAACAAAAACCATGGAAAATTTAATGACGGAGGGAACCGCCTTTTCCACATTAAAAAAAAGCAGTCCTACACCAACCAGTACAGAAATTCCTAAAAATGAAATCCCCAGCTTTTGCGGTAGAGTAAATTTCAGATCATCCAGAAAATAAGCCATTCCCCATGCGGCACCAAAGGCAGCACCGTAATAAAGGTCAAGTTGCCAACCCTGACTGCCAAGCAGATAGTGGTTGAGTAAGAAGCTTATTGCGGTTCCGGCAATGAAATATAATAAAGCACGCTGCATGAAATTTCGTTTCCGCAAAAATAAATATTTAATTGCACACAGGCTATTTGTTTATATTTGGCAAAATTCGCTTCCATGAAACTTCGCCTATTTGCATTTGTGATCCTATGTTTCGCTTTAACTTCCTGTCAGCAGATTATTGATAATTACTGGGACCGAAAGGAGGAGGAAAACTTTACTTCCTCCTATATGGGCGTCTATAAAGGAAACTATTCCGGGGATGAAACCGGTACACTAACCATGGAGGTCTCGGATAAGGGCTACGTGACCCTCACCAAGGTCTCTCCCACCGGAAGCGAAACCCATACGAGCGGGATAGCCCGCGAAGATGGTGCACTGCAGTCTGTTGCATTGCCATCCGGCTTTACGCTTTACGGTAACCTCATTACTAAATCCGGAACGTGGAAGACCGGCATTTTGAAGGGTAATTGGTCTGTGGTAAAACAATAAAAAACCGCTCAGCTCCATACAGCAGCCTTCTTTTGAAACTATGTTCGAACAACACCTGGTGCGCCATAGCCACCCGGGTTTTCGGAAGCCATCTTAGGTCGCTCCCGCTTCATCAATCTCCCCCATCAGCCTTTCCGTATGGGTCATGGCATAAATCATTTTTTGGTAATGCAGCACATCCTGGAAATCCAGCGTGCGGCCTTTGCGGTCTTTGAGCCATTTCTGCGCGGGTTGGTAACCGCCTATGTAGAAGTTCTGAGCATTTTCGGGAATGTTATCGAAGTATTGAGCGGCGCTGCTGTACACGCGGCCGACGGCTTCAAGAGCCTCAGTCACCGTACCCTGCGCTGAACTGCGCTCGGACCCTGTGGCCTTCGAAGGGGGTCGGGAGTTTCTCCACCACATTCTCCTCTTTTGAAAAAGCTACAACGCTCCGCGGAAAATACCTTCTTCGGGTCTTGCACAGTAGTTATTGCCACGCGGTTTGCCAAAAATTGGTAGGTTTTGACAACTCTTCCCCAACGAACCGCGACCACCGCCTCACCAACACCTGGATCTTCAACACGAAAAAGGCCGGCTGAAATGGATCAGCCGGCCTTCAATATTAAAAAACGCTAAGCACCTGTATACAGTACTTTGGCACTATTGCAGTTGCGGCGCTTTCTGAAGAAGTTGTTTGCCTCCTCGTGCGCTGCCTCTACCTTTTAATAACCTTTCCCACAGACGTGACCATACCGGCGCTGTTTTTTATTTGGTACAGGTACACGTTGGCAGGCAGGTCAGATTTGTCGAGGGTGTTCACTCCTTTCACCAGGTAATGAGTAGCGACCAATTTACCAGACGTGTCGTAGAGCTGAAAGATGCCGCTTTCCAGGACAGAAATATGGAGCGCATCCCTAAACGGGTTCGGATAAACGTTCAGGCTTTTCATGGCAGTTTCAGCCGTCGCCAACGCTCCGAAATTCATTACTGCAAATGGCGAGAAAGTGGTGATGCCCGTCGCCGTGATGGCAAACGGACCGCTGCCGGTCACACTGCCGCTGTTTTCCTGGTTCCACTGTCCGTTGTAGTAATGTCCGACCTTGGCACCTGCCGCACTGAAGGTGGCATTCTGCTGCGCTGCATTCCAGCCGAAAGTGAGGTTTACATTACTGCCGCCCGCTGTACCTTCAGAAATATCCCAGGTAGCATTTACGGCACCGTTTGACGTATTCGCAATTCCCTCGGAGACTCTGGCCGAAAAATTGTCGGGAGTTCCGGAGTTGGAAATCGTAATCGGATTGTAGTGGTTGGCCGTTCCTATTGGTAAGGAAACCGACCCGCGTGCTGCGTTCAGATTCTGCACATTTACCGTGCCGGTGCCGTTGGTTACCATATAATGCGACGGACCGCCGTTGGCCACTTGCGCAACAGGCCCCAAATTAACTGAGTTGGCATTGAGGGTAATGTTTGCACCCAGGTTAAGGGTGCCGCCGATGTTCAGATTTCCGGAAGAAAGAATCAGTGGCGAATTCAGAGTCAGGTTACCTGCATAGGCGGGGACGTCTGCAACAACAGTAAACCCTGCAGGTACATTTACAGGATCTGTAAAGCCCGGCACGGTGCCCGCATTCCAGTTGGAAGGGTTGCTCCAGTTACCGTTCACAGAGTTGTTAAAGGTGTAGTCTCCCTTGAATTTATACAGATTCTTCGGGCTTTCTGTCACAAAATAAAGGCTGTCGCCCAGGGTGAAGAAATTCGTAGGTTTTGAAGAGTTGGAGATGGTATATGAGGAAACCGTAGTTGTACCCGGCAGCACGTCTAAAAGTCGCGCCGTATTTCCCACGGTACCGTCGCTGCGCCAGACTTCCATATTGTCGGCCACCTGATTAGAAAAATAAGGCACCATCTGGTCAAAGTCCTTATAATAGGCCGCTCCCTGATACAAAGCAAAGCTGGGACGGTTGGTATTTTTGCTGGATACCACCGTGGTGCCTGCGGCAGTACCGTCGGAGTGAATCAATCTGAAGGTTGATGGCGACTGTATGAACTCTTCGAAAAAAATGTGCCCGTTGGATACTATGGTATAGTCAACCAGATAGTTGGTGGCATCCCGGATCTTTTTGGTATTCGACAGCGTTCCGTCCGTTGTCCACACTTCATTCTGCTCAATATTGGCAGGATCCTGTTTCAGCATAAAATAAAACTTCTGGCCATCGTTCACAAAATCGAGTACATTACCATAATAAGGTTTTTTGGAATCTGCGCCACTGGCCGTCTCATAGAAAAGCTGTGTCCCGGCGGCAGTTCCGTCGGATTTCCAGATTTCGTAATTCTGCTGGTTCCAGGATGGGCCCAGATTATCCGTAGCCCAGAACAGGAATTGTCCGTTGAGGGGTTTACTGAAGTGAGAACCCACAAACCAGTTGACAGCAGCTGGATTCACCTTCACCGTACCGGCAGCCGTTCCGTTGGTCCTGTACAGAAAACCGCCAAGATCAGTTGACACCTGGCTCCGGCCGCTGAAAAAATATTCATTGTTAAGTCGGGTTCCGCCCGTTCCCCCGCCATAAATCTTTTCGCCGGTTGCGGTTAAAAGCGGCTGTGTTCCTGCCGGGGTACCATCAGTCACCCAGGCAATCTGATTGCCGTAGTAAACGGTGGCGCTTGCGGGATCGTACGCCGTGAAAATCAGCTTGTTCCCGGCAAAATTATCGTTCAATTCCTGTACTCCGCCGCGTCCAAATAAAGAAATGGGCGATACTGCACTGTAATTGATCACCGGTGTGGTTTTGTTCATGAGCTTTATGGTTCCTGCCGCGGTGCCGTCTGTGACCCACAGTTCCGTAGTCATTTCCGTGGGCGTACCCCCAGCAGAAGGGTTAAGGTGTTGTGAGCGAAGAAAATAGAGCCGGTCTGCGGTCTGATTAAAAGATCCTATGGTACTGTAGTTTCCGTTTCCGGTGGTGTAAATAGTTCCCAGGTCTTTTAACAGCTGGGTACCTGCTGAGGTTCCGTCGGTTACATAAAGTTTACATTCCTGCGGGTTGGCCGGCTTCCCGATATAATACATTTTATTGTTAAATATCTGTGGTAGTTCCACATCTTCATATTTGGGAACTTCAGCATTGGACAACTGTTTCACCAAGGTAAGCTGCGCGTTTGCGGCAGTGAATACGGCCAGGGCGATCAGTATATATATGTTTTTCATGGTTTTAGTTTTTAAGCAGTTTACCGGAAGCTATGGTTCCTCCTTTCAGATTTTTCAAAGCATAATAATAGAGTCCGGCAGGCATCACGCCCATCTCCAGCCTGTTGTTGCCTTTTTTTACCATGGCAACATCTATCACTTTTCCAGAAGCATCAAAGAGCGTGAGTGTGCCATTTTCTTCCGTTTCGACCTGAAGGTAATTACTAAACGGATTGGGATAAACGTGTACTGATGAATTGCGGACCTCCGCCGTTGCCAACGCTCCGAAATTCATTACCGCAAATGGCGAGAAAGTGGTGATGCCCGTCGCCGTGATGGCAAACGGACCGCTGCCGGTTACACTGCCGCTGTTTTCCTGGTTCCACTGTCCGTTGTAGTAATGTCCGACCTTCCCACCTGCCGCACTGAAGGTGGCATTCTGCTGCGCAGCATTCCAGCCGAAAGTGAGGTTTACATTGCTGCCGCCCGCTGTACCTTCAGAAATATCCCAGGTAGCGTTTACGGCACCGTTTGTCGTATTCGCAATTCCCTCGGAGACTCTGGCCGAAAATGTATCCGAGGTTCCGGAGTTGGAAACCGTGATGGGATTGTAGTGGTTTACCGTTCCTATGGGCAAGGAAACTGCCCCGCGTGCGGCGTTCAGATTCTGCACATTTACCGTGCCGGTGCCGTTGGTTACAATGTAATTGGCTGCACTGCCGTTGGTGATCTGTGATGAGGCACCCTTCAGGTTGATGGATCCCGTGTTCAGGGTTACCGGTGCTCCCAGGTTCAGGGCCCCGTTGAGGTTCAGATCGCCGCCGGTGAAATTAAGGGGCGAATTGAGTGTCATGTTATTCGCAAAGGCGGGTGCACTGATGACCGGGTTGAATGCCGCGGGAACAACCGCATCGTCAAACTGCAGTGGAATCATCTTACTGACCCAGTTCATGGGTGTGGACCACTGGTTATCTCCCGTACTGTTGTTAAAGGTAAAATTGTCATCAAACCGGTACAGGGCATTGTAGAGAACACCCAGATAGCTGGAAAAGGCGTAAAGATTGGTTCCGAGCCTAAAAAAGTTGGTGGCATAACTGAAGGAATTGGTGGTGGCCTGCGTGGTACCATCGGTACCGACACTTCGCCAGGGAGTGTAAAAAGCGGTATTGTAGGTGGGTTTGTTGGCAATCCACAGCGTGCCGTTCCGAACGACACCAGCGTCGGTATTATAGAAAGGTTTAGTAATCGTGGTTTTTTCCAGCGTAGACATATTAACCGCAAAAGAACTGTATACATTGGTATCGTTGGAAGCCCGCAGGAAGTACGCCATCTGGTCGTCTACATAAAAATGGGTAACCGGGTACACGCTGCCGTTATAAAGATTTATGAAGTTGGTACTTCCATCCGTTACAAGTATGTTGTGAAGCAAATTGTCATTGGTCCGGATAAACATGTAATTGGCAGTTTTGTGAAAGGTAAAATGGTCCTGTTCATTCACACCGTTTCCCGCATTGTCGCCGGAGAAATTGTAAAACACGGAGGTTCCGGCCGCGGTACCGTCAGACTGAAAGATTTCCCTTTGGAAATAGCCGGAGTTTGGTACAAATTCCTGCGTCGCCATGAAATAAATTTTATTCTTGAAAACGGTTCCCATCCGGACTGCGTTTTGGTAGGAGCCCAACAGTTGGGGTACACCTGCCTGCAGTTTATAAAATTTTGCACGCACCGTATTAATTCCGGTGTCCTGCGCAAGGAAATAGTAAGACCCGTTGTAGGCAAGGCCCACATCCCAATATTCATCGGTCATACCGGTTTCATAAGGAAGGTGCACGCCGCTCGCTCCCGCCACAGGCTGGGTTCCGGCCACAGTCCCATCTGACTGCCACAGATAAAGTGAGGTTGCATATACATTGTCTGCACCTTTCCAGAAATAAAATATGTTGCCTACATGTGAAGCCTGATAAGGTCTCTGGTAATTCTGTACCGAAGTCAGATTATGCAGTCCACTGATGTTGATACGCGCATTGGTGACGAGTTTATAGGTATTTGCCGCCGTACCGTCGGAGAACCAAAGCTCATCATTCTGCACGAAAGTAACATTGTCATAATAGCTGAATTTAATATACATACCGTTGGCGCCTTTCTTCAGACTGGCCAGGTACCAAGAAGAAGCATCAGCTGGCTTGGGCATATTGGCCACCTGAATGGTACCGGCTGCAGTGCCGTCGGTTACAATGAGATCGAAAGAACTGTTAGATCCATTTTTGAGGTAAAACAGTTTGCTGTTCCAGGTATTGTATTCATTGGCGGCAAGTGGAGCCGGAGGATTTAAATTGGCGGGAAGATCCATCACCTTGGTGAACTGTGCATTGGCAAGAATAGTTGCCAATAGGAGCGATAAAAATAAAAATGGTTTCATATTCTGTGATTTTAAGGTAAAAAACCCGCCGGAAATTCTCGGCAGGGAAGTAAAATTTAATGTCAGTTTACCGGAATGTTGGTAAAGGTGCCATAGACAGCCGTAAGTCCGCCACCGGACCAGGTCGCCTTAAAAGTTCCTGTGGCTTTGCCTGCAGCGTTGGAGGTGATCACCACTTCACCACTAACCGGCGTGGCAGGATTTCCGTCAAAATAAAATGCATTGCTCGCATTAACCGGATAGGTGCCGGGTGTGACGCCCGTAAGGTTGAATTCGAACAGCGTTCCCGATGTGGGCGTGGCGCCCGTAAACGCAAAGATGGATTTGTACTGCGTGCGGACTTCGGAAGAGCCTGCTGTTTTCAGTGGCGCGGTAGTTGAGTTTTCACGCCAGGTGAACCCGTTTACTGCGGCTGTTGGAGGATCTGCAGGATCATCATTTGCAGGGGTACAGGCAGTAATGCCGGCAAACAAAAGTGCGAACAGCATAACGTAAAAGAAAATTCCTGATTTTTTCATGATATTGATTTTTAGGTTTTTTAAAGAAAGGAAAACCACACCTGGCCTGCAGGCAGACGCAGGTGCGGAAATCACAGATTATTACTGACTTACATCCATCCGGGAAACCAACAGACGGTCACCGTTGGGAGTTTCACTAAAGAAATAGAGATAATCTCCTATTTGGATGCGGTTATGTTTACTGTACAGGTAGTATTTTTTCTTTTCCAGATCCCCCAGCGTTCTGAATTCTGATGATTTGCCGGTCGCAAGGTCCAGTTTGCCATATTCTATGCTGTAGAAAGGAGAATAGGATTTGGTGGTAGTGGTAGTAGATGTACCTGCGATAAAATTGCTGAAGGTGCTAACATCAGTATCCACATCAATGGCTTTCACCATTTCCATAATCCAATTCACGGATTTTCCGTCTTTACTTTCGATCAGATAACCCGTTGCAGGAAAATTATCGGCGGTCATGGGCGAGTTATTGAAGAAGCCTTTCTTATTTTTCTGGTCCAGCTGTACCGTATAGTTCCGGACAAGATTTCCTTCGGGTGAAAAATGGAGCAGATACATGCCTTTGTACACGCGGTCATAATTGTCGCCGCTTTTGCTGCCGGAAACCCCTGCCAGCGTACCCAGCATTTTGCCGCCGGGTATTCCTATAGCACTCCCTTCGGGTTTATAATCCTGTACACTCAGCATCATAGATCCGTCTTTCAGGATTTGAAAATTATTGGTGATAAACTTCTTGCCATCAAACTGCAGCGGTTTTTTCATATCTGCCCCGGCTACCGCTTTCTGATTCAGTTCTGCCATAGGCGTCGCCTTCACGACCGATGCAGTCTGCCCGCTGATCTTTACAATGATAAAGTCATCATACTTTTTATCATCGAGCAGATTGTCAATGGACTGCTGAGAGGGCGCCAGATCTTCCTTACCCGAAATCATATTGGCCATTTTGCCAATGCTGCCGAACATGCCACCGCTTGTAGAAGCCGCAGCCTGCTCTTCATCATCCATACTGGTAGGAGATACCGTACTTCCCAGAATCTCATCAGCAAATTTCCCGTCTTTGCGGATGCCCATTCCGTAAAGAATTACCTCTTTTCCTGTTGAGTAGGCATTGAGTATGCGGAAGCCTGCCGTAGGGGCTGTAAAACTTATCTGCTCCTTCACCATTCCTTCCGGGGAAATACGCAGATAGCTGAGTTGATTGGGCTGTCCGGCGCTGCCTTTTCCGAAAGGCTTACTGGGCGCCAGTACCACAATCCAGTCCCGCGGGAAATCATCGTTGGAAACGTCGCGGCTGTTTTCATCCAGCAAAGGTTTGGAAAAAAGCGGACGCATGGCGTGAGGTGTAGCTATGTTGGAGATTTTCCGGGCCTCGCCGGTGTTGGAGATTTTTAAGAGATACAGTGAAGTCAGCGGCGCTCCTTTGGTGTATGGATAGGCCAGCGCATAGATCGTGCTGTCTCTTTCCACTTCATAGGCGCCACCGAAGAGGTATTCGCCACCGGATTCACTGGTCAGTTTCTGCCGGTCCAGCAGTTTTATTCTCTTTACATAGTCACCCGCGAACCAGTTGTATTTTGCTTTAATTTCACGCTTCTTGAACATCATTCTGCCGGTGAGGTTGGTACTCACCGCTGCGGCAGTTGTTGTGTATTCGTCGCCTTTGAAGTTAAAGAACTTCCACTTTTTCTTCACCCTGTCCACATCCCATTCATCCTTCAGCGTATTGGTCAGGTTCGCGTCCCGGTCAAAGGAGTAGGTTTCAATCTTCACTTTTTTTCTTCCGGAAGGGAGGAAATAGACCATTTCAAACCCACCGTCAGCCAGTGGCTCCACGCCACCCAGGTATCCTTTTTTGGCCTTGCGTGAGATCTCGTAATCTTTCTCCAGAACCGAAAAGGTTGCCTGCTGGGCCTGCACCAAGGCCAAACCCATTGTAAGGCCTGCGATCAGCATTAATTTGTTTTTCATCATCTGTGTTTTTTGTGGGATAAAGGTATCACACTCCTCTCCTCCCATGTATACCCTCTAGAGGGTATTTTTACAGATTCTGAACCGGAAAATAAAGTTACTCCTGCAGCAGATCCAGGTCGTGCACGGCCTGCATGAGCCGTGGGACAGAATTGGTTTCCGTCTTGCGGTAAATATTCTTGCGGTGCGTTTCTACCGTACTTTCGCTGATGCAGAGACGGGCCGCAATTTCGCGGTTCATCAAACCCTCAATCATGAGCCTGACCACCTGTTTTTCCCTGGCCGAAAGGATGGTAACCGGCGAATCAATAATGCGGTGGCGGAATTTTGTAAGTGCTTCAGCAGCTTCATCGGAGAGGTGCAGGTCGCCACGGCGGGCATCGTGCAGCGCCTGCACCAGTTCGGCACGGTTGATTTTCTTGGACAAATAGCCGTCTATTCCAATCTTATCCACGAGCTCGTAAATGGTTTTGGGGTCACAGGTCATTGAAAGCACAATCACTTTTAAGGCAGGAAATTCCTTTTTTAATATCCGGGCACATTCGTAGCCGGTGAGATTGGGCATGAGAAGATCTGTAAGAATCAGATCGGCAACCACCTGTCCACTGCGCAGGTCTTGCAGTAAGTCCGTCCCATCCGTGTAGGTTCTTGTAATATGGATGTCGTTTTCAAGTCCGAGGAGCATTTCTATGCCATCAATAATAATTTGATGATCGTCTACAATGGCAATTTTCATGGTTTTAGCGGGATTTCCACATATATTTCAGTTCCTTTACCAGCTGAACTTTTAATCCAAGTCTGGCCTTTCAGGAAATCAATACGGGTCTGTATATTCTGCAGCCCTATACCCTCGTTGCGACGCTTAATAGCTTGAAGATCAAAACCTGCCCCGTTGTCACTAATTTTAGTGATAATTTTATCTGAGTCCTGTACTACCAGAATATCAATCTTGGTGGCCCGGGCATGTTTAAGGGTATTGTTAATACATTCCTGTACCGTTCGGTATAAGACCATCTGTATATTTTCGTCCAGCTCATTATTAAGATTCTCAATCTTAAGGTTAATTTCAATTGTGGGCGACGATGTATTTTCAATCAGTTTTCTTAAGGCCTCAGATAGTGAATTTTTTAGGAGCATATGAGGCATAATCTGATGTGAAAGGGTGCGTACATCGCTAATGGCATCCGAAAGAATCTTACGGGTTTTGTCTAATATGAGTTCAAAACGTGCCGGATCTTCCTTATAATCATTGAGTACACTTACATTCATGCCTGCCGCTGTGAGCAGCTGTCCTATACCATCATGCAGGTGCGTAGCCATTCGTTTTCTTTCATTATCCTCAGCTGCCATAACTGCCCTTGCGGCCAAATCCTGCTGTTCCAGAACTGTTCTCTGTAACTTCGCCTTCTGGCGGTGCTGGTAATTTCTGTAATATACAATTCCAATAAGTAAAACTCCCAGTAGGGCAAACAATGCAACGTTCCGTTTAAAAAGCGTTGATTTCTGCTTCTGAATCTCACTGTCTTTCTGTAAAGTCTGGTATTTCTTTTCAAGTTCGGCACTGGCTCTGCTAACCCCTGTGTTCACCAGTTCACCGTCCAGGGCGATATATTTTTCAAAGAAATGATCGGCGCTGTCTGGCTGTGCCGTGTGGTGATAGATGTTGGTGAGCAGTTTGTATGTAGAGAGCTGGTTTTCCTTGGAATTTTCCCGTTCAAAAACCGGCAGGGCTCTTAGAAGCAGGTCTTTAGCCTCGTGGTATTTTCCCTGAACAATGTAATTCTGCGCCACATCAATCCCATTGCTCTCAGTATCTACTCGGGAATTAAACGCTTCTCTTGCGAGCTGGGATGTCTGCAGATTAAGCACCGCGAGGGAATCCTTCCGCTGAAGCGTATATAAGTTACCTAAGTTTCTGGAAGCAAAGGCGATACCCTGTGTGTTGCCCACCTTACCGCAAATTTCACTGCTTTTCTTATATTGTACCTCTGCCGCCGCGTAAGATTTCTGCATCTGCAGGGCTTTGCCCAGATTAAGGTAATTTTCACAAAGTTTGTTTTCTATTTCTGTGGTCCTGTCCTGGCTTTCAAAATAGGCAATGGCTTCCGAAATGTACTTCACCGCCCTGCGATTGTCCTTCAGATCTACATACAGCAGCCCGATGTTGCCTTTGGTGATGTTGATGTTTTTCACATCATTTTTCTCCTCAAAGAATTTAAGAGCTTCAAGGTACATTTTCATGGCTTTGCTGTACTGAAAATTGCTTTGATACACCGAGGCCAGGTTGTTGTTGAGTTTTGCGATGCCCGCGGCATTGTTCTGTTTCTTCCGGATCTCGTAGGATTTCAGGTAGTTTTTCTCGGCATTTCTGAAGTCATTATTGCGGAAGTGTACTGCTCCCAGGTCACTGTATACCTGTGCCAGAAGCACCGAATCCTTCAGTTTGCCGGTGGTCGAAACAGCACGGCGCCCATAGGCCAGTGCAGAATCTACCGAAACGCTGGCATAATACCAGGTTAGATCGGCGTAAATTACTGCCTTTCTCCTCTCATCCGGATTATTCTTCAGATCCCCTTTCAGATTGGAAATAATTTCATTCAGGTTCTGAGCACTTACCGGGCGTGAAAAACCGGTAAGAATAAGCACTAAAAAAAACAGGAAAAGCTTTTTCCCTATAATTTCGGATTTTAACAATGAATAGTTATTCGTCGAAAGGAAAAAAAATCCGATTTGTTTCATATCTGTTTAGTGCATCAATACTAAATATAAAGTTAATAATTAACCTTAAAAAACCTCAGCAAAAAGATATTTTAGATTAGATTTAAATAATATTAGATCTTAGAACAGTCGGTCATCCTTAGACACTGCAGCGTTTCCATCACCTGACAAATCTAGATAAATTGCTATCTTTGGGCACATTGAAAATTCATCTATGGAAACCCAAAAATATTCTCCTAAAAACAAAATACGGATTGTAACTGCTGCTGCGCTCTTCGACGGGCACGATGCGGCTATCAATATCATGCGCCGCGTGATCCAGGCCACGGGTGTGGAAGTGATTCACCTGGGCCACGACAAATCTGCTGAGGAAGTAGTGAACTGTGCGGTGCAGGAAGATGCAAATGCCATTGCGCTAACTTCTTACCAAGGTGGACATAACGAGTATTTTAAATATATCTACGATCTTTTGAAGGAGAAAAATGCCTCACACATCAGGATTTTCGGTGGCGGTGGAGGTGTAATCCTTCCGGAGGAAATCAAAGATCTGATGGATTATGGTATTACCCGAATTTATTCGCCTGATGACGGCCGCGAACTTGGCCTGCAGGGCATGATTGACGATCTGGTTCAGAAATCCGACTACGCGACGGGAGAAAATGTTACCGTAGAAAATTTAGATAAAATAAGCTTTGACGATGCCAGGTCGATTGCTGAAGTGATTTCAGCGGTTGAAAATTTCTCCGAAAGCAAAACCGATTTGGTTAAAGAAATAGACGCCAGAGCTGAAAATTCCACAATCCCGATTATTGGCATCACCGGAACCGGAGGTGCAGGGAAATCCTCATTAACCGACGAACTTGTTAGAAGATTCCTAAGGTCCAACCCTGAGAAAAAAATCGCCATTATCTCCATAGACCCGTCCAAGAAGAAAACAGGCGGTGCATTGCTTGGCGACAGGATCCGTATGAATTCAATCAACGATTCGCGTGTTTACATGCGCTCGATGGCAACGCGTGAGAATAATGTTTCAGTTTCGCCGTATATCCATTCGGCTTTAAATGTCCTGAAAATTTCAAAACCCGATGTCATAGTCCTGGAAACTTCAGGTATTGGACAGTCCGGTTCGGAAATTACTGAAATCGCTGATGTTTCCATGTACGTGATGACGCCGGAATACGGCGCCTCTACCCAGCTGGAGAAAATTGACATGCTGGATTATGCCGATTTAATCGCTTTGAACAAGTCGGATAAACGCGGTGCTCTGGACGCGCTTCAGGCGGTTAAAAAGCAATATCAGCGAAACCATGTACTCTTCGAGCAGCCGCTGGAAGAAATGCCGGTTTATTCCACAAAAGCCAGCCAGTTCAACGATTGGGGAACTACAGAGCTTTATAACGAATTGATTAAAAAAGTAAATGCAAAGTTCGAAGGTTTAAATTTCAGCGAATACGAGGAGCAAAATGTTTCAGAGGAAACGACCATTATTCCGCCGAAAAGAGTCCGCTACCTGTCTGAAATAGTGGACACGAACCGTGCATACGATAAAGAAGTAGAAAACCAGGCACTCATCGCCAAGAAGATGTACCTCGTGGAGGGCGCGAAAGCACTTATACAGGACGACCAGCATACGCATGACAAGCTTGAAAAAGTTTTCCTGAAAACCAAAAAAGAACTTTCCGAAGAAAACGCAGCCTTCCTGCACGGCTGGCATCATTTCAAAGAAGAACTGGAAGCGGATACTTACTCCTACTTTGTGCGCGGAAAAGAAATTAAAGTTCAAACCAAGTCTGAAACGCTGTCGCACCTTAAGATTCCAAAGATCGCTTTGCCAAAATTCCAGGATTGGGGCGACCTCATCCGTTGGAAAGGCCAGGAAAATGTTCCCGGATCCTTCCCTTTTACTGCGGGAATCTACCCTTTTAAAAGAACAGGTGAAGACCCTACAAGAATGTTTGCCGGCGAAGGCGGACCGGAAAGGACCAACCGCAGATTCCATTATGTTTCGGCGGAGATGGACGCCAAAAGGCTTTCCACCGCATTTGATTCGGTGACACTTTATGGTCAGGATCCTGCCTTGCCACCGGATATCTACGGTAAGATCGGTAACGCGGGAGTTTCCATCGCTACGCTGGATGATGCGAAGAAACTTTACTCCGGTTTTGATTTGGTGAATGCCATGACTTCGGTATCTATGACCATCAACGGTCCGGCGCCGATGCTGCTCGCATTTTTCATGAATGCCGCCATTGACCAGAACTGTGAGAAATATATTGAAGAAAATAAAATTTGGGATAAAGTTGAGGCCAGACTCAAAGAAAAATTTGACGATAAAGGACTGAACCGCCCAACTTACAGCGGTGAACTTCCGCCATCCAATAACGGCTTAGGGTTAAAATTACTTGGTTTGACAGGTGATGAAATTCTTGAGGCTGACGTTTACGCTAAGATCAAGGCGGAAACCATCGCTACGGTTCGTGGAACTGTTCAGGCGGATATCCTGAAAGAAGACCAGGCTCAGAACACGTGTATTTTCTCAACGGAATTTGCGTTGAGACTGATGGGTGACGTTCAGGAATACTTCATTAAAGAAAAAGTCAGGAACTTCTATTCGGTTTCCATTTCAGGTTACCATATTGCTGAAGCCGGTGCCAACCCAATTTCGCAGCTTGCCTTTACTCTGGCCAACGGTTTCACTTATGTGGAATACTACCTGAGCCGCGGCATGGACATCAATGATTTTGCGCCGAACCTGTCGTTCTTCTTTTCCAACGGTATCGATCCGGAATATGCGGTAATCGGACGTGTAGCCAGAAGAATCTGGGCCAAGGCGATGCGCGAAAAATACAACGCCAACGAAAGAAGCCAGATGCTGAAATATCACATCCAGACTTCCGGTCGTTCGCTGCACGCGCAGGAAATTGATTTTAATGATATCAGGACTTCTCTGCAGGCGCTTTACGCCATCTATGACAACTGTAACTCACTCCATACCAATGCTTATGACGAAGCCATTACGACGCCAACTGAAGAATCGGTAAGACGTGCGATGGCTATCCAGCTGATCATCAATAAAGAACTCGGTCTGGCTAAAAATGAGAATCCATTACAGGGTTCATTCATCATTGAAGAACTTACTGATTTGGTGGAAGAAGCTGTCTATGCTGAATTTGACAGGATTACGGAAAGAGGCGGAGTGCTTGGTGCAATGGAAACGATGTACCAGCGTTCCAAGATCCAGGAAGAATCCATGCATTACGAATGGCTGAAACATACGGGTGAATATCCGATTATCGGCGTAAATACTTTCCTGGGTAAAGACGGTTCACCAACTGTTTTACCGGGCGAAGTAATCCGTTCTACCGAAGAAGAGAAGCAGATGCAGATCAAAAACCTGCACAATTACCAAAGTGCAAATTCCGACAATACGCAAAACGCACTGAAATCTCTTCAGCACGGCGCCATCAACCAGCAGAATTTATTTGAACTCATGATGGAAGCGGTAAAATACTGTTCTCTGGGTCAGATTACCAATGCGCTCTTTGAAGTGGGTGGTATGTACAGAAGGAATATGTAGTTGAGATAGAAACTAGAAGTTAGAGGTTAGAGGTTAGAAGAGAGACTGAAGATTCTGGCCATTTAGTATAAGTATAAAAAACCGTGTCGGGCCTTGCCTGACACGGTTTTTTATTTAGCCCTGATTGAGCGGTTTGTTTGAGCTCTTTACCTTTGGGCGGCGGCTTCGCCGCCGCACCAGGGAAAAAGCGAGCCGCGAAAGCAGGTTCCCGGCTCCAAAAATCAATTCATAAATGACCGGCAAGCTTCCGCACATTCGCGGCAGGCACGGGCACATTCCCGGCAATGATCATGTTCGTGTTTCTCACACTCTGCTGCGCATTCGCCGCAAATCCTGATGCACACTTCCAGCAAATCAACCATGTTGGTGTATTGCGTAGCCGCCACCTGATGCACCGCCGTACACACTGCCGCGCAAACACGGTCCGTACGGATGCAGTTCACCATATGATGCACATGTTCTTCTTCCAGACATGCATCTGCGCAGTGATTACACGCCGCAATGCAGGCCGACAGTTTCTCTAATAACATTTCATTGTTCATAATTCTGCTTTTTGACTGGTAAGGATGCAACAAGGTTCCTGCCATGATGCAGAAATAAAATGTGTACCTTAATTTTCAGTCGGCATATCAACTTCTGCCACGGTTTTTGCTGTATGGTGGCCAACAATCCTATTCCTATTTTGAAGCTATATTTACCTTTCCTTTTACTGTCCTTCCTTTTCGCGTGTAAACCCGATGTACCCGCCACTCAGGACCTTTCAGCTACACAAATTCCTGCCAAAGATACCCTCGTCAGCTGGGAACGAAAGAAAACGCTGAAGCCGCTGCTCGACTCTGTTTTTGCGGAGACTCAGTTTAACGGCATTATTTCGGTGTACCGGGAATCTGAAAAGTATTATGAGAAAAGCCTCGGATTTGAAGATTTCAAAACCAAAGAACAGTTGGACAGCAATTCGGTATTCGCCATAGGATCAGTAAGCAAACAGTTTGCAGGCGCTATTATTTTGCTTTTGGAGGAAAAAGGAAAACTGAGCACCTCGGACAGAATATCGAAATACTTGCCGGAATACCGAAGCAAGACATTTGAAGATATTACCATTCATCATTTACTCACGCATACTTCCGGAATCAGTGATCTGGGGCCAGGTTTGCAATCTGAACCGGGTGCAGAGTTCAATTATTCAAATAAAGGGTACCGCTTACTCGGGGAGATTGCAGAGGCAGCATCCGGCAAGTCTTACGATGCAAATGCCCGTGAGCTTTTTGCGAAAGCAGGACTTACCGCGACATATACTGCTGAGAACTTTACCGGAAAAAATCTGGCCGGCGCACATACCGGTCCCCCCAGCAATACCACCCCGGTGCCGAATATGCCACAACGACTGGCCCATGGTTCCATCTCCACGGCAGCTGGTGGACTGCTGTCCACAGTATATGATCTGCACCGGTGGAATTTTGAGCTGTATTCAGGCAAAATCCTTGCTCCCGTGTCTCTTCAAAAGTTTCTGAAACAAAGCGCAAATATGAATCATCCTATTCTGGGTTCTGTAGGTTATGGCCATGGTATCATGCTTGGCGCTGCGCCAAAGACCTATCTTCATTCGGGCTATGTAAAAGGATCTCCTTCACTCACTTTATATTATCCGCAAAGCAGGACCTCGGTGGTTATCCTATCTAATACAGCCGATACAGGAAAAGGCAAGAAAGCAATTTTCCGGCCCCATACGAGGGTGAAGCAGATAGTGGACAGCCTGGAAGTGACGTGGAAACATTAATGGTCTAAAGCATGTCTAGAAGAAGGCTTCTATAATTTCATCAGCACTCACCTTACCAAAATAGTCAGTCAGGTTCAGTTCTGAAAACAGTTCCCGGAGATCCTTTTCCTCATGTTTCTTACCGATCAACCTGTTTTCCAGTTCTTCAATAGGGTGGGCCGCGAAAAAGTCGCCGAAAATTTTGGCTTTTTCTATTACACCTTTCACCACATCAAGATGGACTTCAATAAATCCTGCCGGAACTTTAATGGCTTTCCGGTAATTGTAATTGGGCGAGAAGCCGAAATTCCAGTCCCAGGTTTCATATTTCTCCGCCACCAGTTTTTCGATCCGGGCCACATCGTCCTCCGTAAGACTGTACCTTTTGGCGCCTGGATTATTTCTGAGGATTTCTTCGGTAAGAAGATTTTTCATTTCCTCAGTGCCGGTTCCCCCTGGTAAATATTCCTTCAGGTTCACCACACGTGCGCGGTTGGACTTGGTAGCTTTATCAATAAATTTGAGTGGATTCACCTTCAGCGCCTGGGCCAGGATTTCCATCTCTGAGTCAATGAGTATTGTTCCGTGCTGAATCATCTTTCCCTGGCGCGCCAGTTTGGCATTACCGCTGAACTTCCGCCCGTCAACGAGTAAATCGTTGCGGCCCTGCAGCACGGCGGGAACACCTAATCTGTCCAGCAGCGTAAGCACGGGTTCGGTGAAAACAGAAAAGTCCATAAAGTCGTGCTTACCCAACACGGTATGAAAACTGAAGTTCAGGTTTCCCAAATCATGATAAACTGTGCCGCCACCGGACATCCTGCGCACCACCTTAATTCCTTTTTCCTTTACATAATCCAAATTGATCTCAGCCAGGGTATTCTGGAATTTTCCCACGATAATGGACGGAGCATTTACATAAAGCAGAAAGAGATCCTGTGTCGGAAATCTTGTTAAGAGAAATTCTTCTGCAGCAATATTAAAATAAGCATTGTTGGATGGTGAATCAATAATATACATGCGGAGTGTTTGCAGCAAAATTACTGATTTTCGGGGAGCTGACTGCAGGTGTTGAAAGCCAAAAAAAGGCCGCCTGAGTTGCAGCAGCCTTTATTTTACAATTGGGAATATGAAGATGATGGGGTGACAGAATATTGTATAGGCTTAAATGATCCGCCATTGCTGTCTTCGGCAGAACAGGCGGTGAGGCAGACCAACAGATCCATCATGGCCTCAAACTTTACATAATCGCCGGGTTTGGAAGTCGGCGGAAGTACGGAAATCTTACCTTTTGCATCAAACTGAACATTCATAAAGATATTGAAGGCGGTAGGGATCTCATCCTGTGACAGCCCCATTGGTTCCAGGTTTTTTGTAAGATTTTCCAGACAGCTAGGATGATAGCCCTCATGCCTGTACATGATTTCAAAAGTTTCCTTACTGCAGGGCGCGAGCAGAAAATCATTGCGGCCATTGGTATCTTCCAAAATCTTCATCATTTTACGTGACCGGTTGCTCCAAAGATAATTTCCTGTTGTCAGCAATATGCTTTCCTCAAAATCAAGCGATTTACCGGAAGAGATTTTTTCGCCGTGGTCATGGCGGTTAAACAAAACCATATCACTTACCTGCATTCCCATTGGGTCGGTAACGGTAAGTATATCCCCTTTATTAAGTATAAATGCTTTCCCGGTTTGTTTTTCAATAGTGTGTGTATGCTGCATTATTTGCTGTGTTTATGATGAAAGGGACATTTCCAGCTGTCTTCCACGTGGCGGCCACTGTACTGTTTGGTCTCCGCATCTTCACCGAAATCTTTCAGTACAGGGTTAATGCTGCCCTGGAGTTTTTCATCGTTTTTACGAACCATATCTCTTACTTTATCGTACGTTCCCATTTCCCGAAGTTTCTCAAACTGAGAATGGAGATTAAATACTAAAGTGGTATAAGGTGCCTGCCGTGCCATGCGCGAACTTGCCGGATGCAGACCAATCACATAAAATGCGTGGCCTAAAAGGCTGAAACTGAAATTTGAATCGTTAGGATCGCTGCTTACGTTACTGTCCCAGTTTTCAGGATCTTTATCATGAAGCTTTTGAAGGAGTTGCCAAAGTGCGTTTTCGTAAGTCAGCTCCTCACTGAAAGAGTCATTTGGAAAAACAGCCACAAAGGAGCGGAAATCCGTAGTTCCAATTTTAGTACACTGTATGTAATTTTTTAAATCGGCGATAATATTTTCTGCAGTTTTACTGCTTAGCATTTCTTCATAAGCATGAAGGTCATAGTTGTTCATTTTGAAGAGTGACTTTGCCATAATACAGGGATGATCACTTTTTAAAATGAATTCCTGATAAGCATTATCTATCTGTCGCAGGTCAATGCCTGAGGGTGTTAAGACTTCCATAAAACTATATTTTAATGTTAAGATGGTGCGGCTGTGATAGCCGGAGACTATTTTCTATACAAGTATAATACCATTGCACATCAAATACTTACACTTCAAAAATACCGGGAATTATGACTTTTGACAACGCAAAAGAGGCGGGCTATTATTAGCCAGCCAGCGAGACTGCAGTACAAAATTTTGATTATCCGCCCAAGGTCTGCCGTATCCCCTCAAGAAATGCCTGATACCGGTCAGGACTGATTCTGTTGGCAAATCCGGGAATATGCGGACTCTGCTTCAACAGATCTTCTGTAGATCTGTTTTCTTGAATTGCTTTTTGTACATATTGAGTGGACGCTTCCAAAAATCCGGCCATCTCTGCGAGGTCAGCCTTACGTCCCACGGTTAATTCCGGGGTATTGGCATGTCCGAATATAAATATGGTGTCATTATCAAATTTTGACTGTGCCATTTCAAGCACGCGTACCCAATTGCGGGAATCGGAACCGTCGGCAGTTCGGTACACCGGTATCATATTGATGAACATAAGGTCGCCCATGTGAACTACGTTATCAGTTTCAAAATGGTACATGGCATCGCCGTAAGTGTGGCCGTTGCCGAAGTGATAGGCTGTAATCCTCTCCCTTCCGGCTTTAATACTGTGCTCCTTATCAAAAAGAACTTTTGGGTAACGCTGTTCCGTTAGTTTATTGCTTTTTTCAGCGGCCAGGCGCTGCAGTTCAGGGACGCGGCGGTGCGCCACGATTTTGGTGTCCGGAGCTTTAAAAGCAAAATTTCCGGAAGTATGATCTCCATGGTGATGGGTATTGCAGAGGTACAGAACCGGTTTGCCTTTGGCAGAAATTCCGTCCAGAATGGACTGTATGGCATCCGGAAACTGGGAATCTATTACAATAAATCCATCTTCAGTTTCCAACAGGCCCACGGTACCGCCACGGTTGGTAAACCGGCTAACGTTCCCGCGCACTTTTTTAAGGCTACCTGTAGTTGGCACAAAGGGTTCATAAACTGTACGGGAGGCAGCACAGCTAAGAAATCCGGGCATGATGGCCAAACCCAGTCCGGCAGAGAAGGTGGTGGCAAGAAACTGTTTACGGTCCATAGGATAAATTTTAGCTAAAATTAGCCAAAAGTTTAGGCCTGAGGTTTCAGAAAAATAAGAAAAGGTTTCACTTTTTGGATTTGAGTGAGATATTTTTTCTGGGTAATGAATATCAAAGCATTTCCGAAGACCAGAAAAATTATTACAATGAAGGTAAATAAAAACCTATCCGTTGAATATTCCGGCTGCATGAAGCGGAAAACAGAAAAAACGGTAGGAGAATTATTAAATATCCTGTCAATATTTGGAATTAACACTGCAAAGGAGCTGAAGAATATTGCTGGAGAATGCTGATAATAGGTCAGAACATATTTATTGTATTTTTTAGCCAGATCAAAATCATCACGATGGCGCAAATACTGTATTGGAGGTAGGAACGTAAAAAGCACCATTGCCGCGGTCAATAAATAGCTGAAGAGCTCCGCACTGGTCAACTGCGCCATTAAGAACAAGGAAATCAGCACCATCCCACCGTATATAAACATTTGTTTCAGCACGCCCAAATTAATACTGAGATACATTTTGCGGAGAAATTTACTGTTGTCGTTCAGATTCCAGCTGCCGTCCCAATATAGTTTTAATTCATCTTTCCAGCTGTCTTTCACTTGATCGAATGCTTCCTCAAAGTTCAACCCTCCCTCTTTCTGCAACTCTGATATCTGGGTTGTGAAATGATCGTAAACCTCCACCACGATATCGATCGGCAGTTTTTTATCTAAAAGATAGGTGCGGATTTGGGTGAGTTGCGAGCTGTTCATCAAACATTAAGATGCTTTAAAAATGGTTTTACTTTTTTAATGGTATGGAGAAATTTTCTCTGTGAGTAGTAAGAAACTAAACTTATCACTAAAACAGCATAAGTGATTACAATTCCCAAGATTATACTCTTAAGATTAGTGCCGTCCGCTGTGCCTGCAAACATTTTTGCAATTGTACTGGCTTCTGTAAAGAATTTAAAATAAAAATACAGGCACGAAAGGCTTAACAATGTATACTCCTGAAAAGAAACAAGGACATACTTTTTGTATTTCTTATTTAGAGAAAAATCTTTGAAGTTCTTAAAGTAAACATAAAAAGGAAGCAGCAATATGAGACCTGTAGCTATGACAAAAATATATTTATAAACATGGAAGCTAAATAAAAAAGAAAACAACATCAGAGCCAGCACAATTACAGAAGCGATGTAAAGCGCCTTGCCAAGGAAGGCACGTAAGTTTGCGGTGTTGATTTTCCGCAACAGTTCACTTCTGTCTACCAGGTCCCACTCCCCTTTCCAGGAAGGCTGCAATTCTCCCTGCCAACTTTGCTTTACCTTTTCAAAAGCTTTGTCAAATTCCAACCCTTCCTCTTTCTGCAACTCCGATATCTGGGTAACGAAATGATCGTAAACCTCTACCAGAATATCAATCGGCAGTTTTTTATCTAAAAGATAATTACGAATTGCAGCGAGCTTAGTTTCGTCCATTGAATTATGCTTTTATAAAGTGAAGAAATGGTTTTGTACGCCGCAGATGTCTGATGAATTTGAACATGGACAGCAGTCCGAAAAAATAGGCTAGTAACCCCAAAGGTGCTACCACAAGTGTAGCTAAGTCCAATTTTGTAAAAGAGCCATAAAAAAGATCCTGAATCCTTGCTTGACTTTCAATACTGAAGATGGTATTCTGCATCAGGATGTAACCTGGCGCAACCATTGCAAATGATTTCTGATGAGTATTTAGCCGCAATCCCTTCATCCTCCAGGCAATAGCAATGTCTTTGATATTAAAAAGAAAGTAAACAACCGGCACCAGGACCGCCGCACTCCAAATAGCTGTTTTAAAAACTGAATAGTGATCAGATGATAAACCGTGTGATGCAGCAGATATAACTGTTAAGAACACTGCAGCTGTGAAGATCGCATACACAGCAACATTCCTTTCCTGCTGAGCCCCGATTTCTTTGTTAATTTTTGGAATGAATTTACCGTTTCCAAGTTTGACCAATCTAAGGTCAGCTTTCCATGCATCTTTAGTAAGATCAAATGCTTCATTAAATGAGATGTTTTCCTTTTGCATAAGCGCTGAAATGTGTGTACAAAAATGATCATGGAGTTCCATCGCAACATCTACCGTCAGTTTTTCCGCCAGAAGATATCCCGCAATTTGGATTCGTTGGTCATCTGTCATCATATATTAAAAATGGCATTTAAATTAAAAAGATAGGATTTCATTTCAGCTTCCTGAGCCTGTTGCTGCTTCCTGCCTTTTTCTGTCAGCAGGTAGTATTTGCGGTCGCGCCCGTTTACGTTTTGAATTTCCGAATAAATGATTCCATCATTTTCCAGTTTATGCAAAAGCGGATAAAGCGCTCCTTCAGTCATTTCCAGCTCACCCTTTGTAAGTTCCTTTGCGCGCTGGGTAAGTTGGTAACCGTACATCTTCACCTCTGTAACCAGGAGTTTCAGGATAATGTTCTGAAGTGTACCTTTATAAAGCTGATTTCTCTTCATACCTAATTTAACTATGCATAACAAATATATACATCATTTTCTTATGCATCCAAATTTTCGGCGTTTAATTTTTTACATTTGCATCAGTGAAAAACGAAAAGATTATCCTGGGTATTGATCCCGGTACCACAATTATGGGTTTCGGAATTATCTCCGTAACCAAGGGTAAAATGGAGATGATTTCCATTCATGAACTGATTCTGAAAAAATATCCGAATCACGAAACCAAACTGAAGTATATTTTTGAAAGAACCCTGTCGCTGATAGATGAATTTCATCCGGATGAAGTGGCCCTGGAGGCGCCTTTCTTTGGCAAAAATGTGCAGAGTATGCTGAAGCTGGGCCGTGCACAGGGTGTGGCAATGGCCGCAAGTCTGTACCGCGATATTCCTATCACCGAGTATTCACCCAAGAAAATAAAAATGGCCATTACCGGGAACGGGAATGCCAGCAAAGAGCAGGTTGCAGCAATGCTCCAAAATTTACTGAACCTGAAGGAGTTTCCTACAAAGTATCTGGATGCGTCCGACGGTCTGGCGGTGGCGGTGTGTCACCATTTCAATTCCGGTAATGCCGTATCGGAAAAAAGTTATTCGGGATGGGAAAGTTTCCTGAGGCAGAATCCGGACCGTGCTCGGTAAAAAAATATGGTAACCGTGACTTGCATCGGTTACCACATTCTGAATAATCCAGTGTTAATGTTTTATTTCTAAAAAAATTTTAATGCATCAGCCACTGAATTACTGCGTTATCATTTGTGTTTTTGTTAAAACAAAGATATGTTCTATAACTAAATTTGTTTAGATTGCTGCGGGTAAATACCTACGTCATTTTACGTATTTTACTATTCTTTGCATATCATATTTATACTGGGTAAAACCTAATACCATCTGTAACAATGTTATTAAGCGCATGACTTATCCTGTATGAAGACGCAACAAACTTTACAGCGCCCGGAAAATCATACGATGAATTGGTTTCAGCATTTTCTGCTCCTATGCTCCGGAGGCAATATACATATTTTACGAAAAACGCCCAGTGAATGGAATAAATTTGCCGGCATTGGCGGAATCGTTCTGTTTACTGCGGTATTTGCAACCCTGTCCGCCGGCTATGCCATGTATACCGTTTTTGATGATCTGTGGGTGTCGGTAGCCTTCGGTGTAGTGTGGGGTCTGATGATTTTTAATCTGGACCGCTATATTGTTTCGTCCATAAAAAAGACAGGTTCGTGGGGTAACCAAATCCTTATGGCCGTACCGCGACTTATCCTGGCGGCATTTCTGGGTATCATCATTTCCAAACCTCTGGAACTGAAGATATTTGAAAAAGAAGTTAATAAGCAACTGAATACCATTATCCAGCGAAACAAAGCCAAACTGCAGGCCGAGATGAACACCCGGATTCTGCAGCAAAGCACACCATTTGAACAGGAAAAGAAGCAAATTCAGGAGAAAACAGCCATGTATCAGGCGGCTTATGATTCGGCAGCTGTGGAGCTTGAAAAAGAAATCCTGGGTAAACAGTCCGGACTGACGAGCGGCAAGGTAGGATTCGGCACCAATGCCAAACGGAAAGCTGAACTTAAGGAACAGCGCCGTATGGATCTGGAAAATCATCAGAAAAGCAGTTCGCCGCGCCTACAGTATCTGGACCGGGAGATTTCCAAGGTATATACGAATATTGAAACTGAAAGAGAGAAAACGGAAACCACTGAAGACCGTTTCAATGGGCTTGCGGCCCGTCTTCAGGCGCTGGATGAACTCGGCAAAAATTCCGCAGTGATGGCACTGGCAGCTTCATTCATCATGGGACTCTTTATCTGTCTGGAAATTGCTCCTGTACTGGTTAAACTGATTTCATCAGCAGGGCCTTACGACTACCTGCTGGACAAGACCGAGAACGACTTCAGGATTTATGCGGACGAAAAGATTCAAAAAGGTAACGCTTCAAGCGATTACAGAATCAGCAGTTATAAACGTTCGCTGGGTGACGAGAACGAAACCCTTTAGCAAAAAGAGCCTTCCACTCATTGCGGAAGGCTCTTTTTATCAGTTAGAATTATTTACTCTGACTCGGAAAGAGTTAGTGTACTGCTGTCCATTAAAGTCTTGCGTACCGCGTAGCGCGTGGAGCATAAATTTGAGGTTACGGTATAGTTACCTTTTTCCAGCACCACAAAATTTCTGAATTTCCTGCGTACGGGAACATTATACGTAGTATCTCCTGCAAACCGAACTATAACATTGCATTTGCTGTTATTGTTGATGAGGAGAGAAACATGGTTATCCAGTGGGCTGCCGTTCAGAAGCAGGTCCAGCGATTCGGCAGCCGTATCCAATTTGTTTATGGAATCCTGTATCATAAGCTGTCCAAATTCAAATGCTTCAGACCGTTCAGCAATAGGTGTTTTATCTTCCTGTACTGCACAGGAAGCCACTACGAGTGCCACAGCAGCTATGGAATACAGCTTATTCATCTTACAGCGAATAGTTAGGAGCTTCCTGTGTTATAATCACATCATGCGGATGCGATTCTTTAAGACCGCTGCCGGTAATCATCACCATTTTGCCGTCACGCTGCAGCGTTTCAATATCAGGAGTTCCGCAGTAACCCATACCCGCTCTTATACCACCTGTAAGCTGGAAAACCACCTCTTCCAGTTTCCCCTTATGCGGCACACGGCCTTCAATACCTTCCGGTACGAATTTTTTGGCCTCGGTCTGGAAATACCTTTCCTTGCCGCCACGTCGCATGGCGGAAAGTGAGCCCATTCCCTGATAAGCCTTGAACTTTCTGCCCTGGAAAATAATCTCCTCACCGGGAGCTTCGTCAGTTCCGGCAAGTAACGATCCTAACATTACAGCATTTGCGCCTGAGGCCAGGGCTTTTACAATATCACCGGAAAGTTTCACACCACCGTCGGCAATTACCGCGACATTGCGGCTTTTAGCATATTCAAAGACATTATAAATGGCTGAAAGCTGCGGTACACCAACTCCCGCAACTACTCTTGTAGTACAGATAGAACCCGGACCTACACCTACTTTCAGGATATTGGCACCAGCATCTATGAGGTCTTTGGCAGCCTCGGCAGTTACAATATTACCGCCTACGATATCCAGATCGGGAAATTTGCTTCGGATTTCAGTAATCTTTTCCAAAACACCTTTGGAGTGGCCGTGAGCCGAATCCACAGCGATAATATCAACACCGGCTTTTACCAAAGCCGTTACACGGTCTATCGTATCTTCACCAACGCCAACACCGGCTCCCACAATCAGTCGGCCATCCGCGCCCTTATTGGCGTTAGGATATTCCATTTGGTTATCAATATCCTTGATTGTAATAAGTCCTACAAGTTTGAATTTATCGTCAACAATCGGCAGTTTTTCCACTCTGTTCTTCAGAAGGATCTCTTTGGCCTGCTCCAGGTTGGTTTGTTTGTCGCTGGTGATTAGTTTATCCTTAGTCATCAGCTCCTCAACCTTAACCTCCAGGTTTTCCTGATACTTCACATCGCGGTTCGTAATGATGCCAATTAGCGTGTTTTCAGCGTCCACTACAGGAAGCCCTGAAATCTTGAAATTTGCCATCATTTCCTTGGCTTCAGCTAGTGTATGATCTTTAGAAAGCGTCACAGGATCCGAAATCATTCCGTTTTCCGAACGTTTCACCCGGTATACCTGAGCGGCCTGTTCCTCTATCGGCATGTTTTTATGGATGAAACCTATTCCACCGACTCTTGCAAGTGCAATGGCCATTTCGCCTTCGGTAACTGTATCCATAGCTGCGGACACAATAGGAACATTAAGGGTTATTTTATCGGAAAGACGTGATTTTAAAGATACCTGATTAGGCAGTACTTCGGAGTAAGAAGGGATAAGAAGAACGTCATCGAAAGTGATGGCTGTCTCCACGATTTTGTTGTGTATAGACATCTTTACTTTCTTTGCAAAATTAAGGTTTTTTTACTTAAAATGAAAGTGTTCTGATAATTAACTCCTTTGCAGTTGAATTTCTGTTATGCTTCAACCCCTCTGAATAAAAACCAAAGGATACCGACACTTAGTAATTATGATGAAGATAGCTGAAAATAGCTTCATCCGCGCCGGTGAGTTCCACCTTACGTCTGGCCATTACTTTTCCGGCAACCTCAACTGCTTTATCCAGTCTGAATTTTTCATCACCAGTCATCCCGCCCCAACTGAAGGAGGGTATATGATTGGGTGGGAAGCCTGCTTTGAAGATATTGGCAGCTACACCAACTACCGTTCCTGTATTGAACTGGGTATTGATGGCGGCTTTGGAATGATCGCCCATTATAAGTCCGCAGAACTGCAGACCCGTATCTTCCATGGATTCACTGCTATAGGACCATAGTTTAACGGTGGAATAATTATTTTTCAGATTAGAAGAATTGGTATCGGCGCCCAGATTGCACCATTCACCGATAACGGAATTCCCTATAAAACCATCGTGTCCTTTATTGGAAAACCCGAAAATGACCACATTATTTACTTCTCCACCTACCTTGGAATGGGGTCCAACGGTAGTATCGCCATAAATTTTGGCACCAAGGTTAAACTTGGATCCTTCACAAAGGGCAATCGGACCTCTAAGGTTACATCCCTCCATCACTTCAGCATCTTTACCTATATAGATCTTTCCGCTGCGGCAATTGATGGTGGAGAACTCAATAGAGGCTCCTTCTTCAATGAATAAATCTTCCTCCTTTCCAAGAAACCCATTTGTTGATGAAAGCGGTTGGGAGGTACGGCCATTGGTCAACAGATTAAAATCGAAATCAATTGCCTCGGAATTATAGGAAAATAAATCTGTTGGTTTCCGGAAGAAAACCAGCTCCTCCGTAATATCCGTCATCTTTTCAATCTGCGAAAGCGAAAAGTCTTTAATATTTACCCTTGCAGCAAGCAGTTCATCTTCATACACCAGCGCCTCACCTTTTTGGAGGCTGCGTATTTGGTGCAGGACGTCTTTGGTAGGCAGAAAATTAGGCACCAGAAAAAGACTTTCCTCCGGTTCGGGCGCCTGAAATTTGGGCTGCAGGAACTCCTCAGTAAAATAAGATAGCGTATTGCTTCCCAGCAACTTTTGCCATCTTTCGGCAAATGTTAATATACCGCAGCGCATTTCGGCTACAGGTCTTGTAAAAGTTAGCGGCAGGAAATTCTGCCAGTATTGGGCATCAGAAAAAACAAGTTGCATGGGGTGGAATTTATGAATGAGAAGGGCTTCAAATTTAATAAAAAAAGTCCTCCAAAAAATTTGGAAGACTCTTAATATGGTTAAGATCCGTAAATTACTTTGCGAATTTCTTATACTTGTTCATGAACTTGTCTACACGTCCTGCTGTATCAACCAGTTTGGTTTTACCGGTGTAGAAAGGGTGTGAAGTTGAAGAGATTTCCATTTTGATCAGTGGATAAGTCTCACCTTCATACTCAATAACGTCTTTAGTCTCAGCAGTAGACTTACTTAGAAACATCTCGTCGTTACTCATATCTTTGAAAACAACAAGTCTATAATTTTCAGGGTGGATACCGTTTTTCATAACTTATTAAATTTAAATTAATTACAAAAAATTAGCGTTGAAATAAGTAATGGATCTTTCTCTGCTGAATTTTAGAGTGCAAAAATACTAATAATTTTCAAACCTGCAACATAGAGATCTCATTTTTTGCAATTTAATGTTCCGCTTTTTTCGTTAAATTTGAAATCTATTAGTGAGGATATGAAATTAAAAATAATTGCAGCAGTGTTCTTCTGGGCAGCGCTGCTTATGGTGTCCTGCAACAGGGACGAAATTAGTTTTGAGGCTCCTTCTCAGGAACTTCGCTTTTCAGCAGATACTGTGTTTTGTGATACCGTATACCATCAGGTCCGTTCCGAATCTTACGCTGTGAAGGTATACAATACCGAGGACAGGGATATTATGATCCCAAATATTGAACTGGGCCGCGGTGCCTCTTCACTATACAGGATAAATGTGGATGGTAAGTCCGGATATTCTTTTAATAATGTACCACTCCGGAAAAAGGACAGTCTCTATATTTTTGTAGAAATCGCTCCTACGGCATCATCGCCCGAGGCCATTGCAGAAGACCGAATCTTTTTTACCACCCCTGCCGGCAAGCAGCATGTGACACTCTTCTCTGTAGTTCAGGACGCTGAATTTTTTGTTGAGACACCCGGCAATCCCAATATCCTTTCCGGAAACATTACATGGAATGACAGCCGGGCTAAAATTATTTACGGTGATCTAACTGTTGCCCCGGGCAGCACACTGAATATTGAGCAGGGCACTAAAGTTTATTTCTTTAGGAACAGTGGTATGAAGGTGGCAGGCGGAGCTACCGTAAATATCAACGGGAATCTGGATGATGAGGTAATTATCCGCGGCGACAGGAACGATCCAAAATACGACACTATTCCCAAAAACTGGAACTCAATGCGGTTTGAACCAGGATCCACAGTAAATATGAATTACGCCAGAGTTTTTGGCGGAATACGAGGTCTGGATTTACGTGAAGCTGCTGCGACTATAAAAAACTCCATTATACACACCTTTGATGAATATGGCATTTATGCTGTAAACTCAACTGTAAATGCTGAAAATTTGGTGATGAATAACTGCCAGAATGCCGATTTTGGTATTTTTAAGGGCGGAAATTACAATATCATCCATTCCACGCTAGCTAATTATTGGCAACTTACCGGCACGGGAAGCGGTTTAGCGATGTATGCGGCCAACGAATGGATAAACAGCAGCGGCCAGACAGAAACCGCGCCGCTCAGCCTCATTATCGGGAACTCCATTCTCTACACCAAAAGCGCCAATGCTCTTCAGCTTAAACCTATAAGTGGCCAAACATTCAATTACCAGATCCGGAACACTCTGCTGAAATACGATGCAGGTGCCGGCTTTAATTTTGATACCAGTCCGGGAATCATTAACTCCTTTAAGAATACAGATCCGGCATTCATGAACTACTATACTGAGAAAATGAATTTAAGGGTTGTAGCAGACTCTTACGCCAAAGGGAAAGGTTCCGCAGGTATTGCCGCAACCGTGCCCCTGGATATCGTGAAAATCTCCCGTACATCGAACCCTACACTGGGCGCATACCAGTAATTCTTCAGCACAAAATCTATGGAACAAGAAATAACAGCCCTTCAAAGGAAGGTGGACGCCTGGATCAGTACTGTGGGTGTCCGCTATTTCAACGAACTGACCAATATGGCCATGCTTACCGAAGAGGTTGGCGAAGTGGCACGGATCATTGCCAGAAGATACGGCGAACAGAGTGAGAAAGAGTCCGATAAAGGAAAAGATCTGGGCGAAGAGTTGGCGGACGTGTTATTTGTTACTTTGTGCCTGGCCAATCAAACAGGTACTGATTTACAGGCTGCTTTCGACAAAAAGATGAAGCTGAAAACCGAGCGGGACGCCACCCGTCATCATAACAATGAAAAATTAAAACCTTAAATGCACAAATTTCTAACAGCTTTCCTTATAGCTCTATTCGGTTTTTCATGGGCGCAGGTTACTGTTCCCTACAGGATAGGCGACAGGTTCGGCATCGCGGACGAAAACGGGAAATTGCTTATGCCGGCAACTTTTGATGTGATTGACGTACATGCTCCCGGGGAATTTACCGCTACAAAAAGAAGTGCGAACGGTTTTAAAACCACTTACATTACTGATAACAAGATCAGGCTAAGTGATACAGATTACAATTACTTCAATTTGGATTCTTCATTCATAACTGCGGTAAATTTGAAAAACACAAGGGATTTCGGTGCAGATGATTCCCGAAACAGCGTCACAGATGTGTATACCTTAAGCGGTAAAAAAGTCTTCGAGCAGTCTTTCCGTTTTGTTAATTTTATTGAAGATGAGAAAAAGCCCGCATTGAAGGATGAAATTTTAATCCTAACCAATGATCTGAACGGTAAATACAGTTTGCTTTTGCTTAGTAAGAAAACCATGAAGGTGACCAGGACCTTTTTCGAGAATGCTGTTGATGTGGATACGGATTACGACAGGTTCCCTGTAAGCTTCAACGTAAAATATGTTTTGGCGAGAGAAACAACCTTGAATCAGCTCACTATAACCTTTGAAAACGGCAGGATAAAAACACATAATTCGGAGCCTGTTTCGCCCTCTTCAGGCTTTGGGAGATCAGTATCCGAAAGCTACAGTTCCTATTCACCACCGCCCCCACCGCACGCTTATGCTCAGGAAGGAATAAAATCTCCGCAAAATAAACCGGAACAAAAAAATGACAATATTGCGCTGGAGATCAAAATGGTTGAACTGAATAAGCGATATACCGAACCTTTTACCGACCAGACGATGACCCTCGTTAATCATAAACTTACGAAAGAATATGCAAATCTGGTGAAAGTTGACGGTAAATGGGGCTATTTCGGCAACCAAACAAAAAACTGGATTCTAGCGCCGTCTTATGATGAAATTATCCTGGACGAAGGAAAATGCGTTTTCTGCAGCACTTATGTTGTGCGCGTGGACGGGGTTTACCGAATCATTGAAACAGAGAATAACAAACAAAAAACCTACCCCGGCAAATTTGTAAAGTTCCCTCATTTTGCAAAGAAAGATTTTGGAAGAGAAGGATTCCAGCTGATTCAGCTTTTTGATGAGGACGGTAAATTCTTCGCATATGCCAATCAGGACGGTAAAGTATATTACAGCAGATGATTCTCAAAAAATCTACACTTTTAAGTAACAAGACCATTGAAATCAGCGGTTCGAAAAGCATATCGAACCGTTTACTGATTCTGCATGCGCAGTTCAGTAATATAAAAATTAAAAATCTTTCAGATTCTCAGGACACGCGCCTTCTTCAGGCTGCGCTGCAAAACAGTTCAGATACGGTAGATGTCCATCACGCAGGCACGGCTATGCGCTTCCTCACCTCCTACTTTGCCATTCAGGAAGGCAGGACAACGGTACTTACGGGTTCGGAAAGGATGAAAGAGCGTCCCATTAAACCTTTGGTGGATGCTTTAAAGCAATTGGGCGCACAGATCGACTTTCTGGAAAATGAAGGCTACCCTCCCTTAAAGATCACGGGCCGCAAACTAAGTGGGGGCGAAGTAAGGGTTCAGGCAAATGTGTCCAGCCAGTTTATCACTTCACTTATGCTGATTGCTGCAAAACTTGAAAACGGCCTAACCATTATTCTGGAAGGGAAAATAACCTCCATACCTTATCTTGAGATGACACTTAAAATCCTTCGGACGATCGGAATCACAAACAGTTGGGAGGAGAACAGGATAACGGTGAAGCCCACTATTCAGACCGAAAAAAATTCTCAGATCGTGCCATTTATCATAGAAAGTGACTGGAGTTCCGCTTCCTATTTTTATTCGCTGGCAGCTCTTGGCAGAAGCAGTATCAACTTAAAATGCTTTAAGCCCTATTCACTTCAGGGAGATTCGGTGGTAAGAGAACTTTACTGGGAGTATTTTGGTGTAAATACAATTTCGGAAGGTGCGGAAGCTAAAATTTCGCTCCTGCCTGATAATAACTTTAAATATCCGGAGCGGATAGAACTTAATATGAATGCATGTCCCGATATTGCCCAAACTCTTTGTGTAACCGCTTCAGGCTTGAAAATCCCATTCCACATTACCGGGCTGGAAACTTTAAAAATAAAAGAAACAGACCGGCTTTCGGCACTACAAAATGAACTGTTCAAAATCGGGTGCCTTACCGAAACCACAGACTCGGCGATCTGGAGCACTAACTTTATAGAGCCTTCAACAAATATCACCATTGATACGTACAGTGATCACCGCATGGCCATGAGTTTCGCGCCCATCTGTCTCCTGCAGGACCTAAATATTAAAAATGAAGAGGTTGTTGAAAAATCCTATCCTAACTTTTGGTCAGATTTGGCGCTATGCCTGACCCCACAACATGAAGATTCAGATGAAAAATAATAAAACAATAATCATTACCGGCACCTCGGGCGGAATAGGCTTTACACTTGCCGAATATTTTGGCAAAAAAGGCCATAAAGTTTACGGACTGAGCCGGAAGACCGCAGAATCACCCTATTTCACCACGATTCCTACAGACATCACGGATAATACCCAGGTTCAGGCAGCCATAAGAAAAATTTCAGATGAAAGTGAACACGTTGACCTTCTGGTTAACAATGCCGGAATGGGAATGGTGGGAGCCGTGGAGGATTCCACAAAAGACGATATCTGGAAACTGTTTAACCTTAATCTCGTGGGTGCCGTTCAGTTAATGTCGGCGGTATTGCCTGCCATGCGCGCTCAGAAAAGCGGACAGATCATTAACATTTCCAGTATTGCCAGTGAAATGGGCCTGCCCTTCCGTGGGTTTTATTCAGCCTCGAAATCTGCACTCGACAAAGTTACAGAAGCCATCAGATATGAAGTTTCTCCCTGGGAGATCCAGGTGTGCTCACTTCACCTGGGCGATATCAGGACAAAAATTGCAGAAAACCGTGTAAAAACTACTGTTTCTGAACCCTACAGGACTACGTTTGCCAAAGTTCATGACCTTATGAATTCTCATGTTGACGACGGCACTGAACCGCTGGATGTAGCTGTATACATAGAGAAACTGATCTCCAGGAGAAACTGGAAAGCACACTATTATTTTGGAAAGTTCGGCCAGAAGGTGGGTGTGCCTTTGAAATGGATTTTACCCCAAAACTTTTACGAAAGGCTGATGAAAAAGTATAATAAGCTGGACTAAGAGTTTACCATATTGATTCTGCACAATGAAACCTGAAAATATCCGTTTTTCCTAAGCTGCCACCGTGTGCCGACTGCTACAAATATCATTTTTACTCTTATGTGTGTTCATCAATGCGCAGCAAAAGGAATTCTGGCTCATTGATGTAAACACCAGTGAAAGGAAAATAGTAAAAGATTCACTTTCGGCCACAAAATTCCTGGACTCACTCGCCGCAAATAATCACTTTTTTACTGAAGTGAAGAGCGTAAAGGACGAAGCAGTACTTACCAAAATTTACTACGATAAAGGCCCAAATTATAACAGCGCAAATATAAAACTATCGGACAGCGTAGCTGCGGACCTTAAGATATCCGGGTCTTTCTACACCAAGAATCTGGATTCAGTACGGAAGAGCATCAACCAAAAATATGTGGATTTAGGTTACTCATTCAGCCGTGTAAAAACAAAATACCTGGGCATGAATAACGGAATTCCGCAGGTGGAGCTGTCCGTAAACCGAAGCCGGCAGAGAAAAATAGACGGTTTCGTAATGAAGGGATACGATAAAGTACCAAAACGCTTTGTGAAAAATCTCGAAAAAGAATTCAGATCACGAAGATACGATGAAAATAATCTGCTCGCCATCAACCGAAGTCTTCAAAACCACCCTTTCGTAGCTCTCGAAAGACCACCACAAACACTGTTTACCCAGGATTCTACCAACATCTATCTCTTCCTGCAAAAGAAAAAAGTAAATTCCTTTGATGGTATGCTGGGCTTTGGCAATGACAGGGACGAGAAATTCACCTTCAACGGCACACTGAACCTAAACTTCAGGAATGTCTTCAATGGTTTTGAAAGCATCTCACTTTATTGGCAGCGCAACCCCGACAACGGTCAAACCTTCGACCTGAAAACCGATATTCCCTATCTTTTCCAGTCTAATATAGGCGCCAGCGTCAACATTAATATCTTCCGGCAGGATTCCACCTTTGCCAATGTAAAAGTTTTGCCGGCTGTGTATTACAACCTCTCCGGCCGGCAAAGATTGGGGATTCGCGGCACATTTGAAACTTCTACGGTGCTGGATTCCTTATATACGCAGGGCACTGACTATACCCGGAAAGGCGCGGGACTCTGGTACGACTATACAGCGCCTACCGAAATTGAACTGTTCCTGCACAAAACTCGTGTCCGTGCCGAAGCTGATGCACTTTTCACCAACTATTCGGCAACGGACCTGGATGCAGTACAAATGCGTTATTTTCTGGCAGCCGAGCATAACCTTCACCTGCGCGGCAACAATTACCTCAATTTAAAAGGGGAGTCTGCGATGCTGAGTTCAAAGAATGAATTCACCACCAATGAACTCCTGCGTTTCGGTGGCTGGAACTCCCTGAGAGGGTTTAATGAGGAGGCGCTGTATGCAGATTTTTACTATTATGGCGCTGCCGAATACCGCTATCTGGTAAATAATCAGGCATTTTTTGACGTGTTTCTGCAGTATGGGCAACTTTACAACAGGATGGCTGACCTTAAGCCCCAGCTTTACAGTTTTGGGGTAGGATTTAATTTTTTTCTGCCCATAGGACTTATGAGTTTCCAGATCTCGAACGGGAATGAATTCGGCAACGAAATTAAGTTTGGGGACACCAAGATTCACTGGGGGATCCTCACAAGGTTCTAATAAGGAGCATTCCGCACTGTGCTTCGGTGCGGAACATTCAGCCCGCTGTCCGCTACTACCGGCGCCCGCCTGCGGCGGGCGCCGGTAACCGCTTCCATCGGGGCTATAACTTTGGCTATACCTTCTTTCCCGCACTCCTGTTCAATTCATGCACTTTAAGTTTGCCTTAAACAGACCTTTCAGACGCGGGTAAGTGCTCTACTGGGGATTCCACCTGAAACAAATCCCTTATAACAGGTATATTCGTTAGTATTTTTCACTTTTTACATACAACCTGAATAAAATCTTCCTAATTTCGTAAGGCATTGCATTTCACAGATGCAATCTCAGGGCTACGATGGTTACAGGCGCCAACCTGTGTGTTAGGAATTTGGCCTTAAAGGTTTCTTTCACAAAAAAACGAAAAACTACCAACCACAAAACTCAGTAAAATGCCCGATCTCTCTAAATCAGCAATATATTTATTGCAGGATTTGGATTTGGAATCCATACAGCAAATCCGGCCACAGCAACTTGAATCACTCATAACCGCGCTTCAGAAATCTCATATCCGCGAAAAATCCGCTGCACCATTGCGCGCTCCGCAGTTGGTTTTGGAAAAAAGGAAAAACCGCGAGATCCTGAAACTGAAGAATATTGGGCAAACTGCCATTCCACCGGCTGTACGTGCTGAGTATGAGGTGGAAGCCCATCATTCAATAGCTGCCCTGTCTGCACTGAAGGACAGCCTGGACCTGAGTTCGCATTTTATGGTGGCAGATAAGGTAATGGGTCCTTTCGAAACGCTGGACGGACTAGAAATATTCATTAATATTTACAGGTATATAGATGACTTTAAAATCTTTTTCCCGGGAGAAACTCAGGCGGCAATGGTCCTACCTGTCCGTTTACCCCGTCTGGTCTTGGCCGGCACACGGTTCAGTACGCTTACTCTGATTAAAGGAAGCGTCTGGATAAGAGCAGACCTGCTGGATCCCGCAGCACCAAAGGAAAAATATATTGGTCTGCGCATCTCTTCCGGCACCGTGAAATTGGGTGGCAACTTCCCTCCCGGCAACAACTCTATCGTAATACCAAAAACTTCGCAGATGGAATGCGAATTCAGTCTGGACAATTCCTACCAGCCTGAAGCAGTTGAATCCCTTGGAACCGATGGCCGGAACTCCGTTTTCACTCCTACGGCAATACTCAAACTGAAATCATTAAATTCACGCTTCCGGATTACAAGTAGTGAAAAGTTCACCGGAAAGACACTTGGTCAGGAAATCAGTCTCAGTTCATTTTCGTCCACCTTTGCCTGGGATGCCGTTAAAAGCCATGCTGTTCTCCATCTTACTTCCGCAGAAAATCATTTAACAGTACGCCAATCCGAATCCAAACTGTACCATCTGGAAGGAAGATGCCCGGCCGGCAATTTCCGGTGGCTCCTGCCCAGCGCAACCCTGGTGCAAAACCAAAGTATAGAAGTGAAGTTCAACGGTGTACTTGGAGCAACGCTCGGACCGGGACTCAGGTGCATCTGGGACGGCATCAGGAATTCCGCTGCGATGGTGAAAGCGAACAGTTGCGAACTGCTGTTCATGAGCGGACTTGTACATCTCAGTTCTGATTCAGCAGTTTTCGGTTCGGTGCAGGACCATCTGAAACTTTGGCAGCATTCCGCAGAAAATGCTGAAAAAATGGAGCTTAAGGTAGGTTTCTTGGACTACAGATCTCTTCAAATCACTTCTCAAAGTGGCCAGATGGACATGATAAGTGCCTTTGCTGATGCGGATTTTTACATAAATAAACCTCTGCTGGCCGATAACAGGCCCGTGCATCCAAAGACAAAAAAAAGCATATACGCCAGGGTACATGGGAAAAATGGGAAAATATTAATGATCCTGGACAGCGACATGCTGACCGAAGATCAGGTGCCGGGAGCCAATACTCCATTGCCCAGGTATCAGTTCGCACTCCAGAATGCATACTTTACAACAACAGAGGAACTGGGGTTATTCCTGAATGCGAAATATAAAGACGAAAACAATGTTTACGAAGGAAATTTACTACTGCAGTACGGAATCTATCATGTTTTGCCTACACTTCCACATCCTTATACGGCCAACCGTTACGTACATCAAAAGACCCGCAACAATGTAGTATCCGGTGTCTTTCAAGCCATCATAAAATGGAGTCAGGAAAGCGGGCTGAAAGAGGCTGAGGTCACCTTTAAAATGAACCGGCAGTTCAGTGAGCAAAGTTTTACAGTAAACACTCAGAATATTGTAAACAGTAACAGATACAAGCATCAGGAGTTGCGTATGAACAATAATTTCATGCTGTTTGATGTGAGTACCGAATCCGACCATTGGGGTGTGGCGCTTACAATGGAAAACCGTGACATCATGCGCAAACTGTATTCACATGATGTTAATATAACGGATGAGAATGTGGTCACCATTAATAAAAATTATCTGCAGACACCAATGGGTTTTATGCACGGACTCACACTTCCCCACATTAGCTGGGAACCTGTAGCCAATATCACTCCGCCGGACCACGGGATGGATCCCCCTGAAGGAATTCTGAATCAGAAGAACAACAGTGTACCTACAGTATTTAGCCAACTGTATAATAAGCCGGTAAAAATACACCCCAGGAATTATTTGGAAAGTTTCCGGGAAACATTGAAGTCGCCTACCGGTGAATCCACAAATCTGCAGTCCAAAATTCTTTTCAGCTTACCTAACGGCAAACTGTCAGTGGTATCACTGCATCCCTACAATCAGGAGAAAATGTGGCAGCAAGGGCACCTGGATTTCATTATGCCCAAATTTGAACATCAAAACCAAAGCCTCTCCGGCGGCCTCCAGTTTAGAATTGCAGCCTTCAAAGATCCAAATCCTGACCAGCCACCCCGCATGAGAGGAAAAACGGAGCAGTTATACAACCTTACTGATTTCACTAACGTAAGCATTTTAGGCCAGTCTGTAACCACCATTTTTAACGGTGCTTTTAACCCGCAGAATCAGGAGGTGAATGTCGGCGTTCCCATTACCCATATCGATTTTTCCGGTTATGGTGCAAGCACCTTCAGTGACTGGCAGAACCCTACGGCTAAGTTTGCTGCCATTGCGCAGGCCAAATTCAATGTCCTGAAAGGCAGGACTGCCTATGAACTGGTGCAGGCCGTAAGTGTTATTTATCCCTGGGGGATCTGTACGACCCGAACAGTAACCTTTCTAAGGAACAATAACGCCGTAATCTTCCGTGAAGACAGCGGCTGGGTGGCTAAGGGCCAAGGTCTCTTCGACTTCAGTTTTCACTGGCCCACCAATAATGGCACTGTGTTCTATCCTAACATTTATGATATATACCCCGGTCTGGTACAGGGGCTTTTTAACGTCACCAACATTAAAGAAGACTATAATGACGTCATTAAATTCAGTTATGATCTGCAGAACGGAGATTTCTCAGTAAATAACAGTGCACTTCAAACCAATGCAGCAGGAACAAAAGAGGCAGAATTTGTAGCCGTTTATTTTGATGCTGATGTGAAACTGGATCCTTTGGATAATCAGGTTACAGGGAAGAGGTTCAAAGGTTATCTGCAGCTCCAACCTCAGGGTGTGCCGGTGCCTGCTAGAGTTCTGAGGCAGATACTGGATAAAAGTCAAAACCCCGTCAGCGGCGAAATCGATGCTGTTCTACCTGTAGAAAGAACACTTCAAAAGTTTAAAAGCAATTCAGTAGAGGTAAATCCTTCCTATCAGAATGACGATAACGGGGCAATCACCTTTGTAGCATCTGTAAAGGGATCGGTAATTTTACCGCCGGACGGTAGCTGGAGTGTCGTAGAGGTTGATAAAAACACGGGAGTTGTTCAGAATCTGAAAACAGGAAGTACCGTAGGTTTAGTGAAGGATGGACTAAGACCCAAAAACCACGGCAACCCGTTCCAGCTGAATACCACCAAAACACTTGTCGCATTTCCTGATGGTTTGAAGAATTCGGTGAGCAGCTTCAGCAGAACCTACGGATTTCTGCAGAATACAGAAACTCAAAAACTGTTACTGAACTCCGTACAGTACTTAAAAGGGCAGAGTGAAAAATACACTGCTGACCCTGCGCTTCTGGCCGACAGCTTCAGGTTGCTCAGTTCCAAAGGTCCTTTCCCCAATCTGAGTGAAGCAATAAAAGTGGATAATGCCGCGCAAACGGTAATCGACCTGTTGCCCGACGGCCCGGTAACTGGTGGAGTGAAGAAAATATTCCATTATGAAGTGCCCTCAAACTTCAATTATAATATCGTCGGAAAAGAAGGTGATGCTTTCAGGATTTACATCAAATATAATGCGGTTGATAAAAATGGCAATCCGTCGCATAAATCGGTAATCAAATATGTGACAGATTCCGTATCTGAGGACCGCTGGAGCAATCAGATGCATCATCTTACCATAGGTGTGGATCTGGTCTTTAAACCCATCATGTACATCTCCGGAGATTTCGGAAACGGTAAGAAGATAAGCGCCGGATTCAATACGGGAAGCAGCCCTCAGTTAAAACTCTGTAAAGAACTGCAGACCATTTATGATATTCTGGAATTTCTGAACAATCTGGATCCCACGCAGCCTTCCGAGGCGGTAAAAAAAGCGCTGAAAATCGTGATGAGCAATTCGGCCGACAGTTGGGAGTATAAATTCAAAGCTGATAAGGAAATACCTCTAGTCAAATTTCCTTTTGACCCCGTGAATTATAATTCACCAACCACGCCACTCAAACTGGATGCCTTCTTCAGACTTGGGGTATACTTTAATCAGCCTATCAAGATTCCAAATACGATAAATCAGCTGAAACCTTCTGTGGGCGCCTATCTGGAGTTGGGTGCGGATTTGCGAGTGATGTGTGTGAGTGTAGCCGCAGCCACAATCTATGCGGTAGGCCGTGCGGAAGTAGGTCTGGCTGCCGACCTTAACACACCGCCTACACTCTATTTTAAATTTGGTTTCGGAGTGGAACTGGCTGTCGGATTACCTGTTATTGGCTCCGTAGCGGTTCTCTTTATGGTGGGTGTGGATATTAAGATAAACAGCATGGACGTTATCGTAGGCGCATTCATCTACTTCAGAGGCCGGGTGGAAATTCTGGGTGGTATCGTTACCATAACAATTTCTATAGAAGCAGCCGGACAGATCCACAAAAAGGTGGATTCCAGCCAACCTACCAACTGTATTGCCAAATGCACATTTGCACTTGATATTTCGATTGCATTTGTCATCAACATCAACTTTACGGAAACCTGGGAGGAAACCCGACAGATCAGTTAACCAAACACGATTAAACCATGGAACCCTTATACAGCTTACTTACTTTTCCGCAGAAATATGAATCCGGCAGACTTTACTTTAATATTATGGTTTTACCGCGCAATATAAATCTGCTGGAGAGCGTCAACGGAATTCCGGCTTTTGCCGACACAAATTTTGAACTTGAAACAAAAATGATTAAGGGACTGGAGGGTCTACCTCTCTTTTCCGCCGCTGCTTTTTCGGAAATCCCGGAGATCAATTCTCCCCCAACCCATAAGCGAAACACAATTACTGCGGTGATGCAGCAGCTGGAGCTGAATGACGGACTCAAGGTAACCTCTGATAAAAATCTCAATAAAGATTCCGGTGCATCCCAGCAAATACAGCAGTATGCAGCTAAGAATGTGGCAATCAGGAAATACTTACCCGAAACTTACCGGAAGGCATTCAACTTTACCAGCCCCAGAACACGGTTTGCGGTTACAGATGATGAATATGAGTGTATTATAAAGAATAAGGAAAAGAAAAATACAGATCCGGTTACCAACAGAAATTATATCTCCTGGGGAAAACTGATGGCCTTCATCCTGCGCAATCCTCTGCTCGCTGAAAAAGCAGGATTTATAATCAAAGCCAGTATAGAAGTGGACCTGTCGGTGCTTGATAAAGGCGGCTGGCTCTTCCACCGGTTTGCACCTGCGAGTTCATTTGGCAGTGTACAAACCGCGGTTTACGCAGCCAGGATCCCGGCTCTTAAGGGAGACCGCAGACTGTTTTCACCGGTTCTTTTTCCGGTTAAGGAGGTGGCTGTGAATACCGCCACGTACGATGAAGTGATGCAGGAATCGTTGATTTATAATGATGGTTTTGCTAGGATTGTGCATGCGAACCAGCCCGTGAATCAGGATTTGCTCCAGGAAAAAGACGTGAGTAACCCTCCGGTCATGGATGTGGGTCTGCGACTGGGCTGGGACGATGAGCAACTGATTATCTGGGGCAACCGCCAACTCAGGCAAAAAGATGAGATAACAGAGCAGAAAATTGACGCTCCGTTAGGTGTACTCGGTTATAAGGTGGATGTGAGGAAGTTAGGTGACACCAAATGGTCATCGCAAAATAGGATTGTAGTGCGGCAGGATATGCTGATTAACGGAGAAACGCTGGTTCCGGCGGGTCAGTCCTTAGAACTGCCTACTGAAGTTTATCCTACCTCACATGGAAATACAATGGAAGAGGGTTTCTGGCTGCCGATGTATTTTGCCTCATGGAACGGTAAGTGTATGGTGGTTCCGGACAAAGATGCTGAGGAAATTTATCATTTAGCAAAAACGAGGGTGCCGGTACAGAAAGCGGGCAGCAGTAATGCCATCAACCTGAAACCAAAACCGACATTCCATCCCTACCAACAGGATGAAGATCACAAAGTTGATCTTATTTACGGAAATGATTACCAGTTCCGTATCCGTCTGATGGATATTTCGGGCGGTGGTCCCCGGGTGGAAGATGAACAGATGAACGGTGGTCAGAAACCCGTTGCAGATGTACATTTCAGAAGAAATGTGCAAGCAGGTAAACTCATAATCGCTAATGTTGATGCTTTTCACAAGTTACAGTCTGTTGCCACTGTAAAAGACACCAGCATACTGGAAAATTTACTGGATGCTTCAAACAAATTGCGGATCAAGCGCCCGCTGCTCAGCTATCCCGCGGTTGCATTTACAGGTAAATATAGCGACGCGGTAACTTTGCTTAAACAAAAAATTGAAAACATTCCACCTCCACAAAATTCTGACAGCCGTGTCCAGCATACCGTAGGACTACCGGACCCCGATATAAAAACATTTAAAATCCTGGTAGAGATAAAATCCCTGGAAATGGATAATGTGCAGTCAATTAACGGTAAGGAATCATTCTTCGCCTGGAAAGAAAAGATATTTGAAATCCCTTTTGATCAAGAGACAGAGAATTATGATCTTGAAGCAGAAATCAACATCATCTATCAGGACATAAAAATCCTGAACCCGTTGGATGATGAAGGTCCGAATGATTTAATTCTCCCGACATCCAGGGAAGTCAGGCTGACACTTACGCCGATAGTAGACGGAGCTGACCTTGAAGGCGACTATGCCGCACCCTTTGTAAAAGAAGGCAGCAGCACGATGCTGACCTCTTTCAAAATTGCCGAAGATGAAAGCGATCTGCTTTCGCCCATAGATGGTGGCCTGCGGGCATTCTATCTTCAACCGGACCCGCAGCCTGAACTTGCTGCAATATCCAAATCTAAACTGGACCTTGTAAAAATTACATCAAACAAAACCTCTCCTGAACTGCAGCGACTGGCTGATGCCCTTAATCTAACAGTCCGCAACCTTACCATTCATGGCGAAAAAGGGAAACGCGTACAGTTTGGTGCAAGTAATGAGTTGCGGCATTCGCTTTCTCCTGACTCAGGCTCAGTAACGTTGTCCAGTTCAAAAGAACTGTTCAACCGCTGGCTGGTCACTTTGGATTTCAGTTTGCTGCGGGATTGGTCGTGGAAGGGCTTACATGAAGACAGTTTTACGGTGTTCAGAAAAATAAACCGTCCCGGCGAAACTGAGGAAGAGGTGGGCAGCATAAGTGTGAAAGATGTTGCCAGTATGACGATGCTGGATGAAGCCGACCGGCAGGCAAGCAGAATTATCTTTCTGGACTGTATCGATCCTGATAAATACCTCAAAAATTTTCCACGGGAGATTTCGGCTCAATACAGATTAGTGCCCAACTATAAAAAAGGTTACGAAGCTACCCGTAAGGATGAACCTGAAATACTGCAGATTGATTTGCCAATAACTACCATTCCGCACCAGATCCCAAAGATGGTTTCAATCGGTATAGCCATGAGCAATTATGCTTATGACAAAGAATTCTACCGCTCTTCGGATGAAAGGCAGAAGTATATCTGGTTTGAATTTGATGAAGCACCTAAGGACCCGAAAGATACTTACTTCGCCAGAGTTCTTGCTTACTCGCCAGATCCTTACCTGTGCCGTGTGGATAATGATCTGATTACAGAAATCAGCGAGGACCTGCCAATACGCCTTAACCCCGAAGAAATACGCGAAATAATCCCAGGGATGAGCAATGACTTTGCAGGTATTGGTGTCTTACAGGAAATGATTCCCGCATCCACAGATAATCCGCGTACCTATTTGCTACCGCTTCCGCTCGGTATGCATGGAAACAGTGATGAATTATTTGGCTTTTTTACTTATGAAATACGGCTTGGACATAAAAAGGAGTTATGGAGTACTTCACAGGGCCGCTACGGGCGTAGGCTAAAAGTGAATGGCGTACAGCATCCGGCTCCTGAACTGGTGTGCAACGCCTACCGGGCAGAAACAGCGAATCCACTTGCAAAAAAAGAAATTGAGATTACGGCACATTTCGCAAACGCGGTGCTCAACGGGGAGGATATAACAGCTTTTCCACCTAACACTTCATTGTGGTATCTCCTGTATACACAGGTTATGCAGGCCGATGGCGAATCTTTCAGGAACATTCTGATTGATTCCGGACCATTATTATTTGATCCCGGGAAATCTCATAATGGAGCTATGTTAAGGCCACAAGGAAATAAAAAAGGTACTGCACGCCTCACTGTAAATGAGATTGGAAACAAACTTGAAGAACTGGGTCTTCCAAGGAACAATAATCTGAGCGTACTTGCTGTGGAAATGTTTCCGCTGAACAATAAATGGCAGTATGACACCCGAAATAAAAGGAATGACCATGAAATCTCCTACGACGATTATATAAAAAACCGCAACATAGCGAATCCGCTTACTGATATGCTGGGACAGTACAGGATTTACCGAAGTTCCAGGCTCGTACCGATAACTGAAGTGTGCTGTGAGGATTGTTAGTGGTGATTGGTGACTGGTGGTTGGTTTCTGCGGCCAGCAGTCAGCCATCAGCTGTAGGCTGTAAGCTGTAAGCAGGAAGCTGTAAGCAGCCTAACCTCTCATATCTCACTTCTAACTGGCCGTTGGTGATTGGTGACTGGTGATTGGTTTCTGCGTCTTCCGGTCAGCATTTAGCGGGCAGATAGCTGCTGTAAGCGGTAAGCAGTAGGCTATAAGCAGTAAGCTATAAGCAGTAAGCTGTAGGCTGAAAGCAGCCTAACCTCTCATATCTCACTTCTAACTGCCCGTTGGTGAGTGGTGACTGGTGACTGGTGATTGGTTTCTGCGGTCAGCCATCAGCGGTCAGCAGTCAGCCATCAGCTGTAGGCTGTAAGCTGTAAGCTGTTAGCTGTAAGCAGCGTAACCTCTCATATCTCACTTCTAACTGGCCGTTGGTGACTGGTGACTGGTGATTGGTTTCTGCGTCTTCCGGTCAGCATTTAGCGGGCAGATAGCTGCTGTAGGCGGTAAGCAGTAAGCTATAAGCAGTAAGCTATAGGCAGTAAGCTGTAAGCTGTAAGCAGATTAACCAGGCATATCTAACTTCTAAACTCTCATATCTAACTTCTAACTTCTAACTTCTAACCTCTAACCTCTAACCTCTAATATCTCATATCTGAAGTCTTTGCTCTTTGTTCTTTGTTCTTTATTCCACCAAACAAAAAAATCCCCAACCACGTGTGTGATTGAGGATTGTGTCCCGCCGAGGCGGATGAAAAAAAACTGGCGGCGACCTACTCTCCCGCTTTCGCAGTACCATCGGCGCTAGAGGGCTTAACTTCTGTGTTCGGAATGGGAACAGGTGAGCCCCTCTGCTAAAACCACCCTAAAGGTTGTTTTGTACAAAAGGTTGTACAGTATATGTTATTTAAATAGATTGGAGATGGATAGATTTGAGACACGAGACATTAGTCTCTTATCTCTTGTCTTTAAATCTTCTGTCTGATTTAAAAAATCGATAAAAACGTTCACAAAGAGATAACCGTACATGCACCTGCTGGGTGCGCCTATATCAGGCTATAAATCTACGGGTAATTAGTACTACTCGGCTATGCCATTACTGACTTTACACCTGTAGCCTATCAACGTGGTCATCTCCCACGACCCTTAAAAGATGTCTCA